>JAEUSB010000050.1 GCA_016788865.1 Leptospirales bacterium
GCCCATCGTCGAGCGCGATGGCTTGCCCTTCCATCCCCATGGCATCCACGTTGTAGTTTCCGGTGGGATTACGCTTCTCTACGCCATCAACCACGCCACGCACGCTTCACACAGCATCGAAATTTTTGAACTCCGGGCGCGTGACCTCCGCTTCCTCAAGAGGCTTCGCAGTCCGCTACTCATCAGCCCCAATGACATTCTTGCATTGCCGGATGGTCAATTCTACGTCAGCAACGACCACGGCCAATTGGGCTTCCGTCAGGTGATCGAGAATCTATTCGCCTTCGGCTGGTCCAATGTCGTTCATTATAGAAATGGCTACTGGACCGTAGTGGCCGAGAAGATTGCCTTTGCAAATGGGCTAGCTATGTCGGATGCAGGCGACTTTCTCTACGTTGCCGGTACACGAGACCGTGGGCTATTCAAGTATGCCCGCAATACGCTGACGGGCCAGCTTATTTATTCCACTTTTCTTCCATTGAACAGCGGCCCCGACAATCTCATGTGGGAAAAATCCGGGCTATTAAACGTGGCGGCTCACCCCGACGTGCTGGCTTTCATTTCGCATATGCGAGATAAGCAAGCCCCATCACCATCTGATGTTTTTCGTGTGAACGTATTTGATGGAACAGTAACGCGAATCTACTCAAATGACGGTTCACAAATCAGTGCTTCGTCAACGGCACTTGTCACAGGCGGCCGATTGTTTGTAAGCCAGGTATTCGAACCCGTTGTACTTTCGTGCGCGGCGCCCAACTGAACGCGCGCTGTCCCGGATAGGTTTGGGCTAAGCCCCACCCATGTTCTTCACTACTTTCAGTGCCTTTCCAAACCAGATGTCATAGTTACAGGCGCCGTCATACAGTGCTTGGTACAACTTCCTGGCATTCTCCAGACCATCCGACTCGGACAATCCTTCCGTTATCCCAAGGATTGCTCGCTGCGCAGTCAAACCCAGACAGTCCAACATAGTGCTATGCCCACGCAAGCGTTCGTCTATCCTATCCAGTTCCTCGGTCAGCCTTCTTGCGTTCTGTTCGCTCCCTTTCGACAAAGCTATTCCGTTGTCCAGAATTCCTTTCACTGCCACCAACTCGCTAACAAACACCTCAAGCTGTGCTGCGATTTCAGCCCACGTCGGGCCCACAAACACAGGCTCGCTACTTCGCCTAACGTCCTCTCCTGAAATATTCAGTTCTGATTTCTCCATTCCCCGGAATGCCGCGCCTCTCCTGGTCGCATTCAGAACCCTCAAGCCCTCAGACTTGTCCCGTTCGAACCGCCGCTCAAACCACCGATAGAAGATTGCCAGCTTCTCGTTCGTCTCTACAGCACGGCCATTTAGTCCGGGCAGCAAAAGAACGGGCAAGGCCGCTCGCTGCATCCGATTATGTCCTTCTCTTCTGAAGAGGCGGGTTTCCTTCCAGTTCAACCGTTCTTCTAGAATTGCTCCCCGCGCGTGTACCTGCCCGTCTGAAAAAGCAAGATCCTGCCCCACAAGATACACCGGATCGCAGCCAAGCTTTCTTGCGAGATCGTATGCGTTAGTTGAAACGGATCCTCCGAAAGCAATCTCTCCAGGCCCTCCTTGCCACAGGGAGAAGAACGTCTGCGGGAGCCTAAACGGAGACCAAAAAAAGTACAGCTTCTGGAGATGCCGGAGGGCTCCGGTTGATACAGTCGGATCGATTACGATCCGGGCATCCCCGGTATAGTCCTCAAGATACACTCGATTCACCGGCTGCGGATCAACCGAAACAATATAATCTGGATCAATGCCGGCTGACGTTAGAATCCGAACTGCGGTATCAACGGCAATCAAGACGATCTGGTTCCGGACGCGTCGCAGGTCACCCAGAGAATCATTCAGGGATGGACCCGCACTGGCAACGACTGCAACCTTGCCCTTTTCCAGGCCAAACAACAAGCGCACCGGCATCGCCCGCTTCAAATATACCAAATTCCGCGCAAAATTCCGAGCCCACAGTCGATCAAAACGCGAAAGCGTGGCCATGTTCACATTCTTCTTTCCCAGGAAATGCAGGACGCGATGCTCGAATGCTAGATGCTCCTCAAAAGAAAAATTCCTGTGTGAGAACACCCTCACATCATTCATGGAAAGCCCTTGAAGCATCCTGGCCAATTCCGACTCGTCAGGAAGACGGACGAGTAGGACAAGATCGCCTGTTCCCAGCGCCCTGCTAAAGTCAATGTGCTCCAGCGCGGCGCGCAATATCTCTCGATTCGGTTCAAACCAGATCACCCTGGATTGCTGCCCCAGTAACACTTCAACTGCGAAACCCAGACCAGCGCCGGCGCAAACTGTCAACGTGCCATGCCCACTATCCCCGATCTGCTGACGAGCTTCCTTTACGGGATCATATCTGCTGTGCAGAGTTCTTCCAGCAACGCTGAAGCGTGGTGGGCTGTCTTCGGAAACTTCCAGCGCGCGACCCGGTCCGCTGAATGTCTGGGTCTGCTCCAGTTTCTCGAGTAGTTTCTCTGCTCGCGCGAAGTTCAATCCTTGCCTCAAACGGGAAAACAGACGAAACGCCCGTCGATATTCCTGACTTCAAGCGATGTTTCGTACAATTCCGACAGATTTTGCGAACTCACCACGTCATTAACAAGCCCTGCCTTCGCAACGACTCCCTTCTTCAGGAGCAACGCATGCGTTGCGAACGGTGGTATCTCCTCAATTCTATGAATAGCGAATAACGTTGAAACGGCGCCAGCTCCGACGCGCTCAACCAGCGTTCTCTCCAGCTCCACCCTGGCCTTTAGATCCAGGGATTCATAAGGCTCATCGAGTATCAGAAGTTGTGGTTCCCGAATCATGGCCCGGAGCAGCAATGTTCTGCGCTGCTCTCCGCTTGACATCAGGCTAAAGGGCTGGGTGCTGTTGAACCCCTGACCACGCACGAGATCCTGCGCCCGTTCTGCAATTCCGGGATCCGCTGGCTCATAATCGACAATGGCGTTGCGCGCGCCACTGGCCACTACTTCCTCCGCCGTCATACCAGGATAGTGCACGGCAGCCTCTCCCTGAAGCGCCGGCTCGAACAGGCCAATTCCTTCCCGCAATTCTGCCACAGAATTCTCTCCCGTCCGCTTTCCACAAATTTCTACATGGCCCTGCGTAGGCCACTCATAACCGGATAGGATTTTAATCAACGTTGACTTGCCCGCACCATTGGGTCCGAGAAGAATCCAATGCTCATTCTCGCCAATGTTTAGGTTCACGCCGGAAAGGATTGTTTTCCCCTGACGCTGGTAGAAAATGTTACGGGCCGACGCTATCATCAAACGATCTGACTTTCTTTGTAAGCCGCGGTCAATTGGATGGCCTTCTGATTGAACTCCTGCGCGGATTGAATGCGAAACGCCTCAAGGACCTCTGGCTCAACGCTGTAATAGTCAACGATTCCAGAAATACTTTCCTGCAATCGACCTGCAATATACACCGCACGTACCAGTTTTGCATGCTCCTCCGGGGCCAGCAGGGGTTTGTGTTGAAAACGAATTGCCGCAACAATCTCTTCAGGAAAATTCCACTTCTCGCCCAGGAGAGCTCCAATCTCCGGGTGCGCAATGCCAATCTCGCTCTCCTCGAGCACAGTAGAGTTTCTTACGCGGCCGGCACCCAGCATCCGCCAGACTTCGCTCGAAGTGTTTTGATTCAAACCCGCAAGCACAATCTTCCCTAGTTCAGAAAGCAAACCAGCAAGAATAGCATCGACTTGATTCAAATGAGCGGATTCCGCCAATCTTCCAGCAAAGTATGAAACTCTATGGCTGGCATCCCAGATGTCGGTCATTTCTTGCAATTGAAAGTGATCAGTCAAGAGGCTACGCGACGCAGTCGCCAATACCAGTGAAGAAACCTCAGCGAGTCCAACAATTGTGATTGCCCCTTCGAGATCGAGATGCTTTCGCCGGCTCATAAATCCTGCCGAATGCACCAGACGCAACACTTGTGCAGTGAGCGCTGGATCTTTTCCAATTGCCTGCGCTATAGTCGCAATTGAAGCTGTGGAATCTGTGCAAAGCGACATGATCCGAGTTACGCGCTCCGGAATGGATGGCAGCCCATCGATCTCGCTCAGAATCCGGTCTTTGATCACATAACGTCTGTTTCCAGTGGCCCGAGGGATAAGAAGCGTATGGCGCGTAATCCCTTTTTCCGATTCAATGCGAAAGTTCTGGTCTGAAATGCCAGCGTTGCGGAGGAGCAGGCAAATAAATACCAGTCCCAGCCCCGCACCCTCCGAATCGTCTTGAAACGCGGTGAACGCCTCGAGCATATCCCGAAATGAAGAGGCGCGCGCCCGCCTTGCCTTGATCCGCTCCCATTCTGTTGGAAGTATTTCCGCGTTATTCTCAACGTGAATTACAAGACCGTCAGGTTCCAACTCAAATACTATTTCGATGTAGTACTCGTTGTTATCATGCTCGGTGGTGAATTTCTCCCAGTGCGCCAGTACGTCCGTGTGGAAGTCGCGAATTCCCTGGGAATACTCACCAGAATCTGTAAGCGACAGACTCTTCTCTTTAAAGTAGATTCTCTTGGCGTGCGCTTTAGAGCAATTGGTCACTATTTCCTTCAGGATTGTTAGAACCAACTCGCATCGAAAAGAAAGATCTATCTCGCAGAGCAGGCGGTGCAAGAACCCGGAAACGAAGTTAAACCTGGCATTCATGAGCCCTGAATAACGGAAGGCAAGTTCCGCCCCTTCCAGAATGGACGGGATGCTTAACGGATTCTCCTCACCAGGCCGAATGGAGCCCACGCCCTAACTTCGGCGGTTGCTTCGGTCTCAGCCATCCCTTTTTTTGTCACACCCCTGGGCTATACTGACCACCATGGACAGTCGATGGAGAGAGTTTCGCAAGATGCCAGGTCTTTTTTACCGTTTTGCGGCCGACGGGAGGCTGGAATTACTGGGCAAGCCAGCTTTGCATGGATCACCGGGTTGGGATGCCATTGCAGAGGAATTGCGCCTTGAGTGGAATATCCAGCAGGCCCAAAAGGCCAGAACGGTCCAACCAGCCATTCCAGAAGAACAAATGGAGCTCTTTGGGAATTCGGGCCTGAAATCACTTCAGACCCGAATGGAGAAAATACCTGTACTAAAGCCTGAGAAGAAGAAGTCGGCTTGATTACATGCGGAGAGGACGCGCAATCCGGAAGGTTTGCTTGTAAACCAGCGGATTGATCTTTGCTTCACCGGCCTTTGGGCCACCGGCCTTCTTCTGCTCTTCGTAAGCATCCGCTTGCTTTGCATCAAACAACACAATAGAGACCATGTTGAAGAAACGGAAATCCGCGCGATAGGCTGAGTAGTGATGTGACCGGAAGATCGTTGCACGACGATTGTTTTCAATCGTGAACTTATGCTGGGGCAAGGTGCGATGAACCTTCAATTTCTTTTCCTCAGCAGTTGGCGGAATGTAATTCGTCTGAATTGTCTCATGCTGCCCGGGACCTTTCTCACCATAGAGCTTGAACTTAAGTCCCTGCGCAGGTCTCTGGGAAATGTAGCTCAGATATTTCCAGTATGGCGGCCTTACGTCGGACACAGGTTCAGTGGTCGCAACCGAATCGCGCATCCGATCGATGATGTGGCTGTAATGCTTGAAGTCCGGATCCTTATCGCTCCAGATTTCCTTCTCTTCAATATCCTTGGGCGTTACGGTTATGTAATGGACGAGATATTCCCCACGAGCCGGGTCGTTGACTCTCCAACTTGGATATGGAATCATACGTCGAGTATTGTTGTCGACTGAGTCTGTTTCCCAAAAGGCCAGAACATAGGCGTAGAATTCTACTGGTTCGCTGGTTAGATTCTTAAGATCAAAAACAACATCGAGAAATTCGCCAATGCCATTGGGTGCGTAACGGCGGTCGAAGTTCACGTTGGTGACCACGAAACGAGGGTCTTTGACGGCGATCGGATCGAAATCCTGGAGCTGAATTGCCTGTGCATTGCCAGCTGGCTGAGTTGCGGGCTGCCCTTCCGGTTGGGTAGACACCGGTTGCGATGTTGGTGCCTGGCTGAAAACGGAAAATCCAGTCAGGATCAGCAAAGCCGTGAAAAGTAAAAACCTTGAAGCAGACATATGACCCTCTGATCAGAATTATCGATCCAGAACCTCTCTGTAGTTAGTAGACATGCAGGTAATTTCACCAATAATTTGCTCAAAACATGAAAATTTCTCAAACAATCCTCCTGCTGACGCTGATTCCGGCCCTATCCTGCAAAATTACCCCTGATCAGCTGGCCCAGGCTCTCAACGAGCGGAGCGAGCCTCGCTTCTCAGATACCCAGATACTGCCGGTCTACATTGCCACAAATCGCAAGACCCAGGGCGCTGCCCGTTGCGGAGACGGCTACTTTGGCACAGCACTGGGTTCCCAGACCAATTATGGAGTCTGTGAGATTGGCGTCCCAAAAAAGCACTCGGTTGGGGCGCTTGACCAGAGTGATGACCGGGACCCTGATCCGAGCACTTACTTTGTCACCGGAAAGTGGCGCCAATTCTCTGAATCAGAATTGGGTCAGGCTCTCAATGGTCAAAAAGAGATCCTCGTCTTTGTGCACGGCTTTAACGTAAAGTTTGAGGAGGCCGCGCTCCGCGCCGCACAGATGAAATACGATCTGAAATTCCCTGGGGCGGTTGTTCTGTTCACCTGGCCCGCCGGCGCTGACGAAAGCTTCTTTGAGAGCCTGCGAATCTCAAACACCTATGAAGGCAACTTAAGGCAAGCCCGTGCCTCCCGAGCTGCCTTTTCAAGTTTGATCCAACAAATCTCTGGAACGGGAGCCCGCGTTAACGTTATTGCCCATTCCATGGGTCATCAGGTAGTCCTTCCCGGACTGGCCGCAGCTTCCGGCGTGAAACTAAATGAATTGATCTTGAATGCTCCGGACTTTGCCACACAGGAATTCAAAGAGCTTGCTCCCACACTTACTCGAATGGCTCGCCGCATAACGTTATATTGTTCTCCGGGAGACAACGCCCTTGTAGCCTCAGAAAAGGTGAACAACACACAGCGAATTGGCCGCTGCAGTCGCGTCTCTGGCGTCGACGTAATTAACGTCAATGAAGTGGATGCACCGGCTCTCGGGTTGGCGGGCCTTGGTCATGGTTACTATTCCGGACGATCCATCCTGACAGATGTGTACCAGGTTTTGCTGGGCATGGATGCACGAAACCGCCTTTTCATTCGCGTGAGTTCCGAAGGGGGCGGCGAAGACTACGTTCTGCGGCGCTGATTCTGTCTGCGATATTCGTAGAGCGATACGGACAGAGCTGCAACAGCGTTCAGCGAATCAATTTCGTCGGATATTTCGATGAAAACGCGCTGACCCTTCAAGGTGGATGGAACTCCTGCTCCTTCGAGGCCCGCCACAACTATGCAGTCTTTCGGCAATTCTGTTTGCGTGAGCGAAACTGGCGCATCCCCGGTGAGCACAAACACCGGCAAATCGGCCATTTCCAGCTGGATTTCAGCCAATGCTGGTCCCTTCTTGATAGCGATCCTGAAACATGCGTTGGCTGATGCGCGAATGGCGCGGGGCAGAAAAGGATTGGCTGCTTCTTGAGTCAAAATTGCTTCCGCGACACCGAAGGCCAGGCAACTGCGCAACGCAGCACCCACGTTTTCCGGATCCTGAAATGGAATCACGACGCTTAGCCCCTGCACCGGAGATTCAAACTCTGGGAGGGAATTGACACGCACCACCGCAAGTGGCGCTCCTGTACCCTGAACATCAATTTCTTTAAATAGCTCATTCTCGAATGTCCAAACAGGAATCCTGGCAACAGGTTCCACATCTTCTACCAGCCAGTAGTTACGATTCACCAACAGAGCTGTAATCTTTGTCCCTTCCGATTCATCCTCAAGCAACTCCTCGACCAGGCGTGAACCGCAAACGAGAGCGAGCCCTTGCTTCTTGATACCTTTCGATTGATTCAAAGAGACCAGATTCTTGAATCGCTCATTGTCTCGCGAGCTGATTACTTCGACACCTTCCGGTAAGCCGCTGCGGATACTAACGAGAGCAGCGGGATTCTCAACTTGATAAACAACCAGCCGGCGTCGATCCTGCGATTCCGGAAGAACATACGGCTTGTTCATCAAAAGCCTGGCGTTATCGGTTAACGTTCGCATTTCCTCAATCTCGCCGTCGCAGTTGGGCCCCTTGAGAAAGATTGCAATGCCGCCGGGCTTCATTCCGGCAGCCACGCGCAACAGAATACTCCGCATTGAACCCACTGCTCGAACCACCACAGAATCGACCTTAATCCCATCATCCTGCGCGAGCCGTTTGCCCAGTACCGTCACATTGGCGAGTTCACAGATTCGCTTGCACTCTTCGAGAAACTCAGCGCGGTTGCTCCGGCTCTCGTTTAATATGAATTTCCATCGCGGTAGAGCTATAGCAAGGGGAATACCGGGGAGTCCTGCCCCGCTCCCGAAATCCAGACAAGAGCCTGAGGCTCGAAACGCCGGCAGTTCTTCCAGCATCCGGAGGATGATGAGTGAGTCGACATAATGCTTGCGAACCATAGCCTCATAGCTGTGGATTCGCGTAAGATTGAGCCGGGGGTTCTCCTGGCGAAGGTGGTCATGGTACCTGGCCAGTTGATCCGCCTGCCCCGGATCCAGGTCGATGCCGGCCTCGCGCAAATCGGCACGCAGAATTTCAGGGCTGAGCCCGTTGGTTCTCATCTCAAAGACTAGATTTTACTGCTTCCGTGGACGTCCAATCTTCTGCAATGGCCGATAATCAGATAGGCTCCCGTGTTACTTGCCGGGGCTTTCAAGGCGGCTTCGCAATACATGTTCGAATGGGTTCACTATCAGTTTCCGCCGCGTATCTTTATAGAGAAGAACGCAACGCATAAGATTGGCACCCTGGTCAAGGAAGTGGGGAATCGCGTCCTGCTCGTAGCCCTCAAGAGCGAGCTTTCCAACCCGGATGAACTAGCTGTAATCAAGACCAGTCTGGACAAATACACAGCGGGCTGCATCCTGTACGATGATATGGCCACGAGACCTGGACACAAGGAACTCGATACGGCCGCACACTTTGCCAAACAATCGCGCGCAGACATTGTTGTGGCTTACGGAGGGCGAGACTCCTTTCATGCAGCAAAGGCAATTGCTCTGCTTTGCAAGAATGATGTTTTTACGGAAGATCTCCCGCATTCCCCCATGCCTCTGAAAAAGAATCCGTTACCAGTGGCGCACGTACCCGCGGCTCCCTCCATGGGTGAAGAAAGCTCTCCTGTCTTTTCCGTTTACAATCCGGATACGCGAACCGTCTTCTTTAGCCAGGACTGGAGACTCTTTCCCTCCATCATCTTCGTTGATCCAAATATCACATCAGCTTTGAATGAAGGCGAACTGAGTCGCGCCGGTGCCGCCAACCTCGCAGCCTCCATCGAATCCATTCTCTCGAGAAAGGCAAATGATATCACTACATCCATTGCGTTGCGCTCTCTCGATCTGGTGCAGAAGAATCTGCAGGTGGTGATGAAGGAACCAAACAACATTGCGGCGCGGACAAACGTCAGTCTCGCCTCCGTGCTGTGTGGCATGGCTCATTCGAACAGTATGCTTGGAATTTGTTACAGCATTGCATCTGCAACCAATCTACTGACGGGATTGGAGTTTCACCTGGCGATGGCACTTCTTCTGCCGCACGTAATGGAATACAACCTGACGACTTCTGCTGGCCGTTATGTGCAAATTGCGCGGGCCCTGGATGAAGACATCAAGGATATTACCGTCATTGAAGCTGCAATTAAAGCCGTGGAAGGTGTTCGCAAGAACTACCTCGAACTTAAAATTCCGCAGCGTCTCAGCGAGTTCGAAATTGCAAAAGAGGACCTACCCGAAATCGCAGACCTTGCATACAGGATTCCAATGGTGAAGAACTCACCGAGGGATCTGGACAAGAACGAAATCGAAACAATTCTGATCGCTGCTTACTGACAAAAAAACCCGGCTATTTCGCCGGGTTTTCGGGCTCAAGCTAGTTGTCTTCTTACAGGAATTTCTTAAAGAACTTGAGAATACCCTGCTTCCAGGGAACGCGATGCGTAACGCCTGCTTCTCCATCCGCGTCCTCAGGCTTGTTATCCAGATACCAGCGATATGAATCTATCAATGCGTCTGCGTTGGAATACTTTGCTCTCCAACCCAGAGCCTTCGTCAGTTTTTCTGTCGAAACGAAAGAATCTTTATCTGCGGTTCCGTATACCCAACGATACAGCGGAGAAATGTTCAGCATCTCGAAAAAACGAAGGGCAATCTTTAACGGGGCCGAAGGAATTCCGAGTACGCGAGAGCCACTCTTGGAGAATTCACAGAGAGCACCGACGTCCTCACGCACTGTTTGAAACTTTTCAGCTCCCACGTTGAAGTTGTCGTTTGCCTTTTTTGCATTTCCAGTGATACCAAGCGCAATCGCATCGCAGAGATCACGCACATCCAGCAGCTGGTAGCGGTTCTTTCCGTTTCCAAACACAGGGATCTTCACGCCAGATTCAACCCAATCAAAAAGGATTTGAAAGACTCCAAGTCTTCCCGTTCCAATAAAAGTCTTAGGACGGATCACACAAATGCACATCTTGGTTCTAAGACGGTACTCTTCGCAAATCTTTTCAGCTTCGATCTTGGCTTCACCATAGGGACCCACGCCAACGCGTGCATCGGTTTCGATGATTGGATGTTTGACCGGGATTCCGTAAACCGCAGTTGAACTGATGTAGCAAACACGATCGATCTTATTTGCTGCTGCTGCATCTAGGACATTGCGCGTCCCGTCGATGGTTGTTGTGTAAATATCTTCTTTTTTCCAGAGAGGGAGCGCGGCTGCTCCGTGGATTATCGCGTCGTGACCCTTCATGGCGGCTTTAAGGGCTGCCAGATCCCGCACATCACCCTTGACCATCTTAACGTCTTTGGGATAGTCCGCAGGGTTGAACTCTGCAATGTCGTACAGGGTTATTTTGTGTTTATCCTTCTTTAACTTCTGAACAAGATGATAGCCGAGGAAGCCGGCGCCGCCAGTGATTAGAATTTTCATACTTAAGGCAAACTTTTGAAAGTGGGCCCACTGTAAAGATTTTCCTTGCCAGCCTCCCGACCGGGGCAGGATTGTCCTGCATGGCACAAGTATTTTACGACGATTCCTGCGATCCCAAGTATTTGAAGGGCAAAACGATTGCAGTGCTGGGCTATGGAAGCCAGGGGCATGCGCAAGCCCAGAACATGCGTGATTCTGGTTTGAATGTGATTATTGGTCTTAAGCCGGACTCAAAATCCGCTCCAATTGCAAAAGAAGACGGATTCGAAGTTCTCTCTCCTTTTGATGCCGCAGCAAAAGCAGACGTTATTCAGATTCTGGCACCGGATCAAATTCAAACTCAAATCTACGAAGAAAGTGTGAAGCCAAACCTCAAGGCAGGCAAGGCTCTTGTATTCTCTCACGGCTTTAACATCCATTATGAAATGATTAAGCCACCAGCAGACGTAGATGTCTATATGGTCGCCCCTAAGGGTCCAGGGCACCTCGTGAGGCGAGTATACCGTGAAGGCGGTGGAGTTCCCTGCCTGATCGCGGTTCATCAGGACGCCACTGGTGAAGCCCGTCAGCGCGCTCTGGCGCATGCATCGGGTGTCGGCGGAGGCCGCGCAGGGATTCTTGAAACTAACTTCAAGAACGAAACCGAGACAGATTTGTTCGGTGAGCAAGTTGTTCTCTGCGGCGGCTTGACATCGCTGATCCTTGCGGGCTTCGAGACTCTAACAGAAGCCGGATACGATCCGGACATTGCATATTTCGAATGTCTCCACGAAGTTAAGCTTATCACAGATCTAATCTACGAAGGCGGCATTGCCCGCATGCGTCATTCGATCTCGGATACTGCCGAATACGGTGACGTTACGCGCGGACCACGCGTTATCAATGCCGATACAAAAGCACGCATGAAGGAAATCTTGTCTGAGATCCAAAAGGACAAAGGTGCAAAGTTTGCCACAGAATGGATTGCAGAATCCAAGAACGGATATCCAAATTTCCAGAAACTGCGCGAAGCCGGACTCAATCATCCCATTGAGAAAGTTGGGCAAAAATTGCGCGGTATGATGAAATTCCTGGGTAAGAAGTAGTGTTCGCGGCTTCGGCCGCAACGATTCATGAGTCTTCTGTACGACGCTCGCCTGATTGAAAACTCCGGGATTGGCACAACCATCCGGGGCCAACTGCGCGAGCTGATCGCGAGAAAATTTGATCTGCGCCTGATTGGCAATCCAGAAGTGATTCATCGGTGCTTACCTGACTATTCGGGTGAAATCATTAATTTCACGGCACCTCTATATTCATTGCGGGAGCAACTTCAGTTTCCCGCAACCGGCTCGCATCATTTGCATATCCCGCACTATAACATCCCTCTGAAATTTTCCGGTCGGGTGTCCGTTACGGTTCACGATCTGATACATCTGCAATCCGATGAATTCAAATCCCCCATCTATCGCACGTATGCGCGTGTCCTCCTTGGCACAATCGCAAGGCGAGCGCCCTGCATCTTTACAGTCTCTGAGACAACAAGGGGCCACTTTCTGAATATGTTTCCAGAGGCTCGTACGCGAACATTTGTGACGTTAAACGGCATTGAACACAACATCTTTCGCCGAGCCAAAGAATCCGCTATCAAGAGCTTTCGAAAACGATACGACCTTCCCGCGGAGTTTCTACTCGCCGTGGGTATCGCTAAGCGACACAAGAATCTTGACATGCTTCTGCGAGTCTTAACCCAGCTATGGAGAAACGACTTTCCTTTACCGTTGGTACTTGCCGGAACATCTGGCAAAATTCCAGACTATGCGAAGCCTCTCTTTCAAGAGAACGTTGTACGAAAGAACGTCGTGCTCTTGCCTCACATTCCCGAGAATGATCTGCCCACATTGTACAGTTCCAGCACTGCCCTTGTAATTCCTTCCAAACTAGAGGGCTTTGGCCTTCCGGCACTTGAGGCGATGGCTTGCGGAACGCCGGTCATCGCTTCGACCGCTGGAAGTTTGAAGGAGGTTTGTGCGAACGCTGCGCTCTACTTCGATCCCGAGAGTGAATCCGAATTGAATAACGCCTTGCAAAAATTCTCCCAGACTAGAAGTCTGCGAAAAAAGCTGGCCAATCTCGGGCTCGTGCGTGCAAAGGGATTTACCTGGAAGCGCAACGTTGATGGAATGTTGCGCGGGTTTGCAGTCTCAGGCACCTCCCCGGCATAAAAATACTTGCCTGTCGGGTCCATTTCCTCCATACTTTATCTGATGAAGATTGACATTGGAATTCCGGACGCCGAGCGCGAAGAAATCGCCACGGGCCTTAAGAAAGTTCTGGCGGACACCTACACGTTATACCTCAAAACACATAATTATCACTGGAATGTAACCGGGCCAATGTTCCAGACTCTTCATCTGCTATTCATGGAACAGTATACCGAGCTCTGGAACTCAGTGGATCTAATCGCCGAACGGATTCGTTCGCTCGGGGTCTACGCACCCGGTAGCTATGGCGAGTTTGCGAAACTCACAAACATCAAGGATGATGCAGGCGTTCCCAAAGACAAAGAAATGATCAAAAACCTGGTCGAGGGACATGAATCGGTAATTCGGACCGCACGCTCTGTATTTCCAACAGCCGAGAAAGCTAGCGATGAGGCCACTGTGGATCTGCTAACTCAGCGCCTTCAAATACACGAGAAGACCGCCTGGATGCTCCGTTCGTTGCTGGATTAGAGCCATCCGCGCTTCTTAAACATAAAGTACATCGACCCGCCAATACTGGCCATCACAGTCAGAATGGCGGGATATCCGTATTTCCAATCCAATTCCGGCATGTGATGAAAATTCATTCCGTAAAGCCCTGCAAGGAATGTCAGCGGCATGAAAATGGTCGTGATGACCGTGAGCGTCTTCATCACGACGTTCAGTCTGTTGCTCATAGTCGAAAGGTAGATGTCCATAAGACCCGAGAGCATATCTCTGAAAGTTTCGAGCGTATCCACTACTTGAATTGTGTGGTCATACAGGTCCCGAAGAAAGTATTCCGTGCCGGCGCGAAGCAGACCCGATTCGCGACGCTCAAGCTTTACAACCACTTCGCGCATGGGCCATACGCTTTTGCGCATGAGCAGCAGAGTGCGTTTCAGATTCTGGATCTCCCGAGCGGAAGGATTGGCTGACACGTCTAGTAGCCTCTCTTCAAGAACCTCCAGGTCCTCTCCCAAATGCTCTAGAACGGCAAAATAGTTATCCACAACCATATCCAGAATGCAGTACGCCAGAAAGTCCGGACCCATTTTCCGCACTCTGCCACGGCCGAGTCGAATGCGCTCCCGCAAGCTGCGCAGGATCTCATTGTCTGATTCCATAAAAGAGATCAGAAAATCGGAACCGAGGATCAAGCTTATCTGCTCATAGTTGATCTGCCCGTCGCGAAGCGTAAGGTTTTTGAACACAATGTAGATATACTTTTCGTAATCTTCTAGCTTTGGGCGCTGATCGGTATTCAGAATGTCCTCAAGTACCAGCGGATGCAATTCAAAGCACTCGCCCATTCTACTAACGAGCTCGACTTGACCCAGACCGCTTACATTTATCCACGAAACGGCAGGGTCATCCTTGTAGACCTGAAAATCGCGAGGGTCCGTGATTTCACTTTCGACCGCTTTGCTTTCGTCATACTCGCAAACAGTAATGTGCGTTTTTACCTGGACGTTCCCGGTGTAAACGAGAGTGCCCGGAGGAGCGCCCTTCTTTTCTTTCAGGGTTCTCCTATACAGTCTGGCCATTGGGTTACCGATTGAGGAGGGTCTCTAGATATTTTGCGCGAGTATCAAGTGCTGCCACCGCAACGGGAGCGTTGCGAACTTCCTGAATGGCCAGATACGCACCAAGGCTCAAGTAAGCAAGACCGCCAATGGACTTAAGAACAAAATTCACCATATCCAGGGCAAAGCTCACACTTAAGAATGATTTCAAGATCTCAAAACCGAGCAAGACGACGGCGTGGTATCCTAGGAAAGTCAGTAGCAACACCAGACCCCGGCCCGCAGCCACGCGGGTCCTTTCACCCTGCTCGATTGCGTACCCAAGAATCCACAGGACGAAGAACGGTCCGGAATAGATTGCGGCCCGATACTGAATTGGGATTTGTAAGAGTCTGTCAGTCAGGTTCACTTGTCTTTCATCTGCTTTTCAATTTTTTGAGCAAAGTCCGAGAGGAAAGGGATTTCCCACTTCTCTTCTGTAAAGGCTTTGTACGCCCCAACAACAGACAGAGCAAAATAGCCCAGCATAGTCAACCGCCAGGTTGCCTGGGTGATTGGATTCAAGAATGCATCCGGTCCAAAGAGCCACGATGTGATGGGGAAATGTTCCAGGATCCAAACGATAAAGTAGACAGCCACCATCAATCCGTTCAGCTGCATGGCCTGCTTGCCATGGAACTGGCAGAAGTCGTTGTCTTTCTTGAAAAACGTCGGATAGATCCAACCAAACAAAGGCACATAGCCAATCACGGCAGGCAACGAATCACTGCCACCAGGATCCTTGAGATTCTTCGTGAAGCGCGACTGAATTTCTCTGATTTTATCTGCCATGATTTACGTTTGCCTTCGTGCTCGGGAAAATTCGGAGAGGGCGGGATTCGAACCCGCGGTACACTTTTGGCGTACAACAGTTTAGCAAACTGCCGCTTTCGGCCACTCAGCCACCTCTCCTTCCCCGGAGGGAGTGGGATTCGAACCCACGGTACATCACTGCACAACGGTTTTCAAGACCGCCGCCATCGACCACTCGGCCATCCCTCCACTTTCCAGGCTGGTACTTTTCAGGTAGGCGTCAATCAGAAAGACTTTCAAATTTACAGGCTGAACGCTGATTGTCCGTTCTGGCTAAAATTCGGTGAGCGTTAGCGAAGTCACAATCATTCTGCTGGTTGGCGTTGTCGGTGTTTCCGTCGTATCGTCAGCATTTCTCTTGCTCAATGAAAAGCTGAGAAAGTCCCTCCTGCCTATTCTGATCAGTTTTGCTACTGGAAGTCTACTGGCCACCGCCCTCCTGGTAACAATTCCGGACGCCGCACGCCAAATTGGTCCTACAAAAGCATTGCAATGGGTACTCGTCGGAATTCTCTTCTTCTTCCTCCTCGAACGACTCGTCATCTTCCGCCATTGCCATGAGCATGACTGTGCAACCCACAAGGGTGCGGGATTCGTGATTTTGTCCGGAGACGCAATCCACAGCTTCTTTGACGGCGTGATAATCGCTGCGGCTTTTCAATTTTCTCGCGAACTGGGAATCGCAACGACCATAGCCATCTTGATCCATGAAATTCCTCAGGAGGTCAGTGATATTGCAATCCTCCTGGAGTCCGGATTTTCCCGACGCAAGACCTTTCTGTACAACTTTCTGGCGGCATTGCCGGCCCTTCCGGGTGGTCTGTTGACTTTCTATTTCCTGTCCGAGCTGCGATACCTGACACCGTACTTTATGTCAATCTCAGCAGCCAGCTTGCTCTATGTGGCCATTTCAGACCTGGTTCCGGGACTACATAAATACGCGGGCTTGAAGCAAGGACTCTTGCACTTTGGGTTTGTCCTTCTTGGTGTGGCAGCAATTTACCTGGTTCGATAGTTCCGGGTCTACTAAGACCCGGAGTGGTTTTAGATTTTCCGAATTTGACAAACGTCAGTCGCTATTTCAATCGACATAGTTGCCAGCAAGCGTCAGGGCTCCACCAAGCAACGCCAGGTCCTTTAGAAGTGCGCCCACTGACAACTGGTTGGGTAGTCCGGGAATATCTACGAGGACAATGAAAATCAGGAGCAAGAGCGCCAGTAGCAGACATGCCGTGCGAACCTTTTTTCCTGAGATTATGCTGGCGCCCGCAAGAACCATTGCCGCGCCCGTGATGTACACCAATACCAGCGGAAAAGGAAGGTACCCGGGAACGGAGCTGACGAGAACGCCGGCGTTAATGAAGTGGAATAGCCCAAAGACAACAAATGGTATCCCGAAAAGAATTCTACCTACTACGTGCGTGAGTGTTTGCATGCGATCTCCTTTGCCTCAAATTGACCATGAAGGTCAGGACTGAGCAAGGAAGATCAAGTCAAATACCTGGACTCAGCCGTTGTAGGTCTGACCGTAGTGCGCGTAATTCTTGCCGATGAACGATTTCCACTTCTCGGGAACTTCGTCCTCGGGGAAAATCGCCTGGACAGGACAAGCTGGCTCACAGGCCCCACAATCGATGCATTCCTGCGGGTCTATAAATAGCTGCTTACCTGCAAGGCTATCCTTGTTCATGCCCGCTTTATCCCATTCGTCCTTACGGGGATGAATGCAATCAACGGGACATACATCTACACAGGCTGTGTCGCACACGCCCACGCAAGGTTCAGTAATAATATACGGCATAGAACCTCTTTAAACTTCGCCACCGGTTATTCTACTTTTTTTTAATCGCATGAGGCTGTTTTTGCCACCTCACTTTCGAGAACGGGTCAATAGTCGAAGATAGCTTTTTTGTTTTGCAGAAAATCCACAAGAACCATGCGATTCATTTGACCGGGATGCGGGTAGAAGATGCGCCCCATTGATTGTTTCGCGAACTGCCGCATGAAAGGTTCCTCTCCAAAATAGCCCATCTCCCAGTCCGAAGTCAGAAGGAAGGTATTGATTACGATGCCGTCTTCTGTGCAATTTCTGACTTCGCGGAGCGCGAATTCGAAATCTGCCGGGGAGGGCGGATAGTTTACATGGAGATGTTGACCCTCATGATGCGCCGTTGGCACCCCATCCGTGATCAGAATTATCTGCTTGTTTCGCGTCTCGCCGCTACCCAGCAAGGTCCGTGACAACTGCAGCCCCTTTTGCAGATTGGTAAAGTACCGAGGGATCCGCTCCATTGATGCCCGCGACTGCTTTGATAGATCGTAGCGAAGTCGAATATGCGGGTCGTATATGGTGACGGGATAGGGCTGAAGCGATGGGACCTGCGCCGGAGTGATCACCTCAGCAAGAGTTCCAAAACCAACAACCATCAACCTGTCGTCTTTGTAATCCTGACGTATCAACGCGTCCAGGGCCAGTACTACTTTCTTGGCATTGTAGAATCGATCTGACCGCATCATGCTTCCAGACATGTCGAGTAACACAACTGTTGAGCTGCGGGCCGCACCGCGAGCTTCGAAAATCTCCATCTCAGAAAAGTCGGGCTTGCGGGATCTGCGTCTGATATAAGCGTTCAGCAAGCTCGAAGAGATGTCAAGGTTGGAAATTGGGTCACCAAACTCAATTGGTCTGGTGCGCGAAGAAACGTTCTCGCTGTCGCCCGCTTCATTGGCATCGTGCAAACCGCCAGCTGTATCAGCCTTTAACGTCGCGAAAATCTCTTCCAGCGCTCTTCGTCCAATGCGCTTGATCGATTGAGGCGAAAGTCTCAGCTCACCACTTTCTTGATCTTGAACTACCTGGCCTTGCTTCTCAAGGAGTTCGCGCAACTTTTCGAAAATTTGTTCGCGCCTTTCCAGGAACTCCTGGTACTGCTCAGGACCAAGATACTGCGCAAGTTTCTCAAGATTGAAATTGAATAGATCACCGTTCTCAGCGGCCTGCTGCAGAGATTGAAGGAGCTTTTCAAGGTCATCCAGTTCTTGTAATAGGCGGAGTGCCTCTGCACGACTGAGCGGCGCAGTCCCTGTAAACTTATGCTTCCTCTCACCAGTTTGAATCCGAGTTAAATCCTCAAGATCCGTCATTAGCTGGCTGAGTTCGCGAATGGTTTTTCCTTCCGCAAGAGCGTGGCGCTTCAAACGGTAAAGACTGTCCATGCTCATATCGGCCATTGCCTTCTCAAGCATCTCGCGTAGCTCATCATCCTTCTTGAAACGCTTCTGCGAGTCTGCCCGACTGTTCGCCAGATCCTCCTCCACTTCTTTGCGGGCGGACTTTAGTTCAAACGTTTCGAGCGCACTCTGGATCTTCTCACGAAGCTGGGCTTCCAGGGCCTGGACCAGGTCCTGCATACCGCCTTCTTTCAAAAACATGTTTACTGGTAGCCCTCTATCAATTAGCATCCGCAGGGCTTCTTCCAGTTGGATGTCATAGCGCATGATCATGTCCGAGAGCACGCCCATAAGGCGATCAAGGTCCCATGGCCTGTCCTTGTCTGGTTCGTATGGTCCATAGCGATATGTTATCATGTAAAATTGCTTCCAAAGGACAGGGCTGAACTCATTGATGCTCAGAATTTCGTGTCCGCAAGACATTTTTAGGATAAAGTTTCTTCGACCGAATGGAACTCACTTTTCTCACATACAACATTCATCGGGCCATCGGTTTTGACCGCAAATACCGGTTGGACCGGATCATCGATATCTGCAAGGAAGTGGGCGCAGATGTGGTCGCTTTGCAAGAAGTGGATCGATTCGTGCCTCGAAGCAAACGAGAAGACCTGGCCCATCTGATCTCGGACAGCCTGGGAATGAACTACGATCTTGGTCTAAATGTTAAGCTCAAGCATGGCCACTATGGCAATGCTACCTTTTCAAAACTCCCGATCAAATCCTCGGAGAACCTGAATATTACCTGGGGAATCAAGAAAAAGCGCGGCTGTTTGGTTACGTGCCTTGAATCGCCGGCAGGAGAAGTTGGAATCTTGAACTTTCATCTGGGGCTGGCTCGTATGGAACAGGTACGTCAAAAGAAGAAGATCATTGAATCTCGCCCTATGCTTGAGCTGGGACAGAAGCCACTCGTTCTACTTGGCGACACAAACGATAGAACAAGCAGACTCTCAGCCTCATTTTTGGACTCAGGTTTTAGAGACACTTCCTCGGGTTCCAAACGCAATACCTTCCCAGCCTACGCCCCGATGCTTCGATTGGATCGGATATTTGTAAACGATTGGTGGGAGATTAAGGAACACCATGTTATTCGGAACAAACAAACTCGCACTGCATCCGATCATCTGCCAGTCTTCGCTCGACTGCGTTTGCAACGCCAGTTAGAATCGTGAAATTACAACTTATTGAAGTAAGCCGATTGTGCGATTCCCTGGCAGAGCCGTCCGCGTGAGCCCGTATCTATGACAGGGATGCTGGTCTCGCCATACGGGATACCAAAGATCTTACCGTTAGGCGCCAAAACGGCTCCGCGCAAGCTGGTGGCTACGGTTCCAAAATTGGATGTAACTCCTGTGCTGGGTTCTAGCAACCCAAGCGTCCCCGCAACCGTTCCCACAAAATAGGTATTACCATTTGCGGCGTACGCGCCGCCCGTGAATCCGACCGATGCAGTCGCAGTATAACTGCTAACCGTTTCTGTCCAGGGATCTATTACCAGGACCGTGTTGTTGCTTCTTGCATAGATCCTTCCGTCCGATCCTAGCACGCCTCCCAGAAATCCTGTGGCCGGAGACGAAATTGTATAAGCTGAGCTACTGCCCGGATCGATCACGAGCACTGTTGAAACTGTGTAGGGAATTCCATAAATTTTACCGTTAGGCGCCAATACTCCACCTACCCATTTTGTTGCACCCGGGAAAGAGCCAAAAGTCGTTACCGAATTTGTTGTCGGATCAACCACGCCAATGCTTCCCCCGGAGTGTGGGATAGAATAGATCTTGCCGTTTGGCGCTAACACCCCACCAAAGTAGTCATTGGCCGCAGCCGTTCCAAAAGTGGATGTGCTTCGAGTCGCCGTATCTATAATGAGGAATGTCGTCTGTTGGTTAGGAATACCATAGATCTTACCGTTAGGCGCAAGTACACCACCAGCCCACATGAAAGTGCTTGCAAAACTCCCAAAGCTTGCTTGCGCATTGGTTTCCGGATCTATCTCCAGGAGGGTATTTGCCCCGTTCGGAATGGCATAGATCTTGCCATTGGGGCCTAAAACCCCCCCGTAATGATCGCCTCCGGACACATTGGAATAGGCGAGACTACCAACCGAAGGTGGATGCGAAGAACCCAAACTTACTTGCTGCTGCAAGGAATGTTGCAAATTCCACCAGTTCCCTGGTTGAATCACGGTCAGGATGTCTTGTTTGCAGGGATTCAATGGATCCAACTCCAGAAATGCCAGCGGAAGAACCTCCATGCAGGACGGATCGCCCAGACGGCACTCAGCAGCTACTCTGCAATCCAGAAGGGTCAGGGCAGCAAGGTAAAAGAAGAAAAGACGGAACGGGGAAGAAAACGGCCGGCTTTCACGGTAGCGCATTCGGGGCCTCATTTTGAACAATGTGGCCTTGTCTTTGAACCAGCTCGTTCATCATCACGTCGGGATTTCCTGAATATTCAGAAAGCGATCGCATCGATAACAAACCAGCCTGGGTTCCTTGCGTACTATTCTTAGGGCTAATCTAGAAATTAGACAAATCGACTCAGTTCCGGGTCATTGTCGACCGTTTCTGCCAGCAGGGTGGACAGATGCGTGAGAAACTGCGCATAGCCCGCTGGAATGCCTTCCTGAATCTTGTGGCTCACTTCATCTCTCAATTTCCTGAGCGCACCATGCACGTCAGCCAGACGAGCTTTGTGCTGATCCGGATGCTCTTTGCGGAGGATTACACGCACATTATACGGATACATGTCCCGAATAAGCTGCCCCACGAATAACTTCTCTTTGTCTGGACGAATTACGATTTGCTCGTGTCTGGGTTGTTGATTGTAACGGGCATACGTCAGTCCAAAACCAAAAAGTTCTTTGATATACTCCTGGATTGTTGAATCCTCAACCTCACTACGGCGGATTGCCTCCCACTTCTCGGTTACTCCAAACTGCGCGGGGGTCTTATGTTCTACTTTGTGCTCAATAGGCGATTCGTTAACGCCGAGGTGAACCGAGTAGAGCTCGACTTTCATTGTTCCGTTGGACTTGATAAGCTCGAGGTCTTGCTGCGAAGCCAGAAAAATACCGAACTCCCCTTCCTTTAACGAATGGTTGCTATCGATTGGCCGCCGAGCCGGATGCTTTCTAAAAGTAGCAAAGTCCATGATCACAAAGGGAGCGTTTGCGTCCCGCCGATTGGAAATAAATAAGTGGAGTTCCTTATGATCGCGGAGAATCGTAATCAACACATCACCGCGCTCCGGGTGAAGGAGAGATTGAATTACAATTTCCTCATCTTTAAGAAGATTTGACGCCTGGCCCGAAATCCCCATGCGCGCTTTCAGTGCATGTACAAGACCTTCAACGGTTCTTTTGACCTGGGTAACTTCGTGCGGCTCCAGCTTGCCGAGCTCAGGATGATCGGACATTTGCTTCCTTCTCCGAAATAAATTCCTCAGGACTCACTCGGGTGAGTCGCGTGGGATTTACTCCGCCAGTAAGGTAACAATGCGGGCAACCATAAATATGTGCCTGTCTTTTCTGCGTTGGACCGAGATCGGGAAATATAGCAGCGATCAAGTACTCTTCCTGGGTGAGCAGGGTTCCGCAAACCGGGCAAAGGCGTGGGCGTTCCGATGCTTTCATGTTCAAAGCCCTGGCAACATTCAGCCGCGGCGGCTCTGGTTTTGAGGGCATGGCCTTTCCTTTGGGCATGTTGATGACGTTCAAAAAGAATATCACCGCTACCGCAAGGGCCGCTATGGTTACGAATGTCATCATATGTAGTATTCCTAATCGGCCAGGGGAGCTACTCCTTTGAGGCCTATACCCCTGACATGGGCTCAGATGGATTTTAAATTGATAGAAAGTGGAAAAGCAACCTCAAAATTCACTTTCCTGAACGGAATTCATTGAGCAGCATCTTCACGTCAGTCGGGATTGTGTTCGCCTGCTCCTGAGTTTGCTCCTCGCGGACTACCTCCCTGCCTCCTGGTTCAAATCTGCCCTTTTGAACCACTATTTCCTTGATCGAAGGCGTAATTGACTTCAGGACCCGCAGAACCTGTGGGATTATCAAATTGAAATCCTGGGCGTACACGGCCTTCTCAATCCTGACGTAGACACGATGCCCGCGCACTTCAGCAGGATAGGAATGCCTTGCAATTGGTCCGACAATGTCAGGCCAGCGTGACTGGAGACTGAGCAACGTAATATCCTGGACCTCGCTCTCTGAGGTAAAGGCGCTCAAAAATGTTTCCCTCAGTTTCGAAACTGGTATTGCATCGGGAATTTTCTCGGGAAATTCCGGATCAGACATTTTTCCCCTCTCGGCGTTCCACATTCCCCCCTGGACTAACAGAATAGATCACGCTCTGCTTCAGGAGTGAATGCATATTGTCGTCGAGGCCATCGAGGTCTGGAGTAGTAAATATGGCCTGCCCGCTCTCTTCGAGTAGTTTGACAAATGCAGATCGCCGTAGCGCATCGAGCTCGCGAATTACGTCATCGATCAAAAGTACCGGCGTCACACCGGTGCTGGCCTTCAAATAATGAAACTGCGCGATTCGGAGACCCAGAGCAATGGACCGACGTTGGCCCTGACTTCCAAATTGTAAAATGTCTTTACCTTCTCGTTCAAACTGGGGGCTATCTCTATGTGGTCCGGCAGTAGTGTAACCAACCCTGGTGTCCTTCATGGTTGAGCTTTCTAGATAACTCATCAAATCATTCCTATGATTCGCATGAATGGAGTAAGTAATCTTATCTCTGTCGCCCGAAATTTGACCGAGTGCTTGCGTGAATGCACCGTGGAATCGCTCCAGAAAATCTTCCCGGGCCTTCCAGATCAGTTCTGCAAAATGAGCGAGCCTTGTGTTCCAGATGGCAAGGTCCTGGGGCGAATTCTTGCGTTCACGAATCCTTTTGAGCAGAGCATTTCTCTGCCGAAGAGCCTTCTGGTATTGGATCAGATTTTGTAGATACACTGCATCCATGCTCGAAATGGTAGCGTCTATGAACTTGCGTCTTTCGCCCGGGCCACCTTCAACAATTTGCAAATCTGCCGGACTGAAAACAACGCACATAAACTGTCCGACGATTGCACTTCGAGCCGTGACGGGCTTTTCATTCAGCTTTATGCGCCGCCGCATCTCGCCGGATGAGAAATCGACGGCCATTTCAATTTCATTCCTGGTTCCAGTCTTCTCGTACTTTGCCCTGATATAGTATCCGTTGGTTCCTTCACGGGTTAGGTCTGCGTCGCTTGAGCCTCTAAACGATCTTCCGTGCGCCAGGAGCCCAATCGATTCAAGGAGATTCGTTTTTCCGGATGCGTTCTGCCCAACGAGGAACGTTAGGCGCGACGGAAAATCAATTACCAGGTTCTGGTAGTTTCGGAAATCACGAAGCTGCGCTGAGATCAGTCGCACATTATATTTAGATTTTCATTGGCATCACAACTGCCAGAAAATCCGGATCAGCCGGGTCACTGACAACGGAAGGTGAACTCGGTGAAGAGAATCCAAGTTGAACGTCGTCTGAAGAGAGTACCTTCAGAACTTCCATGATATAGACAGAATTGAATCCAATCACCATATCTGGACCGCCATACTCACAATCGAGACTGCTTTCACTGCCGCCAAGATCCGGGGTGCTTGCCTGGAATCCGACGGATCCACTGGAGAAACTCAATCTTACCTGACGTGCTGGTTCTATTGCAACGGATGCGGCCTGACGCATTGCTTTCTCGAGTTCAATTCGATTGATTTTGATTTTATGATCGAGCTTCTTTGGAATTACCTGCTCATAATCCGGAAAGTTGCCATCGATTAGTTTGCACACTAGATCAACTCGGCCCACGCGAATATGAACCCTTTTTTCTTTCTCATCAAACGAAAGTGATGCTTCCTCTGATGCGTCGAGTAGCCTCACCAGCTCTTTGACTGCCTTTGCAGGCAGAATGATTCCTTCTTTGAATGGCAGTGCATTTGGCAATTCGCGTTCTATTTTTGATAGTCTTCGACCATCTGTAGCAACAATTATCAATGAGTTCTTGCTTACCTTTAGGTACAATCCGTTGAATACGTAGCGGCTGTCATCCTGTGCCATTGCATAGAAGGTTTTCATGATCATTTCACGAAGGACTGCGGCCGGAAAAGAGACGAAACTATCTTCTGGAGCGCTACTTGACGCTGGATAGTCGGATGCGGGTGATGTGACCAGATGCACCCTAGGTTTTGTTTTTGCTTGCGGAGCAAAGATATTGATCTTATCGTCAACTACGGAGATTTCAATGGATTCACCATCCATGGCTCCAATCACCTGGGTTAGTTTCTTGGCCGGAACGGTGGTGCTGCCCTTTTTTTCCATCTGGATGGCTATAGAAGTCTTAAGGCCAATCTCGAGGTCCGTGGTCGTAAGCACAGCGTTACCTTTGTCCGCTTCGATTAGGACATTTGAATATACGGACCGAATCTCCCTTGATGGGATAATTCCATCAACTGTTGTGATTGCCTTCAAGAATTGCTGTCGATCGACGGTGAACTTCATGGTCTTATTCCAATTATAAATATCTATTTATGTACTTGTACTTTGTTGGTGGTGTGAATATGTCGGAACTCTCGGAATCCCTACAAAAGCCTACGATTTATGAACCATACCGGTTTCCGCTTTTGTCACCCCTCTGTCAAAAATAAAAAGAAACTCGATTCGAACCTCTTTTCCCGGCAATGAATAGGCCAGTATGAAGCGGTGTCTGTCTGTAGCTCGACAGGTTACTCACGGGTTACTGGGGTGATTTACACAGGTCTTCCACGGCCGAGGCATAAGTCTTCCGGAAGACGGCGCTGGCTTTGAGGCGTTCTTTGACCTTCTTTTGCGCGTGAATCACCGTTGTATGGTCACGCTTCTGAAATTGGCGCGCCACCGCTGATTTGCTGAGACCGGCGTGTTCAATGGCCAGGACCATGGCTACGTGCCTGGGTACAGCGTGCTCCGTCTTCCGCGAGTTTCCCAAGAGGTCCGCTTTACTCACGCCAAAGCGAGCGCAAACGATTCGCAACACATCCTCAAGCGATATGCTTTTCAAGTTACTTCGGTAGGCACCCAGGTACTGTTCGACGGACGAAGCGGTGAGTTCTATGCCTTGATTCTGAATCAAATGCAATTTCCCCAGTGCCGATTCGAGTTCCCGGACCCCGCCACCGATCATTCCAGAAATCAACTCCATCAAATCCTTCGTAAGTCGAATCCCGAACTCGCTTGCGATCCGCTCGGTGAGTTCCAGCCGCAGCGCTTGATCCGGGGGATCAATGGCAAGTTGGAGGCCCGCGAGTATTCTACTTTCGAGCCTTGGCTCGAGTCTGAGCTCCGATGGCGCTGACTCACAGGTTACAACCACCTGCTTTCCCCGATCGAGATAATGACTGAGGGTGTGCGTCAATTCTTCGCGACTGTTTGGCGATGTTACGCGAATTGCGTGCAAGTCATCCAGGATAAATATGTCAGCACTTCGCATCTCTTTCTTAAATTCAATAGCCGATTTGGTTTGCAGGGACTGCAGATAGCGATCGCGGAACGTTTCACCGCTGATATACAGGATATTCAAATTTGGATTCTGTTCCAGACATCGTCTGGCGAAACCGTGCACCAAATGCGTTTTTCCCGAACCGGGTGGTCCGTAAATTACCAACGGATTGCTTCGACCTGGTGATTCGATCGTGGCGAGGATCCCGCGCAACAGGACGCGATTATTCGTACCGGCATAGAAGTTTTCCAGTGTATACCGTGGATGAAGCCATTCCCTGGCGGGAAGGGACTGCGATTCGTTGATTTCAAACTCAATCGCAACAGGGTGGCCCATCAGACTCTGCATTCTCGATTGAATGGGCGCCGCGTAATTTGTCTTTATATGAGACAGAATTCGGGCATTGGGTACATTGAGGATCAGGCGATTCTGATCTGCGGCTCTTTTTGCAAAAACACCATGAAAAAAAGGGTCCAATGCCTTCGCGGCACTGTCTTTCTTTAGTTCAGAAAGTGTTCGTAACCAGGCCTCTTCCAGCACAGATGAACCACCAGCTCAAAACGGATGCGGAAATAAACCGCCAACCAATAAATGAGCAAGCCAAAAAATGAACACCACGTCTGAAAATCCGCAAAGCCCGATCCTGGGCAAGGAACGGGGATTAAAAAATGTTGACCGTGGTGTCGCCAGGCCTTTTTTGAATTAAATTAACTAAGAAAGTCCGGTTCCAGCCAACCTTGGCGGTTGGCTCACACTTTCACCTGACACTTCCGGAAAAAACGTATGAAAAGAACATTTCAGCCCAGCAAAAAGAGAAAAGCCAAAACGCACGGATTTAGAAAGCGCATGTCGACCAAGAACGGTCGCAAAGTACTCTCCAGCAGAAGAAAGAAGGGCCGTAAGAGGCTCACTGCTTCCGATCAAAAGCACAGGAAGTAGTCCTGGCCATAACTGATTTCCGCGCGCGTACTCTGAAAGGTAAGCAGCGTTTCGAGCGCTTGTTTCGCGGCGGCCGCAGAATTCCGCAGCGGGGAATCACATTGATCATCAACAAAGACGAGAGCGGATTGGGCGGGCTTGCGGTGTGCGTCTCAAAGGCAAGAAACGCGGTCTTCAGGAATCGCATGCGCCGCGTCGCGCGTGAAGCGATCAATCCCATCGTTCCACTCATTCGTCTGGGTTGGTCGGTTGCAATTTTTCCGGACAATCACTTTCTAAATGCCACGTTAGACGATCGGACGGAGCTCGCTAGAAGGGCGTTCAAGCAGGCCGATCTGCTGGAGTCTGCATGAATCCGGCCAATCGCGCAGCCATTGCCATGATTCGTGGGTACCGCGGGTCTGTCGGCCTGCTGATGCCGGGTCGGTGCCGCTTTTATCCATCATGCTCACATTACGGCGAAGAAGCATTTGCCACTTTTGGTTTCTGGAAGGCATTCGGAAAGACTGCTCTGAGGATTGCGCGATGCAATCCGCTTTCAGAAGGTTATTTTGATCCAGTCGTGCCTGAGGCACAGAAGAGGAGTTAGTCCAACGCATGGAAAAGCAAGAAGAGCAACAAAAACCCGGCCTTGGATCCTTCCTGCCGATTCTCCTGATCGGCGGAGCCATGCTGCTATTTTTCCAGATGGGTGGAAGCGGAGACAAGCCCAGGGAAGTCCCGCTGCCGGATCAGACGCTCCAGGACGCCCCCAAGAAAGCGGACTTTGATTTTATCCAGGGTCCCGGTGAAACCACCACAATTGATACCGGACATTTCGTGGCAAAGCTGAACAGCCGTGGTGGTAGAATCGACGAGCTTTACTTGCGCAAATCAAAGGAACTCCCGCTTCCAGCTTCGGTTATTGCTGCGGAAGGGGAAGAAGCCAGACGTTACGAAGCATTCGAGGGCACGCGTGGAAATGGGATGGATTTCCAGTTTCACTTATATTTTCGCGGTGATTACTCTGAAAAGAATGGGGTCATAGGAAGATCGCCTATCGTTCCGGATTGGGGTAAGACCGAGCTGCAATTGGGAGAACCTGCTTTGAATCGCGCAGCTTTTAGAAAGGAAGGTCCATTCGTTGATGGCAATGTTCAAGAGATTCGTTTCCGGGCACCGGTGCGAATTCGCGGGAATGAGTTTGAAATTACCAAGATTTACCGCTTTATAAAGGGTGAGCATTTTTTCCGCCAAATCAGCATTCTGAGAAACCTGGATCGCAAAGAGTTCGTTTGGGGTGGCCCGCTGTTTTTCAGATCCATGGGGGACCTTGGCCCAGCACCCGACTCGCAGGAGACGTCCGTTCAGACTCTTTACGGGCGCTTTTACTATTATAACAACAAGCTCGAGCATCGCATGAATGTTCCTCCATCAAATTCAATGTTTTCATTCATTGGATGCGGTGAGAACCTTGCCGATTCTCCGTATGGAGAATACCTGCAACATCCCAACACATTGCGCTTCATGGGAACGCACTCGAAGTATTTCTTTGCTTATAACAAATTTTTCGACAATGGAAATCAGTTAAATCAACCCGATGGTCTTGCCATTAAGAATCAAATTGATCCAAAAGGTAAAGAAGCGTTCACCGCAGTCTTCTCTGATTTCCGCCTTTCCGGAAACACGGGCAAAGAGATAGAATACAAAACCCCTGGAAAAGAAACCACGGGTGATCGCAAGCAAATCGCACTGGCTCAACAGCGTACGGACGCCCTGATATTGGATCAGGAAGTCTACTATGGAGTTCGCACCGACGAAAGTCATGCCTTTAAGGATGAAAAGACTGCGATCCAGGAATTTGGAAGCGCAGAGCCAGAAAAGGAAGCGCGCGGAATCATATACACTTCGAGCTTCCTTGCGCTCTTCTCAAAAGTGCGCGACGGGATCGTATGGGTTATGCGTTTCCTGTACCTCTATATTGGTAACTACGGTTGGGTAATTATCCTGATCGCCTCCGCCTTCAAACTGATCACCTTTCCGTTGAATCAGATGCAGGCCAAGAGCATGAAGAAGATGTCTGCGCTCAAGCCGGAGCTCGAAAAAATCAACGAGAAGTACGCCGACAATCCAACGGAAAAGCAGAAGAAAACAATGGAGATTTATAAGAAGCACAATATAAATCCTGCCAAAGGTTGTTTGCCAATCGTAATTCAGATCCCCATCTTCATCGCCCTCTATAGCGCATTCTCAGAATCAATTGAACTCTGGAGAAGTCCCTTCATACTATGGATGACGGATCTATCCAAACCTGATACCGTCTACGTTATCAAGGACTTGCTCTTTCTGCATAACTTCCATATCAATATCCTTCCGCTGTGCATGGTCGCTTCGCAATTGCTCCAACAGCGACTCACAACTGTGATAATGGATCCCCAACAGAAGATCATGATGTATATGATGCCCGTGATCATGATCTTCTTCTTCTGGACAATGCCCAGTGGAGTAACACTCTATTGGACCATCCAGAATATTCTCGCTATCGTTTGGCAGCTGGTCAGCGACCGGTTCTCAAGTAGCGATGAAAAACCTGCCTGAACAAATTAGGAGATACCTATGAATTATATCTACGAGGCAGAAGGAAAAACAAAGGGCGAAGCCGAGCAGATGGCGCTCGCCGCCCTCGATGTGAAAGAAGACGAAGTAACGTTTGAAGCCGTGTCGTCCGGCAAGGGATTTCTGGGAATCGTAAGTCGCAAACCGACGGTCGTCAGAATGTTCTCTAAGACAGTTCCAATTGATAAAGTTATCAAAGGAACCATCATCACATTGATTCGGAAAATGGGTCTTTCTGTGGATCAGGTGACCGTACTTCCGGACGAAGAAAGCTACCTGGTCCAGATCGAAACCGAAGACTCGGCTATCCTGATTGGGAAACAGGGTCGGACTCTAGACTCCTTGCAATTCTTAATGAATTGCATGGTCGATTCAAGACTGAGAAACAACAAACGTGTTGTTCTTGATGTGGCGGAGTATCGTGAACGCCGGAAGTTGCGCTTGACCAAACTTGCGAAGGCCGTTGCTGATCGCGTCGCTCGGACCGGGCAATCTGTGCTGCTCGAATGGATGAACCCGTATGAGCGCCGCATTGTGCATCTTTCACTTGAACCCGATGAGCGCGTTACTACGCGATCTGATGGGAACGGTGTCTACAAACGTGTCCGGGTTTTGCCCCAGAGAGGTCGTGGACCGGAACGCGAAAATGGCCGAGACCGCGGGGATAGAAACGATCGCGGAAACGGTGGAAATCGTGATGGCAATCGAGGCCGTTCATCGGAACGGGATGGAAATCGTCTACCACGTGACGTGAACGAAGAACAGGACATTGATTTTAATCGCAAAGAAAATTTTGATGACCAATGACGATCGTTGCGATCGGAACATACCCAGGGCGGTCTGCCCTGGGTACTGTTCGCCTGTCCGGACCTGAAACTCTCAGAATCCTGAACCAGTTACTGCGGCCTCGTAAGACGCCGTTCGACTTTGCCCGAAACCCGAGGGTCGTGACCTTGTGCGATCTTGTTGATGTTGCGAACCATCATATCGACGAGGCAATGGCGGTGTTCTACTTGGGTCCTGCTTCCTATACTGGCGAAGACTCTGCAGAAATAACGTTACACGGCAATCCTCTGATCTTGCGCGAAGCCGTCCAGGCTCTGTGTCAGGCGGGCGCTCGACCCGCTGAGCCGGGTGAATTCACCTCGCGTGCATTTAGAAACGGGAGGATGGATCTCACAAAAGCGGAATCGGTCGCCAGGCTAATCGAGGCGCGCAGCGAGTACGAACTGGGTGCTGCACGAAAGCTCATGAGCGGAGAACTTTCCACAACGATGTCAAAGTTTCGTTCTGCGGTAATCGGCTTAAGGGCAGAGACCGAGGCCGAAGTCGACTTTTCAACAGAGGATTTGACGTTTGAATCGCTGGAAGAGAGAAAGACTCGCGTCCAGAAGATGATCGGGGAGATCGATTCAATACTCGCTCGGGCGCGCGCGGCGGGAAGAATTCGAGAAGGGATTTCTGTAGCACTCGTTGGGGCCCCCAACGCCGGCAAATCGTCATTACTCAATCGAATTGTAGGCTATGACCGCGCCATCGTCACAGAAATTCCTGGAACCACACGCGACACGCTATCCGAAGAGCTTCAGATTGGTGGAATCCCGGTGCGTTTTGTGGATACGGCGGGAATCCGAAGCACGGATGATCCGGTTGAGCGGGAAGGCGTTCGTCGATCGATTCGGGAAATGGAGGCCAGCACGATCGTTCTTCATATCGTTGATGGTTCACGGCCATCATACGATTTGGAAGCGGACGTTAGCCGACGTAACATTATTCACATTCTCAATAAGATCGACGCCAGGCATCCGGAGGCGCGAAGCCAGGCCGACTGGATTGAGATATCATGTAAAACCGGACAAGGTCTTGGGGAACTCAATCAAGCCGTTCGCGAGATGGTCCTCAGGGAACCGGAAAGCCGCGACCCGATCCTCCTGGAAGACAGACATCGTTTTCATTTTGAAAAGATCAAAGGAGCCCTGGAGAGGATTCTTGAACTATGGGATAGACGCGCGCCAGATGAGATCGTTGCCGTGGAACTGGATGAGATTCTCGAGCATACGGGGAGAATGACCGGCAAGATCTCCACAGAGGAAGTTCTGGGGCGGATTTTCTCCACATTCTGCGTGGGAAAATAATTCTCAAAAATCGACTTGATTCAGGGTCCAGTTGCAAAACAAAGAACCAGGAGAGAAGTAATGACTAAAATTGGAATCAATGGATTTGGCCGGATTGGCCGCCTCGCCTTCCGCGCCCTGCTGGAAAGAAAAGACATCGAAGTCGTCGGAATCAATGACCTGCTCGACGCAGATTACATGGCATACATGCTAAAATACGATTCAACCCATCGCGCATTCAAAGGCACGGTGGAGGCAAAAGACGGACAGCTAATTGTGAATGGCAAGAAGATCCGTGTAACCGCTGAAAAGGATCCGGCAAACCTCAAATGGGGTGATGTCGGTGCAGAGGTTGTTGTCGAATCAACCGGTCTTTTCACCACAATCGAAAAGGCGCAGCTGCATATCAAGGCCGGAGCAAAACGAGTTGTTATCTCTGCACCTTCCGCTGACGCACCAATGTTTGTAATGGGTGTGAATCATAAGACTTACAAGGCAGATATGACAGTAGTCTCAAACGCAAGTTGCACTACGAACTGCCTGGCGCCACTGGCCAAAGTCGTGCACGACAACTGGGGAATCCTGGAAGGTCTCATGACAACCGTTCATGCGGTAACTGCCACCCAGAAAACTGTCGATGGTCCGTCACACAAAGACTGGAGAGGCGGCCGTGGAGCGTATCAGAATATTATCCCTTCTTCAACTGGTGCTGCAAAGGCTGTTGGAAAAGTAATTCCTGACCTGAACGGTAAGCTAACCGGCATGTCTTTTCGAGTTCCCGTTGCAGATGTCTCCGTGGTGGACCTGACTTGCCGCCTTGCCAAGCCCGCAAAATACGATGATATCAAGAAGGCGATGAAAGCTGCTTCCGAGGGTGAACTCAAAGGAATCATGGGATACACAGAAGACGAAGTGGTGTCTCAGGACTTCCTTGGCGATCCACGCACAAGTATCTTTGATGCTGGAGCTGGAATTCAGCTCAGCGATACTTTCGTAAAACTGGTTTCCTGGTATGACAACGAGTGGGGTTACTCGAACAAACTCGTCGATCTCATAGAACATATGAGCACTGTAAAGTAAGTATCCAGAGACAGCTTCTTTCGTAGGCGTCCGTGCGGCGCCTACGAAATCCTGTTGACTCCGTAAGGGGTGTGCTCAGAATTTCTGGGCAATGAATAAGTTAAAAGTCACAGATCTTGATGTATCCGGTAAACGCGTCCTGGTTCGCGTTGATTTCAATGTTCCTCTAAAAGACGGAACCGTTGAAAGTGACAAGCGCCTCCGTGCCAGCCTTCCTACTGTCCAACATCTGATTAAGAACGGTGCCCGGGTAATATTAATGTCACACCTGGGGAGACCCAAGGGTAAACCCGTTGATTCAATGCGCATGTCTCCTGTTGGAGACGCCTTTGGAAAACTACTGGGGCAATCAGTAAAGACACTCTCCGTCTGCGTGGGAGACGAAGCAAAGAAAGCTGCAGAATCATTGAAGAATGGGGAAGTTCTGTTGCTCGAGAATCTCCGTTTTCATCCGGAAGAAGAAGGGAATGATCCTGGCTTTTCAAAACAACTCGCCAGCCTGGGCGAGCTATATGTAAACGACGCGTTTGGAACAGCTCATAGAGCGCATGCGTCGACGGAAGGCATCACCCATTTTGTCCAGAAATCCGCTGCAGGGTTCCTCATGCAGAAAGAATTGGATTATCTTGGCGGAGCGATTCAGAATCCGGCCCGGCCGTTCGTTGCAATCCTGGGTGGATCCAAAGTTTCAAGCAAAATTGATGTAATCAAATCGCTACTGCCCCAGGTGGATCATCTTATCATTGGCGGTGGAATGGCTTACACATTCTACAAGGCCCAGGGGCTTGAGATCGGCAAATCATTGTGCGAAGACGACAAAGTTCAGGTTGCGAAGGATTTGCTAGCGTCCGCGGGCAACAAGCTGATGCTTCCGGTGGACTGTGTGATTTCCGATGCTTTTGATTTTGATGCTCGCAAGGTTGGAACCCTAAAAACCGTGAAGGCCAACGAAATTCCAGCGGGCTGGATCGGTTTGGACGCAGGACCTGCGACCGTACAGAAATATACGGAAGTGCTTTCAACAGCAAAAACAGTTCTCTGGAATGGACCGTTAGGCGTCTTTGAAATTGCAGAGACTGCTGTGGCAACCTTCAAGATAGCTGAAGCCCTGGCCAGTGCCACGAAGAACGGAGCAATCACAATTATCGGCGGCGGGGATTCCGCGGCCGCCATAGAGAAAGCCCGGCTCGAAGATCGGGTAAGTCACGTTTCTACCGGCGGTGGCGCGTCTCTGGAATTCCTGGAGGGTAAAGAACTTCCCGGAGTAACTGCACTCTCAAGTAAATGATCAGCCTGCGCGGGCTTAAGCGTCTCAATCGGTACGAGAATCGGCTCTACAAGATTGCCCGGCTTGCGGGCGATCTGGGCCAGCTCAAACAGGTCGGTTACTCCAGGAAGAGCAAGAATGGATTTCGATTTCCGGTCTATGCTCTAACCCTTGGTAAGAAATCAGCTGTTCGAAAATATCCAGTGGGCCTTGTGGCGGGTGTGCATGGGCTTGAAACGGTTGGAGTGCGGGTACTACTGGACTTCCTTGAGAGCATTTTCGCTGAACCCGGCCAGGTTCTTAAAGATCTGAAAAAGGGTAAGTTCGCAATCGTATGTATTCCCATCCTGAATCCAGGCGGTGTCGCAATGAAGCGCCGGTCCAACCCGGATGGTGTGGACCTGATGCGAAACTCGGGTGTCGATGGTGAATCGGCTATGGCGTTTTTCGGGGGCCAGAAGCTTTCGCCGCATCTGCCCTACTACCGTGGCAAGAGTCTTCAGCCGGAATCGCGGACGTTATTCGCTTTTATCAGGGAGCATCTATTTAGTGCACGCAGCAGTCTAATACCTGTCCTTGATATTCATTCTGGTTTTGGGATGCGCGACAGTCTCTGGTGGCCATACGCAGGAAAGACGGAGCCCTGCCCGGATCAAAACCTGTACGAGCGCACGGCGCGAATCCTGTGTCAAGATCAGCCAGGCATCGTTCCAGAGTCCCAGAGCGATGCCTATACGATCCACGGGGATCTCTGGGATTTTCTGTATTCGGAATTTCAGGCGCTGAATAGGAAACCCCGCTTCCTTCCCTTTACGCTTGAAATCGGAACCTGGGCAGAAATCAAGAAGGAGCCCGGCCGACTACTGAGCCGTCGAGGTCTATTCAATCCGCCCCCGGAAAGCAAGGCGGAAACTATCTTGCGTTACCGAGCTTTCCTGGAGCGATTCGTTCGGCTCAATGAACTCTACTAGTTGATCGTTTGATCGTCAGCGCAGACTAGGGTTCAAGGAAACGTTTGCCATAGCGCTGTGTCACGGATTCTGCATCGAAGAAGATGAACAGATCCGTGGTCCCGAATTCTCGATCCAGCGCTGGTTTCCCTCCAATCCTTGCACCAATTCTCAGGTAACCTTTGATCAATGGTGGCAAGCGTTTGGTAACGGCTTTGATATCGCTGTTGAGCGAAATTTCGCGAAATTCCGGATGCACGTGAGACGAACGCGGTTGAACTCGTAGTGCTTCGTCGACCAGGTGATTCTGATCTCGGAGATAGGCGTAAACTTCGTTCACTTCATTTGCATCAGTGGAATGCAAAGATCCGCATCCCATGAGGTACCGAACATTGTTCTTGAGTATGTATTCTGCCAGGCCATTCCATAGCAGCGTGATCACACTACCATCGCGATAGTCCGGGTGAACGCAGCTCCGTCCCACTTCAGCCATCTCATCACTAACGCGATAGATATTTGTAAGGTCGAATTCGGTTTCGGAATAGAATCCAACGTGTTGTAGCGCACGAGATTTGGACAGGATTCGGTATGTTCCAACAACTTCGGAAGTTGCTTTGTCGATAACAATCAAGTGTTCGCAGTAGAGATCAAAGTCGTCTCTGTCTTTTCCGGTAGATTGCGACCGCGCCAGGCCTTCACCCAATTCTTTGTTGAAAACGTTATAACGAAGGGTGAGAGCTTGCTCAATCTCCAGCTGGTTCTGGGCGATTCGAACCTCGAGTTGTCTGGTCTTTCTAGAGTTCAATACGTTTGGCATGTTGCCTCCCTTGAATGGAGACAGCATGATCGTAAAGCGTTACGAACATGTGTCAAACTCTTTCCGGTTACGGGAATTTACCGTGTGGCGATCTTGAGGTCGTGGGCCAAATCTTTAGAAACAAAATCTTGTGAGATCCGTTTGGTGACTTTAGCATCCGGAGTGATCCAATAAATGGCCCCGGAATGCGAAATCTCGCCGTCGCGATTCGAGCTATGGACAGCGTAGCTCTTGATTACGGCCTTCACTTCCTGAGAGGACCCGCTGAGGCCCATCATTGCGGGATGAAATTTCTTTGCGTACGCACGCGCAATATCCGGCGAATCGCGATCAGGATCCACCGTCACAAACAGGAAACGAACCTTCCCCAGCTCTCCAGGTTCCAGTCCTCTTAGGGCCTCGGCGGCCCTCTGCATGGTTGAGGGGCAAATATCAGGGCAATGAGTAAATCCAAAGAACAGCAGGGTCACAGACGGTCTATTCTCCTTGAGGTCCCGTGTCAGAGAATACGGCGTCGACCCGTGTTTGAGCTCAATCTCAGAAGCCGGCCATGGAGGATGGAACGTATCCGGGTAAATGTAATCCTGCTTATTGCAGGCCAAGGCAAGAACGGGCAGGACCAATAAAAGCAGACGGTGCATCAATCCAGCGTCTGAGGACCTTTGGGCCTTTCAAGGAAAATGCATTGAATCCAGACCCTGATTCTTGAATCTCGATAGATGCCAACTATTGCTATCATCGGCGCCGGAATCATGGGGCGGGGTATTGCGTTGAACCTGAAGAAGGCGGGACACAACCTGCGAATCCAGGCCCGCAGCAGGGCTAAGATTGAAGACCTGCTCGGCGCCAACGTTTCACATTTCGAAAATGCCGCTGACGCGGCAGAAGGTGCAGAACTTACCCTTGTTTGTCTTACAGATGATGAAGTAATTCGTCAGAATATTCTCACCGACAAGTTTCTCGCAACAATCAAGGGAATTGTCATCGATGTGGGTACAACCTCGCCGGGGCTGACCATTGAAATGTATCAGAAGTTCACGGGGCGCGGAGTGCGGTTCTTTGACTCGCCGATGACAGGAAGTAAGACAGCCGCGAATGAGGGGCAGATCTTCTTCATAGTGGGCGGAACGGAGAAGGACATTGCGGACACAAAATACTTCTATGACGCCTGCAGCCGCGGTTATGTTCGCTGCGGCAATGTAGGTGACGGTCAGCGCGCAAAGATTGTACTCAATATGGTGCAGGCAGGAACCCTTCAGATGTTCATTGAAGGCTTGAGCCTGGCCAGCAAGATTGGGATCAAAGCCTCAGCAATGAAGTCAATTATTGAGAATTCAGCAGCGAGATCAGGTCTTTCCGATTTTAAAGCCCCCTTCATTCTCTCAAGGAATTTCGAAACTCATTTCTCTGTGCGAAACATGAACAAGGATTTGAATCATGCCATGCACCTGGCTCTTGGTTGCAATGCGGAGCTTCCCCTCTCTTTCAGTCTGAAAGGAGTGTTTGATCGAGCTATGAATTCGGGTCATGCAGATTCGGACTTTTGCGCTATTGCGGCTAACGTTGAGATCCGGTAATCACGCGCTGGCTACGCATCGGTCGTCTTCTTGGTACTGACCATTAGAACACCGGCAAGAACCAGCGCGGTTCCAATCATATGGTAAACATCAATCGGTTCACCAAGCAAGAAATACGCGAGAATGATTGTTGAGACGGGACCTACGCTCCCAATGATGGCCGCTGGTCCCGAGCCAATGCGCTTGATCCCGGCTGCAAGGAACATTGCCGGAAGTACTGTGCACACGATTGCCATGATAAAGGCATAGGAATGAATTTCTCGCGAAAGGTTAATCAGAAGTAGATAAGAACGTGTCATTAGAAAGTGAACGCAGATTGCAATGACAGAGACCATCATTGCGAGGGCAGTGAAACGCATTGAACCAATACGGTGGATCAGTTGGCCGCCGACGGCAAGATAGAGCGCGTATGTAATGGCGCTGCCCATGATGAAAAGAGCACCGGTGATTGCGTCTTTCTCTAACCGCTGAAAATCGTGCAGAAAGGCAAAAAGTACACCGGCATAGCTCAGGACGAGTGCGAGAACGATGCGCCTCGTGATGGGAACCTTGTAAAACAAGGCCATGAATAGCACTACCAGGGTAGGGTAAATGAACAGAATGAGCCGCTCCAGGCCCGCTGATATATATTGGAGACCAAGAAAGTCAAAAAGACTGGCCAGATAATACCCGACAATCCCGCAAAAAAGGATTAGAGCAACATCCCTTCCGGTGATTGCTGTGCGCGTTGATTTCTTGCTCGAAAGAATGCCCAGCAGCAGGAAGAATGGAAAAGAATACGCCATGCGCAAAGTTAACAAAGACACTGGATCAACCTGATGCGTCCCGAGCGCGAGCTTTACAATAACCGCTTTGGCAGAGAACGTGACAGCCGCCAGGAAAACGAGCATGGCGCCAATGACCGTTCGGCTATTCATAAACCAGAGTTCCCAAATGCAGTATACCCGTCCATGAAACATATTTTCTGTCGGGTGCTCTTTGCAATGATGGTGATGATGACCGGGTGCACTACTGTTGCGGATCAGACAATCGACGCGTATGAGGCGAACACGAGAATCCTTGCAGCTGTCGGGATCAAGAACAGCGAATGCGGAGTGTTTCAGGCCGTGACATTTCCAGTTATCTTTCCATCAAAGGAGACGGCGATCGATCTTTGTACTTCTGCGATCCTGGCAACCAGTTGCACTGTCTGGTCAGGGTCGAATCCAATGCCAACAGCCTGTTTTGGGATTCCGTTTAATCGGCGCGAAACGCGCGACAATTACGGGTTCTAGCTTCCAATTAGAATGCGGTTGATCCAATGCATACCCTGAACTGCATTGGAAAGGCTGGCCACCGGTTTTTGGGAAGTATGTCGTATAACGTTGTGAATATCCTTGTACAAACCCAGCCAGGGATTTCTCCAGACCTGATTAATCCGCTTCTCCTGTAATTCCTTAAATCCTTTGTACTTTCTGGACAATCTGGATTGAAATACCCGCAATCCATTGTTTCCGCAAAGGATCCTACCTTCCGAAAAATCGATCTGCATTTCAAACTCGAAATACTTTCTGCGTCCACCTGACTCAAGGATCGCTTCAAAGCCGGGATAGTGGAAACTTACGAAGGCACTGTGCTCAGCCCTGGTCTTTTCTCTGAAGAGTCGTGCCGATACGCCTTCTGGCTGACCTACGAACCATAACAAGACATCAATCCAATGCGAGGCATCGTGCAGGAGAGGCCCCGCTTCACCCGCGCCGGGAGAATGCCCCACAAGAACCTGGCCTCGGATGGATCTGACGTCTCCGAGTTTTCCTGATTCAATCAAGCGCTTGGTAAGGACATAGTTTGGATGATAGCGGCGTTCGTAGTTTACCCAGACTGGAATGTTTCCTGCCATCTTGAGCATAGTCTGTGCCGACTTGTAGTTGTCCGCCGGCGGTTTCTCGAGTAGAATGGCGCGGGGACTCGCTTTAACGGCCTGCGAGAAGAGTTCTTCATGGGCTGCCAGGCTTGCGGCGATTACAACAAAGTCGGGTCGCGTTTCTTCCAGAATTGTTCTACTCGATGTTGCTGCGTTGACCCCGAGCCGATCCCACCACTTCTGGAATCTCACGATGCGATCTTTGCCCGGATCCGCAATACCAACTAATTGATAAAGTTTCTCAAATTTCCGCAGAGTTCCCGCATGCGTGCACGGGTGGTAGCGGAGCGTGTCCTGTTCAAGCATCCAGGCAATCCGACCGAGGCCGAGCAGGGCTGTCCGGACGGGTTTCATCTGGGAACGAAACGCGAAACCACAAGCCGAACGACTTTAAGAATGATAAAGAACCAGAACCCCCAGAGCACGGATCCCAGCAGAAGAGAAGAGATAATGAGCAGCCAGTCAGGGAATGCGAAATAAAGGATAGAAATTGGGATATCTGCAACGGTGATTCCCCCGCAATCGGGCGTGCATTTCAGCCAGCTGATGCGCTGGAAAACAAACCAAATGTGCAGTAGGGCTCCCGTGAAAAAACCTATACGAAAATCCTTTTCCAGAAAGAAAGTCATGGGCGAGTCATGACACAAAATCGCATCCACAGACTCCCGTCTATTGTAATCGATCGTATTGCGGCCGGAGAAGTTATTGAGGGACCGGCCTCAGTTGTCAAGGAGCTGGTAGAAAACGCAGTGGATGCCGGCTGTTCACAGGTTACCATAGAAACACGATCAGGGGGACTGGAAGAAATCCTGATCCAGGATAACGGTCGCGGTATGGTCTTTGAAGACCTACCGATAAGCATTGAGCGCCATGCCACGTCCAAGATTCAATCCGTCGAGGATATTGAGTCAATTTTGAGTTTTGGATTCCGGGGCGAGGCGCTGGCTTCCATTGCTTCCGTGAGTCTTCTTACAATTCAAAGTAGATCTTCCGAGGACGAAATGGGCGGGATACTGGAATGTCGAGGTGGCAAAATCCTAAAGCACGAACGTCGTGTTACCGCACCTGGAACCCTGATTCGCGTCCAGGACCTCTTCTATGCCGTACCAGCGCGTAAGAAATTCTTGAAATCAGAAAAATCGGAAAGTTTGAAGATACTGAAAGAAATTCGGAAAATTGCGCTCGCGAATCCTGCCATTGCGATCGATTATCGCAGAGACGGACAGGAATACGTTTCCTATAATTCTACGTCCGATAGCCTCGAGCGCATTTTACAAATCTTCCCCTCTGAGGAACGGAGTCGCTGGATTCCGGTAAGCCAGACCCTGGAGGAGATCGAACTTACGGGATTTATAGGCGCGCCCGATTCTGCGCGAGCTAACCGAGACTCGCAGTTTGCATTTGTCAATTCGCGGGCGGTTGACGTCAAGTACCTGTCATTCCTGATCAAGCGGGCGTACGGTGACCTGGTTCCGCAGGGATTGCATCCCCCTGCCGTGCTGTTTTTCAAGATCTCTCCGGCAATGGTCGATGTGAACGTGCATCCTGCAAAGAAGGAGATCCGCCTCCTTGATGAATCCAGGCTTCACACGGTGACGATTCGTGCAATTCAGCGGGCCCTGTCGAGCGGACCCGTCACTTTTTCGCAGCGGACACTCGATCGGAACTTCAAGGCAATTTCAGGTCAACAGACGGTCGAGCCCAGGCTGATTGACTTGCCGTTGATCGAAAGGTCGCACACGAGCAATTCCGTCTCGTTCGCGGTTTCCGCCGTGCCGGCCTCTCAAGGCCGTATTTCGGATGAATCGAGTTCCAAACAGACGTTAGGCGTCGTATCAGAAACAATCGGCTACACCGAGAACCGCGCGGATGGGATTGCTTCAGGGAATCGGAATAGCGCGAAGGGTGAAGCCGGCCAAATAGGCATGCCAGCCCATCTGAGACAGATGGGGGTGGTCCTTGGTACTTACATCCTGGCTGAGGCTGAGGATGGTCTGTATCTGATAGATCAGCATACGGCGCATGAGCGGGTGAACTATGAGAAGAAGAAGCGTCAGCTAGGCGAGCTCCGTAATCAGCGGCAAGTGCTGTTGCATCCGACGCTCCTCAAGCTGCCGCTGGATGAAATGCAACTGATTCAAGCGCAGAATCAAATCCTCGTGGAGTCCGGGTTTCAAGTCGAGGCTATTTCCAATGATACGTGCGTGGTTCGGGAGATTCCTCTTTATATTGAACCCGGAACGGAAGCCGATACGCTCCGACACATCATTCAGAGAATACTCGACGGCGAGACAGCAATCAATATATTCGACGAGTACGCAGCCATGAAGGCATGTAAAGCTTCAATAAAGAGAAACGACGTCGTAGCTCCTGAAGTTCTCGGGCATATCCTTGAGGATCTGATGAAGTGCGACGATCCAACTCGTTGTCCTCATGGACGCCCTACGATCGTAAGAATCTCACGTGAGGCACTGGACCGGCTATTTATGCGCAGCTGAGCCGAGATGAAACAAATGAAAGTCGTTATTGGAATTACTGGAAGCATTGCCGCCTATCGTACATGCGATTTGATTCGGAATCTTACCAGGAAGAACGTTGAAGTGACCGTGTGTATGACGGACGGTGCTGAACACTTTGTGACTAAAACTACTTTTGAGGCTCTCTCCGGACGCCAGGTGTACGGATCACAATGGGAATCGGGCATGCCTCACATTGAACTGAAACGATTCGCAAACCTGCTGGCTATCGTTCCTGCAAGCGCAAACTGCATTGGTAAACTTGCCGCCGGGATTGCAGACGACTTGCTCACAAGCACCTACCTGGCGCACACAGGCAAAGTCTTAATTGCGCCGTCCATGAATCCTGGTATGTATGCAAGTAAGGCAGTGCAGAGAAATCTTCGCCAACTCAGGGAAGACGGTGTGATTGTTGTCGATCCAGCGGAGGGCGAAGCGGTCTGCGGTGATGAAGGCCAGGGAAAATTGGCCGCAATTGATGTAATAGAATCCCGAATTATCCAACTAATCTCAGGCTAAAGGCGTGCTCGAAAAACTCATTGTAACCTCCGGACCTACGCGCGAATGGTTGGACCCCGTACGCTTCATTTCAAACCCATCCACAGGTCGGATGGGTTGGGCCATAGCCCGGGCAGGCCTCGGAAAATATTCGCAAGTGGTATACATCAGTGGACCTGGGAGCGAATCGTTTAGGACCGTTGATGGAGCCATGAATTTCGCCGTCGATTCGACTCAAGAAATGTTGGAGCGCGTTCTCCAGCACGTTGAGGAAGATGCAACACTGGTTATGGCCGCAGCTCCCGCCGATTATGCTCCGGTGAATCCCGCGGAGACAAAGATCAAGAAGAATCCTTCAAATCTTGTGGTGGAGTTCCGACCAACCCCGGATATTCTGGTAGAAGTCGCAAAACGTCCGGCCAGAGGCATGGTGCGAGTTGCATTCGCTGCGGAAACTGATAACCTGAAGGAGAACGCGCGAATTAAAATGCAGAAGAAGGACGTGGATTTTATTTGTGCGAATGAGGTTTTCAAGGACGGCAAAGGGTTTGCCACAGCGGACGGAGCTCTGCTGATTCTGGATCGCGCCGGAAATGAAACTCGCCTGGGGCCAGCTCATAAGGATGCACTGGGAGAGTCTTTGATCTCATTCCTGCTTAGACATAGCAGCGTGGTGCGAGCATGAAAGTAAAAATGCATTCGATTCGCTTCGGCTACAAAGAGGCTGATGCAAAGATTGAAAAGGATCCCAAGGGGCGCCCAATTCTTTTCGTGGAAGGAGTGGGCCAGATAACAGCGCTTGAGTACATCAAGCAGGGATTGAAACTCCTGCAGGCATCGGATGCGGAGTTTGAAATCCTGAAGGGTGCTGGATATCCAATGAAGAACGAGCTTCTCTAGTTGCTGGTTGAGCAATCAACCAAGACGGTAAATCTTAACCGGCGTCTCGCGTCCTCGAACGCTGACCTCACCGAGTGCTGCACCTTCAGGGTTATGCAGAGCGTTCCAGACATCCTCGGAGGCAAGTATCTCTGTGCCATACTCCTTATTTAACTGCTCAATCCGCGACGCAAGGTTTACCACATCGCCAATGATAGTATATTCTTTGCGAGTGTCGGTTCCGATATGTCCCGTCACGGCCACGCCCGCATGAAGTCCAATCCCAACCTTAGTATGAGGTACGAGACCCGCAGCAATCTGAGATTTCAATGTGCTCACAATCTCAAGGGCTGCTCGAACTGCGTTGGCAACATCGTCTCCCGTCGAGATTGGAGCACCGAAGACGGCCATAAAGCCATCTCCCAGGAATTTGTTTATGATTCCATTGTTGCGATTGATTGTGTTGATCATAGAATCGAACAACAAATTGAGATAATTCACGACTTCTTCAGGAGCCTTGTTGGAGGAAAAGCGCGTGAAGTCGCGAATATCGAGGAACATCATGCAAACATGCCGCGATTCACTCAAAAGTTCCGTCTGGTTCAGCAGCCGGTCAACCACCTGCGGCGATACATGTTGTCCAAAAATGCTGGCTATGCGATCTCGTTCTTGATTTGCCGCGAATGATCGCGTGAGTTGTTTTCGGATTTGAAGTGTGACGAGACCCGTTACAACGCCGCCTGCGAACAAGAAAAACGAGCGTGCCATGTAAGAACCGACTGAAGTAAGGGCCGGGTCCAGATCAGCGCCAGTTGGCTGCATCAGGTAGTAGAGGGCCATCGCGCCAAATTCAATTGCGGCTACGGCTCCGGTGAAGATGCAGAGCTTCAGATCCAGGCGCAACGCCGAAAGAATGATGAAGATAAAATAGACAAAAGGAGGCGGTAGCAAAAGGACGTTAGCCGGCTCTCTGAATTGTGCAAGATAAAGAAGCGCAAACGTAGGCACGCTGGTCTCGACCAGACTATTCATATATCGGCCCAGCGTGGGCATGGGCTTTCCAATCTTCAGGAAGTATCCGGCAAGCGAGCGCACGCCAAAACAATAGGTCGCAACGGTTCCAAAGAACACTGGCGGAACCCATAGCCTGAATTCCCCTCCAAAGACGCGGACCAATGCTTCCGGTGTGGAAAGGATGAGCACCAGAAAGAATAATGCGCTCAGCGAAAAGAAGGTCGCCAGAATGGTGGCACGAAGGCGCTCGCTCAGGAGCGTTTCGCGTTCCATGGTGGTGGGAATAGTTTGACTCATGGTTATTTGATATATGGTTTCAGTACATCTGGAATTTCGAACGTGCCATCCTTTTTCTGATAATTCTCCATGATGGCGCTCATGGCGCGACCTGCGGCAACACCTGATCCGTTCAAAGTGTGCGCGAGGCGTGGCTTTCCTTTGGCTCCGCCTTCCTTAAAACGGATCATGCCACGACGCGCCTGGAAATCAAGGCAGTTTGAAACAGATGAAATTTCAAGGTAGCGACCCATGCCGGGCATCCAGACTTCGAGATCGTACGTCTTTGCAGCGGTTGCCCCCATATCGCCGGATGAGAGCAATACGATACGATACGGCAACTTCAATCGTTTGAGTACTTCTTCTGCATGTGTTACCATTTGTTCATGGATTTCACGCGACTTGTCCGGGTGAACGATTTGTATCAGTTCAACTTTCTGGAATTGGTGGACGCGGATTAGACCACGAGTGTCCTTTCCAGCCGCTCCAGCCTCGCGCCGAAAGCACGACGTGCTTGCTGTTACAGCGATAGGCAGATCCTTTTCTTCAATAATTTCATCTCGATACAAGTTGATGAGCGGCACTTCTGAGGTTGGTATCAATGAAAGTTCATCGCGATCGAGTCTATAGTATTCACCCTTGAATTTTGGGTACTGACCGGTTGTTGTCATGCAGGCATCGTTCACAAGAATTGGAACCCAGGTCTCTGTATAGCCAAACTCGGTTGTATGCAAATCAAGCATAAAGTTCAAAAGCGCTCGCTCCAGTTTGGCCGCGAGTCCCCGGTAGGTATAGAAACGAGAACCGGCAAGTTTCACGCCGCGTTCAAAATCAAGAATCCCGAGATTTTCACCGATTTCAAAGTGAGTGAGTGGTTTGAAATCAAATTCTGGCTTCTTTCCCGATTCGCGGACAAGCTTGTTCGCGCTCTCGTCCTTTCCAATAGGTACTTCTGGTTCAAAGAAGTTTGGTAAACCCAGGACAATGTCGGCCAGTGCGGTCTCTTCCGTTTCACATTGCTTTTCTAGCTCAGCGATCTTGTCACCAAGATCCTTTACTTCCGACTTACGTTTTTCTGCTTCGTCCTTTTTTCCCTGACCAATCAAGGCACCAATCTCCTTGCTGGCCGAGTTGCGTTCGGCCCGGATCTTGTCCGCGTCCGCTTTGAGAAGTTTGACCTTCTTGATCAATTCCTTGAGGCCTGAAAGATCGCCGGCCTGATAGTTTCTGTGCGAGAGCATTTGCTCTAGTTCTTCGGGATTCTCCTGGATTCGTTTCAGATCTAACATGTTTTTCCTCTATTTCTTCAGGGCGAGAAATCGCCTGGAGTTCTCCAGAATTGCATTGGCTATCTGTTGAGTCGATTCGCCGGTTTTTGCACTTCGAATTTGTGCAACAAAATCCAGTGTGTGCCGCACATATGCTGGTTGATTTGGCTTTCCACGAACAGCACCCGGAGTAAGAAACGGCGCATCCGTTTCGACAAGAATTCGATCGAGCGGCAAGCGAATGGCAGCGTCCTGGATCACGTCTGCGTTTTTGTATGTCACAATGCCGCTAAAAGAAATGAACCAGCCCATCTCCACAAAACGCATGGCCTCTTCAAACCCGTACGTGAAACAATGAATCACGCCTGTAGCGCCTGACTGGCGAATGAGACTTTCTGCATCTAGAATGGATTGAATTTTTCCCGGCTCAAATTTCTGCGAATCGCGCAAATGAACGACGGTTGGCACAGCCAGCTCTGCAGCAATGGCTAAATGACGTGAAAAGGATTCCTTCTGATTTGTTACGTGTTCAGTGGTGTGGTAGTAGTCCAGTCCGGTTTCACCAATCCCCAGAAAGTCAGGTCGATCTCTATTCGACCTGGCAAAGGCGAATAATTCCTCAATCCCGGAAATGTTATCTGCACCTTCAGGATGAAGCCCGGCAGTCCAGTAGAGACGAGGTGACGCACCGGGACTGGCTGTGGTACAAATTGCGAGATGCTCGCGCGCCGTTGCTTCATCAACGGCGATTAGCACCGCGGCCTCAAGATTGGCCTGTGACATGTTTGCCAGAGCTTCAGAAACTGAAATTCCCTTTTCCGCAACCATGTTCAAATGGCAGTGCGTGTCTATCACCGGTATCATCGGCGAGAATCCATCAGGTATTCCAGGATAAATGGACTTGTCCGTTCGAAAATGGCGTGGACCTGCTCAAAGCCTTCAATGCCACCATAGTAGGGATCTGGAACCTCCGGGATGCGATTGAGCTCGGCGGAAGCCGGATCAAAGGATCGATACATCCTCAGTTTGGAGCGGTCGCTATCGTTTCTTGCCAGCGCGCTGACGTTTCGAAAATTCCAATTATCCATCAACAAGATGAGATGAAAAAGATCAAAATCCGCAGGGACAAAGACCCTGGATTTATGCGTTAGATTGATGCCATGCTTTGAGGCAATTCTACGGGTAACGGCATGCGCCAGTTCGCCAGCGTGCTCATCGGAAGTTCCGGCGGAATCCGCAAAAACGGAATCCGAGACCTGGCGCTCCTGAATCAGGGTCTGAAAGACGCCTTCAGCGGCCGGGGAACGGCAGATATTGCCGTGGCAAACGAACAAGACTCCCTTCCTGGATTTCATATTACCCATTGCCTAAAGATTTTTCCCGGCGCGACGATCCTAAGAAGGTCTTATGCGAATCGCAGCTCTTTCCTGGATTCTATTCACCGCGCTATTGCCCCAGATTACCTGGGCGGCCGGTGAGCCAATCCTTTTCATCTTCGATGCCTCCGGTTCGATGTCCGAACCTTTCCATGGTGTATCGAAAATGACCGCGGCACGCTTGATGTTGTCGGAGCAGGTGGGACGACTGCCAATTGGAACGCGCGTAGGTCTCGTAGCATACGGCAATGGCATTGCTGGTTGTGAATCGTATCGTCTTTATAGTCCCATTGCCCGGTCCTCGACAGGGGCAATTCCAGAGGTGGTCAGAAAGCTAAAGCCTAGCGGTGAGACCCCGATCGCTTCAACGTTGCGCCAGGTGGGCAAAGTCATACTTGCAAAAGAGACAAATGCGCGTGTGGTTCTCATCTCAGACGGAAAGGAGTCCTGCCAGGGCGATCCCGCGATTGAAGCCGCGCTGCTCCGGGCTAAAGGTATCTCCGTTTTCGTAATTGGTCTGGGCGTTGACCCGCTCACAGCTGCGGAGTTGGAGCGAATCGCTGGTTCCGGTGGTGGCAAGTATTTCAATGTTCAGACCAACACGGACTTCGTCTATGCAATCGAACAGAGCACTCAGACTCCAGTAGCAGGTCCTGGTCGGAAAGGGGAATGGGATGATTCGGATAGCCGGATCGTAACTGCCGAACCCAGGGACGAGAAGAAGACTGAGAATGTTCCCGAAGCCATAGCGCCAGGAAAGGACGGCCTGCTCCTAAAAGGGCACCGCCTGTCGCGGACGGAAGAAGGACGAACAAAGCTGGAAATTGATTATGCCTTTAGGTGGGCACCGTCTGCCGATTACCTGGTGTCACTTCGAGTTGAGCGAATCTTTCCTGGCGGCAGCGTGCCGATTGGAGTTGGCCCGGAGACACACTTCCGCGCTCAGAATGGCAATGGGACAATCGTGATTGAACTTGACCCCGGCCAGGTGTCGGGCGAGTCTCTCTTCATTCAGGGAGAGCTGTGGGATATCCAACAAATGCCCGTTCGCGCATGTCAGTCAAACATACTTCGCGTCAAATAGTCCTCTGCGCAATCATTCTACTGACTTTACTCACGCTGCATTCGCTCCAGGCGCAACCTGATGCGCGCAGCAATGTCCAGACTGGTCCGCATGAAAGTTGGTCTGACCTTGATTCACAAGAATCCCGGGTCTATGGAAGCGAGAAAGAACGGAAATACCCGATCAACGCGTTCATTGTAGAAAAGGAAGAATGGGAGGATCATTACTCATTTCACTTTCTCTGGCTATATCGCAATACAGACTACCCAAAGTACAGATCTCGCGCCTTGCTTCCGTTCTACTACCATCTGGAAAGCAAGATAGATAATCGCGAACGTAGCGTATACTTTCCATTTTACCTCGGGCAGAAGGACGCCGATACAACGTTCCATCTGACACCATTAACGTTATTCGACGATTCAGAAAGTTCAGGCTGGTTTCATTTGTACGGCTGGCTTTTTCTAAGACGCGGGGACTCTCGCGCTTCACATACGGCGCTGTTGCCACTGTTCTTTACAGGCTCCGGAACTGACGAGTTTTACGCGTCTGTACTGCCCCTCTTCTACTATGAGAGATCGGCCTCCGACAGTTACAAATCTCGATCGCTAATCACGCCTGTTCTGTATGCAAGCGGCTCAGATTCCAGTGATCGATCGGAATCATTCTCGATATCTCCGCTACACATCCACAACTTCTCCTCCTATAAGGAGACCGGAAGTACAATCAACGATGGATACATCGGTTTTCCATTTATTCCCCTGGCCTACTATTCCAGTTGGAATGGGGATACTTCCCACCACAAGATACTGACACTCATCGACTGGAAGAGCAATTCAAACGGCTTGAGCCGATTCTATGTTTTTCCGCTGATTTTCTACGGCAGCGACTACTTAGTGGCTGCGCCAATCTATTTCCGGTTTGGTGATCCAGGATCAGAATCGATAACTCGATTTGTTCCTGGAATTTTCTACTGGGACAAGGAAGGCAAGGACCAACACGTGAACATCCTGGGTCTGGTCGATCTTGGCTATGGCGAGAAGGGTTTGGAGCGAACCTGGGTCTTGCCCTTTGTATTTCGTGAGGCCGAGTATTTTCACCTTGCGCCCTTCTACTTCAGCAGCTGGAGCACTAACGATAAGCAAGAGACGACTGAGACCTACCGCATGGGTCCCGTCTACTACTGGCACACGTCTGAAACGGATCAAATCCGCGAGCGTCTAATTGGTCCCGTCTGGTGGTCGTCTAACGGCAATAGATCCAGTTCGTTTCACATATTTCCGTTTTCCTTCTATTGGAAATCTCCGGCCCGAGATGAGGACCTTGGTCGATCATCCTTTGCGGCTAATCCGCTGTTCGTGCATTCCCAGGAATATGCTGGCATGAATGACCAGCTTGAATTCTCCGACTTGTTTTGGGCTCCAATTCTGCCCCTTTACTATTCACATCAGACAGAGATAAAATCCAGACGGCATTTACTCCTTGCGAACTGGAGCACGGACGTTTCAGGAATCAGTCAATTCTGGTTTATCCCATTCTATTTCTGGCGTCAGGGCAAGGCAATGGGCTATCTGTATATACCTCCGTTCTATATCCGTCCATCGGGTCCCAATGTTGACGAGGGCTTCTCACTGGGTCTGATTCACTACCACAGCTGGTCGCCGGAGCATGACAAGCTCTGGCTTCTATTATACTACAAGGACATTCAAGCCAGTGAACAGTATATGCATGTGGTTCCGTTTTACTATTCGTGGCATACTCAGGAAACAACAGGTCAGTTGGCTTTCCCACTCTGGCTTGAGTATGAGGATAAGCAAAAGGCGTGGTCGATTAACCTGGCAGGTATTTCGAAAAGCAGGGCAGCCGGCGTGGTGGGAAGTCGGGTTGGGACAAAAGAGGGTCGTTGGTACCTGGACACAGAAGTTTCATGGCTCTACAATGCTTTCAGCGCATCCGCTCGGGTCTCAATGCCTGGAAAATCGACCAAGCCGGAAACGGAAGTAACGTTAGCCGACCTTAAGGATACAGGAATTAGAGACATTGCCGAACAAGAGCAAAAGAAGCCTTCCCTGGCCGGTGTTCCCAGACTTACAAGAAAGTTGAATGTTTCAAGGGACGAGACATTCTACTACTGGGGATTCAGCGTTCTCTATGGCGTGCTTTCGTATCAGCACGCAGACTCCAATCGGCATTTTCGTTTGCTTCCATTCGCCTGGCTTTCGTGGGACACGCAGAGTGATGACAAAGTGACCGTCATTCCCGGCGCCTACCTTGACTATCACTCGGAAGACACCGATTACTTCGCACTTTTCCCGGCATTCATCCCAATCTATGGGAAGCAGCGAGTAGGAAAGAGCTACATCGAAGCGTACGGTGTTTTTCTGGGCATCAATGAGTACGACGATCAGACAAAAAGGAAAGAGCTCTCAGTGCTCTGGCCTCTGGCCAATTTCTATTCTTCACCAGAGGAAGAAGGGTCGCGCGTGATACCAGTCTACTGGAATCGGCTTACGCGTCGAGATGGGATTGTTGAGAAGACTACGTTCAGTCTCCTACACTTTCGAGGTAGCACGGAGTCAAAGTCCGCCAATGATTCTTTCTGGGTAGCTCCGCTATTTCTTCCGATCTTCTTGAAATCAAACAACGAAACGCAGACGCAGAAAGGAATGTGGACAGCCTTACTCCCGTTCTTCTATTTCTCGTCCGATGAAACACCTGCTGATGGGAGAAGCGAACTTACGTTCGCGTCTCTGCCGGGAATCTACTACAATCGAGACAAAAAGGAAGACGGTGGCAAGGTTACCGGCAGGAGCACGCTTTTCGTACTGGGATATTACTCATCCGGCAATCTTGAGGATTCTAGTTTGAGTGTTCTTTTTGGTCTTTACAAATCGCACTCGTCAAGCGACGAAGAATACAGGCAGCTCCTATGGGGATTGTACGCCAGCGACTCTACTTCGGAGTCCGCCCGCCGCTGGCTTATTCCGTTCTACTATCAGCGCAACAACAAGACCAACCCGAACGATGGGACCTTCTACCTGTTCCCGTACTACTCCTCCACGTCCGGGGATGAAACGTCAATGCACCTGGTACCGTTTGTGTTTTCATGGCGCGACACCACGAGTTGGAGCGCATTCATAACTGGACTGTATCTTACTTCTTCGCCCACCTACAGTCGCCAGAACTTCATGTACCTTTTGGATCACGTTAGGTCCAATGACACGCATCATTACAGGGCTCTCCTGGGAGCTGTTCACCTGGAAAGTGCGCCACAATACTCGGAGTCTGATCTCCTTTATGGTTCGCTGGTGAATGTACGTTCGAATCCAGCAGACTCTGAATTTGATCTGGATTACCTGCTCTATCTTGGCAGTGTTGAGAGGAACAAGACCTACCTCCATCATCGCCTATTGCCTGCGTACTGGTATGAGTCGGAACCGGGACTTACGTTTCTTGTTACCCCACTCGGGTATTACAAAAACGACACGAATAACAATATCTTCAGAACAATGCTCCCAATCGTCCCGGTGGTCTGGTATCACAGCGACGTCGGGCAGGATACCTTTCAGCTCGGTCTGCTGGGAACTGCCTGGTATCGGAACTTCGAATCGGCAGAAAGAAGCGACCGATTCATGCTCCTGGGTGGAATTCTGTATAACGAAGTTCAGCGACCGGAGCGCGGTTACAGGTCCAGGGGAAGTCTCTGGGGACTCATCTGGGATTACGAGACGGAATCGAATGGATTTTCCAAATTCTCGATCCTGAAATTTGTGTACAGCCGCACAAGCGATGAAGATGGAGTTAGAACAAGGATTCTTGGTATCTCCATCTAATGCAACACCGTGTTCTATCGCTTTCGTCCGCGGCGTTGCTTCGCCTGAATCTGGCAATCCGACTCAGGCCTTTGCAAGAAAGCATCCTTGCCTCCGCCAGTGCCCTATTCGCGATTTTCCCGATTGAAATCATCAGGATTCTACGGTCCGGATTCTTTCTGGAGGATGTCCTTTTCGCCGCAGAAATATTTGTTGTTACAGCCCTGGTTGCCGGGCTCTGCCTCCAACTTGTGTTCTTCTTAATCAGACTGTTAAGCAGTCTCTTACTGCGATTCCAGCAAATGCTCCCGGGATTGTTGCCCGGGTTTGCAGTATTCTTTCTGCTGCAGCCACTAGCCGAAAGCGTTGTGATAAGTTTTTTCCATGCCAGCATTCATCCCGGCTTCGTCTGGGCCGCGACACTTGGGCTTGGGCTTGCCCTCGGTACACCTCTGCTCTTCCTGTTTCCTGACCTGCGGGGTGAAAATAGTCCACTGGTTCTTTTTGCTGTCATTGGAGCGCGGCTGGTCGCCTACATTTACGAAGTTGGATCAAGTCTCGAGGATGAGATATTCTCTCTGTTGCGGGTGGTGTGCCTGGCTTCCATCCTGTACTTGTGGCTGCAGATTCGTCGCCGGTCCTTCCGATCACCGCATTATTCACCGTTTTATGTAAGCGGGAAACTGCGCTTAGCCCTTGGGCTTATTGCAACGCTGTTGTATTCGGCATTGATTGTGCTTTCTTTAGTTCCCGTTGTTAAGACCGAGTTTGTGATTTTCGTTGTATTGTTTCTGCTTATTGTCTGGCAAATAACCGCGGCATTCATGGTCCGAGCCCTCCACGGAGCCTCAATGATCAGTTCGGGATTCCTCGCTTTGCTTACAATTGCGGCGATTGCAGGGAGCATTGACCTCTATCTGCGGTACCCCGAAGCTGCGCCATCAACATCGGCGCGGCTTCTTAACGTTAATTCTTTCGCCGGTCGGGTTGTATTGAACACCGGAGTGCTACTGGATAGAGACAACGACGGAAACTCGTCATGGCCGGGCGGCGATCCCAACGATTCTGATCCATGTGTGCGAAGAGATGGCCTGAACCCTTGTAAACGATCCACGCAGGTCGACGTAGCCTCACCTCCGGGCCAGCGTTTTATGGTAATAACCTTGCAGGGTAATCTTTCGAATTTTCCAAAGTTGCCCGATGGTTATACGGAACGTGCAATTTTTATGGCTTCTGAGCAAGTGGACCAGGCTCTGGTAGCTTTATGGTCGGGAGTGGATGGATACGGTGCAGTCCACAGAAGGCCTGACATTTCACTGCTCGCCAGTATTTCCGAATATGGTTTTCGAACTATTTGTGTCGATCTTTCCAATGCCGCCTATCTGCAGGCGGGTTCAGCCGTGGGTCTTGATCACGGGTGTCAGGTGTTTTTACGCGCGCAAAATTTTTCTGAAGCTCAAAGTGCCATTGCAAAATACCAGGAAAAGCGTTCCACAGTCTGGATCCATGCCGATTTGTCGCGCGGCGACTCGACACTGATGCAGGCGATTCTCAATCCGGCAAAAGACCGGCTCCTTGCGTTATACAACCCCGCAATGATTCTGATGAACCCGGAAACGCAGACGATTCTCTTGCGCGCGCCCCGAAAGATCGAAGGACCTCCATTTCAGAACGGAGCAATACCTGCACTTTACACCGGCGTAATACCTCCGGCCGATCCTGTTGATGTACGCGCCGTTCCGGAAATGGCTCCGCCAGCTATGATACGGATCCTTGGTCTCGATTCGCGCCGATTCTTTTTGAGCATTCGTTACAAACGCAAAGAATCTCGGGATGAATACTTCCGCCAGACAAGCGAGAGTCTGAGCGGCGCTACCTGGATTTCAGACGCGTTTGAGAGCGTCTTGCAACGCTAATCAATAGGGGCGAGTGACGAAGACTGCGGAGCTTCGTGCCTGCGCCAGGAAGCTTCGGGAATGATACTGTCCCCGCTCCCGGTCCAGAATGCAATCAAGGCCAGAAGGCTGAGAGGTGTCAATAACCTTGAACCAGGCAAAGCCCGGCCCACAATCAGGAAGTTCGAAAGGCAGGTTTTCAGAATAGCAGTTCAGTATTACAAACAATTGCTCTGCGCTTCCAGGTTCCTGCAATCGGTACGCGAGCGTGTGAGAGTCGTGCGTGAAATCAGGTTCCCACAATCGAACTCCAGACCAGCGCAGCACGGTCTGTCCCTCATGTAGCCAGAGCCGATCCACCCGAAAGACTCCGCAAGATTTCCGAAAACGGAAGATTGCCTTCGTAAACTCAAAGATCTCACGATTGGACTCGAGATCGCTCCAGCAGAACCAGCTTCCGCGCGTATCGCGGCAATAGGCGTTGTTGTTTCCATTTTGAGTGCGACCGGCCTCGTCTCCCATTTGTATCATGGGTGTGCCCTGGGAAAAGCAGAGCATGGCAAGGAAGTTCTTGATCTGTCGAATCCGCAAGGCGTTGATCCGGGCGTCGGCACTCTGACCCTCTTCCCCGCAGTTCCAGCTATAGTTCTCATTCATTCCGTCCTGGTTTTGTTCACCGTTCTCTTCGTTATGCTTTCTGTTGTATGAAACCAGGTCCATGAGGGTGAACCCATCGTGGCAGGTCAGAAAGTTTATGCTGCGGTGAGCTTCCCAGTCAATTCCGGAAAACAAGTCCGGGCTTCCTCCAATTCGATTTGCAAGCGCCTGAACCATTCCGTTGTCCCCTCTAACAAAGCGCCTAACGTCATCTCTATAGAGGCCGTTCCATTCAGCCCATCGGTGACCTACAAACGATCCAACCTGATTCAGGCCAGACGCATCCCAGGCCTCGGCGATGATCCGGGTTCCTGCGAGCACAGGATCAGACTCAATTTCCCAGAGGATAGGCGGGCTCTTAAGGGGCTGTCCCCATTCGTCGCGCGAGAGGACCGTCGCAAGATCAAACCTGAAGCCATCCACGTGCATTTCGGAAACCCAGTATCGCAGGGCGTCCAGGATCATCCTTCGGGCGATGGACTGATTTGCGTTGAAGGTATTTCCGCAGCCGCTGTAGTTTGCGTAGACTGCGCGATTATGTTCGAGCATGTAATAGGCGCGATTTTCGAAGCCGCGGAAAGACAAAGTTGGGCCTAGATGGTTGCCTTCAGTCGTATGATTGAAAACAACATCGAGGATCACTTCAATTCCGGCGCGATGCAATGCTTTGACCATGTCCCGAAATTCATTAACGGCTGCGAGGGGTGCATCTGAAGACGCGTAGCCAGAATGCGGAGCGAAAAATGATACCGGACAATATCCCCAGTAGTTGGTTTTTCCGGCAGGCGCATCCTGTTCATCGAAATGTTGAACGGGAAGTAACTCAACTTCCGTGACTCCAAGTTCAACGAGGTGCGGAATCTTCTTGATCAGTCCCAGATATGTTCCGCGCTCCCTGACATCGACACCACTGTCCGGGTCTTTTGTGAACCCGCTCAGGTGCATTTCGTAAATAAAGGAAGAGTTGCTTTCCCGGTGCAGGGGTAGGTCGCCTTCCCAGTCATACGCGCCAGGATCTACAACAACACTCTTCATACATGAGCGAACCGTATCCCCGGGTTCTATGGCAGCCTTGCGATCGTAGTTTTTTCCAACGGCGATCGCTTTGCTGTACGGGTCTACCAGGACTTTGTTGCCATCGAAGCGAAATCCAGCCTCCGGATCAAAAGGGCCGTGGACTCGATAGGCGTATAGTTGTCCAGGGCGGATTCCCTCAACAAATATATGCCAGTAATAGAATGTGCGATTCTTCACTCGATCTAAGCGGATAACGTCAGAAGGTTGTGGAGAGTCTACTGAGTCGAAAAAAAGGAGCTCAACGTAGTGGCAGTTCTTGGAGAATACGCAGAAATTCACACCATCTGCGGAAACCGTGGCACCTGGCGGAAACGAACGGCCCCTTTTTAACCCGCTATAGCCCATTGTTTCCTAAGGAATTGCAATCAAAATAGAGGCCAACTCATTAACTGAAATCGGCCGCCTCCGACCCTGAAAAGCCAAAAAAGGAAGTGCAAAGAACCTGGGCCACTCGATGATAGGCCGATGGCCGCTTCACAGCAATTACTGGTACGCTGGATCGATCAGGATGCTCGCCATCGCCTCCGCACCGTCTTTGAGGACCTTGAAACCAGCCTCAAGATCGATGGGATCGGTGTGGTGCTAACAACTGCAGTTCTGGAACTGGTGGAGAACGCGGTGAAGGCAAATCTGAAACGGGCGTTCTTCAATCGAGAAGGCTTCAAGTTTGATGATCCTGATAGCTATTCCAAAGGTATCCAGCAGTTTGTGAAATCGTACGGTGACATTCAACAGGGTCACTACAGTGAGGCGCTGAGTCAGCTCGATCTACTTGTGTCCGTCCAGGTGGACTATGATGAAAATCGCCTTCTCGTTTTCGTTGAGAACAACGCAGTGCTGCTCTCACAAGAAGAAAGACGAATTCGAAATCAACTCGGCGCTGCAATGACTTCCGACAAGCTCTCTGAATTCTACGTTCAATACGGAGACGAAACTGAGGGCAGCGGTCTTGGACTTGCCATGATCGTAATCTTGATTCGCAATCTGGGTTTCGAAGCCGAGAATTTTCGGGTCTTTCAGAAGGATGGCCGGACTGTTGCTCGCCTTGAGTTTCCGCTCAACGCGGACTATGTTCCGATCCGTGAACGCTGGCGTCGTGAACATCAGAGCTGATTCTATTGGCAAACGGACTCACAGTCACAGAAATAATTGAAAAATCATCTGTAAGGCAATCAGCGGAATCCAGGAAGCGATAGATCGTTTCCGGATCGCCGTTACATTCTTCCACGATTTGCAAGAATCGATCCGGGTCTTCGTTCAAAGTTGTATGGCCCTGATCATCGGTCACAATAACGTCATCACGGCCATCGGATGCCGCGATGAGCCTGTCGTCCCTTTCCAGGATTATTTTGTGAACATCAATTCGCTCGGGTGTGCTGCGCATGCCGATTCGCAGATGCACGGGCTGATTCAAGAAAGTGGCTCTACCATTGCGATACAGCACGCCTTGCGGATGATCGGCGTTAATTGAAAATAGAATCCCAGAGTGTTCCTCAATCAATCCAATGAAAGCGGATACCATCATGTAGCCGTTGAAACTGCGGAAGACCTCATTCAAGTCAACATAGCAGGAACGCAGCCATTCTTCGGGATCTGTGGCTTCGTCGGTCGATGCAATGATGGATTCGAAAACGGCACCAAATACGAGCGCTCCGCCCGCGCCCTGCATCGATTTGCCCATGGCGTCCGCGTTTGTTACAGCCAGGTAATGCTGGCCACGAAGGCGAATACTTCGCGCAATGCAGATGTCTCCTCCGAGCTGTTCATCCCAACGCATATAGTGGAACTTCTTCTTCTGGGAAACGAAGTACTGAATAGAGAGTTTTGTTTCGGGCGCGCGGATCCCGCTGAGTGGTTGCAGCAGCAAAGAAGTGAGGTAGTAGTCCATGTCCTGAGACATTTTGAGTTCATGGATCTGTCCCAGGGATTTTTCCAGCTCGCGCGTGCGCTCAAGCACGCGGCTCTCTAGATTGGTGTAGAGGTTCGAGTTCTCGAGCGAAACTGCGAATTGAGCAGATAACACGGAAAGAATTTCCAACCGTTCTTCATTAAAAACGCCGGTTGCCAGATCGTTCTCAAGATAAATGATTCCGGCAATCCTGCCCTTAAGCAGGACGGGCGTGCAGAGCACCGAGCGTACTGGTCGCTCATCGGCTCCAATCTCAAAAAGTTCCTCCTTGCTGGCGTCTCCAATTACAACATTCTCGCGAGTTCGCATTACATGGCGAATAACGGACATGGGGGGGAAGGGTTTTGCCCCGGGCTGCTCATGAACTACATCGATGATAATGGACGACTCGGTCCGGCCTGTTGCTGCAACGCATAGATGTCCGTCATGATCGTGAAGATAGGCGATCCGTCGTGCTCCTGCCTGAATCATCATTAATTCCAGAACCCGTTCGATTAGCCTGACCTGTACGATCTCGCTTGAGATAGCGATTGCCGTCCGCGTGATGGCGCGCAAATCCATTGTACCCATTGCATCTGAGCCCGGTGCGTTCATCTCGCTCAGAAATGGGAATTCGTTTCGGAGGATTTGAATCTTACGGTCCGCGCCCCACTGGCCATAGTAGTAATGCGCGTCCCGCATATATCGCTCTGAGGCTTCTGAAACTCCAATGCGCTGCGTTAGCCGTCCGGCGAGCTCGGATGCGATTGCTCTGGTCAGAGAATCATCCTCCTCGGTGGCTGCCCGAATGGCGCTGCTGTAGTGCGAAAGTGCCAGTCCACTCTCCTTGAGAGCCAATGTTTCGGCCAGAAGCAAATTGTAGCGGGCCTGAAAATGCGTGCCGGGAGTCTTCGCGTACTTTGCATGCTGTTTCAGAATCCATTTCAGTCTGCGTTCATCGTAATCGGTACCCATATTCATTAACTGACACAGGGCCAGTCCTTCAAAGAATAGCGCAGCGGGTCCTATCACGAGGGGCAGTGCAGGTTTGATAATCCGTCTGAGGCTTTTTGCATGCAAGATTGCCTCATTTGGATTTCTTAGCAAGTAGGCGTTCCTGATTTTCAGGAAGTAATACCAGCAAAGCGTCACTGGATTTCCGGTCTGCATTTGTTCGAAGTGACTATCCTCTCGGTACGACGAATCGGAAAAACTGGAATCGCTGAAAGTCTTCCCGCGCAACTGGCAGCTGGCCTGGATTGAAAGAATAAAATCTCCCTCGACGTCATGATCGCCTGTGCGCTCGGTAAATCTGAGGAAACTGGCTGCTTGCCGGTCACATTCTTGCAGCGAGTCGCCCCGAATTCCAGAGGCAAAGATGCGATTTGCAAGAGCGTAGCCGGCGTAAACGAGATCGCCGGTTTCTAAGCCGTCGCGAAAAGCCCGTCTCAAGTAGGTGACGTTTTTTGAAATGGATCCATCCCAGTGATTTATGAATGCACCAAACACTACCCCAAGCTTTGAACGCAGAGCGATGTTGTCGAATCGGTCATTCAACTCAAGGGCGGTCTTTCCAAATTGGGCGGCCTCGGAGTAATTGCCGAAAGCATCAATGAGGAGAACAGCATAGGTCATGAATGCGTAAGCGGAAACTTTGCTATTCCCGTACTTCAGCGACATTCCCGTCATCCTGAGTACAATAAGTCCAAATAGATTCTGGTTGATAAAGAAGGCGCACGGTGTAATGGCAAGCAACAGGTCCATTGCGGCTAAGAGACGTGGATCTTTCATTTGAGGTTTGTTCAAAATATCATGGATTTGCATGCCGCGGCGCTGAAGCTTCACGCGAACAATTTCGAACAGGACCCTGGGTAAGGAAGGTTTGAGTGGAAGGTTCACATCAATCATCTTGAGCCCTTGTAGGCCTATCTTGATTGCCTCTGCGTGACGGCCCATGTTGGTGTACAGGACCACCAGTTGTTCGTAGATACGGACCAGCTCCAGGGTGTTCTTCGTTTCTTTGCGGAGAATCCGAAATAGTTCCTCGGCACGTTCATAATGACCGTTTAGATACTCGTTTTCAAGCGCTTCGCGGTAGATAGCGTATGTTAGATCGTATTCTTCCGCCCATGAGTTGGCTCCCAGGAACCCGATGGCGGCGAGGCTGTTCTCGAGGGCCACGTCCCAGGAGGCATTCAAGCGTGCGGAGTGAGCGGCGCGAAGGCAGTAACTTGCTGCCTCGTACCGGTTTTTGTCGGACGTGATCAGGCTTTGGGCCTTGATAAGGTGCTCTACAAGTGTAAATATAGAATCTGGAGTGGAAAAGGCGGCTGGCTTTAGAAACGTTGCGGCGTCGAGGTGGAATTGTGCGCGAACAGGCGGGCTGCTCAGTTGATAGGATGTGTGTTGGACTCGATCGTGTATGAACGAATAACTCAAATCCTGAACGCTTCCGGGTCGTGCTTCCGCAATCAGGATGCCTTCATTGATGGCCGACGACAGGCCCTCTTCAAGCAGTGCGGGGGAAAGCCTGGACACGTGGGCGAGAAGTTCAAAACCAAACTGATTTCCCAGACATCCTGCAGCAGCCAGCACCGTTCTTGTATTTTCTCCCAGCGCGTCGATCTTCCTCGCGAGGAAGTCGGAGAGATTTACACTTTCGCTCAATTCGCGAAGCCGTGACTCGTTCCAGAGCCACCGAGCCGCGCCTTCATCGAAGTACAGGGTACCCTCATTGTGAAGCGAGTGCAACAGTTGGGTCACATAAAGGGGATTTCCCTCCGTCTGCAGATAGATGCTTTCAGTGAGGGAGAGGACTCCCCTGGGCGAAAGCATCAGGCTATCGGCACACATGGCCGCAACGTCGTTTCTGTTCAAGGGTTGCAGCGTTATCTGCTCAAACGCCTTCTGTTTCCTCAAATCGCTTAAAGCAGCCGCGAAGCTGGACAGATCCTCGGACCCAGAGTCTCGGCTGGTCAGAAGAATCAACATGCCTTCTGTATCTGTAGCAATGGCCAGAGTTTTGATGAGATCAAGTGATGCCGTATCAGCCCATTGCAGGTCATCCAGAGACAGAATCAGCGGTCGGTCCTGATTGGAGAAGACAGTCAGGAAACCCAGGAACGCTTCCATGAAACGGTTGCGAGACTCCACGGCCCCCAGTTCGACAACCGGTGTAGCCTGCCCGGTCCATTTCTGAAGTTCGGGTATCGCGGCTGCGATGAGAGGTAGATTTGATCCCAGTCTGTCTTTGAGCTTCTTAACCAGCTCAGGAATCTCGCCTGGGGCCTCCACCTCGGTTCGCGCAATCAGGGCTCGGCAAGTACTGATCCAGGCGCGAAACGGCGTATGACGTTCGAACTGTTCAAACTTTCCCCTCGCAAAGGCAGCGGAGGCTAGCGAAAGGGATTTCTGGAGTTCGTCAATTAGTGCGGTCTTGCCTATCCCTGGGGCACCTGATATAAGGACAATGCGAATGCTGCCGCGCGCTACATCCTCAAACGCGCTCCTGAGCAATGAGAGTTCCTTGTCACGACCGTAACACTTTTCCGAGATTTGCAGCCTCGCTGAAACGTCGCGTAGCCCTGGCTCAAAATCCACGATGCTTGCTTTTCGCTCCATCTCGGAAAGGCATCGGTTGATATCTTCAAGAAGCCCTGCCGCAGACTGATAACGATCCTCAGCACTCTTTGCGCAGAGCTTACTCAAAATCTTCCCGACTACAACCGGAACGTCCGTCCTATCGAGTGGGGGAATTTGTCTGGCAATGTGATTGTGTGTCCAATCAGCAGGACTTTTCCCATGGAAGGGCTTTCTACCTGCGAGAAGTTCATACAAGAGTATCCCCAGGCTATAAAGGTCAGCCCGGTGGTCCACGCTTCGGTTCAAGCGACCGGTTTGCTCGGGCGCCATGTATGCATAGTTCTGCGAAACGGAACTCTTTTCAATTTCGCGATTCAATCGCGAAAGGCGCGAAGCCCAGGTCAGGTCCAGGAAGAGACATTTGCGAACCGACTCGTCGTAGACAATGGTTGCCGGGTTGATACAGCGATGAATTATGCTGGCATTGTGGAGCATGCTGATTGCGCGCGTAAGTGCAGCGGCAATTCTTAAAAAACGGACGGGAGCGAGCGGGGCGACTGCTATGTCGCTTAGAATCACGCCTTGAGGTTTTGCAAAAATCAAAACATTTCCACGCCGATCCGACCTGGATTCAATGAAACGCGGAAAACAGTCCAATGGTGTTTTGAATAGTTGAAGTTCGACGTTCAGTCGGCGCTGCTCGGCGGGACCTGGATACTCGTGGCGCGGATATTTTACCAGGACCGGCGCGCGAGTTTCGACAAGAAATCCTTCTTGTATGATTGCGCTTTCCAGCTCCGCAAAAGTGGATCCAGTGATAATTCCTTCTAAATTCAGGCGGCAGCTCCCTCTCCGATCATAGCAGCGAGGGCTTTGGATTCACAAGCTGTTTTCGAGCGCGCATAGAGTTTCCTGGAGCACCCGCAATGCCCTGGGCATCGGGTGGCCAGGAACTCAAAACTCTACTGCAGGCTAGCTTGCAGCGGCGATGGCCAGGAAACTGTCTGCTTTGAGGGAAGCCCCGCCTATGAGTCCCCCGTCGATATCGGCCAGCGACAGAAGCGATTTGGCGTTCTCAGGTTTCATGCTTCCTCCGTAGAGAATCCGCATCCCGTCCGCCACGCCGGAGTCGTAGAGTCCTGATACAAGTTTGCGAATCATGGCATGCACTTCTTGCGCTTGCTCTGGCGTTGCATTCCTTCCTGTGCCAATCGCCCACACCGGTTCGTAAGCAATTACGCAGACTGCAGCATCTGCCTTCGGGATTCCTTCGAATGCCTTCCTGGTTTGATTTGAAACAATATCGAGCGTCTGATTCGCGTCGCGCTGTGCTAGAGTCTCCCCCACGCAGATAATCGGAACGAGTTTACCTTTCAGTGCGGTCCTGGTCTTTTTGTTCACAGTCTCATCTGTTTCGTGGAAATACGTGCGCTGCTCAGAGTGACCGATGATGACATAATCTGCTCCCGCGTCCTTGATCATATCCCACGAAATCTTTCCTGTAAATGCACCCTGTTCTTCCCAGTGGAGATCCTGCGCGCCAACCTTGACGGGACTGCCTTTCAATGTTTCTGCAACACTTGCGAGCGAAGTATATGTGGGACAAACGAGCAGTTCAACTTTCCCGTGAGATCCTGCGGCAGCTGCAATCTCGCGAGCCAGGGCCTGGGACTCACCCAGTTTCTTAAACATCTTCCAATTTCCGGCAATTAGCTTTTTTCTCATGGGCATATCTACGTACCCCGTCCGGGTCAGGGGAGGTTTTTTTTCTCACGAATTTGAAAAAACACTGATTGGTTCAGGGAAGAGGCCGATAGTACAATCAGGCGGAACCGGCAAGGATGCACTGACCGCTCATATAGATCTGCACGGAGGCAGACGATGTTACACGAATACGAAGACATGTCCCAGGACTACAAGTCCGCGCTTTTTCTTGAGCGCCCCAAACTAATCGGAACGGTTAAGAGTGACACCCTGCTACCAGAGAATGGTCTGCGCGCGCGTTCACTCCTGAGCGACAACCAGTTTGCCCGGATGCAACAAATCCGCCACCGCACACTCGGCAAAGTTATTCAGCGCTTCGAACAAGACTGAGATTGACGGACGGGTCGGCGCTTGCGTCGATCCGGTGCCTACGCTTTCGCAGGCTTCACAGCCGAAACTTTTCCAAGCACTCGGCGCGCGATTCCCCAATCATCCTCACCCAGGACTTTCAGCATTTGAAGCTGAGCTTGTTCCCAGACGGGCATAGCCTTCCTTAAGATCTTCTCACCGGCAGGCGAAAGTTGAACGAGGTGCTTTCTCTTGTCCTCGCAATCAATGGGTCGAATCAGTCCGTCGCGCTCAAGCAACGCCAGATTTCGCGTCAGCGTTGTGCGCTCCATCGAGGTGGCCTCGGCCAATTCGTTTACCGAGCATTGGTCGTAGTACCCCAGTGCAATTAGCACGCTGAGCTGAACGGAAGTTATTCCAACCGGTCTCAGTGCGCCGTCAAAGAATCGCGCCGACAGCCTGGATGCGCGCTTCAGGTTGAAGTTCACACATGATATGCCGGCGCGCTTGAGGATCCTTTTGAGCGATTCATCCATCAGGGTTTTTCAAGATACAATGCACCAGCAACTCCCCCATGTGCGCAAGCCGTCAACAGAACATCTTTTGCTCCAGCCTTGATATCCATTGCCCCATTAGCGACAAGTCGCAGGCCCGTGGCTCCGAAGGGATGTCCCACTGCAATCGATCCGCCGTTGGGGTTGATCTTCTTTTTATCGAACGCCGCTTCCCACTCAAATCCTGTGCGCTTCTTTATTTCTTCAAGAGCACCGATGGCAGTTGCTGCAAAGGCCTCATGGATCTCAATTGTGTCGATATCCTGAACTTGCTTTTGAACATCCTTCAGCAGACCTATGGTTGCTTCTGCCTGACCAAGTCCCATGAGATTTGGGTGCACGCCTTCCATCCTCCAGCCTTTGAGAATCGCCACCACTTCGAGCCCAAGAGCTTTTGCTTTTTCGGGAGTTGTTACAATTACTCCAGCCGCCCCATCTGATCGAGGGCTTGCGTTGAAGATGCTGACAGTTGGTTCGCCGGTTTTCTGCAAATCCTTTGAGTATTTTTCCTTGAATGAATCAAACTTCATCTCTGGATTATCAAACAAGAGCATGGCTCGTCCCATACGGGAAGGATTTTCGACCAGGCCTTTCCGCAGCAGGACGGCCTCATCTGCCTTGAGTTCACCATCATCTGATTTTACGGGAATCAAATAGTCGTCATAGAGGCCGGCATTTGTTGCATCGTATGCTCGCTTGAAACTTTCGAACGCAACCTTGTCATTTATCGCGCGACTCAATCCGTAATTCTGCGAAAGAAGCTCAGCGGTAACGGACATACCGTAGCCGGTTTCGCCATCACCCAAGCCGTCTTCCAGTGTGTCGCGAAGTTCGACTCCTTCAGGAAGATTGTCCGGAAGAAGGGCCTTGAGTTTGTCAAGGGTAGCCGTTTTCTTATCCAAACGTGCGTTCTTAATCACCATTGGCATCGAAGTCTGGGATTCCTCACCCAAAACCAGAAAGAGTTCTCCCTCACCGATGGCAATCCGGCGCGCTGCCTCGACTACAGCCTCCATTCCAGAAACGCAATTGTTCGCGAGAGTAATCGCCGGAATTCTTTCGGGCAGACCAATTAGATTGCTGATGACGCGCGCAGCGTTGGGTGCGGAACTAAACGCTTCGCCAACGACAACGCCATCGATTTGATCCAGCGGCAATTTGGTCCGTTTCAGTATGTCTTTGGCAACAATCATACCCAGCTCATGACCGGCATAGGATCCGAGCGCCTTTCCAATTTGCGCAAATGGGGTTCGACGCGGAGCCACGATTGCGATTGGCACATTGAGTTTCATAAAGCCTCCAAACGGAGAGAACCTCGGCTCGTGCTTTCGGTTCAATCAGTGTAGTTACACATAAATAGGTGTATGTGCACGTTTCAACCGTTTTTTTTTACCTGCGGCGGATTCGGACGGTTGGCTCAGAATAGCCGGTATTCGCGGCTTTCCGGGGATTCGTCAGTAACGGGAAGCTGGGCCAACTCAACCAAGAAGTCGCGCAGAGTGAGAATTCTTTCCTGGAAACCCGCCGGGAATGTGGACTTGTACTTCTCCGGGACAACGAGAATCACCCCGTGCTTTTCCATCTCGTCAAGCTGATTGGACGAGATTCCCTGTTGCAATGTGAATAGATGCTTTCTTGGGATTCGATCCGCTTCGTTCAGTATCTGTCGCCAGCGATCCTTGCACGTGGTCTTGACGGCGAGCATTCGCAGGTGCGCTGCCGGGAAGGACGGATCTTGATACTCTGCGGCTCCCGGAAATATGAAGTCGGGTCGTTTGTTCTCCTCGGTCACCTGTTGGGCTGCGAAACGAATCCCGCGCCAGCGAAAGATTTCCGCCAGATGATTTTCAAGCGAGTAACCCGCCCTGGATTTTCTTCGATTAAGAATGCTCAGGGCTTTCTGAACAAAATCATCAACAGAATCAAATGAGAGCGAATCCTTGTACTTGTGATTTTCGATGAATCTAAACAGCCTGAGCTCACTCTCTACCCAGCGCAAGAGTAGTGAATCGAGGTCAATGCCGCGTTCCAGCCGAGCAGGATCACTTCCATGAACGAGTCGAGGTTTCACTTCCTCGCGCGCCTGAGCGCTGATTACATCGGAAGGAGGAAATTCGCCGGCGAAGTTCCGAATCCATGCTTCAAGCCTGGGCTCAAGGTCTGCGTCGTCGACGTGATGCGGACTCTGCACGGTCCCGGAATCTTCCGAAGTCAGACCGAACGCAGCAAAGAAGTCGTCGATCTCAACATCAGAAGTAAGAATGAAACCCTCAAACCGTACGTCACTCTGCTTCGCGAGAATCAGGACATCGCCTGCATTATTTTCGTTCAGAAATTGGAAGCCGTTCGTGAGTCTGTATTCAGAGCGAGTTCCACGGCCATACCAGACGAAGCGACTTTCGGTTTCTTGCCCCATGTTCCATTTTATTTTGATCCAGGCCTCGCTATTGGTTTCCTTGACCCCTGGTTCCTTGAAGAACAATTTCCAGGAATCGCGCGGCATATAAAAGCCGGCTTGATGTGAGCCGGTGGCGCCTACTTCATTGGCTGAAATATACTTGAAGAAGAAACCCTTTGACGCTGTGCAGCTGGCAATCGGATGGAGGTTGTTACCTTCTATCATGCGCTTCTTTCCCCGCGCGTCGCTGTCACTCCTGCCTTCCTGAGAGCCGCAAAAAGCCGGGCTGCACCAGCCTCAACCAGCGGAACTACAACTGAATTGCCGAACTGCTTGTAGGCCTGGGTATCTGAAACCGGGATCAGGAACGAATCCGGAAACCCCATCAACCTCGCGCACTCTCGTGGCGTGAGGCGCCGTGGATTACCTCTTTGCTTTAGCAGAATCTCAGCGCCATCTTTGTAGTATCGAGCACTCAGCGTTCGCGTGACCGAATTGGTATCGACAATTCCGTAGCCAAAGCCATTTCCTTTTGCCCGGTGCTTCTCCGCATAATCTTGATGCCATTGCCACAGGTGATCCGAGAGCGTATAACGTTTGTCAACCCGAGACTCCAGAATTGAGCCCAGAACTGGAGACTGATTTGGCTGGTCAGGAAAGTTGAACTCTGGATTTGGAACACGCTTTTGATCAAAACCAACCAGGAATATTCGCTCGCGATGTTGGGGAACGAAACCCTTCGCATCGATGATCTTGAAGAAGAGCTGGTAGCCCAACTCTTCAAACGTATCCCGAATGACCTGGAATGTATTTCCCTTGTCGTGCGAGACCAGATTCTTTACATTTTCGAGCAGGAAGGCTATTGGACGTTTGGTCTCCAGGATTTCTGCGATGCGGAAGAACAACGTGCCCTGGGTCTTGTCGCGAAATCCATGCTGGCGACCAAGACTATTCTTCTTGGAGACACCGGCTAGAGAAAACGGCTGACAGGGAAATCCACCGGCAAGAATCTCATGATCAGGAATCGAAGCGATATCAAGGGCCTGAATATCTCCAGAGGGTGTTTCACCGTGATTTGCCAGGTATGTCTTGCGACAAAATGGATCGATCTCGGACGAGAATATGCATTTTCCGCCCTGGGATTCCAGGGCCAGTCGGATTCCTCCGATCCCCGCGAATAAATCTATGAATCGCATTTTCACTGTCGTTATCGTGCCTTGCCAGGTTTGTTAGAGTGAACGAGGCAAATCAGGAGACTAGCGGGCACTATCCTGAATCGAGGCAATGCGGGCCAGGACAAAACTGCGATCTCGCAACGGTTTGCCGTGGCCGCTAATGACTGTAATGAATGGATATCCAAGGGCTTTCTGGAGGCTCTCACGATACTTCTCGGCGGGGATTGGATCGAGAAAGTATGCAGGATCGGAAATAGAATCGCCAGCATAGAGGATCTTTTCATTTGGAAAGTACACAAATAGATTGTCTTCGCTTGATGCAGGTCCAGGAAAAAACAGTTGGATAGCTCCGTCGAGCAGCGATAAATCACCATCAAAGATCTTTTCGCTTTCAGGCATGGTGCGTGTCTTCCAGGAACCAAAACTCTGCATATCCAGTTGCATGCTTTCCCATTTGCTGCGCATTAGTCTCTGGGTTTTGCTCGAAAGCCAGATTGGAACACGCTCCCTGGAAAACGCGGCGAGGCCGCCAGTGTGATGCAGCTTGTAACTCACCGGAATAACCGCATCGAATTCTAGCATGGAATGAGCCGCAGCATACCACAGGATTTGCTTCGCGGATTTGTCGCTCCATCCTGAATTGATGAAGATCACACCTTTGTCGCTCAGATAGAATACAGAGTTGGTTTTCCAGTAATTCATGTCCTCCACAAGGTAGACGTTCCCGCGAACATGCGAGATTCTTGCGGGAGCATCATCTAGATCGCGGGGCTCTCGGGTATCGAACGTGCACCCGCCGAGAATAATCATTGCCGCCAGCGCGAGCGCACACAGTCTCAGCCACCCATGGATCAGATTACGATTCGAATGCCAGACGACTTTCATCTGCATGTTCGGGACGGTGCGATGCTCGACGGTGTCATCGGTCATACAGTTGCCAGGTTTGCAAGGGCAATCATAATGCCAAACCTGAAACCACCCGTGGTAACTGTCTCAGATGCTGCAGCATACAGGGACCGAATTCTAAAGGCTGCCGGCCGTTCGTTTGAACCGCTAATGACTCTGTATCTCACAGACAAGACAGATTCCGCAACAGTAGAAGCCGCAAAGAAATCCGGCTTTATTCACGGAGTTAAACTCTATCCTTCCGGCGCCACAACGAATTCAGATGCTGGAGTACGCGAACTCCAGAAGATGGATCCTGTCTTTCGTGCAATGGAATCAGTGGATCTACCCCTCCTGATTCATGCTGAAGTGACTGATCCGCAAGTAGACATCTTTGATCGCGAGACGGTGTTCCTGGATCGATTTCTCCGCGCTTTGCCCGACAAATTCCCGCGACTCAGAATCGTATTTGAACACATTACGACAGCTGCCGGTGCTGCCTTTGTGGAATCGGCGCCGACAACAGTTGCAGCGACTATCACACCGCACCATTTGCTTTTGAATCGGAACGCGCTGTTTGTGGGCGGTATCCGTCCGCATAACTACTGCTTACCGGTGTTGAAGAAAGAAACCGATCGCCTGGCGTTGATCAAAGCTGCAACTTCGGGTAATCCCAGATTTTTCGCAGGTACGGATAGCGCGCCGCACGAAAAATCAACAAAGGAAAACGCCTGCGGATGCGCCGGAATTTACAATGCGCACGCTGCCGTTGAGCTTTATGCCGAGGCCTTCGATTCTGTGAACGCTCTCGCGAAGCTTGAGCCATTCCTCAGCGAAAATGGTGCGCGATTTTACGGTCTGCCGCTCAATACCGCAAAGCTAAGCCTGGTCCGCGCCAATCAACCAATCCCCGCTGCGTTTGATTTTGGTGGCATGCCCGTAGTCCCTATGCGTAGCGGAGAAATAGTCCAATGGAGTATTGCCTGATGTTGTCGAATACTGTTCAGGGAATCACCCGAGTCGCCGATTTGGATACTCAACGCCATGTTACAAGCCGAACCTACGAGAGCTTTTGTCTTGAAGGAAGACACGCGCTGCTTGCGGAACACGGATTTTCAATTCCGAAGATACTGGAATCCGGAATCTCCATTCAGCCAACACACAGTTTTGTGAAGTTTTTGCAGCAACAGATGGCTGGAGCCACGCTGAACATTATTACCAGAGCGTATCCGTCTGACGATGGGTCGATTGCCTGGGAGCAGCGTGTGGAACAATTGGATGGCAGGGTTGCATGTGAACTGGAGTTGCGGACTGTTTCTAAACGGAACGGAAGTATTGAAATACTCTTACCGGTAAGCAAGGAAACGTTTGAACCACACTACAGGGATCTCGAGGTTTTCAGCGGCAATTGTGCGCGAATTGCAAATGACTACACCACACAGTATTGTGACAGGGATATCTTCGGTTCTTATGGCCCCGCCCAACTATGGAAAGTCTTTGAAGAAGGTCGGTGGATGTTTTGCGCTCGAGCGGGTCTTACGTATGAGCGATTTGTCGAAATGGATACTACTTCCTTCTACATGGGCGGAGTATTCAATTTTTACCAACCCATTCCCGCGGGAACAAAACTGCGTGTGGAGACCTGGATTGAAGAAGTGGAAAAGATTCGCTTCTACTTTCGCCAGGACGTCTATTCGGGTGATGTTTTGCTCATGTCGCTACGCGATGAACAGCTAATCGTGTCGCTAAAGCAAGCCAGACCGCGCAAAGCGCCGCCTGAGTTCATGAGCATGATTGAGAAATACGTGGAGAAAGGCGCCTAACGGGCGGAATCATCGAATATTTGGCGATATTCTTCGCGGCTCATACCGCTATTCTTCCAACCGTTTTCGAAACGATCCCGGCGAGTGATATAATCCGCGGTTAGAGGGATTTCTATTCTTGCAGTTGTCTCATTGAACCGGGGGCTGGAGTACAGAGTGAACTGGTGCTTATCAATGCCGCTCTGATTCAAAAGAATACCAACCAGGGTTAATCCCATTCCTGCGCCTTCAGTATCATCACCATGCTCGAGGTAGAAGTCAAAGAGGTTGGCATACGACACAGCTTTCTTGAATTTTTCGCGTATCCGCTCTTCTTCTTGAGGAATTAGTTGGGTGTTATTTTTGATCTTGATATTGAGAACGTCAGGAGAATAGTAAAAGGTTACAGTAACTGTGAATTTGTATTCGCGGAAGAGCTCCTTGTACTTTCGAATGTTTTCTTCTTTCAGTTCGTCCTTAAACTTAACCATTCCTTCCTGGTAGTTTTCAGGATTGTTCAAATCCAATCCAATCTTTGTGAAGAGTACACGTTTCAAATTGGACTTGGTTGCGTTTATGACCAGCTCTTTGGTGGATGTGTACACAATATCTATTAGGTCGCTACGATTGAACCGATTGAGGATTGCCGTTGTGACCAGGTTTAAGACTTTCTCGCCGTAGTCACTGAGGTAATAGGTCTGAACGGACAGCACCTTGTTCGAGGCGAGCGCTTCATCGACGATCTTCTGAACCTCTTCGACGGATTTTCCAGATATTACATTCATAGCGATCGGGCGATTGGGCAAGACTTCGTAATCTACCTCATTGTCGTCCAGTCCAAAGCCGCACGGAACGACAAAATGCCTCGAAAAAAGCAGGCAGAAAATGCCTTCCAATCGCATTTTTAAGTAAAAATGTGTGCAATCTCGTAGGCTCAAACGGATTGCGTTTATGGGGCGTGAGGCCCCCCTGGCCCACATCCCCTGAATAGGTTAATTTCTTGGATCGAGTTCAACTCAAGCTACCCCAAGTCATGGCGGCATTATCACTGGCAACGGACCTCGCCAACGATAACCCGCCGGAGACCACCCTTCGAATATGCTACATTGCCCTGGAGACCGCTGGGGAAGTGGGCCTTCCATCCCGCGATATTGCCGACCTCTACTACGGGGCCTTACTTCGGTTCATTGGCTGCACGGCCTATGCGCATGAAGAATCTCTGGTTCTCGGGGATGATTTAGCGGCCAGGCATTCTCTGGCAGGAGTGGACGTTACCCGACCTTCTGAACTGCTCGGTGCGGCTATCAAGGGAAGCAAAGGAAAATCGAAGGCCGCGGTACTCTGGAATTTTCTGACCCAATCAGGGTCTATGTTTGCCAGATTTACTTCCGCAAACTGTGAAGTGGCATGCATGCTCGGTGCCCGGATTGGCATGCCCGATGGCGTGCTTCGTGTCCTCTCTGAGGTCCATGAACGCTGGGATGGAAGGGGCGGGCCAAACCGACTCAAAGGCGATTCTCTGTCTTCCGCCGGGCGAATCCTGCATGTTGCGAACGCGGCAGAGATTATCCGCCAGGCCGCAGGAGTCGACGCAGCCTGCGAAGTAATCAAGGAGCGCAGTGGTGGACAGTTTGATCCGGTCGTCAGCCAGGCTTTCTTGCGAATTGCGCCGGACTTGCTCCGAAATCTGGAATCGATTTCCGTCTGGGATGAAGTCATCAAACGCTCTCCTCGAAACGAAAGTTCACCAGGTCAGGCACGGCTCCGGGAAATAGCCGAAGCATTCGGCGCTTTTGTGGATCTGAAATCGATCTACACGGGTGGCAAATCACTCGCAGTGAGCAAGCTTGTAAGCAGGGCTGCTAGTCTCATGGGGCTAAACGACGTGGAAGACATTGTAATCGCGAGTCTACTCGCGGATGTTGGAATGGTAAGTGTTCCCACAAACATTCTGGAAAAAACCAGCAAACTGAACGTTACAGAATGGGAACGAATACGCCTCCATACCTACTATACAGAGCGCATACTTTCGCGCTCTCCGATCCTCAGTAATGTTGCTAGAATCGCGCCGTGGCATCAGGAGCGACTCGACGGCTCAGGTTACCATCGGGGGGCATCGGCGGGAAGTATTCCCATGGGAGCTCGATTGATTGCTGCGGCGGACGTTTACCAGTCTTTGATCGCGCGCCGGGCATACCGAAACGCCTTCTCTCCGGACGAAGCCGTTGCAATTCTTGCAAAAGAAGTTTCATCGGGAAGGCTTGATCGAGTGAGTGCGGATGCTGTCCTTGAAGCCGCAGGGAAGCGCCAGGCAGAGGGTGGTAAGTCAACCGAGCGGGGCATGGGTGAAGGCACTGGCTCGCCCTCTTCTCTTTTGAGTCCGCGTGAAATGGAAGTACTCAATCTCCTGGCCCGGGGCCATTCCAATAAAGAGATTGGGGCCGAACTCGATATTTCGCACCGTACGGTCCAACACCACGTTGAGCACATTTACAATAAACTGGCGGTTTCCACCCGTGCAGCGGCTACCCTCTACGCTGCGCAAAATGGCATTCTCACATAGGCCAAATGGCCGATGCGCTCAGGGTCGTGTTGTGGTATTCTCTTTCAAATCGAGGAGGAGACAATGATTCGACCACTAACAGGACTGGTTCTGGCGCTGGTATTTGTAAATTGCACCACGCCGAGTAAGGGCCGCTTTGAGCCTCAGGGCGCAGCTACAATTCAGAAGACAAAAACAGTCATCTTTGTGCATGGCATGTTCATGACGCCAGCCAGCTGGGCTGATTGGCAAAAATACTTTGAGGCCCGGGGCTATAAGACGCTTGCGCCAGCATGGCCCCATCACGAAGGCAAACCATCGGACTTACGGGCTGCACATCCAAACGCTCAATTGGGCAAGCTGAAGTTGGACGACGTACTGGAGTCCTACCGTAGGGTAATTCGCGAACAGAAAGAAAAACCCATTCTCATTGGACACTCAATGGGTGGATTGATCGTTCAAATCCTTACACAAGAGGGCCTTGCTGCAGCCGGGATCGCAATTGATTCGGCTCCACCGAAGGGTTTGATTTCGCTAAAGTACTCGTTCCTTAAAAGCAATTGGGGCGTGATCAGCCCATTCGCAAACAAAGAAGAGCCATTGCTCTTCACCCAGGACCAGTTCAACTATGCGTTTGTGCACACGCTGCCGGAGGCGGAGCAGAAAGCAGTGTACGAGACATTTGTTGTCCCAGAATCCAGACTTGTTGGGAACGGGCCCACGACTGATGTCGCGGCTATTGATTATGCGAAAGCAAGGTCACCGCTTCTCTTGATCGCTGGTGAATTGGACCACATCACGCCTGCGTCCATGAACTATTCGAATTTTCAGAAATACGAGACATCACCTTCGCGCACCGAGTTTCAATTGTTCAAAGGTCGCACACATTGGATTGCTGGCCAGAAAGGTTGGGAGGAAGTCGCCGACTTTGTCCTGGAATGGATTGGTCGCGACTGACCTAAGGATTAATTGCTGCAGCGTGCTGCAAGCTTGGAGCTCTGGTTCTTTGCTTCTTTGAGCTCGTTTGGAATCTGATCTCCGCAACCGAGGCTGCGGAGATCAGCCCCCTCAATGCGCACGTAGCATGCACCGCCGGCCGGAACGTTCACCTTGACCTGGGTGGAAGCGATTCCAATATCAAGCCGGGTTGTATGCTCCCCCGGCGTAACAGGGAACGCGACGTAGCCTTTCATGGGAAGGTCACCACAGAGTTTTTCGTCCAAAGTGACATTTGCGAATTGCGCCATACCTCCAACAAAGAATACCCGAAAAACATAAAGTATCCCCAGCTTGCCTGGATCCTGTTTCTCGAATGCGGGACCCGACGCACAGGAAATCAGGAGAAGCATTGCGATGGTGGCGAAAGAACGAATTAGCATGAATGGCAGGTGATTGTGCCGGCTAGTAACTCGCAAGGCGAAATTTGCGCAGCAGTTCGGGCCTTATTGCTGGGCCTTGTTCTCTTTCATGATTCTATCAAATGTCCCGTTGTCCGCGAAGTGAGTTTTTTGCGCTTCATCCCAGGATCCAACGATCTCCTCAAGCCGGAACAGGTGGATCTGCTTGAAGTTTGTTTGTTTCGCCAGGATCTTTGGGTTTTGCGGACGATAGTAATGCCTTGCAACTAACTCCTGTGCTTCATCAGAGTAAAGATAGTTCAGATACTCTTCTGCGGCCTTGCGGTTGTTTTTCCGGTCAACTGTCTTATCAACCAGGGCTACACTGGGCTCGGCAAGGATACTTTGCGCCGGATAGACGATTTCAAACCCCTGCGGCGCTTCCTTGAGAGCAAGAAACGCCTCGTTCTCCCAGGCGAGCAGTACATCGCCCATGCCGCGCTCCACAAACGTTGTCAAAGAGGCGCGGGCACCCGAATCCAGGATTGGGACATTTGCATAAAGGGCTTTAACAAAAGCGTCTGATTTTGACTTGTCTTTCGACCTCAGATACTCCTGACCCCAGGCGGCAAGATAGGCCCAGCGCGCCGCTCCGCTTGTCTTCGGGTTAGGGACGATGATGCTTACGCCAGGGCGGATCAGGTCAGTCCATTCTCGAATGTTCTTTGGGTTCTTTGCGCGAACGAGAAAAACAATCGTCGAAACGTAAGGCGAGCTATTAGCCGGAAGCCGCTTTTTCCAACCCTGATTGATCAGGCCATGCTTTGCAATTGTATCAATATCATACGCAAGTGCCAGCGTTACAACGTCTGCGTCGAGTCCCTCAATAACGGACCTTGCCTGCTTCCCGGAACCGCCGTGTGACTGATTCACAGAAATATCTTGTCCGGTTTTGCTTTTCCAGTGCTTACCGAATAACGTGGCATAGTCGCGATACAGCTCTCGCGTTGGATCGTAGCTTACATTGAGCAAGTCCGAGGAGCCACTCTTACCGCACGAAAGGATGAACAGGATGAGTATTAGATATTTGAGCACGGTGAAACAGGGATACCTCCGTGCTTGATTGTCGATCACAAAACGAATCAAGGTCCGTGGACTCGGGCCACAAGAAGCGTAATATCGTCATGCTGCGGAGCCGTCCGTGTGAACGCCTGAATATCGGATAGGATGGCATCGCGTACTTCCGCAGCCGGGCCTGCTCCGTATGTTTTGATAGCCTCTTTGAGCCGATGGACTCCGTAGAACTCGCCCTCGGGATTTGCGGCCTCAGAAATCCCGTCAGAGTAGAAGTAGATCATTTCCCCACGGGATAAATCGACCGTGATCTCGTTTACCATTTTTCCAATGATCTTTGAGTTCGATACGCCGAGCATGAACCCCGACGGCTTTACCTCGCGCAGCTCCCGAGTTTCGGGATTCCATAGAATTGGCAACTCATGTCCGCAGCGAGCGACAACCATTTTCAATCTTTGCGGATCGAGTAAAACTAAAACAGCGGTCGCAAACGCTGAAACTTCATGGTCCGGCACGCGTCGAGCCATCACGTCATTCAGCATGAGCAGTAGATTTCTAGGTGAGCGATCCTCTGTGGTTTGCAAAATAGTGCGCAAAGAACTCATAATCCCGCTCATGTAGAGCGCCGCCGGAATACCCTTGCCGGAAACGTCGCCGGTGAAGAGCCACATACGTTGATCTTCCGTTTCAATCACATCATAGAAATCACCGCCAACAGAAAGAGCCTGCAGATTGATTCCTGCGACCTCTACGTCGCCACGGTCTGGCAATACCTGGGGAAGCATCTGATGTTGGATTCGCGCTGCAATATCCAGCTCGCGTCGGAGAAGGGCATTCTCCTGGCGCAGGCGCAGGTTTTGCTTGTAGTTGCGAATCTGAATGCTGCCGGCCACTCCAGCGTAGACGATCGTATAGATCACACCACTTGTGAAAACGGGTAAAAGCGAATAACGGTAGAATGAAAAGATCCATAGTCCAATCAGCAGGAGGAAAATAGAGGCTGCACTCAAATGGAATATGCGATTTCTGCGAAAACAGACTGCGAAGGCCAGCAGGGAAAACGCGGCTATCAGAAATAATGCAACCCGTCCTGTGCGCCAGTAGTCAAAGAAATTGCCGGTCAGAAAAGCGTTCAGCAATGCTGCGTGCAGTGCGACCAGGGGAACGTCGTTCTCCAGGGGCGTGGCGCCGGCATCCGCAATTCCTGTGCTGACATCGCCAATCAGGACAAACCGATTCTCGAAAAAATTGATCAGATTTCCTCGTTTTGCCTCGTCAGCATGGAATTCCATTAGGCGTTGCATGGACATCTTTTCAAAATCTTTGGCCCAGTAACCTGTGAATGGGATGAGTGCGCGACCGGCATCGTCAATTGGGATGAATATGTCTTCAGTCAGGACGGTGCTCTCGCCTTTCTTGATCCGGATGTAGTTGCCCCACTGAATTTCAAGCGCGCTCTCACCGAGACCTGCATAGTCTAGAAATGCCGCCAGGGAAAGCGCGGGAACGTATCCTTCCCCGCGTTTCACCAGCATATAGAAACGACGATAGACGCCATCTCGATCGGAAGGAGCGCTGACATGGCCTGTCCCGCGTGCTGCTTTAAGGAGATCAGGGAGCTGTCCCGTCTCGCGAGTTACCTCCGGGGCCCCAGACTCTTCACTGATAAACGGACCAGAGCGGTCCTGGGTTAAAGAGCGCCTTCGGAGCGCAAAGCCGGTGGGTAGAAAGACGTGTCCATTCTTAGCAATAGAATCGCGAAAACGCTGGTCTGCCTGGGGGGTGGACGGGCGCGCAAAGATCAAATCATATACGATCGCTTGTGCGCCTAGATCTGAAAGGATGTCGTTTGCTTCTGCCAGGCGAACTCGGTTCAGCTGACTTTCATTGAAAGCCTCGTAGGTTTTGTCTGTCACAGTCAGATAACAAATGCGGGGAGATGCCGGTGGGCTGTAGCCGTTGTTCGCAGAAAAGCGATGAAGCGCATCCGCGGCACGATAGTCTGTTTGATGCCAGGTGCCCCAGATGGCGAGAATCAGAAATCCAAGGATACTAAAACAGGCGGCAAGGACAAGCGAAGGCGTTAGATCGCTTTCAGTTTTGAACATCGAGATGAAATCTCGCTGCGATGATCCCACTTCCTGAATATTTTGGTAGCTGTCTTGCAAAAGCGGCGGCGCCAAGAGAGCGGACGTTAGCCGCAATTGGTATGGGCTTTCCAGCTGCGTCGTTTATACGCGCTTTTTCTCTCAGCTTCTCCTCAATCTTCCTCCAGTCATCTGCGGAGGTCCCGTTCTTGAGCGGAGCAAGCTCGGCAATTGGCGATTTAGAGATTATGAAAGTTATTTCAGCCGGCCCGGCAGCTCCCGGAGTCCATCCCTGTTCGAGGGATGGGAAGGCTTCTGCTTCGTCTTTGAAACCTTTTTCTTTTCCTGGATTGAGGAGACGTGACTTACCTGCTGCTGTCAGTATCACATACTGAAAACATTCCTGCGAGGGCATAGCATAGGCGATGACCCGCTCATTGACCTTGATCGAATCCCGGGCTTTGGCGCGACGGCTCGCCTGGCCACGGATCTCAAGACCCAGCTGGGCCGCAATCTCCGGTCCGTCCGCAGTAAGCGGCAGAATTGAAGTGAGGATGAGGATCAGGCCGATTCTTGTTTTCATATATCACCTGTGATCGGTTACGCCCCGGTCACTGTTTTCGAAGAATGCGATAATACTTTTCACTTCTTCCGTGTTGTCTTGCTTTTTTAGAGTCTCAAGAGCCTGCCGAATGTTCATTCCTGAGTGAAAAATTATCTTATACGCCTGCTTAATTGCTTCGCGTTTTGGAGGGGCAAAGCCTGCTCTCTTCAGCCCAATGCTGTTGATGCCGATTAACGTAGCTGGATTTCCATCGGCAGTGGCAAAATGTGGCACATCCTTCACGATCTTGGAACACCCGGCGACCATAGCATAGTCACCCACGTTGCAGAACTGATGAACGGCAGCTACTCCGGAGATGAACGAGTAGTTTCCAACATTTACATGGCCGGCAAGGACGGAGCCGTGGGTGAAAATGTTGTGATTTCCTATGATGCAATCGTGTCCAACATGGAAGTTGCCCATAAAATAGTTATTATCCCCAATTACCGTTGGCGTTTCTGCTTTGGTTCCTCGGTGAATGTTTGATCCTTCCTTGAAAATATTGCCGTCGCCAATCTTGACGTAAGCCGGAGTGTTTCGATCAAACCCAAGATCCTGCGGCTCACAACCGATGATGGCGCCGTGATGGAACCGGTTGTTTTTACCTATCACTGTTCGCGCGTGAATTCGGACTGTGCTTTCAACGGTGCACCCTTCGCCCATCACGACGTTCGCATCAATGATGCAGAATGGTCCGACTTCTACGCTTTCATGGAGTTTGGCAGAGGGATCGATGATCGCCGTTGGATGAATTTTCATAATGGAGCCTCCGATGCGGTTACCTGGACTCAAGACATCGTTTGAGCCCTGTCGGGTCACGCAAAATTCAAAGTAGACCCGTTTGCGCGAATTCGTTTTCTTGACCTCGGATTTGAAATAGAATTATGATAAATCAGCTTTTCCTCGGTTTTACCCTTCTCGGTTCAGAGTGGGTTCTTATCCTGCTAATCATCCTCTCGGTTCTTTCGATTGCAATGACGCTCGAAAGATGGCATTTCTATAAGAAAGCAACTGCGGGATTGCCGGAATTTCGCGCCCGCCTCCGCGAACTCGTGGCAGCCAAATCCTGGAAGGACGCCCTGGAGCTCGCAGAGGGGCGACTGGCCGCTGCGGATCCTAAATTCCCGGATCTGGAAACAGAGCTGAGTGTTACACTTTTGCGACACATGAAGCCAGCCGGGGCCAGCAACGCGGACGTTGCATCCATGCCTGCGCTAAATCAGCTCGCACAGGATGTGATGACACGGGCCAGAATTCCCTGGGAGAAATACCTTTCGATTCTGGCGTCCATTGGGAGTAACACACCCTTCTTTGGACTCTTTGGTACGGTGCTCGGGATCATTAAGGCCTTCCATGACCTCTCTTCTGGAGGCGCATCCGGGGGGCAGGGTGCCACGCAGGTAAGTTCCGGGATTTCAGAAGCTCTCGTAGCAACGGCCATCGGCCTATTCGTAGCGATTCCGGCTGTTATCGCATACAACTCGTTTCAAAAACGCGTGAAGACCGCGACAATGGAAGCGGACGCACTCAAGGCTTTCCTCATCGGAAGCCTCATGAAGTAAGGAGATCCTATGGCAAGCGGTACAGGTGGAGACGACAATCCGATAGCAGATATAAATATCACGCCGCTGGTGGATATTGTTCTGGTTCTACTGATCATTTTCATGATCACCGCGCCCATGCTGTACCAATCCAGCATTGATGTGAACCTACCCAAAGCTGACAGCGGCCAGCAGAGTGAGAAGACCACATTGACCTTCATAATCAAGAAGGACGGTGAGTTGTCCTGGGACAAAGAAAAAGTGAAATGGGAAGACGTTCCCGGAAAACTAAAGGCACTGGGGCCTGGCATTAAGCAACGCACTGCGGTTATCACGGCTGACTCATCGGTGACTCATGGGACCGTCATAAAGCTCATGGACATGCTCCGGACTTCGGGTTTGACAAAAGTAGGAATCACTGTGGAAGGTTCGGGCCGCGGTCCTAACTAACGTTATGCGACCATGGAGGCCAATTGGACCCTGGCTTCCCATCGCGTTGCGCACCTGCCTTCTACTGGTAAGTCTCACTTTCCCGGGCTCGCTCGTTGCGTTTCCCTCTTTCGAGGACGTTAAATCGAGTTACCCGGCCACGGAAACAGCATATCTCGATCGCAATGGCCAATTACTTCAAGAGGTTCGAAGCGATTTGGATGGCCGCCGATTACGCTGGATTCCGCTGGAACAGATTTCGGAGGCTTTTATCAAAGCCGTCGTTCGTAGCGAAGACAAACGATTCTTTGAACATTCGGGAACGGACTTCCTGGCACTTGGGAATGCATCTTTCAAGTACCTGACATCAGATTCAAGACGAGGCGCAAGTACCATTACCATGCAACTGGTGTCCTTCCTGGACCCGGAACTAATGGCCGGCTCCGACGGACGTTCATTTGCACAAAAATGGAAACAGATTCGAGCAGCTCGCGCTCTTGAAGGAACCTGGAGCAAGAAGGAGATACTTGAGGCCTACTTGAATCTAGTCACATTCAGAGGCGAGCTGACCGGCGTGGAATCCGCCTCCTTTGGATTGCTGGGAAAAGCCCCGTATGGATTGAACGACCTCGATGCTGTGGTCTTGAGTAGCCTGATTCGCTCACCACAGGCATCGGTTTCTGATGTACAGCGACGAGCCTGCATGTTGGCGCACACTATGCGCCTTCCTTATGGCTGTGCGCAAACAAATCCAGCTGTTGAATCAGCGCTCGGGCAGCGCACCGCCATCCGTCCGCTGGCAAACCTTGCGCCACACATTCCGCAAGTGTTTGGCGAGCGCAAGGGCCAGGTTCTCACTACCCTCGACTCCTCGCTGCAGCGCTTTTCGATCGAAACGCTGCACCGTCATCTCCTTGCGGTGAGGGAAAAGAACGTTCGCGATGGGGCAATTCTGGTTATCGATCATCAAAACCACGAAGTTCTGGCCTACGTTGGTTCAAGCGGTGTCCTGTCAGCGGCCCCCCTTGTAGACTCCATCCGTTCCCGCCGTCAGGCGGGCTCCACACTCAAGCCCTTTGTATACGGCCTGGGAATTGACCGGAAAATCATCACAGCTGCAACGTTAGTCGACGATACACCACTCAATATGCAGGTGGTGACGGGCATCTATCGACCGGAAAATTACGATAAGGATTACCTGGGTCCTATTCCGGTGCGAGTCGCCCTGGCGGCTTCCAGAAATATTCCGGCCGTCAGAATGGCCACATTGCTGGGTGTGGAGCCGGTCGTGGAATCTCTGCGAAAGTTAGGATTTCGAGACCTTCAGGATGCCGAGTTCTATGGTCCTTCCATTGCCCTGGGCAGCGCTGACGTAACGTTGTGGGAACTAACGGGAGCCTTTGGTGCCATGGCCAATCGAGGAGAGTGGGTACCTTCCACACTTGAGCGAAAGGACCGGGACTTGAAATCCAGGAACCCAAACAATGAAAAAAGTGTTCGGGCGCTTTCTCCGGAAGCAGCCTTCATCATATCCAGTATTCTTTCCGATAGGGAGAGCCGGAGTGCGACATTCGGTCTGGAGAATGTTCTCTCTACGCCATTCTGGACTGCGGTTAAGACCGGTACCAGCAAGGATATGCGAGACAACTGGTGTGTCGGATTTTCGGATCGATACGTCGTCGGCGTTTGGGTTGGGAATGCAAGTGGCGAAGCGATGTGGAACGTGCTCGGTGTCACGGGAGCGGCACCGGTTTGGCTCGAAATCATGAAGCACTTGCATAAACATGAAGTATCAGTTGAGCCAGCACCTCCCGCTTCCCTTGTGAGAGCTGAAGTGGATTACGGAAAGGAATGGTTTATTCGAGGAACAGAGCCCGATAGGGCCCTGGTGAATGAAATAGAGAAACCGGCCTCGATCTTGTATCCGCAGAAAGACAGCGTATTTGCAATTGACCCGGAGATTCCTACAGATCGTCAGCGCATATTTTTCCGATGGAGTGGCGGACACAAGCAAGAGCTCCAATGGCACCTGAATGGGAAACCACTCGGGCAAGCCAATCCCTTCCCCTGGAAGCCGGCCGTCGGCAGGCACAAGCTTGAACTACGGAACTGTACGCGTCCGTTAGCCTGTACTACAATCGCCGAAGCTTCCTTCGAAGTTAGATGATCTATATTCTCGGAGCTTTTGGAAGCTGAGGGATTTGCGCGGTGTTGGTTGATCGCAACCAATGTCTTTGAAAATGTTTGAGCCCTGGATCAATCGAATCCGTACAGCTCTTTCTCGATAATGGCGCAGAAGATCTGGCCAACCATTATATGGCATTCCTGGATACGGGCCGTTTCCTGCGTAGGGACCCTTACATAGTGATCAACCAGTGAACCCGATTCTCTCAATATCTTCCCACCGGTGTCTCCGGTCAGTAGAAACGTAACCATGCCGACAGTGCGGGCGGCCTGAAGCGCCTTCAGAACGTTAGGCGAGTTTCCAGATGTTGAAATCGCAAGAAGACCGTCTCCTGGACGCCCAAGGCCTTCAATCTGTCGTGAGAAGATGCTGTCGAAACCAAAGTCATTTCCCGCAGCTGTAACGGCTGCGGCATCTCCGACGAGGGATATCGCGGGAAGGGACGGCCGCTCTGGCTTGGCGCGGTAGCGAATGAGCAGCTCCGTGGCGATATGTTGTGCATCACCTGCACTTCCGCCGTTCCCACAGGTTAGAATCTTCCCGCCCTTTTGTAAGATCCCGGCCATTGCAACCCCTGCATTTGCGATCCGTTCTGCGTCATTGGTAAGCAGCAACTTCTTGACGTCGATGCTCCGCTGGATATGATCTCTTACAAGGTTCTGCATTATGCAAAATACCCGTGTCAAAGCAGCATGCAAGTCAACTACTAACGCGGTGACCGGTCGATAATTACATATGGCCGAAAATCCTCGCTTCATCGCCGCGCTCGACTACATACTGAATCATGCTACACCGGCGGAGCTGGATGCAATTTCCGGGGCGCTGCAGCGCCGGAGCAACACCCAGGGGTTGAATTTTGACCAAATGGCCGGTGACATCACCAGGGGGTTGTCCGAGCGATTCAAGATGCCGGACAACCTCAACGGCATCACCAGGAATCTTGTTAAGAACATGATTCTCCAGCAGGAGCCCAACATTCCGCCCCACCAGCTCGACATTCTCCTGGACAAGTGGGTTCCAAACCCGGAAAAGCTCAGGCGGGGTCAGGAACAGAATTACCCTCCGGAAGCGATCTATTCCATGGCGGATCAGTTTGTTCAATACGGAATAGGTGCAATGCCGGACAGGGAAGCGGCGGAGTTGAAGAAGCTGATGCCCGACTGGCATGAGAAATATTGGAATTTGTTCAGCCCTCAGCTCAGAAATCTGATCGCAGAAACCATCAAGGGGAATGGAAGCATCACGGAGTTCAGAAATAGACTCCGCGCTCATCTACAATTGTAGATTCGTTCAAAAGATCAGGCTGTCGAACTTCTCTTGACCCTTTTCGGCTTTGAGTACATCAAAGTAGCATGCGCTACTTTACCAGATCCAATAAAGTAAGACTAATCTTGATTCTCAGCACCTTGATCCTGAGCGCTGCGTTTGCGGAAACCGGCCAGGACGCTTACAACAGAGGGCTGGATCAGCTCTACAAACAGAATCAGCCTGAGGCTGCTCTAGAAAGCTTCAAGCGAGCAAATTCCCTTGAAGGCGATCAATGGAGCAGGCCTTTCATGGTAGGCTATACTCTGAAAGCATATCTCAAAAGATTCGATGAAGCACTGCCGCACCTGGCTCGGGCTGTTTCGTTGCACAAAGATGGTGAAGAGCTGCCATACAAGGAGTATGTCCAATGCCTCGAGCTTGTTCGTAAACTGGATGATGCAATCGCACAGAATGAGCTAGCCCAAAGAAGACTCAAAGCTGCTGGCAAAACTCCTTCGGCCTGGTTCCCCGAGAATCTTGGTTGGTTGTACTGGCTGAAGGGCGATTTTGAGAACGCCCAGCGCTATGCTCCTCCGGGTTCCTGGGTTCGCAATCAGCTCGCTGACCGAACGATTTCGATTGATTGGAGGATTAAACTTCCCTTGTTGCTTGAGGAATGGAGAATCGCTGACCAAAAGACGATTCGCCTCACGCTGCCGATTGATCGTGGATTCCAGAAACTGACAAGTTCAAAGTTCTCCACAGTTGGAGGCAAAGTTCAGACCAGGCGCGTGAATCGTCGGGGGAATCATTTCCTGGAATTGACTCGATTGGGCGACAAATGGCCCTCCGAATTGCGTATGCAACTTACAGTAAAGCAAACGCTGCGTCCAATAGCCCGTCATCCGGCAGGGCTGGCTCCGGCGAAACCTGGTGATCCAAATTACGCATGGGCAAGCGAGAACAATGACGGACTGTTTGCTCTGGACGATCCTGAATTCATTGCGCGTGTTGAGCAAATTTCAGCGCCCGGTAAAACGACTGGCGAGAAGGCGGACCTGCTTTTGAACTATTTGCGGGCAAACTTCAAATACGGAGATAAGCCTTCGAGCGGCAACGTCAAAGACTGGCTTGCATATGGCAGTGGGGATTGCGGATATTTTACCTTCATTGCAATCGGAATGCTTCGCGCAATTCATGTACCGGTTCGTGGATTGTACGGTGTGGGGCCCTGGTCAGATCCGGCTCCAGCATTGCCGCATTCCATTCTTGAGATCTACGATGCGTCTACCGGCCAATGGTTTCCACACGACCCACAATCAGAAACGTACTTCGGTGTAATAAATCCGTCTTACGTTCCGTTCACAGCAGGAAGTCCAAAGAATGAGGCCGGTGTCCTTGCGGATGACAAGATTTGGGAAATCGATACCGTGTGGTTCTTTTGGAACGGCAGCGGTAAGGATACGATTGCGTATGACGTTCGCATGGACAACGGTTCGGTTGCAAATCGCTCGATCACTGCCGCACCCGAAAACTTCAGGGAACCCGGTCGGGGTGGGCCACCTCCAGTTAAGAAACCCGCCGGAAAATAAAGGAACGATTTTTACCGCGTGACACCCTCCTACTCGGAGGGTGTTATGGAAGTAATTCTCGTTCTGGCCTGCATTCTGGGCATACTGGCTGCAATCGTGACGCACTGCAGGGGTGCGCGTAATCTTGGTGCAGGGGATTAAAGCTAAGCTATTGAAACTTTTCAGACTACTGCAGTTCTTGAGCATTGATATTGGTCTGGCTGCAGTAGCCTCAGCCACTTTTGCATCGCAAGCGTTGAATTTGGAACCGCCTGCTGTTTACTATCTGGTCCTCTTCCTGATCGTCCTGGGAATCTACAACGCCGACCATGCCTGGGATGCTGGTCGAATAGAGGACAGGTCGGATTCCAGGCGTGCATTTCATTTTCGCTGGCGACGAACCATCGCTGTACTCAGCGGAATTTGCATTTTCAGTGGCGCCCTCCTTGCATTGCTGCTGCCGAAAGAAGTCGTGATAGGCGGCCTCCTTGTCGGTTTGTTGATGTGCGTCTATTTTTTGATGCTTCGAGCGGGGCGTCTTACGCGCCTAAAGGAGCTTTTCGTTACGATCGGATTTACTTCTGGGATTTGGGTTCCCCTTCTTCTATCTGGAAATCCTGATTTTAGAATCGGGGTTCTGATTGTGCTCTTCTTCATTGCATGCGCGCTGAATCTATTGTCACTCGCGCTTTGCGACCTTCACATTGATCGTCTACACGGAGAGACCAATCTGGCTCTCGTGACCTCGGAGTCGTTTGTTCGCCTGGTAATAGGAATACTCTGTATTGTCGGAGCACTCGCGGGGCTCGCAATTGTTCTGACAAGACCGGATTGGTTCATCACGGTAAGTTTGATTCAAGTCCTAATACAGGTAGGACTCAGTTTTTGGACCAGCAATCGCCACGAGGCGATCCGGTTGATTGGAGACTGGGCTTTTTTACTCTATGCTATCCCGTGGGTGATTCAGAAACTCGATTCACTGCATTTGATCAGTTGAATCTCAAACAGCAATGTAGCGTTGGGAGGTATCACGTCCCCGGCACCGCGCTCACCGTACGCGAGTTGCGGCGGAATGATCAGAGTGCGTTTACCACCTTCTTTCATTCCGACAACGCCCTGGTCCCAACCTTTGATTACTTCACCGCCGCCCAGAGCAAAATCAAAGGGTTGCCCGCGATCGAGCGAGCTGTCGAACTTGCGCCCTTTCTTGCCGTCGACATAGAGCCAGCCTGTGTAGTGAACGCGAACATCCATTCCACGTCGCGCTTCCTTGCCATTTCCAACCCTGGTGTCCGTGGCTATCAGACTTCCTGTCTGAGAAAAGAGGGTGGGGCTGCCAATCAGGGCAAGCAGCAGGATACCGGAGACAATTCTTGGGCGCATTGGTCATTGGACCTGGAAAGGGTCAGTTATAGAAGAAAAAAACCGGCAATAGATAGGTTCCCGCGTGGCCGGCCTGATTCTACATGCAAAATTTGACCTCGAGAGATCAGGAAAAGTGCTGTTCATGCAGAAATTAATGTTTTTTGTTTATCCCTCGTTAAGGTTTTGCTTCTGGTGCCGAATCTTGGAGAGTTCCTCCCCAAAAAAGGCCCGGGGCAAAGCCCCGGGCACGTGTTCCGTTCAGCAGATTATCATCTAACCTGGCAGGTGGTCAGACCTGCCAGGTCCCCCTGGCCGAATTATGAAACTTCCTTGTTTTCCTGCTGGTGAGGCCGTCGGTACTCATTCGGTGTCATTCCCGTGATACTCTTGAACACGGAGTTGAAAGTAGATTTTGAGCTGAAGCCGCATGACATAGCGATGCGAAAGATGCTGTGGTCGCGAAAAGCTGGATCAGCCATTTGTCTCTGAACTTCTGCAATCCTGAGTTCGTTAACGTAGGAATAGAAATTCTTTCCAAGAGTTTTACTTAAGACCTGGCTCAAGTGATGCCGGCTAACGTTCAATGAGTTCGCAAGCGCAACAACATCCAACTCGTCGTCAAGATACGGCTTCTCCCGATTCATGAAGCTGACGAGGCGGTCAGCCAGCTGCCTTGCTTCCGTTTCTGATAGTCCGGTCTTCTCATACTTCCCCGGCCCTCTCTCTGCGTCCGACCCGCCCCCCTCCGGAACGTTAGCCGGAATATCGCGTTGTTTTACCGGGGATAGTCTGATCTTGAGAGCGCAAAGGCTAACAATGTATTCCATGACAAGAAAAACAAATCCGACTGGAAGCGGACCCCAATCTCTTGCGATTGAAAACATTCGCAAAAGCGGGATGGCAAGTGGTAACAAGTTGGCAACATTGAAGATCCAAAGAAAGGGCCGGGCACTGTGTCTTCTGGCCGCTGGATGCCGCAAGAGGATGAACCCCATAGCCGGATAGACGAGAGATAGGAGGGGAATTCCAAGCATGGGAACTACGTGCAAGGGCGGCGGTGGACCAGGCGGAGGTCGCTCGCCGTGTTCGTG
>JAEUSB010000066.1 GCA_016788865.1 Leptospirales bacterium
ATCTATTTCGCTGGAATCTCCTACGTAGTCCTGTCGATCGCCTGGCTCGTAACACGCCTCGTCACTGGTTCGATTTCTGTGCAGCGCTGGACACGCTCCTTCTATTACGCGTGTGGATATCCGGCCTCGGCTTTCTACGCATACGTTACCGCGGCCATTCCTGAATATCCCATCCTTGGAATCGGGACCCAGTGCGCCTCGGCTCTCATACTCATTGGGATATACGAACGCAAGCGCTTCTGGGTTGGTTCCGGCCTTTACATCGTCGCCTGCTATGCAGTCTCATTCTTACTGCGCGGACCAGGCTGGATTCTCGGCGACGTGAATCATGACTTGATCCTGGTGGGTACCTGGATCTTCTTTATAACGATGCTCGTCCGCACATCTGCGGTTTTCGTAGGACAGGACACGTCTCTCAGGCAACTGCTTCGCGACAGTAGAAAGGATAAGCGAGCAATCGCTGAAGAGCGCGCAAAATCCGAACGACTTTTGCTCAATATTCTTCCGCAAACCGTTGCAGACGAACTGAAACTGCGTGGAACAACGGAGCCTGTCTTCTATTCATCAGCCACCGTTCTGTTCACTGATTTCCAGGGTTTTACTAAGATTGCCGAGCATTTGCGACCAAACGACCTTGTAGCAGAACTCGATCGCTGCTTTTCTTATTTTGATGACTTAATGCCACGCCATCAACTTGAGAAACTCAAGACAATTGGCGATTCCTATATGTGCGTTGGCGGGCTACCGGTGCCAAATCGCACGCATGCAATCGATACAGCGCTGGCTGCACTTGAAATTCAAGCATTCATGAATCAAATGAAACACATCAAGGCTGAGCAAGGATTTCCCTACTGGGAATTGAGAATTGGTATTCATTCAGGTCCGTTGGTTGCCGGCGTGATCGGTCAGAGGAAATTCGCTTACGATGTTTGGGGAGACACGGTCAATACGGCGTCGCGGATGGAATCGTCCGGTGTTACTGGAAGAGTGAACATCTCAAGGGCTACGTATGATTTGATTCGCGATTTTTTTGAATGCGAGTACCGCGGTCGGGTCGCGGCCAAGAACAAGGGTGAGATTGAAATGTACTTTGTGAACAGAATCCGGCCGGAACTTTCGCGAGACCCGGAAGGGCGGATCCCGAACGAGACGTTTCTGGCCAGGCGATCACAAATCTAATAGTGCTCCCGCCTCTGCGAAGAAACTTTTCCGCGAAATGTATAGTATAGAAATATAAAGTAAATGACCACCGGAGGAAATCCGATCCAGAACCACCTTGAAGCAATTTCCAGTCCGTACGATGCGGAACTGCTATTGGTAACTGTAAGGTCCGCAACTTCGTTTGTAGAAAGAAGTAACACGGGGTAGAGCGAGAACGCCGTTGCGGCCCCTGCAACAGCGATAAACAGACAGGAGCTGACGAAGGCAAGGCCATCCCGGCCACGACGGGCAAATACGATTACAAGAATCAGGCCAATTCCCGCCACAAGGGGAAAGACGAAACCCCACGGATGCGATACAAACTTGTCCAGATAACCCGGTCTTATCCAGCAGGTGGCCACCAGCGCAATGACCGAGATCAGTGCAGCTACAGGCCAGAGCCGTTGTGCCAGATGTTTTGAACGATGGTAAACGTCACCTTCCGTCTTGTAAGCCAGGAACAATGCTCCATGAACTGCGAGCGCGGCAACGGCAATCGCAGAAATGAGGATTGTGTACCAATCGACGATTCCAACAGCCCCGGACACGCCAAAGTCTGTCCAGAGCGGCGCAAAGAAGAAGCCGGACTCATTCAGACTGACACCGCGCAGTATATTGCCAAGGGCGGCCCCAAACAAAATGGTCAGCCCTAGACTGGAGAGAGAAAATACAACATCCCAGAGAGATTGCCACATTTCATTTTCAATGTGCCGTCTGAACTCAATAGCCAGTGCGCGCAGCATCAGAAGCCACAAAACAATCATAAGCGGTAAATAGAAACCGCTGAAGGTTGATGCGTACATCTTCGGAAAGGCCATATAAAGGACGCCGCCCGCTCCAATTAGCCATACTTCATTTCCATCCCAGAGTGGGCCGATTGCATTGAGGGTGGTTTTCCGCTCGCTGTTTGTTTTTGCCACCAGCAAATGAATGATTCCAACACCCAAATCAAAGCCGTCCAGGACAACATATAGTGTGAGCATCACTACCAGGATTATGAACCAGAATGTCTCCATAATTCAGCTCTCCGGATGCACGGAATGTTCCGGCCCCAGATTGATTTCACGCGCAAGGACAAACACTAGCAGCAGGCTAAGCAAAGCGTACATTCCCATAAAACCCATTAGAGTAAACAGACTGTTGCCCGCCGAAACCAGCGGCGAGACACCATCCGCTGTTTTCATGATTCCGTAGATCAGCCAGGGCTGTCGGCCAAGCTCTGCCGTCATCCAACCCGCAGTGTTTGCAATGTAAGGAAACGGGATTGCAAGCATCAAGGCCCAGAGTACCCATCGCACGTCTGATAGCCGTTTTCGAATCAGGAGGAATACAGAAAAAGTAAAGATCCCGAGCAAGATGGTACCAATACCCACCATTATGTGATACGAGTAATACAACAACGGAATATTTGTGGGCCAGAGATGGCGCGGGAACGCATCGAGTCCTTTCACTTCCGCATTCCAACGGGTGTACGTCAGCACGCTTAAGATGCCAGGAATAGGAATGGGATTGTCGATGGTCAACCTTTCCATGTCAGGCTGGCCTATCAGAACCATATCGGCAGCCTTGCTCGTTTCAAACAAACCTTCCATAGCCGCAAGTGTGGCTGGCTGATACCGGGCTACGTTCTTGCCCTGCATATCTCCAGTGGGAAAGATTATCAGGACACTTGATATGAATCCGACGATGACTCCAATTCGTAAGAACAGTCGACCGTACGCTTCTTGCTTGTGCGCCAGGCAGTAATATGCACCCGTGCCTGCCACTACAGTGGAGGCCGTTATGACAGAACCCACCATGTTGTGCAAATATTGCCAGATGGCCCAGGGATTCGTGAGAAGTTCCCAGAAACTGGCTAGTTGCAAGACCTCGCCCTCTTGAATGTGGCCCACTGGATGCTGCATCCACGCATTGGTAATGATGATCAAATACCCGGAGAGCCACGATCCCAGAAAGATCATGAGCGCCGAAAGGAAATGCACTGCCTGACCCAGCCGCCGTTCGCCAAACAGGAAGAGGCCAAGGAAAGCCGATTCCGTGAAAAATGCGAACAGCCCTTCCATTGCAAGGGTGTGGCCAACGATACCCCCTGCGAAGACTGAAAACCTGGCCCAGTTTGTTCCAAACTGAAACTCCATTGGAATTCCCGTCACAACCCCCATCGCGAAGTTCACTGCAAAGATGCGGCTCCAGAATTTGGCTCCGTGATTGTAACTGAGCTTTTTAGTTCGCAGGAATAAGACTTTGAAGATCAGGATGAGCAGGGACAACCCCATTGTCAATTGGGGGAACAGGTAGTGGAACATGATCGTAAACGCGAATTGAATCCGTGCAAGGATAAGCGCTTCATCCATGCACGGATGCTCCAGTCACGGGAAAGTCTGTCGACTAGATAATTGTTTGGACGGTATCAAGAAACCGCGGCACTTCCGACTCAGGAACCGGCCGACCGTATAGAAAGCCCTGCACTTGATCGCAGCCCATTTCGCGCAGCAACCTGGCCTGTTCTACTTCTTCCACGCCTTCCGCAACAACACGCATCTTCAGCCCGCGAGCCATTGCAATAATTGCCCCTGTAATTGCTGCATCGTTCCCATCGCGAAGCAGGTCGCGCACGAATGACTGATCGATTTTCAGGGTCTGGATCGGGAGATTTTTTAGGTAGCGCATGGAAGAGTAACCTGTTCCAAAATCGTCAATACTGATCGAAACGCCCAGTTTTGAAAGACGGCCCAGGGTCAAGGCGACTTCGTCCATGTGCTCCATAAACAGGCTCTCGGTAAGTTCCAGGCCAAGACATTCCGGCGGAATCTGAGCGGCTTCAATCGCGTGAGACACCGATTCCAGGAATCCAAACTTCTGAAATTGGCGTGCAGAAACGTTGACCGATATTGTGAGATCCTTGTGACCGGCCGCGCGTATTCGATTCAGGAAGGCGCAAGCCATATTCATCACCCATTGACCAATGGGATCAATCATTCCTGTCTCTTCTGCCAACTGAATAAAATCCCCGGGCGGAACCATCCCTCGGACCGGATGGATCCACCGAATCAATGCTTCGAACGATACTACGCGCAGGGTGGCAAGATCGAGAATTGGCTGATAATAGAGAACCAGCTCATAGCGGTCGAGCGCTCGCCGTAAATCCGATTCTAGTTGCATTAAGTCCCGAACGCGAACATGCATAGCCTCGTCAAAGATCACATGTCTTGATCGCCCCAATGACTTTGCTCGATACATTGCTGTGTCCGCATCGCGCAGCATTTCATCCGGCCGCTCGTATCCTGCGCGCGCAATCGCTATCCCGATACTTGCAGACGTGAAGACCTCATGCTCGCCTATCCTGAAAGAAGTCGTAAATTCTCCCAGTATCCGCTCCGCCGCGATTCGCGCACCTTCCACTTTCCCAATGTCTTCCAGGATGATTACAAATTCGTCACCGCCGAGACGACCGACAGTATCACCTGGCCGCGTTGATTTCTCAAGACATCGCGCAACCTCCATGAGGAGTTGGTCGCCCACAAGATGCCCCAGACTGTCGTTGATTACCTTGAACCGATCGAGATCGAGGAACAAGACTGCAAAATTGTATTCGGTATCACGCAACCTGCGGCGCATTGCGTGACCAAGTCGATCCATGATCAGGTTGCGGTTTGGAAGGCCTGTCAGGGTGTCGTGTAACGTATCATGAAGAAGCTTGTCTTCGGCTATCTTTCTCTCCGTATTGTCTCTGGACACGACAACAGCGTGCGTTACGTAGCCAAGGGAGTTCTTGTATGGATAATAAGTTACATCAAAGTAACGCAGACCCAGTGCCGCAAATTCAAACGAAACCTGATATGTGACCTGGTTGCCACTGAAGCAGCTCTCAAGATAGCCACGTATCAATTGTTCAAATAGCTGTTCGCCCCAAACCTTTCCGACATGGTGCCCTTCGATATCCTCACGTTTTCGATTGTGCGCTTCGCAGTACGAATCGTTGACGGCCTCGTAAATGAATTCACGATTGATGAGCGTCATGAACTCACGCGACGTATTTACAATGAATTCATACTTTCGGTTTGCTTCTGCCGCAATGCGAAGCTCTTCCTGACTCCGTCTCAATAGCGAAACGTTTCTGGTTAGAAAGGACATCCCCAGATAGCCAACCGCAGAAAATACCAGGATTGCTGCCAGAAACTGGGGTACGTTGACAAGAGGATCCGAAACCAGCATTGCGACGAGCGTGCATCCACCCACCACAAATACGAAAAACACCAGCAGAGCAATCCGGCTTCCAAAGATAAAGGGGACACAGACTGCGACAACGGCCAGGTAAACGAGCAGATCGATCACATGCGTGACTGCCATCTGAAAGATATAGAGAACTATGAAGAAATGCGCTGAGATCAGATACAGGAAGAAGATAAGAACATACAATATATTCTGTCTGAAGAGTTTGCTGACAAAAGAAAGCGCAAGGGCCAATCCAAGCAGCGAGATGATAAGGATATAGCGCCACGACCCGGGATCCGCGATGCCTTCTGAGTCGGTGATGTACCAGAAAACCGGGTATGTAATCATTGCCACGAAAAGCAGCGCACGCCCCGTTCCCAGACGATCTGGTTCGAGGAATCGCTGCCAGAGACTGCGCTTTTTGGTAATGATATTCAAAGCCCAATGACCGGGGACATTCTGAGTCCTCTAAAAATGAAGTCAATGTCAAACGAACGGTAGTCCGGATACAATATCCGCCAGCTCAAGCAGCCCGACGCGCTGAACACTTGAGCGAAACATATCAAAAACGAGGCGTTCCGGGTCCAGGGCCCCGTACGGACAATGCAATACTACGAGTAGATCCTCAGCCCGCGAAAGTCCGACATAAGCAATCCGGACCTCCTCCGGGGGAAGGCGTTTTGCGCCGCGCAGAGCGCTCCACCCTCCCATCAAATCGAGAAAAACAATAGGGAATTCCAATCCCTTGGAGGAATGAATCGTGCTTATTTGCTCGGGTCTGATTCCTGCGCGCTCCCAGACAAAGCGACGATGATTGCTCCTGCAGAGGATGCGTGCATCCGGATTGAGCGCGACAATAGAACGGATGGATTCCTCTTTACCGCGCTCCACAGAGAGTGCACGGGTGGGACGCCTACCCCGACGAACGGAAACTACCCTTTTATGAATCTGTTCCCGGGAGAAACGCATGATCTGGTTTCCGCACTGCGTAATTGGTTTCAGGCTGCGATAGTTTTCCGTCAGGTAGAATCGCTTTGCGTCCTTAAAATGATCTCGGAATTTAACAAAGATGGAGGGGTCTGCCCCCCTGAACCCATAGATGCTTTGATAGTCGTCCCCTACAACGAGCAAGTTTCTAAATTTCATCATTTCAAGGAAAGCAAGCTGCTCCCTGTCCGTGTCCTGAAACTCATCGACTATGATGAGATCATAGGCCTGCTGAAACTCGCGCATTGAATTTTCTCTGAGCTTGCGCAGCATTGTCCTGACTAGATCATCAAACTCAACAAAGCCGTTCTCGCGTTTGTAGCAGGCAAACTTCCAGAAAGCTTCCATGCATAGCTCTGGCATTTCAGAACGAAACGTTGTCTTGTTGGCAAGCAAGAGCGCATAAGGAATACCATTTGTATTTCGATTCCTCAGGAAATCTCGGAAGAACTTAGCTTTCATGGCATCTGTGATGATCCGACCACCATGCCCTTCTTTGCGCAGCCTTCGATATGCAAGCGAATGGAATGTCGAAACCTCAACTGCCTCACGCGCCTCCGGCGAAAGTCTGTTGCGAATTTCCGCGCATGCTTTTCGACTGAAGCTGATTAGTAGTACGCGACCCGATCGCACAATTTCATTCCTGAGTCGCTCTTCGACCAACTGAACGACAGTTCGGGTCTTACCGCTGCCCGCGGCCGCGACAACCTGAGCTATTCGAGGATTTGATTCAATGATACTCTGCTGGCGTTTTGAAAGTTGCATAATGCATGAGGTATAACTCGCAGAGCCCATTCCGTCTTTTCCTGGAAGGTCCTTCAGCGCAAAAAATGTCGGAACGAGTTGACTCACTTTTCACCCTTTCAATCAGGAGAACAAAACAATGAACAATCTATCGCTTGCGGTACTCGACGGAAACCTGACTCGAGATCCGGAGATGAAAACAATCAAAACAGGAAAAGTCGTGACCACGTTTACTGTGGCCATGAACCACGAATATGGAAGCAAAGAGGGCAACAAGTCAGTGTCCTATATTTCCATTGAAACCTGGGACAAGCTGGCCGAGAACTGTGCCGCCTACTTGAAGAAAGGTAGTCGCGTAACGGTCAGCGGATCGATTCGCGAAGACAGATGGAAAGACGATGAAGGCAAATCGCACAACAGGCACAAAGTTGTAGCAATGACTGTGCGCTTCGATTCTTCAAAAGAAAAAGAGAAAGCAGCAGCCTGATTCTGATCCCGAATTTTGGACCCGCGCCGCAGGCCGATCCTCGGCGCAGTGTACTGAGCCTCGGACGCTCCGTTCACCGCTGTCGTCCTGTCGGCGCGGGCACATATTACCCGGTTTCAAAGCTTCCGGCTGCGGATTTCTTTTTTCCGGGAGGTTAGAGGCGCGAAATTCTCACATCGATATTCCAGACACCGACCGGTAGGCCCAGGACGTGCGTCATGAAATCTGTAATCGAAATGGCGCCTTTTTCCGTACTCTCAAGTTCAAAGGTAATCCAGGCAGTACCGGAATCGGCGGCCTTTGACTGAAGGTTACTGAGCGCCGAGCCAACGCGTTTCTGGACTGTCTTCATGAAAGTTCCATTTCGCGCGCCATGCTTCTTCTTCCTGTCGCGCTTTTCAAAAGCCAGCGTCTCTGGCACTCCTGCGATTGCATCAAGGGCCTTCTGGAATAGTTCAGGTTTGAAAAAATCAATGCGATATTCCGACCGTTCCGGTTCAACATACAGGTTCTTCTCAGTGAAACTCAGGGTAAGCAGATCCAGGCCCGCGGGAAGGTTTGCGCGGATTCGCTCCTCGGCTTGCGCAAGATCGATTTCAGCATAGAGTTCGGCTGCAATCCGCTCGGCCCCGGAATGAAAATACATTGGCGTACCTGATCTAAAATGAAGTTTCTCGTGTTTGTTAAACCCAATGGAGAATGTCATGGGAAGTTTGGCCCGGCGAAGGACCTTGCGCATCACATCCATCGTGTCCAGGTGACTGACGTAGAGGAATGCGCCAGATTTTGCAAAACGCGCCTCGAGAAATCCAATTGTTTTGAACTTATGCTCCGGAATTTCTACAGGCTTGAGAAGCTCGGGCGGAAAATCGGACGGCTTGAGCTCCTGCACCCTGGCAGGATTCATGTTTTCATTTGTGACTGATTCAAATCTTTCAAAATCACGGACGAGCTTTTCCCGTGGAAAGCCATCTATGATCTCGTCCCAGGGAGTTCTTGCTCCACCCTCACGCTGATCCATCCACAGATGAATCAGGTCGGATGGGATCCCACGAATCACTTCCTGCCACACGTCGCGCTTGAATCCGTCGTCCCAGGAATCAAAGCATGCGCCGCGCTTGTACGCTTCCAGAATGTACTGTCCCACGCGATGATCACCGCGCGAAAGCAGTCCTTCCACGTACGCCATCCACGGATTTGGCCCCTTGATACGGACGCGCTTGCTCTTGAGCCCGGCTCTGATTTTGCGCAGACCTTCTTCAAAGTATTCCGGAGTCTGCTGCTTCTCCCATTGAAACGTGGTGAAGGGCTTTGGAACAAAGAGCGAAACTGTTACGTTCACGTTCTTGCGCATTCCCATTTCACGCGCCAGATTGCCAAAGTCATTGAGAGAACGAATGATATCTTCAACCTCACGACCATCGCGATCGGGAAGCCCCATCATGAAATATATCTTAACCAGGTCCCAGCCGCGCGAATATATCTCTCGCACCAGCATCTTGAGATTGTCTTCAGACGATTTTTTGTGAATCCGCTCGCGCATGAGTTCGCTTGCTGCTTCGAGCGCGAATGTTACATTTGAACGGCGGATTCCAGATGTCATTTCCAGGATGGGAATTGTTTTTACCTGAACCCGAAGACTCGGAAGCGAAAGCGAAACTCCCTCCGGGCCATATTTGTTTGCCATTTCAACAACGAGCTCTTCAAGCCACGGATAATCAGCGATGGAAAGCGAATGCAAAGTGATTGTATCGTTACCTGTGCGATCGATGAGTTCGCGCGCTGTTTCAACAAGGCTTGAGACCTCTGCGTTTCGCACAGGCCGCTTCCAGAATCCGGCGTGACAGAATCTACAGCCCTGCCCGCATCCGCGATTCACTTCTACTACTACGCGATCCTGTGTGATCTCAATGTTAGGAACAAGGATATGCTCCAGGGCTGCGAATCGCTCTGCACGGTATGTGCGCTTCTTTACTGTTGGACCAGTGTATGTTGGAAAGTCTCCTTCGACGAGCTCCGACGTGTAGAGTGCAGGAATTACGAGACCTTCAACTGCTGCGAGATCGCGAAGAATTTCTTCGCGCGACTTGCCCGCATCCTTTCCATCTGCAATGATGTTTAAGATTTCAACGATTGCTTCTTCACCATCGCCCATGAAAATCGCATCCAGAAAATCAAAGATGGGCAACGGATTTGTAACAGCAGTTCCACCTGAAATAATAAATGGATCTGCCGCAGTGCGATCTGTCCTAAGGAGTGGAATTCCTGCCAGATCAAGCGCGTACAACAAATTTGTATAATGTAGCTCATGCGCCGTGTTGAATCCCCAGAGATCAAAGGAGCGGATCGCCAGACGATGGTCCAGGCTGTACAGAGGAAGCCCCGCTTCCGTCATTTTTGCGCGAAAGTCAGGCCAGGGCAAGAACGTGCGATCTGCAAGAAAATCCGGGTTGCGGTTCACTGCATCATACAGAATCTTCAGTCCCTCATTGGACATGCCCAGCTCGTAGGTATCCGGATAGCTGAAAACCGCGCGGGCGCGGGCAACCAGAGGATTCCTTGGACGAATCCCGAATTCACCGCCCACATAACGACCCGGTTTTTCAACCTGTTGAAGCAGCGGGGCAATTTCTTCCCACGGAATAGTAGAAACACTCGGGCCAAAGGCAGTTTGTTGCATAATGTTACCTGACAGCTCCAGCTTTCAGAGACAAGCTACAGTAACAAATGAAATTAAAGTCCGGTGCAGTCGGACAGGTCCGGGATCGTTTTGGCTTTGATTTCACAGAGCACGCGTGCCCGGCTCTTCTTTTCAATGCAAACTCGGGCCAGTTGCTCGCTCCTGGGCCCACGCGCAGCCTCAAGCGCTGCTTCAGCCGTGCGGGGATCAGGTGCCTGCAGGCGTATGAAATTCTCGAAGCTCTGCACGCACTCTTCTGTCGTAGGTTTGTTCTTGCAACCGGCCAGCAGCAACAGACCGGCAACTATGCCGGGCGCCAGCATCCGGGTGAATCCGCGGTTAATCTTTTCCCGCCTGAACAGCCTGGATAAGCGAAGGCTAGTTATCGCCTTCGCCTTCTTTACGCTCTTTCTCTTTGCGGAAAGTAGCCCAGAGGCCACGCTTGGCTGAATCCACCCAATCAGATCCGCCATTCGAGAATGATTTCTTAAAGTATTTCTCAGCGGCATCCATGTCACCCGAATACCACTTGAATGCTGCCATGTTCCAGAGCGCAGAAGCAGAGCTTCCGCCGGAAGAATCGAGAGCCTTTTCCCAGGACTGCGCAGCCATTGTGAAATCGTCCGCTTCAGCCCACTTGTTCCCCTCTTCCAGGTATTTCTCAACCTTGCTCTTCTTGTCGCCGTCGAGATCGTCCACGTCAGATGCCAACGGAATTTTTACGGTCACAATTGCAGGAGAAAGGTTGTCCGCGATAGCACCGGATGCGTCATCGAGAGCTTTGCTAAATCCATCCAGTGTGGAAGGACACTCGGGGTTTCCGGCTTCATTCTGAAGTTTGTAGGGTTTGTTGTGAGCATAGGTAACGGATCTACCTGTTTCCAGATTCACGAGCGTACCCTGCACAAATACAGTGAGAAATAGAACGCCCGTTGGCTTCTTTTCCTGTGCATCACCTGCAGCATTCCTGTCCTTCATGGCCATGGCCATACCAAGCTTCAGTGCTGAGCCCGCCAGATCGGTTACATATTCCGTTTTGCATTCTTTGCGCGGTGGTGCCGTCATGCGAATAAACATAAGACCATCAGCAGCCAGCTCCACGCCAATGTTACGCTGCTCTCCCGTAAGGCCGGTGTTTGTATAGGCCAGTTCCTTCAACCGTTGCTTGCGACTCGAAAGATCGATGAGGGTATAAAAGCCTTTCTGGGTCAGTGCAGTTGTAACAGCCCCTTCAACAGTACCGCTCCAATCCTGTTCAGTTCCAATTTGCTGCATGAGAGTTGGATTGGGTTCAACTGCAACCACGCCGATCTTGCGTTTGCTGGCCATTACTGACTTAATCTGATCACCCATGGTCCCTTCCGGATAACGTGGGATCTTCACGGGTATCCCCGGGCCGCACATCAAAATAAGCCCCAGGCCCGCAGCCAGTGGGAAGCGGTTGATTTTGCCAGTTGAAAAGCGTTTTGTCATTGCGATGATTCCAGTAAAAGGAAGCTGAATTGCATAGTTGGTTTGTAAACCAATTATTGGACTTCCTTGAAGTCCTTCTGGATCGCAGAAAAAAGGGAAATTGGATAAAATTCGATCCGATTTTCCTTCTTCATTGGTGCCTTGGGCACAAGGTAATGAACCCCCCAATTCCCCAGAAGTGCCCGGGAAAAAGGCATTACGAGCGGAACGTCAAAGCCGGTGCTCGCAACCACGACCGTTCCCGTGAATCCCAGTTTACGGATGTCCCAGAGGAAGGTCAGACCAGCCAACTGGGTCTCCATGGTGATGTCGGTAACGATTACTTTGTAGTAATTGGGCGGTTTGCTCTGGAACATGCTGAAAGCATCTTTGCCATTAAAGGCGCGCTCCGGGGTATACCCGCGGTCACGGAAGTACGTATCCAGCATTTCCGCATAGCGGTCATTGTCATCTACGAGCAGAATCGGTTTCAAAATGCCACAATCTCCTGGTGTGTTTCAAGCCCAGGCTTAACGCAGAGCGATTAAGCGGACCGGGCTTCCGGCACTGCCTCCCTGGAAATCTCCTGGAGCCGTGCATAGAGGCCGCCTTTCTGCATAAGATCGGCGTGCTTGCCCATGTCCACGATTTTGCCGCCGGATAATACGACAATCAGATCCGCCTTTTCAATGGTCGAAAGTCGGTGGGCAATCACGAATACCGTCCGATTGCGGAATAGCCTTTCAAGTGCATGTTGGACCAGCCGTTCCCCCTGCGTATCCAGGGCAGAGGTAGCCTCGTCGAGAATCAGGATCTCCGGGTCCCTGAGCAGGGCCCGTGCAATCGAGATCCGCTGGCGCTGGCCACCCGACAGGTTCAGGCCACGCTCGCCGATCATGGCATCGTATTTGCCCGGAAGTTGTTTAATGAAATCATGGGCATGCGCCAGGCGGGCAGCTTTCATAATCTCCCGAATCGAGATGTCAGGTCGGCCATAGGCAATGTTCTCTCGGACTGTGCCGTGAAATAGAAACGTTTCCTGCTGAACAATTCCGATCCTGGATCGATGGTCCTGGATTCTGAACTGCTTGATATCAACCCCATCGATCTTGATGGATCCTTCCGTTGGATCAAAGAAGCGGGCCATGAGATCCATGAACGTGGACTTCCCGCTCCCGCTCTCTCCAACGAGCGCTACAGTCTGCCCTGCCTCGACCGTCAGGTTCACACCATCGAGCACACGACGGTCGGTTTCCGGATACTCAAAGGATATGTTCTTGAACTCAATATGCTTGCGCAGCGGCCGAAGCAACGCGGGCTGCTTGGGTTCAAGAATATCCCGCGGTCTGTCCAGGATTTCAAAAATGCGTCTTCCTGCCTCTGCACCCTGCTGGATTTTTCCAACCATCCCGGAAAGTTGAATAATGGGACGAATGAGTGAAAGCAAAATCACGAGGAATACAATGAACTGTCCGCCGGTAAAGTCCGTTGGATCCAGAAAGAAAGCACCAAGACCCAGAATCCCAATGACGACTAACGCGCTTGTTAGCTCAACGAGATTGGGGGAGGCGCGCAAATAGAACTGCTGCTTGAATGTCCGCCAGTAGAGCTTCTGATTGGCGTGGCGAAACTGTTCCGTTTCATACCCTTCCATAGCAAAGGAACGGATAACGCGTACGCCAGAGATTGCTTCCTTTAACAGTGCGTTCAGGTCCGCAAGATATTCCTGACTCTTACCGGTCGATTTCGTAATCTTGCGCGAGAACAGCGTCACGGGCGAAAGCATGAGCGGTACAGCTACAATTGAAACCAGGAGCAACTGGTAGTTATAATAAGCCAGGAGGAAGAAATGGGTGATTACTATGAAGATATTTGTGATCGCGTCGCGCAAGTTGCTTGAAATGACAGCGGCAACCACTTCCGCATCGTTGATCATACGACTTACAATCACGCCGGACTTCTGGCGATAGAAGAACGTGAGCGGCAGTTCCTGAACTTTGGAATACAGCTGTGCACGAATGTCGCGCACCGCCCGATATCCAGCTTTGGCAATGAGCCGAACAGTAACGAGTTGTAGTGCAAGGCGGAGTGCTACAAGAGGAATCAATATGAAAAGAGCCCAGTATACAACTTCAATGGGCTTAAACCCATTCGCATTGAGTCGTAATTTCCAGTACACAACGTACCGTAACTGCAGTTGTTCGAGATCCGTAATTCCCTGCGGGTGCGCTGGGAAGATTGAAAGCAGAGCTTGAGCCCTGGTTCGGTCAATCTTTACTGTCTTCCGAGCATCCGCTAAGCCCAGGTACTCCTTCCATGTTGCTTCCAGGTCTGCCCGAACCGGAAGAGTCTGGTTGGCTTCAGATCCCGGCACCCTTGTCACTGTCTTGACCATCGTCTTTTTTACGATGTTTCGCTCTGCACGCGAAAATGGCAGGGCAAACTCTTCAGATTTGTCTCCGAGCGCCTCAAAGAACGGGAAAAGCGCGTTGAGGCTGAGACCATTGAGCACTGCCACAAGGAAGGCTACGGCCAGACCCGGCAGGAACCTTTCGCGATAGCGCAAAGAATACCGCAATAAACGGACGAATACGCGCACAGGCGAGTCTCGTAACGGCCTTATTCCTTGCAATCTAAACAGGATTGGGGCTCAACCGGCCTTTGTGGGCACAGGATTCAACAAACGGGAGAGCGCCGCCTGGCAGGGAAAGGAAGCATAGGCCAACAAATCGGTGAAAAATACGGACCGAGATTTCCCGCTTTTTGAGCGATTCCCTTGGTCCGCGGTCGGCTTTCAAATCCGGATGCATAGCATGTTTGGCTTACAAATTCCAAAGTGCAGACTACTACGTATTACATAAGGATTACGCACCCTGGCGCAAGCCCCGGTCCACAGGGGGCAGGCGAAATCAAGAAAAATATCACGAAATGTGCGTGATTGTTAACCAGGGCCGAACTTTCATGTCTCCTGTGGCGCGTTTTGAACCATTTCCACTAACGCCGGAAATCGCTGAGAGCTTCCGGGCCAAAAAACAAATCCCCGCGCACCTTTACAGTAAGGAAGGACAAATCCTCATCTACAAAAAAGAGGATGCGGGTGAAGTAGAAATCGAACGGTTACTGAAGTTCGCGGAACGCGGCATCTACTACAACACAGAGGATGCGGAAACCTTTGGTCTCAAAGGCAGCGAACGAAAGATTCCGGAAGGGCTGAGCGATACAAAACTTCTAGGCGAAGAGACAGCCGTTCAGCTCAGCAAGGAAACCAGTGAACTATTCGCACAACTCCGCGGCGGAGCGCTTACGGCCGAATCGGCTAAGAAAACCCGCGATCGCCTCGATAGCATGTTCAAGAGCTTTGAAGAGCAGCCGGATGCAATGATCGGGCTTGTGAACATTCTTGAATTCATGAAAGATGATGTTGCTGCCTACGATGTTCAAATGGCTGTTAAGCGAACCGTTGTAAGCATGGCAATGAAGACCCGCGGCATGCATGCCAACAGTTTTCGCGAGAAACAAAAGATGGAAGAGATGACGAACATCGTAATGATGAGCGCGCTCTTCTGTGATATTGGCACGACTCGAATGACTATGCCCACAGGTCCGCGCCTCACGGACCAGGAAATGACTTACGTCAAGAATCATCCGCTCATGTCATATTTGATGCTCGCCCACCAGGATGAAATCGATGCTGCCGTTAAACGAAACATTCTATGCCATCACAGACCACTGCGTGCCGGAATTACCGGCAACAATTACCCTGATCTGCGAGTACTGATCGACAAATTGACCAAATTGGAAACCCAGTATTCAGCCGATTCGAGCAAAACCTCCATTGTTCGAGATATCAGAAAGCAACTGGTATTCTTAAAGAGCGATGTTACATACGATGAAGACGCCAACATCCTTGCAATTGCCTCTGCATTTGCGTCCCTGACTTCAAAAGTCGCCTGGCGGGACGCCATGCCTCCGGAAAAAGCCGTACGGGCTATCATCAATGAATCCTATTTCACGTTCTCAGAAAGGGCCGTCCGCGAGTTCCTTGATCATGTTGCAATCAGTCTCTGTGACAATAAGAAGATCCTTGCAGAAGGGGATTTCATAATTATTGTAACACGATCAGCAGAGGGAAAGAATCACTTCGAGATTTGCCAGATCACACAGGCCTCCCGGTATCAGAGTCGCCCGGGTGTGGATCGCGTCGCAGAGATTACTCCAAAGATCGAACAATCGCCTAAACTTCGCATAGCCGGATTTGATCTCGATTCCATCAAGCCAGACCGGCGCTTTGCACACTACGAGCTTGCGCAAGATGATTCTCGGCGGCTTGTCTATGCCATCGATCCAGAAATTGAAACGGACCTCTATGCCAGATTGCAGGAGCTCGTCGCCGGCCGCAAACGATACGAACCAGAAAAACCCGTGCGTGATCCAAAGGCGCATGACAAGGCTGCGGACAAACAAGCCAAAGCGTGAACGCCAATCTAATCTCCTTCTTGATGAAGGACCATTCTGCCGGCCTGAAAACCGATCCTGACGGTAGACGCTACTTTCGTTCCCGCCGAGTAGAATTCCAGACCGTAGAGGTAACCGCAGCCGAGATTCACGGAATGTGGTTACAATACACCACTCCACTCGTCTCACTCAACTGGCAGAATCCAGATCACCAGTCCATTCGCGAATTTGCGCGGCAATCTTCCGAACGATTTCTCGATTTCTGGTACAAGGTGCTTGAAGTTGCGTTTGCAAGATCTCTTGCTCTGCGCGACACAATGATTCTTCGCCTGCCCCTGTTCAAATCAGACTCCTTCTTTGATGCGGGCATCCCTGAAGATCAAACCCATAGCACCGTGAGCGTTAACCTTCATGCAAAGATCATTGCCGAGTACAATCTTGCGCGACAATTTCAGAGCGAATTCGGTGTTCATTATATCAGCGAATATCTTGAAGAACTTACCGATGACATTCGTGCCCGGATGCAAATCTACCATCGCATCTGGGATCTGAGAGCAGAAAAGAGCCGCCTGGCATTTGAGATCGTAAATCTAGAAACTGCGAATCTGTCTGGTATAGCCAAAGAGGAACGTCGCTCAGCTCTCACTATCGCGCAATCCGCTCTATTCCATGCAACCAGGTCTCATCGTCTTCGCCTGCGACTTCTCTATTTGCGGGAACACGGAAATCGTGGCGCAAGCGGAATCGTGGAACATATGGAGAAGTCCCGTCAGGAACTTGAAGCACGCCGCGCGCTCCTCCGTCAGGGACCGGAAGTGGTTCGCGATCTTGTGGAAACCTATTTGCGAGCCAATCAAGAACTCGAAGCACTATACGTTTCAAAGGTAAACCCTTTTCTCGAGCGCGCGGCCGTAAAGGAAGCCTGTCAGGAGATCCTCAAACGATTACGTCCGCTGAGAAGAACCACGTCAGCTTACTCGTTGATCCCGGGCGAAAGACACGGTGCGATGAGCCTAAATCCGGTCTTGCGGCTCTGGAAGGACAAGCCAAATCCAGGAAGGGCAGAATGCAAGATTCTCGACCTTGAGATTAATACAAAGCTCACGATCGATTGTCTAATCAAGCTAAACATACTGGCTGATCCAGAACTTGAGAATCGAACGCTTGAGCGGGGTCGAATTGCCAGGGCTATGCGAGGTACGGAGTCGTTTGCGAATTTACTGAAGTTTCTTCTTCCTGGTTCATGCTATCCGCTTCGTGAAGTTCACCCGCTCGATTTTCCTGAGTTTCGCTCACGCGTCATTGGCGAAACCCGCAGCCCGGTCGAACTTGGTGCAAATGAGCCGGCAATTCTAACCGGTGCCTGGTACAGCAAACGCCAGCATGCCCTTTATGTAACCGTGGGCGCAGACAATGCGCGTTTGCTTTCAATTTTATGGAATTCAGCTCGATCCCCCGGGCCACCGGCTTTCTTTTTTGCCATGGGCCAGTTCGTGCACGATTGTCTGAAGGATGACCTGATCTATCGCCGATCAGGTGGAATGACATTTCGCGAATGTGCGCAGGACTATTTTGACCTGGAGGATAAGATCAGAAAGAATCGCGGTGAAAAGACGGGACGACGCAGGATCGATAATTCGCGGTTCGGTATCCGTTTCATGTTTGCGGTTTTGTATTCTCGTCTGATCACAGAACTTCTAACCGGCTCATTTCAAAGCCAGTTCCGCCATGCCCTCTCAGAACAATGGATGGAAAAGCATCTTGGGCTGACGAGAAATCGCGAACGGCTGAGGGTAGTCCGTGTAAAGGTGCGTGAGATTGTGCGGAGTTATGACGAACACCTGACGGAAGTTGAACCGGGCTGATGTCCGGCAAATCCCGCTTGACTCAAGATGATGTGAACCGAGCCTCTTTCGGGGGTGCACCGGGTTGCCGCGCGGCTCTGCTTTCGGGCAGAGAGTGAGGAAAGTCCGGACACCACAGGACAGAAGACCGGGTAACGCCCGGGCACGGCGAATGCGCTGTGACGGAAAGTGCAACAGAAAAGATACCGCCAGCATTTGCTGGTAAGGGTGAAATGGTGAGGTAAGAGCTCACCGCGCGGATTGTAAAATTCGTGGCATGGCAAACCCTCTTTGGTGCAATCTCGCATAGGCAATCGTTAAGACTGGTCCGGTCGTGATTGCGGGTTGAGAGCAAAGAGCAGAAGAGTAATTTTCTGCCAGGATAAATGGCACCCTCGACAGAATCCGGCTTACAGGTGCATCCCCATCCTTTTTTTTGGAACCGTGTTCGATCGCGAGTTCAGATTCAGACATCAACTGATTGTTGCCGGGTTGTATCTGGTCATCGACTATTTTGGATTCATCCCGAACGGGGGTGGTTCCACCTCTCTCGACGGCAGCGGAGTCTTTCTGCTCATGGGGCTTGGCTTCCTGCTGCTTGCACTTCTCATCTACATCCGGGACGTGCCTCAAAACTATTTCGAGTCAACCAGGAAAGTCTTCTCCTTTGATTTCGAATGGCCCTTCAGATTCGATTCAAGACGGACAGGCTCTTTTCTTCCGTTTCAATTCACGGCGACGCATGCACTGGTCGCCCTTGTTTTAATAGTCCTGACCCTGACGATTGTGGAACTCTTCTTTGATGTGATCAATTGGAGTATTGTGCTGGTGCTTCTCGTCGTGGGTGTACTACCTGCGCTCGCTCTTGTGTTTCGGCGCCTGGGCCTGAGGGCGGGAATGAACACCGGAAGCAATCTGACGCGCGATCTTGCTCGAAAGATGCCGGGACGATCCTCGGAAGATATGACGGCCGGAGCGTTAGCCGCCATTGCGGCTCTCTGCGACATGCTGGAAAACGAGCGAATTCTTGGACCAGAGGAAATCAACCGCCGTATTAAGCGCGCATTTCCAAACACGAGCGAATCCTGGCTAACCGGTTGCATGAAACTGGCTGCAGCGGCTAACGTGGACCCCGGAAGAGACATTATTTCAGCTTCTGAATTTTATGCCAACCTGCTGGCCAGCCAGAGCAAAATTCCACTGAGGAAGCTGCGGATTGTAGAGTGGTCGCTGGGCCTTTTGTATTCAATTCTGTACGCAGATGGCGTCATATCCAGGAGCGAGCACGAAATCTTTGCAGAAATTGCCGGGCATTTTGGAATTGGTTCTTCAAAGCTCGAGGAGATAAAGCGTCAGGCAAGATTTAGCTCCGCGTATGAAACCTGGTCAGAAAGCGAAAGTTCCGGATCCGGTAAGTCAAAGTTCAGGGGATCAGAGAATCGATCAAAACAAGAAAGCTCACACCAATCGGATGGAAGCACCAGGCCGCACGAAAATCCGTTCACTGCGGCGCTGGGTCTCTTCAACCTGAAGCCTGGTTTTTCGCGGGTATCGCTCGACAAAGAATGGAAAAGAATTCTGAAAACCAACCATCCCGACAGATTTCACTTCACAAGCCCTGAGCTCTATCGCCAGGCACATGAGCGCTTCTTGAAATACTCAGCGGCCTATGAATTACTCAAAGGCAGGGTCCCTGAGTAGGTAACCCACGACTTCAACCCTCTGCAGCGAGGGACGCTTCCTCTTCTTCTCCCATTATATCTTGTAAGAAGAATGCTGATAGATCACTGCGACCCGTCATGCCTGACTTCCTATACACTGCCAGGGCCTGATTGCGCACGGTCCGTTCACTCTTTTTGAGCATGGCACCCATCTGACGCGTCGAATAGCCGCGAATTAAGAATTCGGCTACGCGGGTCTCGCTGGGCGAAAGCCCCCAGTTCTGAAATTGCAATAAGATTGCTTCACGCATGCTCCGGAGAACTTCCTTGTTCTTGTTCCGGAAATCCTCCAGATCCTTTCTGGCCTGGAGCAAATGACCGTGCGTTGTCTGTAAATCCCGGGATGACTGGTATAGAATATACCCTACCCCCAGGCCGACAAAGAAGAATAGGGCCAGATCCAGAACCACACCGGTCGTGATTCCCTCCTTGATAAAGTCATTCGTCACGTCGATAGCCTCGCCGCACATCAACAGAACCAGAATGGCCGAGTATATAATTCGAGTCCGAAAGGAGGGCATGGACCAGGAGAAATCAAAGTCCATGCCCGGGCAACCAAAACCGATCGGATCAGAAAAGCCGGGTCTGCCGTTTTATCTGGCGCCGGCTTCCTTCAGGATTTTCGCAATTGCGAGATATCCCTTTTCCTGCGCCGCTCCCAGGGCTGTATCCCCCTCATCAAGGGATTTCATATTCACGTCGGCACCTGCTTTAATGAGAATCTTCACAATTTCCCTGTGCCCATTCTCAGCCGCCATGATCAGCGCTGTATCACCTTCTTTGTTCTGCGAGCGCACATTCACGTTAGCTCCGGCCTTCAGGGCTGCTTTCACTCCTGCAACGTTTCCGGTGCTGGCTGCTTTGAGCAGGTCTTCGTTGGGACCGGCCCAGAGCCAGAGGGGCACTAGCAGCGTGAGAAATACAATCGTTTGCTTTTTCATATAATCAAGGACGCACAAATCTCCAAAAACCGGATTGAGTCAAACGTCCCATAGTGTCGCTTGCAGTGGAGTAGTTTGACCTATTGCTTCGCTTTGAAACACACGCTAAGCTTCATGGATGAAACAGAAACTATTCTGGTCGGGCGTCTTTCTACTGACAGGAATTCTAGCAGGCGCTGAGCCAAAGGCTTTAACCTATGCTGAAGCCATTCGGTTGAGTCTTGCCTATGCACCAGAAATCAAACTGGCCCAGGGAGAGATCGCGCCCGCGCAGAAAAGGACGACGCGTCCCATTTTCTCCCATCCAATCCAGAATTTGAAGCAACTTACATTACTGGAAGCAAGGCGCACTCGCCCGCACTCGGCTTCTCGCCCTCTACGTTTCTGAACAATGAGAATCCATTTGATCTGCCGGTTGAGTCGATCACCGGGCGAAACAAGAAGGGCATTCACGGATTTGAAGTGGGTGTGACCCAGGAACTGGATGTCTGGGGCAAGCAAAGTGCAAGGCGTGATGCCGCAGATGCGGCGATGCGCCAATCGAGCCTCGGTGGAGAAGCACAACGGCTGCAAACGCGCGCTGAAGTTCGCCTGGGTCTCATGACAGCATCGTCTCTGACTGAGGCGATGCAAAGCAACGCAGGCACTCTTGCACATCTGAGGCGGATCCGTGGGGCCTCAGCAGGGTTTGTAGATCCGCGCATGGGTTACTATGCCAACACAGTTTTTAATAGCGACCTGGCCGGAATTGAATCCGACCTCCGCGATCTCAAAGAAGCCCGCGACAAAGCATTGCTTCAGCTCCATCGTTTGATTGGAATCAAAGAAGAGATTAAGCCACCGGCACCAGAAGAAATTCCACTCCCTCCTGCTCCAGCGTTAACAGAGTTACTAAACCGTGCACATGAAAAAAATCCTGAACGGCTCGCGGCAAATCTGGCCCTTGCTCGCGCAGAGAGCAACGAGCGTCTGGCAATGCTCGGTGATCGTCCAAATCCTTCCCTCTTCCTGGGAGCCGGTCAGAACACAATTGGCACTTCTAACCTGGGCCTCAAGGGTCCCGGACCAGAAAATGAACGCGAACGAACCTTTCGCTTTGGGGCAAAGATTCCAATTCCAATCTCAAAATACAACGACGGTGCCCTTGAAGCCGCGAGGCAGGAAAAACGCAAAGCCGCGATGGACCTTGAGCGGATTGAAACCCAGCTGGATTTCAGTGTAAAACAGACTGCCGAACGTTATACGGCGTATCGAGAAGCCATCTGCGAAATTGGCCCTGTGGGTGATTCCGGATCAAACCTGGCAGCAATTGACCAGGCATTCCTGGCAGGCCGAATCTCCTACTTTGACTTTATGGGTGAATACGAACGTACGGCAAAAGTCCTAAAACGCAGAGCAGACTCCTATATTGGTGCAGCTGCTAGCCTCGGAGCTCTCGAACTGCTCACAGGGCAAACTCTCGACAAGGAACAAGAATAGTATGATAAACTCAATCTGGAATCTGCTTTCAAGCGCGCTCAACAATCGCGCAACAGTCCTCCTTGCAACACTTTTGATCGTAGTCGCCGGGATCTATTCCGCCTATCGTCTTCCCATTGATGCTTTGCCTGATATTACAAACACCCAGGTGACGGTTAACGCGAACACCGGCGCTCTTTCACCCGAGCAAATCGAAACCGATATCACGGCCGCAATTGAAGCGGAACTTTCTGGCCTTCCGCACGTGGATGAAGTACGGTCCCTTTCCAAGTACGGGCTATCACAGGTAACAATTCTATTCGATGAGGGAATGGATCCCTATTTTGCGCGACAACTCGTAGCAGAGCGGCTGACAAACATATCCTCACAATTGCCTCCCGGGGTTTCCACAGAAATGGGGCCGCTTGCAACGGGACTCGGCGAGGTGATGCAGTATGCAGTGGTTGCAAAACCCGGCAGTGACCTTGCCAAACTTCCGGAGGCTGAGCAACTTTTGAAGCTTCGCACGGCACAAATGGCGATCATTCGGCCGGAACTGAAGACCGTTCCTGGCGTAGAAGAAGTCGATACACTCGGCGGCCTTGAACGTGTGATCCAGATTGATGCAGATCCAATCAAGATGGCCCGCTACGGAATCGATTTTGTCCGTCTTGGAAAATTCTTAAGCAATGTTGGAGTGAATACGGGCGGAGGCTTCATTGAAACCAGGGATTCGCGACTGATCCTGCGAAGCCACGGCAAAGTTGATTCAATTCAAGAAATTCGCAACTTCCCCATTCGCATTTATGCCCTGGGCGGAGCAGCAAGGATAGGCGACATTGCAAACGTCCACGAAGGAGGCGAACCGCGCGCCGGTGCGGCCACGTATCATGGCCAGGAAACGGTCATTGCAACGCTGGTCATTCGACTCGGTGAAAATTCAAGGTCGGTCTCGCAGAAGGCCACTGAAAAACTCAAAGAAATCGCTTTGCCACCTGACATTCAGATCATTCCTCTCTATTCACAGAGCTTCTTAATCAACGCAACGATTCGCACGGTAGCAGAGAACCTGCTCGCGGGGGCAGCACTCGTAATTGCAATCCTGTTGCTTGTTCTCAGAAACTATCGGGCGGCCTTGATTGTCGCACTTGCCATCCCCCTCTCCATGCTATGTGCGGCCACGGGCATGCTTACGACGGGAGTGTCTGCAAACCTGATGTCGCTTGGGGCCGTTGATTTTGGTCTCCTGGTCGATGCATCCGTTGTGATGGTTGAGAACATTGTCAGGCGATTGAATGAAGCGCGTGGCCCTGTATCAAAAGAACAGCGACTTGATATTATCATTCGCGCCACGCGCGAAGTGGCACCAGCCATTACGGCCGGAATCGCCATAATTCTCATTGTGTATTTCCCAATCCTGGCGCTCACGGGAATTGAGGGGAAGCTTTTCACGCCCATGGCCAGGACGGTCCTCTTTGCGCTGACGGGAAGCCTTCTGGCCGCCTTGTTCTTGATGCCGGTGCTCTGCTACCTGTTCCTGCGACCCGGCAGCGAACATCCACCGGGGCGACTCCGCCAGGGCTATCAGACGCTGCTAATGTTCTCGCTCAACCACAGGATGGCGGTTCTAATTCCCGTGCTTATCCTGGGGGTCGGTTCAGCGTTTCTCTACCAACGCCTGGGATCAAACTTCATTCCAACCCTCGATGAAACGGATATTGTTCTTGCAATGGCGCGGCACGATGATGCGAGCCTGCCATCCATGATTGAATCGCAGAAGAAGGTCGAAAAGATCATTTCGACTTTCGCTGAGGTTGAAGACGTCTATTGCAAACTGGGTGCAGCCGAGTCGAACCTCGATCCAAACGGACTGAATCTATCTGACACGTTCGTAATTCTCAAAAAGGACAGGAGCGCCTGGCCAGTCCAGGAAGACGGCAATCGTCGCACGCGCGATGAACTGATCGAAGACATCTGCAAGGCAATCGAACCTGTTTCGGGAAGCGAAGAATGCACACCCGAAGAACCAATTGGAGGTCGCTTCAACGACATTCTCGAAGGCAGCCGTGCTGACGTAGCAGTGCGCGTCTTTGGTCCTGACCTGCACGAACTCGTCGAAATTACCGAACACATGACCAGGATTCTTTCAAAGATTCCTGGTGTGGACGAGGTCCAGCGGAACGACCTGACAGCTCTCCGGGAAAGCACGGTACTTGATTTTCATGCAAACCTGGCGGCCATCGATGCCTCGGACATCCATGCCTTTGATTTGAATGAGAATTTTGAAACGGCAATGGCCGGACGCACCGTGGGCTCCTTCTACGACGCAGACCGTCGATATCCAATTGTTCTTCGCCTTGCAGAGCCGTACCGTAGCTCCATTCGCGGAGTGGAACAAATTCCAGTTGAAAGACCGGGCGGCGGCGTCCTGCAGCTGGGGTCGCTCGGAAAGATTCAGTCCACAACACAGGTAACCACAATTAGCCGCAACAGTGGCAGACGCTATTCCACGGTTGGCGTGTTCCTGCGCGACCGAGACTTGCAGACATTCGTGGACGAGGCCAAACAGACGCTCGATCAGAAACTCAAACTTCCGCCGGGTTACAGACTGGAATGGGGTGGCCAGTTCAAGAATCTAGAGAAAGCTCGTTTACGCCTCGCCATCGTAGTACCGCTCACCCTCGCCTTCATCTTCCTGGTCTTGATAAGAAGCTTTGGAAGCCTGCGGCAGACGATTGTCATCTTCCTCTGTGTGCCGTTCGCCGTCACAGGGGGAATACTGGCTCTCACGGTACGTGGAATTCCAATGAGCATACCGGCTGCTATTGGCTTTATAGCGTTAGCCGGCATTGCGATTCTGAATGGAACTGTGCTCGTAAGCTTCTTTAACCAGCTTCGCGAGAATGGAAAAACCGTCCGCCAGGCGGTCGAAGAGGGAACAATCATTCGACTGCGACCGGTAATGATGACCGCCCTTGTAGCAAGCATTGGATTTCTACCAATGGCATTGTCCACCGGAACCGGCGCAGAAGTTCAAAGGCCTCTGGCGACGGTCGTAATCGGAGGGCTGATCTCAGCCACTCTACTCACGCTGATATTGCTCCCAACCATGTATTTGTGGTTCGAGGAGAGGAGAAAATAATGAACTCAATACACAATACGCTTAGAACGGGAATCCTTGCAGGCTTACTCGTCGCCACAAGCATCGCAGCACAACCGGGACCAACGAGGAAAGCAAACCTGCAACAGACGAAAGGGTTCCTGCAACAAAGAGAGACTCAGCAAGCTCGGAAGTCGGGCCCGCGAACGAGTCAGAAAAACCTTTCAAGATTGGGGACAGGCAGGCAATCGACGTCTACGGAAGCCTTGAGGATGGCACGCCCGGTGGCCCGGGCGAAAGTGAATTTCTACTGACCGGAGGCTGGGCCAATTCGCGCGAAGCCAGGAACACCTTCGACGGCGGAATAGAGTTCGGTCACACGTTCAGCGGAAACAACTTTCTAAAGAATATGCAAGTTCTCGTCGGTATTGAGGGAGAACGCGCCGATATGCGAAACGAAAATCGCCTATCGTATGAGAATCTCTCCTGGTTCCTGGCAGGTAGGCAGCAGGCCGGTGGAAGCATAAACGGAGTTACAACCCAACTGAACGACTTCTTATTGAGTCGAAATCTTGTGGATTCGTTCTACCACGAAGACCTGCGACCTTTCGGGTATTATCAGTTTGGCCAGAGTCTTACACAGGGTAGCCCGATCCCAGTGACGCAAACAAGCATCATAAACTATCAATTGAATCGGTTGGTATTTGATCCTCACTCTGCCGAAGAAATTCGTAACTCTTATAGAATTGATACAAAGAAGCGAACGCAGGAAGGCGCAGGTGAAATCACCACTGGCTGGCTACAACGTTGGGTGACCGATCACGGGCCAGAGTCTGCAGTTCCAACGATCAGTACTACCCTGGAACTCGCAGCACCATTGACGGACAAGGCTGCGTCCGGAGAAAGTGCCACACTGACGCTGGCAGTTCTGAAATCGTTTGAGTTTGGTACGATCATCACCAATGCGTTTGGAACAAGTGTCGTTGGAAATGCAGACCGCGCTCTCAGGTCGAGCATCTACGGAGGACGCCTGGGTTTCCGGCACGATTTTGAGATCAGCGGGGAAGAAGAGGACTACAGGTTCAATCTTGTCACGGCAATTGTCCATGAGATGAGCGAAGTTCGGCACGAGCCCGACTCCACAACCCTCGAGCTTGGCTTACAATTTGACCTTGGAAACGACATGTCGATTGGACCAGGGATAATCGTTGGACTGGACCATCATGAGGCCACTCCCCGATTTTCCTTTGGCGCGACGATGGTCTTCTAAGTTTGCTTTGCTCCTGACCGGGCTCGTGTTTTCTTGTCTGCGTGATGTCAGCTGCAGAAATCGCGCAGGCAGTTCATCGATCGCCAACGACCCCCGGTTGCTATATATGGAAGGACGAGGCCGGGGAAATCCTCTACGTTGGTAAAGCAGTCAATCTGCGGGCCAGACTCAGAAACTATCTCCGACCAGAAGCGTACAAAACAGAGCTACTCATGGAGCGTGCACGCAACCTTGAGTGGATAACAACAGAGACCAGCCGCGAAGCATTGATTCTCGAAGCAAACCTGGTGAAGAAATACCAGCCGCGCTTCAACGTCCGGCTCAAAGACGATAAGCGGTACCCATACCTCTGTCTTTCTACATCTGAAATGTATCCGCAGATCTATATCACACGCAGCGTAAGAGACGATGGAAACGCATACTTTGGACCATATACAGATGTTGGCGCAACCAGAAACACCCTGGCGTTAATTCACAAAATCTTTCCAATCAGGAAAGTCAGGCAAACCCTCCCCCTTGCGCGACCAAGACGCCCCTGCATGAATTTTCACATTGGCAGATGTCTTGGACCATGCCAGGGCAACGTTCCAGTCGAGGAATATGCAAAGCTAATCGAGCAGATCAAATTGTTCCTGGAAGGCAGAACGGAAATCCTGGAAACCCTGGTGGGCAAGCGGATGGAAGAATTTAGCGAAAAAATGGAGTACGAGAAGGCTGCCATGTTTCGCGACGTCCTTGCAAACATCCGGCGCGCCACAGAGCGTCAGATCGTACTGGATCCCGGTTCAGGCGATGAGGACCTGGTGGCCCTTGCTTCGCGCGATGATGACGGGCAGATGGTCGTATTTGAAATGCGCGAAGGGAAACTCATTGGCAGGAAATCCTTTCCCCTGAAAGGCATGCTGAACTCGGACCCCGAAGAAATTTTTGAAAGTTTCATTCGCGACTACTATCTGAGTTCGACCATACGACCTGCGAGAATCCACATGCCACAGAAACTAAAATCTGCGCGCGAGCTCGAGGAAGCGCTACAGGTCAATGAGCGCGAGGTCAACCTTACTGTTCCCAAAAAGCCGCATCTGAAATCGCTCTTAAACCTGGCACAGAAGAATGCAGAACTCCTCTTACGCGAGCGTCTCCTGGCCGCCCGCGTGAAAGATAGATCACGCGGCCTGGAAGAGCTTAAAGAGATGCTGGGGCTTGCAGATGTTCCCTCCGTGATGGAATGTTACGACATCTCGCACCTTCAAGGAACGCATACGGTGGCTTCTGGTGTGTGCTTTGTTGACGGGGAGCCTTCCAGGAAGGATTACAGACATTACAAAATCAAGACAGTGGATGGCATTGACGATCCAGCTTCCATGGAAGAGGTCATTTCCCGCCGTCTTCAACGCTTGCTGGCGGAAGACCGGGCTCTCCCCGATCTCATCCTGATAGACGGTGGGGTCACACAACTCGATGCGGCTTGCCGGGCCGCAAACGCCCTGGGTTGCAATCAGCAGATCATCGCAATTGCCAAGCAACGCGAAGAGATCTACTTTCCCGGTGAGTCCACCCCGCGCCATTTCGATCCCGCCAGCCCCGGAATGCTGATTCTCAGACATATGCGTGATGAAGCACATAGGTTTGGCATTACCCACCACCGGGGACGCCGCAATCAGGCAGTGCTGCGCCACCTCATTCAGGAAATTCCGGATATCGGTGCTTCCCGCGTGCGCGCTTTGCTCAAGCATTTTACAGAGACTCCTATTGAAGACGCTTCCGAGGATGATTTAAAGCGGGTGCCGGGCATTGGGCCCGTCCTTGCAAACAAGATTCGGGAATTTCTACTTGCAGGATCGGCACGGAGTTGATTTACTTTCTGAGTGAAGATTCTCAGCGTCGATGATTCGCCCACAATCCGCTTTGTAGTTAAGAAGGTTGTGGAAGAAATGGGACATGAGGGCCTGGTTGCTCAAAACGGCGCAGAGGCCCTGCAGATTGTATCCGCCGAACCCATCGATGTCGTCCTCCTTGATTGGAATATGCCTGTCATGGATGGAAAAGAAGCCCTTCGTGAAATTAAGAAGAAGCCCATCTGTAAAAATACCAAGGTCATCATGTGCACAGTTGAAGGTGACAAAGATGAGGTAGAGAAGATTGTGAAGCTTGGAGTGGACGGCTACATGCTTAAACCCGTTACTCCTGAAAAGCTGCGGGCAGAACTCATGCGCGCCGGCGTCCCGGATCTAAGAGCCTGAAGGACAAGAATCGCTCAGGAAAGATATTCCAGGGCGCCCCAGGTGATGAAGGCCTGCGCAGAATAATATGTGCCAAGTATTACAAGCTGTGCTGCTCTAAAATTTCCCGCATACCGATTCCACACGAGCACCAGATCAGATATATAGAAGAGCATGGCTCCTCCAAACATCACCAGTTGCTCAAAAATCCCTGGAAAGCCATCTGAAAGTGAGCCCGTATAGCGATTCGCCATCTGACCCACCGTTGTACTCGCGAACATCAAGAGCAAACTAACCATCAACAGATAGGGCGTTCCCATCCAAACGTTACCCACGCCGCCCTGCGACTGCAGCCTGCGAAATAGAAACAAGCAATAGATAGTCGAATAGCCCAGAATCAAGAGGCAGATTCCGAGCAGGGGCCATCCGCCCATACGATAGAAAGCCACTATGTAGAGAATGTGTCCAAGAAAGAAGAACGCAGCTCCGTAGCGGAATGTCTTTTCTCGTAGAAGCAGGATATCCCCCGCCACGCCGGCAATGATTCCCGCAAGGAACAGTTTGTAGAGGGCCAGGCTAGAGGGGTTCATGGCGTAGAGGCCAATGAGCATAAAAAGCGGTACAGGCTTTGCAAAGTTGTACCACATCCGGTTGTTGTAACGGCAATAGATTGAAAAAGCCGCCGCCAGGACAAAAATGCACCAGAAAACAATCATCATGAACTAATTCCGACCGGCAATATTGCGCATGGCTCGCTCGAAGACCGGTTGCTTGACGAGTTGCGCCGCCAGGCGAATATCTTCTGCCTCATCGCGCTGAACAGAGTTCAACAAATCTTTGCGGTACAGCGCACGTGTCGGCAAGAAGGCATCCTGTTCCATACGGAAGATTCCATCGAACCGCTTGAGCACAGTGGACCTGAGCTTTTCTGCGTCTTCGAGTACCCCATCGATCAATCCGATCTCAAGCGCTTCTTCAGGCTTATACGCAGTTCCTTCAATCACAGAACGAACCGCAACCGGAACTACTATCCTGTGAATCCCATGAATATAGCACAACGGAAGGGGAAGTCCAACAGCGAGTTCAGAAAATCCAATACGGCCCGAGTTTGCTTGCATATAACGGTAATCCGCGCAACTCGAAATCACAGCACCGCCTGCCATTGCATGACCGGCAATCTCGACAATCCAGGGCTTCCCAAATGCGATTAGTTTGCCGTAGGCACGAATCATTTCTGTGATTGTTTCAATTCGTGTCTTTTCATCCGACTCGAGCAAGAATTTCCCATCAAGTCCGTTTGAAAAGAATTTGGGATTGGCAGAGTTTACAAGCACACCATCCGCTGATTTGCCGAGCTCATACAGTTTATCTATGAACTGCGTCAGTAGATCTTTGTTCAGGGTGTTGTTGGGCGACAAAGCATCGATTGTCAGGACTGCAATCAGGCCATTCTTTCTCTGGATCGTAGAAGTTTGAAAACCGGGCATCACCCAGAGTGATCAGGCACCCTTCCTGGGCGAGCTTTTTTGCGCGATAGCTTGCTCCATTTCTTCCAGTGTAAAAAACACCGGCATTTGTGTAGCAAGATCCGTTTCTGAAATGATAAGGCCAAAATGGCGACCTGCAAGCAGATGAACCCGAGAACCACCCAGGACCGTAATCATCTGTTCCACAAGTTTGATTTCTGTTTCCGCTATGTTTGGGATGGCGCGCAGATCGAGAACCACAAGATCGTCCTTAATCACTTTGAGAAAGAATGAATTGAACACGGTCCGAGCCTCCGCAAACGCAAAGTCCTTTAGACCGGATAGAATTGCAATGTCCGTTCTGCCTGTACGCCGCTTTATGCTGATGTGATTGGCTCGTTTCAGTGTTCTTTGAAGTTTCTGCTTCTCTGCGTTGGTGAGAGTCGTCAGAATACGCTTACGCAATTCTTCCTGAGAGAGCGCAGGCGAAATGGAGTCGAGCACACCAAGCTGGTGCAATCGTTGCATTACTTTAGGATCTGTATGTTTCTGAATGAGAGCCACGGCAATTTCTTTTGTAATGGGATCCTTCCTGAGAGTAGCAAGAATCTGAATCCCGTCCATTCCAGGATTATCAGGATTGAGAAGGATCAAGTCCGGATTACCGCTCTGCGCCATTTCAATACCGCGAGCGGCTGATTGGGCAATCAGGATCCTGTGCCGCAGCCCGGAAAGGGCTGCTTCAAGAGCTCTACTCTGATTTGGATCGGCATCGATGACGACAAGGAGCGCCATAAGGATTGAATCCACCCTCCCCGATGCTGTGCAAGTAATAACAGGATGCGAGGCCGATAAACTCTCGGCCCCTACATCCTACGCATCAATTACGTGTTCTCTCTTACTTCAGTATTCTGGACTTTTTGCCCTGGTACTGCGGAGCTTCCTGCTTAGCGAGGATCTACCCTCCTCGCGCTATTTTTCAAAGAGCCCCTTGTATTCCGCATAACCCTCTTTTTCCAGATTCTCGCGCGGAATGAATTTCATGGAGGCAGAGTTCATACAATACCTGAGCCCTGTAGGATTTGGGCCATCCTCAAATACGTGACCTAGATGCGAGTCTCCATGTTTGCTCCGTGCCTCTACGCGGATCATACCGTGCGATTTGTCTTTCTTTTCCACGATATTTTCGGGCTCAAGGGGTCGAGTAAAACTGGGCCAACCCGTGCCCGAATCAAACTTATCTTTGGAACTGAATAGTGGCTCACCTGAAACCACATCCACATAGATGCCTTCCTTATGGTTGTCCCAGTATTCGTTCTGGAATGGCCGCTCTGTTCCTTCCTTCTGAGTGACCTCAAACTGGAGAGGAGTCAGTTTGCTCTTCAGTTCCTTTTCTTCCGGCTTTGCGTATTTCATTTTCTTCTCCTGCGCTGCATTTGATTTCCCCCAGATCGATTCAAGATATTGATCCTTTCCCGATCCAGATTTGTATCGTTTATAATTAAATGGATTTCTTTTTGCGTAGTCCTGATGGTATTCTTCTGCAGCAAAGAACTCCTTGAAAGGAACAACCTGTGTTACAATTGGTTTCTTGAAACGATTCAATTTTGTGAACGCATCAATGGCCGCCTGTGCGGTTGTCTTCTGCTCTTCTGAATGGTAAAAGATTGCTGTTCGATACGCAGACCCTCTGTCCACAAATTGGCCGCCCGAATCTGTTGGATCAATCTGACGGAAGAAGACATCCACCAGTTTTTGAAACGTCACTCGCTTAGGATCAAAAGAAATCTGCACAACTTCCGCATGGCCGGTGGCGCCGCTTGACACGTCCTCATACGTGGGATTCGCGCGCGTCCCGCCAGAATATCCAACCACCACATCGACAACGCCTGGAATTGTTTCAAAAGGCGTTTCCATACTCCAGAAACAACCACCTGCAAACGTGGCTGTCTCAAGCTTTGGCCCGGCAAACAACGTACAAGAGAGAGGTAATAGAAGAAGAAATCCGCTCAAGCGTCGCATTACGAACCTCATTGTAACGTTCACGATACTGTTTGTCGCGCCCGAAACAAGCATCTTACGCAAAAAATACGCCGCCTCTTTAAGCGGCCTTTCCTGGCGTATTGCGCAGAGTCGCCGTCGGAATGGCTTGCCCTCTTAAACACCCATGAGAGGATTCGCAATGTTTGACTTTCTGAACCCACGTGATCTTGGCCGCCTGGCGGTCCTGTTGTTTCTCGCCATCCTCTTTATACAATCGAGCCTGAGCAAGATTTTGGACTACTCGGGTAACCTGGAGTACATTCGCGGCGTCTTTAGTAAGACGTTTCTTGCGCCCATGGTGGGGATCATGTTTCCGGTGCTGACAGCCCTTGAAACGTTGACCGGCCTGACATGCGCTATCGCCGCGGTGGCCCTGGTGCTCGGGGAAGCCCGCCCGGCTCTGCTCGGACTGGCACTGGCAGCACTTGCTCTCTTATCGCTTTTCAAAGGATTGCGAATTGCCGGGGATTATCCGGGCGCGGCGAGCCTTGCCGCGTACTTTGCCGTGGTGCTGGTTGGATTTGTCTTGTTTTCTCTCAGGTAATCCGCTCGCTGATCGCGCCTTCGATTCTTGTTGTCCGCCTGGTGGGCGCCGGAGGTTTATCTATTTGTGACCATGGCAGACCCGGAGATCAGGCAGGCTCTTTTCGAGTTTCTCAAAGACGAAATCGTCTACCTTCTGCAAAAGAACCTCACGCACGATTACCAACTGCCTGGCCTCCCCTCGTCGGTTGAGACCAGGCGTTATAACATCCACCTGATGAAATCACTTCGGGTGTACTCATTTCATGCGCCCGGAAAGGATTTCACACGGGCGGGAATGGTGGGACGTTGGTACGAGCTTTTGGGCCGGAGAAAAGGACTGAGTTCTGCAAATGCCGTTGCGTACTTTACCATACTCAGACAACGCCTGCATGCGCTGGGAAATTCCGTTCCCTACACTTTCGCAGATCTCACGCGTCTGGTAGCCGAGGTTGTAAGCGATGAGGCTGGCTCGCTAACGTTCGAAGATGTGTATCGAGCAGAAATCCTCTTCTGTCGTGAATTCCGATCGCACCTGCATGAGGTCTTTCCCGGCATTGCAAGCCACCGCGAAAGCGCGGAGTCTCTACTGGAAGATCTCTCGCATGATTTTGTAGTCACATTTCAATCCGCTGTCGAAAAGACCTTACGGGATAGAATCACAGATCGTGAGCGAATCCATTCGGAAGTGCTCGTTCAGAAGCAGGCCCTCGACGATGAAATGCGGCAAGCGGCAAGGCTTCACAACAAGAGCATTCAGAGAGAACTACCAAACGAAGATGCTCGCATTTCGTTTCATGCCTGGTATGAACCTTCAAGCATTGTTGGCGGTGACTTTTACAGGATCATTCGTACATCACCAGACACCTATGGACTTTTCCTTGCGGATATTGCCGGGCATGGAGTCAGCGCTGCAATGTACCTGCTTTCCGTTAAAACATGTTTCGATAAGCATCAGCGATTCCTCGATAGACCAGGAGAAATGATTCAGTTAATGAATAACGAACTCTATGGCAATCTTGCAGACAATTTCTTTACTGTCATGTGCGCGCACGTGGACCTGGGCCGGAATCGCATCGACTATTGCAATGCCGGCCATCCAAAGGCGTTTCTTGTCTTACGATCCAATCCGGATGCAGTTCGCGTTCGATTCCTCAGGCCAAACAGTAAGGTTGTGGGAATCTTCAGCGATGCAGAGTACAGAACAGACAGTCTGCCAATTGAAGGCCCTGCCAGGCTTGCACTCTACACGGACGGAATTACTGAAACCGTCAATGAAAGCGGAGATATGCTCGATGAAAGGGGTCTGTTGGACCTATTCGAAGGGACCACAGACCAGGCCGGTGACTCAACCATTGCGCATGTTCGAACTGCGCTCGCATCGTTTGCAAAGAAACAAAAAGCTGAAGACGATCGCACACTGATCCTTGCAGACATTCAAGGCTGATTGGCGAAAGCCTGGAAGCAACAAGTTGGTGGGGAGCATCACCTAACTCTCATTACTGCATTGCGGCTATGCCACGTGGACAGGCAGAACGCAGCGGCAAATTACGCGCGTACAGAAAAGAAAAATCCCTTGGCAGATAGTTGCACCGGGCAGAATAGGTGTCCCGGTCTATGCCAGCGAATAAAGGAAAAATAGACCCAGGCAGGTTCTTCTTACCGCTGCTTCCATTGCTACTGTTGTTCGCCTGCGCGCGAGAGCCTGCGCCCAGGAATGCGAACGAAGCAGCAAAGTGGGAATACTCCTGGGCAAATCCAATCTCGTCAGACAGAAATGAGATCGATTGGGATAATCTCGAGACAAAAGCAAATTGGACTGTATTCAACCCAAAAGATCCATTTACGCGCCCTGAAGGCAAGAGCGTACTCTGGATGCGTATGCCGCTTCCATCAAACGGTGACGGAGACATGGCCCTCTTCCTGCGCTACGCGATAATGAATGTGAAGCTGTACGTCGACCGCAAGCTCACGTACGATCATGCGGCGTTCTGGGGGGCCAGTCGTTTCGCCTGGGAGGGCGCCACCGCCGGGCATAACAAATACATTCTTGCCTCCCTTCCCTCCGCACCTGACCGTTACATTTACCTGCGATTTGAATCCGAGCGGCGGCGCATCGGGCCAGTTGGACAACCCGAAGTAGGAAATCGTTTTGAAATCTACTCCCGACTGATACAGGCGGAGGCAGACCGACTGGTCGTCGGTGTCGTCCTTCTCTTCGCAGCTATCGCAGGCTCTATCCTCTTTATGTTCACCCGGCGATTCGAATTCGCAGGGTTTGCAATCTTCCTGGTTTCCAGCGGTCTTTACGTTTTGTCGCGGTGCGCGATAAATGACTACTTGATCGCAGACCCGGGAATCTGGTCTCGCATTGAACTACCTGCACTCTACGTTCTGCCGGCCGGCTACGCGATGTTTATATACCATACAATTTCTCGCGATCTAGTTCACAAACTCATCATGATCGGGAGCTTTGCGCTCTTCGCGATTTCTATTTTCCTGCTACTGATAGGAGGTCACCCGCTCGCCCTTCTTCCAACATATCAAATTTCCGCTATCGTTGCAATTGTCGCAAGCCTCGTGAGCATTGCCCGCGCGCTCGGCCCCAGGGACGTGCGAGGTCGCGTGTTCATGATCGGATTGTTTCTGGCATTCGCAACGAATGCTCATGACATAGCCAGTGCTGCACTGGGGCGATCTCTCTTTCCCGGTCCTATCAGCCACTGGGGATTCCTTGCTATCCTGGTAGCACTGGCTATCATTCTTGGTCTTGCATTTGTGGATTCAGCCCGAGCATTGAAGAAGCTTACGGAGGAGCTGGCCAAACGCAACGACGCACTCAAGCTCATTGATAAACTCAAAGATGAATTCCTGGCCAATACGTCGCATGAGCTACGAACACCTCTACACGGCATGATTGGTCTGGCTGATTCTCTGATCGAAGGCGCAACGGGCCCCCTGTCCGAGGCTACAAAGCGCAATCTTGGGCTTATCGTGGCCAGCGGAAAGCGACTGACGAGTCTGATCAATGACATACTGGATTTCTCCAAGCTGAAGAGTCGCGACATTGAACTTGCGCTGCGTCCGGTCGATGTGCGCTCATTGGTCGAGGTGGTTCTCGCTGTCTCAAAGCCACTACTCGCAACAAAACAACTGGAATTGCAGAGCGAGATTCCGGATAACCTCCCCGCTGCGCATGCAGACGAAAATCGCCTGCAGCAAATTCTACACAATCTAATTGGCAATGCCATCAAATTCACGCCGTCCGGCAAAGTTACAGTCAGCGCTCGTTCGCTTGAAAAGGAGATTGAGATAACGATCTCTGATACGGGCATCGGGATCCCAATGGAGAAGCAAAGTGACATTTTCAAATCGTTTGAGCAGGCAGATGCGTCGGTAGAACGCGAGTATGGCGGCACAGGACTGGGCCTTTCAATCACCAAACAGCTCGTCGAACTGCACGGGGGAAGGATCCGCGTAGAGTCTGAACCTATGAAGGGATCGCGTTTTACGTTTTCCTTGCCTTCCACAAACGATGCTGTCGGTGCAGAGAGGCTCAGCACTATCCATATTCTCGGAGATCGTGCTATGGCGACTAACGGGCTCGTGCCCGCTATCCCGGAGTCAATTCATAAATCCCCTGAGGCCTCCGGTCCGCTAATTCTTGTTGTGGACGATGAACCTGTGAACCGGCAGGTGCTATCGAACATCCTCAGCGTTCACAATTACCGTGTGATTGAAGCCGGGAGCGGGGCGGAAGCGCTCGACCTTGTCGACAATCATCTCCCCGATACTGTCCTCCTCGACGTCATGATGCCACGGATGAATGGCTACGACGTTTGCCGGAAAATCCGCAAAACATATTCTCGCGCAGAACTTCCCGTCATTTTTCTGTCCGCGAAAAATCAAGTCGAAGATCTTGTAACAGGAATGGAAAGCGGTGGAAACGACTATCTTCCCAAACCCTTTTCGACGCCGGAGCTACTGGCCCGCGTTAACACGCAGGCAAACCTCAAGGCCAATTACAATGAATCAATTCAGCTGCGCGGCAAACTCCTCTCACAGGAGAAGATGGCCACCGTTGGATCCATGGCAGCGGGCATAGTGCATGACTTCAAGAATCCAGTGGGGATTATCATGGGCTTTGCTGAACTGGCGGACGATGATTCGGTCGGTCGTGCTGAGCGCAGTGAATATCTTAGAATCATTGGGCAAGAAGCCAACAGACTTGCGTCCATGGCCCAGGACGTTCTGGACTATGCACGCGGATCTGTGACCACAGAAAAAACCTCGGTGGATCTCGGTGAGTACCTTATCCGCGCTGAAAAAAGCCTGAGGCCGTACTTCACAGAGAAGGGCATTCAATTTGGAATCAGGCGCGAATGCGACGGTCAGATATCCATCGATACGGATCGTTTTTTGCGCGTTTTGATCAATATCGCGGGCAATGCGGCCGATGCGCTTGGACCGGAAGGAAGTTTTGAAATAATTGTCCGACATGATGGGAAGCGTTTCAAATTTGAACTGAGGGACAACGGCCCGGGAATTCCAGAATCGATTCGGGCAGCCCTATTTGATCCATTTGTCACGCATGGAAAATCCCATGGCACCGGGCTGGGAATGGCAATTGCTAAGAGCATTGTCGAGGCACATGGTGGAACAATTCGCTTTGAAACAGAAACGGGTAAAGGTACTACATTTTTTCTGGAAATACCTTGAATGACCCGGGCAGCCCGCATGGCGTCACCACCAGTTTAACACGTCTTCTGCAAAACCCAGAAATCGGTCCAGGCGTAAGACCTGCCCGTCGTCCAGGATAATCTTCCCTGAAAAGTATCCAAATACCTGATGTTGGATCGACTTCAGGATGAGGAAGTTGGTTTTCGCAGCGCGATCGACGCAAGGCTCGAAACTCAGATCCAGACGACCATCGGAACTCGTAAAAGTCCATGCCTGCATATAGTCTCTGGTATCAAAGTGAAACTCAACTTCTGCCAGTTTGTGAAGTTTGTTCTTGTAGAAGATTGCATTTTCGCTTGCAGGGGTGCGATCTGAAAAACCGTAACCCAGGTTAAATCCAAAGGGTTCGCCGTTCAATTGGCCAGAGCAAGAACTCCAGTACCATCGATTGCGATACGTCCAGTTTCCTCTTCCCCAATCAATCGTGCCGGAATCCCGGTCGTTGCTGAAGCGATATCCTTGCGAGCCAACAGTGACCTCGCCTTCGGCTGGCATGCAGTTGATCTTTCGATTGTAATAGAATGCTTTTCTATTCTCTGCCCAGCTTGTGGCAATGTTTATGCTCTCGAGATCCGGAGGTTGGCTCAATACCATGGTGCCACTGATTCCCTTTTCACCACGTGCTGTTTCAAGCACCGGAGATGAGAAACGCAATGTTCGCTTGCCGTCCTTCACGTCTTCACTCAGGTCCAATTTAGAACTCTTAAAATGAACTGAGGCTTGATCCGGATCGGCCACCAGACCCAGCTTACCACGCGTGAGCGGGACCAGGTCATCCACCTGCGTACAGGTGTTATTTTCGAAATCCAACCAGCACAGAGCCATGAGCCCAATATAGCCCAGATCGCTGAATGTAATGGTAACGCCTCGCTTCAAATCGGGTGAAAGGACGTAATAGTAATCCCATTCTTTGATTCGAAACCAGGAGGCATGAACTCGATTTCTGTCATATTTCCAGTACGGGAACCGCGCCCATCCTTCTTGCATCAAATAGCCTTGATCGTTGTGTAAAGGAGTGACCCGGGTAATTTCCTGTTGATTCTTGTTCTGCATGGTACCTATTCCCCGCCTCTAAATTTGTAGCAATGTGCGCATTCGATTCACAATCCAACTGTCTGGCTATTTTGAAGTACCAATCATCCACGACTGGAACAATCTTGAAAAGAAGTTCACTTGAGCCGCAGTCCAGGATATCATCACCATCTCTTTTTCTGAATAGTTGGCCTTCATATTCTCCGCGACGTCCGCCGAAACCTGCACCGGTGTGCAGGAAACCTGACGCGCATACTCAATTGCAATCGCTTCACCTGCCAGGATACTTACAGGCTGCGGACCGCTTCCATTCAAGAATCTAAGTTCTTCCTCGGTGATCCTGTTCTTTTTCAGGCTAGCCGAATTCATTTGCACACACCAAGGACAACTAACGGTAAAACTAACGCTGAGTCGGATTAAGTTCAAGACTCTGTGAAATCGTCTGGATCGAGCCGAGAACAGTTCAAAGAAACCGGCACCAAGTAGAGCGCGAGGATACCATGCAAGGGTCTGCGCCATGGGCGCATCAGTCTTTGCCACCGCGCGCATGAAGCGGGCCAGGAGGCCCGGGAAGAAACCGGAGCGTGCGGGAATCCATTCTTGCATCTTGAACCTCGACCAGGTGAGGATTTTGAAGTGGCTGGTGTTTGACAAGCTACTCCTTACCTCTTCCATCCGAACTCGGCATCGCAGGAATCTCGTCGCATGATTTCCAGGATTTGCAGAGCATGATTATTCTCATCTGATAGTCCAATTTGCCTGCACGGTCTCTGGCCAGGGCAGCAGCAATTTTCCCCAAAGGCATGGAAATCGGTTGCCGGGTAGTGCGTCCAATGACAGACTCATGCAAAGAAACCTGGGGGCCTGATATGGAGTACTCAATGTCAAAGATCGTGGATGTTCCTTTCGAGGCCGCCGTCACAAAGGTTACGGATGAACTCAAGAAAGAAGGGTTCGGTGTGCTGACGACCATAGACGTTAAGGACACGCTGAAGAAGAAGATCGATGTGGATTTTAAACGTTATGTGATATTGGGTGCATGCAACCCGCAGTTTGCGCACAAAGCTCTTCAGGCAGAAGAGCAAATCGGGTTACTGCTACCGTGCAACGTCGTTGTGTGCGAGTCCGAGGGCAAAACCCGGGTGAGCATTTTTGATCCGGCCATCATGCCCCGGATCGTGGCGAACGAAGCCATTCAAACATTAGCAAAAGAGATTCGCACCCGGCTGGAGCGAGTTCTTGCCGGAGTGTGACCCGACGCTTTAGCCAGTCGATGCATCGTAATACGGAAGCATGATGCATCTACTGGGATTGGCCGCCTGGTTATTGTTTGTTCTGGCATTCATTCCGGCTGTCCGTTCGCGTTTGGGCGCGCGTCTGCTGGGTGGTATTGCCCAGCAGCATAGAATCCATCACTGGCTCGGCCTGAGCGCTGGCTTTGTCGTTCTCATCCATGTCGTTTTTGAACTAGTCAGTGAACCGGATTCTGCTTTTGCGTTTGATGATCCATATCTGACTTCTGGTTGGATTGCTCTATTTGTTCTGCTCATTGGTTTGGGCTTCTCGTTTACGAAAAGCCTCGCTCATCGGAAGTGGGTGCTGATTCACTGGTCTCTGCTTATTGCGCTCCTGGCAGCCTTCCTTCACGGCCAGGCCTATCTGCATCAAGAGAACCTTGATCGACTGGTATTCTATGCGGCTGTACTGATCGCGACGGTGAGCATTGCACTCATTTTTGGCCTGCGACTCTTTGAACAAAAATGGATCATTGTAGATATCAGAGAGCGGAGCCCCGCCCTCTATGAAATTGGTTTGAAGGCTACGGGGAAAGCGGGTCGTGGATTCAAGGCGGGCTCGATTGTTTTCGCGCAATTCGGTCGGGGTTTCTCGCGCGCATGGCATCCCTTTTCAATCGCGTCCTGTGAGAATAATCCCGTTATGCGGCTTTTGATCAAGAGTGTGGGAACGGACACATCGCACCTTCTGGATTTACGACAGGGCAGCCTGCTGAGCATTCTGGGGCCGTTTGCCGAATTCGGAGTTTCACCGGAAGAAGATCAAGTCTGGATTGCAGGAGGAGTTGGGATTGCCCCTTTCCTGGGGATGACCCGTTGCCTGGATTTTAGAAATTCCGGGGCAATTCGTCTGGTGCACTATCAAGCAGTGGAAGAACCTGATCTGGCCCGCGAGTTTGCCGCATTTCAATTGCGACACAGTCAATTCTTATGGAAGACGCGGGTCACGCAGCAGGCGGACTTCTCAGAAGTCAGGGAATGGACGAAAGAACGATCGGGATTTAAGTTTCTTGTGTGCGGACCTCCCGCTTTTATGAGGTCCGCAAGGAAATTCTTGATCCGGGCCGGCACGCCGTCGTCCAATATTCATACGGAGGAATTTAGCCCATGGTAAAGTTTATATTGATGTCCATCGTCATTTTCAGTGCGTCCGTCCGCGCCCAGGACCGCATTCTTTCTTTGGGGGAATTACAGAGTCACTCCACGGCCGCAGATTGCTGGACACTCATCGATCAAAACGTGTATGATATCACAAGCTATCTTTCAGAGCACGCGTCCGCACATGAATACAGCCTGGTAAAGTGGTGCGGCAAGGATTCAAGCGCAGCGTGGAAAGACAAGGACGGCAAAGCCAAACCCCATTCAAGAAAAGCCGAGAATTTGCTTCGCAAATATAGAATAGGCAAAATCGCCAGCGTACGGAACTAACCGGGGCGCTGGGCGAGCCCTGGCCCCGACATCGTGCAATGGGCCGTAGCCCGTTCGCTGAGCGCGACCTCAAGCGGCAGGCTTTTCTTTCATGCGCACACTCGTGCCTTCGAGGATTGCCAGGCTGTCGAGATTGAAATCGCGACATAGCTTCTTGCGATGCTCTGCTTCAGCCCCACTCAGCTTAGAAACGGAACGCTCCATCAACATGCCCATGAGGAAGCGTGTTGCGCTTTCTACTGTTTCAAACGCAACCATTCCTTTCTCATCGCTTGATTCAATGGCCTTGTAGCCATCCACAATTCCCGAGAACAGGTCAAAAAGGCGTTTCAATTCAGGAGAAGGCTTCATTTGCGCAAACTCCTGGTTTACATACTCACGCAGATTGCCGGCGGCTGACATACCGGCCACAATTCCACCGATCGCCGCCACAACCTGAAGCTGTGTGGTTCCTTCGTAGATTGTGGTGATTCGCGCATCGCGATAGATTCGCGCCACATCGTACTCTTCTGTATACCCGGCACCACCATGCACTTGAACGGCGTCGTATGCAATCTTCACGCAACTTTCGCTGGCATAATACTTGGCCATTGGAGTAAAGAGGTCGGCAAGTTTTTCCCATCTCCGAATGGTCGGATCGGCTTTGATTTCGCGATCCGTCTTTCCTTCGTGTTTGAGCTGCTCGCGCTTCCAGATATAGAGGTCCACTGCGCGCGACGCCTCGAGCACAAGCATGCGCGTTGCGGCCTGTTCACGCTCCATGCGATCGAGCATTTTCTTAACAGCCGGGATCTTATCGATTGTTTTTCCGAATTGGACCCGCTCGGAGGCATACTTTTTAGCTTCGCGGTAAGCCCCTTCCGCAATTCCGAGCGATTGCGCGGCAATCGTAATGCGCGCAGAATTCATCATGCCCATAGAATACTTAACAAGGCCAAAGCCTTCTTCGCCAATCATTTGTCCCGGTGCATTGTCAAATACAACCTCACACGTAGGTGAGCAATGCAGGCCCATTTTCTTTTCAATGCTTGCAACATGAATGTCTTTGCCCTGCACAATAAAGAACGATAGCCCGCGAGCACCGCTTGTTGGACTTCCGGTGCGCGCCAGAGTTAGAATGATCGAAGGCGCTTTGTCATAACCGCATGCATGCGTAATGAAGCGCTTGGTTCCAGTCAGACGCCAGACACCGTCTGCGCCCTTCTCTGCTTTAGTTTGAACATTTGGAAGATCCGAGCCGTAGTTGGGCTCTGTGAGGGCCATAGCTGCGCTGTATTTTCCGGCTGCAATGTCAGGAATCCATTGCTCGCAAATTTCCTCTGAGCCGTAGCGTTCAACGATGTCTACAATGTTGATATTTCCAAAAGCCAAACAAAACGCCGCGTCTGCACGAGCAGAAATTTCACAAAGCAGTGATTGAGCGGTTACAGGAAGTCCAAGACCTCCATACTTGCGACTGATTGCCATTGGTTGCAGGCCAGCATCGCGGAGTGTGTTGTAACAATCTACCTGTGCCTGCGGGAAGATTACTTTGCCGTTGTCGTATTTCAGTCCGATTTTGTCCATTTCCGCGCTGCGCGGTGCAACGTAGGTTCCCATTAGATCCCCTGCAGAATCCAGAATCGATTCATACATATCAAGGGCTTCTTCTATAGAAGAAGGTGCGGAGGCGTAGCGCTCGTTTCCGGTCTTCTTGTAGTCCGCTGCGTCTTTGAAACCGTGTTCGTAAACCTCTATGATTTCTTTCCAGTCTACCAACGACTTAAAGACCTGGACCATGTCGTCGTTATCTCTAAAATAATTTCCCTGAATCATATGCGCTCCTGCTCATTACTTCCGTAGTCTTATTATTTCGTTAATGCTTCCTGCGTTACTGCGACCATCCCCCCGGTCAAATCCTTCTCACATGGAATCATTACAGTCCAACCATCGCCCGGCGCTTCCGTCAGCGATTTGCCGTCGAGTGTATGGATCGATGGCACGCGTGTAAGAAAATTTCCAGTGGGATGAACGATTTCAATAACATCTCCCACCCGAATCAAATTCTTTATCTGAATAACAGCCGCACCGCGCGCGGGGTCGTAGGAGATAACATCGCCGGAGTATTTTGTTTCTGCCAGCGCTCTGTCTGTGTCATAGTTCTGCGTATCGTCGGCACCCTTGCGACTGAAGAATCCATCGGTGTAGCCGCGGCTTGCAACTCGATCGAGATCACGGAGCAGTCCCGGGTCAAATGCTCTGCCGGCCATTGCATCGTCGATTGCACGGCGATACGCCTGGGCTGTGCGAGCGACATAGAACCTGGACTTAGTCCTACCCTCGATCTTAAAACTATCTATTCCTATTTCCATCAATTGATGCACGTGTTCAATGGCGCGGAGGTCTTTGGAATTCATGATATAGGTTCCATGCTCATCTTCGAAGACTGGCATCTTCTGACCTGGCCTGGATTTCTCTTCAATGAACCAGGGCCTGTCAGCAAGTGGATGGCGCGCCGTCGCATTTCCAAATCCAACGGAGCCATCCATCAGGCTTGCAGAATCGATTGGAATATTCGCGTTTGCGTATTCGCCAGCGGATTGAGTTGAGTTTCCGGACGTCGAGGCGCAACCGCATCCACCGGCCGCGTCTTCTTCAGATGCGCCTTCCACTTTGTAGTTCCAACGGCATGCATTGCTGCAATTTCCCTGATTGGAGTCCCGGTGATTGAAGTATCCTGAGAGCAAACAACGACCGGAGTATGCAATGCAGAGCGAACCATGCACAAACACTTCGATCTCCATCTCCGGAACGAGTTGCTTGATCTCAGCAAGCTCATCGATGCGCAATTCGCGCGAGAGGATGATGCGGGGAATTCCAAGCTTGTGCCAGAACTTTACAGACGCGTAGTTCATTGTATTTGCCTGAACAGAGAGGTGGATGGCAACTTCCGGCCATTCCTCGCGCACCAGAGAAATCAGTCCAGGATCAGCCATGATGAGCGCGTCCGGCTTCATGGCAATGAGTGGGGCCATATCTCGCACAAACGTCTTCACCTTATCGTTGTGTGGTAGGATATTGGCCGTTACATAAAATTGCTTTCCGAGCGCATGCGCCTCTTCGATTCCCTGTGCCAGTTCTTCGTGCTGGAACTCATTGTTCCGCATCCGCAAGCTATAGCGCGGTGAGCCTGCATAGACTGCGTCCGCGCCAAATGCAAAGGCGCTGCGCATTTTCTCCAGGTTGCCAGCAGGCAGGAGGAGCTCGGGTCGCTTCATAATAGAAGAGAAATTGCGAAGGCCTATGCCGTCAATCCATGAAATCTTGCGCGCCATACTGGAGCCATGGCGTCCAATAGGGCATGAAGCGCTTCCTGATCCTGATCCTCTCTGCACTGGCATTTTCAGCTACAAGCCCGGAAGTCAAAACTTCAGGACAGGGCTGCGCGGAGGTGCTTGTCCCGGAAGAGATAGAAACGCAGCCATTCGAGCGGAAAAAAGATCCAAAGAATAAAAAAGACCCTTGCGAGATGTCAGATAGCAACATCGAGAAAGCTATCAGGGCAGTCCTCGCGAATGCAGCACCGCCCCGCGTTCAGGCCTCAGCATGGAACGGGAAAGATAGCATCGCCAGGCTCGACATGCTCACCAGGCGGTTCGCACTTAAACCCGCAGAACTTGCGATGCTGAAGAAGCAGGGCTTCGTAGTGCCAGCCAGGCTTGAGTTTCCATCTTACGCGTTTGCATTCCATGAAATCTACCAGTCGCAGATGCCGCTTTTCGTTTCAATAGATTCCATTCTTCATGCAGTCTACGTTTCAAACGACTCGCTCATCAAGTCCATCGAGCAGCGCACTCTCGAACCATTGCTTGCAGCCACTCTTTCAAAGATGCATTGTGAAATTGTCCGCGCAAAATATTCAGATGAAATGGCGCGCGATCTTGACCTGTATCTGACAGTTGCTCGCTCGCTCTTGCTGGGTAAGGAAGTCAAGCCGGAGCTGGGAGCAAATCCGCAGGTAAAGGAAATTCTGGAAAAGGCAAACGAGTCCTCAGGCATCACTGAAGTTGAAATATTTGGCCGCAGGCGCATGATTGATTTCAGCCAATTTCAACCGCGCGGCCACTACGATTCTATGCCGAACTATTTTCGCGCTGCCATGTGGCTTTCGCGTTTTGAATTCAATCTGGTTTCAAGGTCTTCGCGCAGCTCGCAGCCCGGCAACACACCCAATCCGGAAGAAACACCACGCGAGGCGCGACTGGCGCTCGGACTTTCAGATCTGGCCGTTCGCGCCGGAGTACTTGGTGATATCAATCGTATGGATCGCGCCTGGGCCTTCCTCGCCGGTCAGCGCGAAGATGTTTCGATTGCGCAATTGGTTGAACTGCGAACCAAAGCAAGCATCAAGGACTTGAGCGATCCGCAATCTGACGCAAAGCTACGTTCTGTGATTGGAGATAAGTTCAAGCGAACCGTGCGCCTACACTACATGCCAGAGGGAAGCAAGGATCTACCGGTCATCACGACATTTCTTGGACCACGCATTGTTCCAGATTCCCGGGCTCTTATGCCCATAGTACATTCCGAAACACCCAATCGACACATGGTGCATGTGAGCGATGCCGCTTACACTCTTGGAAACGATCGAGCAAAGGCTTATATTTCCGATCTGGCTAAGTTTCCGGGTCTGGACGCACAACTGGAGAAGGCGCGTCGAGAAATGCGAATCGAAACCGGACGTGATCTCTACAGCTCATGGCTGGGCGCGATTCAGAAGCTCAACGCGCCACCTTCTGGTACAGTCCCTACTTTTATGAAGTCCACCGCATTCCAGGACTTGAGACTCAATTCAACTATCACTGCTTTCGCGCAGATTCGGCACAACTACGTGCTGCTCGCTGCACAGACGTATTCAGAAGGCGGCTGCGAAATTCCGGATGCGTACGTTGAGCCTGCGATCGCCACGTACGATAGCCTGATAGCATACGCGGATCTGGGAGAAAAAGAAATTGGTGGAGTCGATCCAAAAGATATAGCGGGCGGACGGGCCTATTTCAAACGACTCGGCCGCATTCTGCGCGTACTCCGAACCATCGCCGTTCATCAAACAGAAGGCCGGACCCTCTCGCCAGAATCGTTGAGATTCCTTTCCATGGTTGTAGAAATGGAACCTGAAACGACTGGATCTCCTGCCACATTCACAGGATGGTATTTTGAACTGTTCCTGAATCGCGTCGAAGCATTGACGGAAGCCAGCCTGATTGCAGACTATTTCACGTCTGGAATGGAAGGCAAGGTTGCCTATGCGGGCGTTGCTTCGCCTCGCCTGGGTGTATTTATGATCGATGTCGGTGGAAAACCGCGAGCTGTAGTTGGCCCCGTCGCCAGGGGCTTTGAAACTCAAAGCTCAACTGAAAAGCGCCTGACGGATGCCGATGTGGACGCCGCCACAAAAGAAGATCCCTGGGCGCAATCATATACAATTCAGGCGCCACCGGTGCCTGCCTTTCGTCTGTCATTCCAGACGCTTGATCAGGGCCTGCTTGAAATTGTGGCTCCGAGTTTAAAGAATATTACTATCGAATTTCTCGACCATCATCGCAAGGTGATCGAGTCCCGGACCTTCGCGCTTGAGAAAGGCAAGGTGTCCTTCGAGATGCCTATGAAGAAGGCTGAAAAAGTGAGAGCGCTCCATATGATAGTTGGAGAGTTCCACGCCTGGGAAGAAGTGAGCTGGATGGGCTTACACTATCAGACCAGCGAGTTTAAGGAACCGGAAGAATAACCCGGGCGCGCGTTTGTGGCTATTGCGGGCGGAATTTTCACCAGCTTCCGCCCGCTCCACCGCCGCCGGATCGGCCTCCGCCAAACGATCCTCCACTTGAAGAGCTCGAGCGACTTGAGGAGCTGCTGGAACTTGAGTAGGAGGAGGAAGATCCCGAGGAAGAGCCTGAAGAAGACCGAACGAGCTTTGGGATAGTGAACTGGGTTTCTTTTTTCCTTCCGCAATTCTTGCATTCGTGCTCTTCTCCGCCCTTGCCACTGCTCTCGTAGGTGGGAGATTGAATGGACCAGGTGCGAACTACGTGCGAAGTTAGGAATTGGCAGGCCTCGCATTTTGTGTACGATGAAGATTGCATGTATTTTTCAATCAGAACCTGCGAATCTTTTTCACAGAACCAAACGTCATAGTCCACGGACCCAATGCTTTCCTCCGTCAACTGTCCTTTATCCAGATGTGGATCTTCTTCAACCTCGCCAAGACGATGCATTGTATTCCCACAGGTAGGGCATGTGCGGGGCGTGTTCCTGAGTTTTCCCAGTTTCAATTTCAAAATCATCCAGGGTATGATCGAGAACATCGGAAAGGCGACTAACTCCGGAATCATGTTTTTGTTGGTTTCAAGGAGTCCATTGTACAGTTGGTGAGCTTCAAGTTTCTGTTTCGCCACAAAATTGATTTTTCTAATTCGATAAGACATTGTCGCAATTGCCAGGGTAACGTACCCAATCCCCACCATGTAATACCCCAGATACTGATCCAGATGACCGCCAAGGAGATAGATGAAGAATACGGTGTTGAAATTCCAGCAAAGTATATAGATCGCCATCAAAGGCCAGATGAAGACCAGAGGAATCCAGAGATAGAGAGGCATGGCCCCCATCTGAACGTCCTGGCCCGGGCGCCATTCTTTTGCTGGCTTCAGATTAACCCGAATGTAAATCGCAAGGGCTATGAACGCAATGAGCACAACCAGAGAAAAGCCCAGCGTCGTGAAAACCCTTGGCAGGTGTGCTCGTTGGTACGCCTGCTTCTCCTCGATGGCCCTCTTCTGCTCGCGCTCCCGACGTTCTTCAGGAGGCATGTTGATCTCAGCCTTATTCTCGCGGAGAATTATAGCAATTGCTTTTGAAACTTCGATTAGCCCTTTGCCGTACGTCTTCGCTTTGAAATGGCGTGGAAGATGGTCCCGCCCCAGCTGAGCAAGTGTTGCATCGGGAAGAACACCTTCCAGACCATAGCCGGTTTCAAACTCCCAGCGACGCTGGTCCAGGACTACAAGTAGAAGCAAACCATTGTCTTTCCCTGCCTTCCCGATTCCCCATTTGTTAAAGAGCCGAACGGCGAAGTCTTTGGGAATCTCGCTGCCAATCGAATCGACAATGACAACAGCATACTCGGCAGAAGTGTCCTTCTCGAGAGCAATCAGATCATCATCGAGCTGCCGAATCTCAGCCTCATCGAGATTCGCGTCTGGATCGCTCACGTAGCCGCCATGGTCCTCCCTTGGATTGGGAACCGTATCAATTGTGTACGGGACCGCAAATGCGCCGACCGGAATCAGAATAAGATAGAAAGCAAACCCGCAGAATATCTTATGGCTCATCAAATGCTCCCGACGCCTACCCGCCTTCGGGTAGGCGTTAAAATGATCACAAAATGCACAACAGTATTTTTTTCGGTAACGGTCGACGCATTAAATCGTCGAATTGAACAAATGATGGACGTTCACGTACATTCAGAGCGGGGCATTCACTTCCTGAACGTAACCGGCCGAGTTGACTATCAGACCGTTGATTCTCTCCAAAACGCGTTTGAAAAGTCCCTGCAAAGCGGCCGGACAAGGATTGTTTTGAACCTTGCAGACGCTTTGCTTATTGATTCCAGCGGAATCAGCACCATGATCCGTGCCCTCATGCGCGCCCGCAGCTACGGTGGAGATGTGAAACTGGCCGGAATGCGAGACAATCTCCTCTCCCTGTTTCACACCTCGTCGCTGCAGGTCACTTTTGAAATCTATCCTTCAAATGAAGCGGCCGCAAGCGCCTTCCCCGCTTGAATCTAGAAAGTTTGATTGGGCTTGATCTTCAGCGGATCTTGCGATGTGTCATGCTTAATTGTATTTTGATCGGCTGAACGCGCCGATTCGGCCTGCTCCGGCCGATCGCTCAGCTCGGCAAATTTTCCAGCAACAGATTCGCGGACCTCGATCCCCTTGAGAGCGTCTGACTTCTTCAGCTCGTCAAGCAATGAGTTATACTCATTAATGTTGTTTTTCTGGAATACGGCCAAGCGTTTCAGAATGGCAAGTGCTCCGGGTGATAGAGGCCGGATCGCATTTCGCGTCAAGTCTTCGCCATCGCGGATCACAATCTCACCCGATTGATCCATGATCAGATCCTTGCCAGCGTTGTTCTCGAGCCGAATGGCACCATCGTACAGAGCAACGCGTGTGGCCTTCTCTTCAATAGATACCAGAAAGGTGGTACCCCGGACTCCAGCAAGAGCAGTTGGCGTGCTCACGACGAACTCGCCCTGGCGCTCCAGCTTCTTCAAGAAGACTGCCGTAGAACCGGTTTTCAGATCAATCCTTGTTTTGACGTTTTCCTGAGCCTGGGCCACAAGCAGCTCACTTTGCTCGGCCATACGGAAGATTCCCTGTCCACGGACAAAGATTTCAAGGGTGGCCGCAGGCCCCGTCTTCAGGCGGTCGCCTTCTTTGATGTAGTCCCCAACGGCCAGATTCTTGTCTGCGCCAACGATCTGCGCCTGACCGGTCACAAACATCACTCGCGCTGCGGGATATTCCTGATTCTTGATCCCGGGCTTAGAACATGCTACGGCCAGGACCAGTAAGACAAATATCGAAGTTCTCATTAGTGACCTCTGTACATAAAGTAACCAGCAAGACAATTTGATTTGTGCTTTTTTTGAGAGCCGCTCTGCAAATCTTATCCAGGATATGCCGTTTGGAGGAAAATCCGAAGCAAAGCGCAGTATGCTTTGCATGCTGGTTGTAGCATTTTGTATCGTTGGTGTAAACTGCTCCCAGCAGAGTGTTCGGCCTCAGATAGAAAAACTGGAATCAGGAACTCCTGAATCACCAACCGCATCGTGGAGAATGCTGACTACCGAGGTTCCCAATCTTGGATATTCCCGCAGCGTCTGGATAAGAATGCCTGTGGAAAATACTCAGAACCAAAAATCCAACCAGGTCCTGGAAGTTGAAGCGCCTTGGCTCGATCAGGTGGATTTCTTCTTGCACGATCTATCGGATCCGCGGCGCGCGGGATTGTTGCGCCCCAGGGACCCCACGGTTGTCCGCCACCACAGAAATCCAACGTTTGAATTTTCCCTTGAACCCGGCCAGAAGACTTTCCTCTACATTCGCGCGGAGACCTCCGGGCTGCTGACATTACCGGTCCAGCTCTGGACAACTGAACGATTTGCAGACAAAGTTCAAGGCGAATACGCGTTGCACGGCATCTATTTTGGGACAATCGGCGCCATGCTCATCTATAACCTGGCGGTACTGGTGTTCTTGCGGGATAAAAGCTATCTGTACTACTGCATTCATCTGCTGGCCATCCTTATTTTCTACTTAGCCCTCGGTGGATTTCTTGCGCAGTACGTTCCCATGAGCATTCCTTTTATCAAACCGGCAATGCTCGCATCGAGCCTGCTCAGCCTTTTTGCAGTCTGCATATTCAACCGGAACTTTCTTGAGAGCTGGCGATTCAGCAAGTGGCTCGACAGAATCGTCCGAGGACTCGGTTGGATTTGTGCGCTATCGATTCTGGTTTCCGTCCTGCTCCCGTACGGGATTGGAGTGCGGATTCCAAACCTTCTCTCGGCGCTCGTAGGTATTGCGTTGATTGCAAACGCAATAATGGCGTTCCTCCGCGGTGTGGATCAAAGCAAGTATTTCCTCATAGCATGGCTGGCGCTGGCCGTGGGTGTGGTTTTCGAGTTTGCTACAAAATTTGGCTTCATTGAGGTTACGCCGGCCGGCCGATTTGGTGTGCAACTGGGCACATTGCTTGAGGCCATATTGTTTTCCATTGCCCTTGGGCGCCGGATTCGCTCGCTATCCATCGAACGCGCATCTTCACAGGAGCGACTCGGGAAAATAGAAAGGGAAATGGACCTCGCGCGATCAATTCAGAAACGCATTCTACCTCAAAGCACCCCGGAGATCGCCGGCGCAAACATTGGAGTGAAATATTTACCGTTAGGCGCCGTTGGTGGTGACTTTTACGACTTTATAAAGCTCGATGCGGATCGATTTGGTGTGTTTGTGGCAGACGTGACCGGGCATGGTGTCAGCGCGGCCATGGATTCGTCCACAGTGAAAATGGCATTCTTGAACGAGGCGGAAGCAGCTTCACGCCCGGAAGAACTCCTGGCAAACATGAATCGTTTCCTCAGAGACTTCCTCGATTTCCGTTTCGTCAGCGCCGCCTATGCATATATCAATCTAAAGACCATGGAAATGGTTTTTGCGGCGGCGGGCCATCCGCCCATTCTACTCGTGCGCGATAAGAAGTGCACTATGCTCGAATCTGAAGGCAGCCTGCTTGGAATGGTATCCGGAGCGGTATTTCAAAACAAGAGAATCGAGCTGAGACCAGGGGATCGGCTGATCTTCTATACAGATGGTCTGTACGAAAGGCCGGATGGACAAACCGAATTGAACCAGCTTTGCAAAGTTGCCGAATCAATCGCACACATGGACCTTCTCGCGTTCTGCAATCGCTTACCGGAATTGATGGCCCGTGGCGTAGCGTTAGACGACATTACTCTGGTGGTTCTGGACCTGAAAGATCGTCAAAACTCCCCTTCCTGATGTTAAAGAAGACAAGCTCGGGCATACTGAACAGGATACCTCTTGTGCTTGAATTGATCCGTTCTGTCCCCCATGGAAGATAACCTATCCCCAGGACCGTTTGTCCAATCGCGTAGCCTAGATTCACCAGGCCGTACAGTGGCCTGGGAAATATCACATCATCGGTGAACATCAGAAAGTATGTATCAATTGGGCGGTGCTTGTACAACCTGGAAGTCAGCACGTTGCTTTCACGGGCGTAGACAACTGGATCCAATTCTTTTGCGTACGCAGCTTCGAGCGCCATCCTCCGGCGGGAAAGTATGGTCTCAACTTTTGCAATCCGCAAATTGCTTTCAACCAGATGGGAAGATATAAACGGAATGAACGTAAGTAATCCGTCGGGATTGACCGTCCCCCCCAGCGCTCGGCGGGATTCCGCTTCAGCAGGAAACGCCTTCTGCAGCTCGCGTAGAATCTCGGTGGTGCAGTTTCGATTGATCAGATTGTAACCGAACGTTTTGTGCATTCCATGCAGATGCTCTAAGCGATTCCGCTCCGTAATCTCTCTAAATTCAGCGGGCAATTTGACCGCCCGTACCCTGGTTCGGCCCATGCCGCGAGGAATGAGTCGCGTTGTTGCAAATCGAATCGTTGCGGGGTTCCGGCCCTGCCCCTTGATCTCACGCCAGCGCCCGATCGCATTCTCCACGAGATTGTACGCAGTCTCCGGATCACCGGACTCGGCAACAAAGAGTTCGCGTGCCTTGATTGTTACATGGTGTGCCTCTCGCTCCAGAATTGCAAGGAGTGGATCGCTCGGGTCTCTGGGAATGCCTGGATCATTTTCCTGGAAGACATCGAGCAACACCCACTTCTTTCCCTCCAGTGACTTTGCAATTGCCGCCTCGCGGGCAATGGCCAGCATTAGAGCCTGCGAATTCGATTCTCCAGCAAGGAGACGAGGAATTCGGTTGTTCAGAAATGCCGAATAACGTTTGAGAACCCGAACTTCATCCGCAGTAATTGGCAGATCAGTCTCGTAAAATGCATTCTGATCCAGGCAGACTTTTCCGGAGAGCAATTGCCGCGCCCTCGTAAGCCTCAGGCGCGCCTTGTACCTGGATGCGTAAGACGGCGCGATGATTGGAAAGTCATCGATCTTCACCGGCGGCAATGGAATGGTATGGACCGATTCGATTTGCTCACCCTCGATCCCACTCAGGTTTAAAGGAGGAGCACCTCTGGGTTGAATTTTTTCCCCCGTCGGTTCTGACCCGTTGCAGGGACCAAAGAAGCCAAGGCCTTCGACTTCAAGGGAACCGGAACCCTCGATAGCCGAGGCAAGCTCAATATCCGATGCAAACTCCGCTTGAATCAGCGCATGCTTTTCCTGGATGAGGAGCAGCCGTGTTAGATGATCCTCCACCGTTTCTTCGTCGCGCGACGTCACATCGAGTTCAGTGACACGAATGGATCGATTCTCAGATTGATTGTAGGTCCGGATAAATGTATCCGTATCGTCGCGAACAATGCGAAAGATACGATCCGGGAAATACTGATAGTGATAAACAAAGTCCCCGGCGCGGACGGCGCTGTGGCCGCCGCTTGAATCACCTACGTTCGAGTCGACGTAGAAATACGCCAGCGGACTTTTTGCCGGGAGTTCCTGTAGTCCCAGAAGCAGGCCGAGAAGAATCCCGGCCCGCATCATCTCAAGACTCGTAACCGATTGCAATCAAGCGCGCTGCCGCAGAACGGGAACTTCCCAGGCCAGCCTGAAATCTTTCAAGCGCCGGGCGATCTATGCCGGCTTGCCGCAGGCCTTTGCCGATTCCAATGTATGTGGACTCATTGGCAGCCCAATCCGAAATCCCATGCCGATCTGCAACCTGTCCCAGATCCGCAGTGAACGCTTCTGCTCCACCATCCTTCTCACAATAGATAGCTGTCAGATTGCGCACATCGCGCATGTATGCGAGCCTTGCCTTGGCCGCGCCGCCCGACGAAGAATTGCTTGAATTTGAAATGGATGTGGAGATAGACCAGACGGAATCGGAAATACTTCCCAGACCACGCGAAATAGAATTGGTCGATTGTGAAACGCTTTCAAGCGCCGCGCATCCAACAAACAGTGTGGCGGCTGCAATGTAACCTAGAGCAAAGAGTTTTTTCATGGGAACCTCAATGGATGACTACAGGGCCTTGATTCGCTGTCAAATATATTATCCCGTTCCGCCCGCGGGCTATTTGGACAAAAGCATCCATTTTTCGTGAAGCTCGGCGAGCAACTCTCCCGGCTCGTTGTGCGCAAATGTTTCCACGTAAACGATCTTACGCTTGCGCTCCACTATCCGCGAGCGAATAGCAATTGGTCCGAGCCGGTGTGGTCGCCGGTAGCGGATGGTTGATTCTGCGGTGGTTCCATTTTCAATATCCCAATCCAGCGTAAAGTGGACCAGCGCCCCCTGGCAACTGTCCATGGCCGAGTACAGAGCCCCGCCGTGAAGCACCCCGTTGGGATTGTGATGCTCGTCAGTCGGATTGTATTCATAGAGGCATTCATCCGGTGAGATTGAAACCAGTTTAAGGCCGAGCAATTTGCCAAAATGATCATCAAACTTAACGGCATAATCTTGAGGCGAAAGCATTCCGTCATCCGCCATCGGGAACCAAATTCAATCCAGCTTTTTGCTGGACAATTTTCCCCCAGAAAGACAGCTACCCGCAGAGGTTGAATCAATGAAGATACTCAAAATCGCACTTATAGCACTGGCTACACTGATTGCCGTTCCGCTTGTTGTTGCCGCAATCGCAAAAAAAGATTACAGCGTAGAACGTAGCATTACTATCAACAAACCAAGAGCGCAGGTTTTCGCATTCGTCAAGCTCCTCAAAAACCAGGATCAGTATAGCAAATGGGCCACAATGGACCCGGCAATGAAGAAGACCTTTACCGGCACAGATGGGACCATTGGGTTCATTTCCGCCTGGGACAGTCAGGATCCCAACGTAGGTGTTGGTGAGCAGGAGATCAAGGGCATCACCGAGGGTGAGCGCCTGGATTTTGAACTTAGATTCAAGAAGCCCTTTGAGGCAACTGACAAAGCTTATATGATTACGGAATCCGCTGGTGAAAAGGCAACACTGGTTAAATGGGGGTTTAACGGACACATGAAATATCCTATGAACCTGATGCTGCTCTTTATGGATTTTGACAAGATGCTCGGCGGTGACCTTCAGATTGGGCTGGATAACTTGAAGCGTGTCCTTGAGAAGTAATCAGGCTCTGAACGTCGCCTAACGGGAGCCGGAAATCCACCAATCGTTGGAAGCAAAAGCCCGGGCCGCGTCCACAATCTCCCCTGGCCGCGGTGTGGGCATTTGTACCGCCGCGGCCGCAGCCGCAGCTCTGGCTCGACGAATTGGTTCATCCCATTCATGAATCGCCAGATTGAACGTGCCCCAGTGGACCGGTAACATTTTCCGCGAACGAAGGTCCTGGTTGGCGAGCACGGCGCTCTCCGGATTCATATGAATTCCTTCCCAGGTGTAATCGTAGGCTCCAATCTTTATCGCGGCAAGGTCAAATGGTCCAAGACGCGCGCCAATTTCTTTGAAGTGGCCCGAGTATCCAGTGTCCCCGCTGAAATAAAAGCGATGCAGTGGGCCAACCAAACTCCAGGAAGACCACAATGTGGAATTGCGGCTGAATAGCCCACGACCGGAATAGTGGACGGCGGGAGTGCAAACAATCTTAATACCGCCTAACGTTGAGCTCTCCCACCAGCCAAGCTCTACTATCTGCTTCTCTGGTATTCCCCACGCGTCCAGGTGCGCACCAATTCCGGAAGGAACAAAGAATACTGTGCCCCTCTCCGCCAGAAACTGAATCGCGCGCATATCGAGATGATCGTAATGATCGTGTGAAATGACAACAGCATCAATCCGCGGCAGTTCTTCGAGAGTCAAAGGCGGCTCAAAGAACCTGTCCGGACCAAACGTTGCGAAAGGCGAAACGCGCCTTGCGAAGACAGGATCGGTAAAAATTCGTACGCCATCCATCTCAAGGAGAACGCTTGCATGTCCAAACCAGATCGCACGAATCCCCGCGTCGGGAATCGCAGACAGTTGGGGCCGCATCACGGGCACGGGAAACGGAGGACGGCGGACCTCGCTTCCGAACAACTGACGACGCGTTACCTGCACATACGTGCCCGGGGCCAGCAAAGGCACCGGGGGTATATTATCGAGCGCTCCGTTTTGAAACATGGGGTTGTTCTTGAGACGATCAAAGCGGGAACCGTGCGGCGTGCCACCGAACGTTCGCAATTGTCTGGTATCGATGAAGGCAAACACCAGAAACACTACTACGAACGACACAATAAAACCTAGAACTCTCTTCTTGCGTTTGCCCATACCCATTTCACCATGCATGAGTGCCCGGCCGCCGGACCGCCACAACTAATTGTCGCCATGCAAAAGCGAGGATCGGAAATGGCACCAGAGGCAAAACGCTTGAAACTTCGCTCACTCAATCGCCCGGAGGCAGCCTTCTGGCTTTTCGATCGCGTCTCTTCGATGAATTTTGCAGTCATTGCAACCGGATCCGGATCCGTAGAGGATGCGAGCATTCGGCGCGCCATCGATCTAGCGCCACAGCGGCGCGAAATGGCGGGAGTAACGGTTCAGGTTCAGCCGGACGGTCAGCTGGAATTCGTGCCGGTAAAGTCTCCCGTTGAACTGAAAGCGGCTAACGGTAACTGGTCAGATCTCCTGGCATTGCACCTGACAGAACCGTTTGCGGAAGGCGCCCCGCTCTGGCGCGTCGCCATTTATCGAGGCGCAAATGAATGGACGCTTGCCATAACATTCCACCATAGCATCGCCGATGGCAGGTCGGGAATGCGGTTCCTGTCTGACTTTTTGCTCGATATGGATCATTCGCCTGGAGAATCTTTGCAGAAGCTTCCAATTATGAGAGACGTCTTCGCAGAAGCCGTCCGGACCGGCAGTCCACCCTCTCCGCGAAAGCCCCAGGCTCTTCCCTGGTTTTCCAAGCGAATCACAGCTCCGGTTCCTGCCATTCGATCCTTCACTCTGCCTGCCCACGATTCCCGGATGCTCATTCAATCGGCGCGGGAAAACGGAGTCACGGTCCATGGCTGGATGGCTGCCGCTCAGCTTATTTCGACCAACGCACTCTTTGAGACTGAGGAAGCTCGAAGCCTCGCTATTTCAACCCCCGTTGACTATAGAAAGTATGTGGGAGAAAGCGACATCGATTCACTCTGGTTTTGTATTTCGCTCATCACTTCAACGCTTACAGTGCAGGATAATTTCCTTGAGTTAGCCCGGGATCTGTCGCTGGACATCAAAGAACAACTGGCGAATGGCCAGGGGCTGCGTTTCTACGATAGTCTGCCAGAACCGGCGCAACTGTTGAGTAAACCGGATGGTGTTAAGCTGTTTGGTGTGATGATGCAGCGCCTGCCACAGGCAAGCGTGTTGAGTAACGTTGGAAGTATTGCTCCCCCGGACCTTACGAACCTTAAGCTTGAAAGCATCTGCTTCACAGTCCATCCCACAATTGCCCAACCAATCTTTGTCACAGCGACCACGTGCCGGGACCAGATCAATTTTGTGCTGAACTATGATTCAAACCGATGGCCTGCAGCAATGGCCGACCGTTTTGTCAATGAGTTCAAGCGGAACCTTACGCTTCCGAGGAACGCAGTACCTGAAAGTCCTTGAAAAAGCGATCTGAGTCACCCATTCCTCGCAAACGGTAGATCCCCCGCAGGTATCCTTCCTTGTCGACAAGGAAGAGATTCTCTGTGTGAACAAAGTCAATCAGGTTGCCGAGGCCCTTCCTCGTTTGAATATCTCCGGCGAATTGTTCGCGTGCAATAGCCTCGATTTGAGGTCGCTGCCCCGTCAATAGTGACCAATTATCCTTTCTCAGTGTATACGTTTTTCTGTACTGCTCAAGCGCGACGGGCGTATCGTGCTCCGGGTCGACCGTTATGGCCACGACCTGAACATCAGGAGCTTCACCAATCTTTTCAGCAACTCGCTTCACGTTGGCGGTGACCACGGGGCAAATTCCCCGACAGCGCGAAAAGAAAAAGTAGACTAGCGAAATTTTCCCTCGCATTTCCGCCGGAGTGAACGGCTTACCGCTCTCCGCGACAAGGTCGAATGCGCGCATTCCACGCAAGTCGTCCGGCAATTTCCCATCCGGCCAGACCGGATCCATAACCCTGCCCTGGTAATATGGGAGCTGCCCCGCGCGCGGCGTTGAAACGCGCGCCAGCTCCGGGTCAAATTGCGGATCGAGATTGCAACCCGCCATGGCAAGGGCGCAAAGAGATGCAATAAGAACCAGAATGGACGTCTTAATGATTTGCCTCTTACCTAAAGTTGTTCTACGATTACTCATTTTGTTTCTCCCACAGGATCGCAGACCTTGCTTCCGGGCATGCCAATAGAACCACCGTTCTCAAAAACATAGTTCAGGTAAATTTGCCCGGTGCGTCGCCACATTTTGGCAGCGAGAATTTCTCCTGATCTTCCGTACATCTTGAACTCCGCTGGCTTCTTGTCTTCAAACCAGAGCCATGCCTGGCCAATGTTCTGTCCGTTGTTGAAACGCTGATAAGCCCTGAGATTTCCGTTGGGAAACCAGACCCGATGCAATCCGTGCTTGGACCCGTTCCGATATTCTCGCTGTGCTACGAGCGTTCCATTCAGCGTGTGCACGGTGGATTCACCATGTTCAACGCCGTCTTTGTATGAAGTCAATTCAACCTCATTCACAGCAACAATAGTCGTCCGCAGTTGCCCGGTGAACGGTTTTCCCTGGTAGAACAACCGACCCGCAGCCATACCAAGCTGCGAGTCTGTGTTTTCGATTACCGGACCGCCACCGCACGTTGCGGTGGCAGTCAAGATCGTGATAACCAGCGTCTTGTTTATCCAATTCATGACACCGCCTGCCTCAGCAAGAAATCAGTTACTCACCTGTCCTATTTTCCCATAGAAATAGGATCCCATTAGGGTTTTGATCGTTGCAGTAGAGTCCAGCACAAAGTGATAGTGATATGTCGCAGTCGCGAAATCCGTGGTTGTCGTTGTGTGACCATGCAGGGTATCAAGCCCGCTTGCTGTGGCATTTCCCTGCCCACTGCATCTGATCCCGTAAATCGCGTATCCATCAAGCGCAATCCCAATCAGGTTGGTGTCATCATTGTAACTTGTAGTGGACGTAGCGGATTGGTCGGTTGAAAACTTTTTCACCCATGCATGGTGATGCGTGATTGACTGATCGTTAGGATGCGCGCCAAAAGCGTCAAATGTTGTCGCCTCGGTTGCAAGCGTATCACCTGGAGCGGCTGCGTTGTTAAAGATGGCCACACCATTGCGCGTGATTCCGATTGAGGAAAGGCCACCCTGCGTTCCTGTAAGCGATCCCGTGTTGCGGGTGGGATTCTTTGGAATCGCGTAAACGAAGTTCTGACTCCCAATCCTGTTTGTGCCAGCGGCTGTGTATGTCGTTCCGTCGAGCGTTGGCAAACCTGCATCGAGCGCTGCATTTGTGCCAACGGTTCCGTTACGCGTCCAGTAGTAGCTGGCGTGATTGGGAAGATTCTTTGATTTGAAGCAGTAGTAATCGCCCACAACATAACCCACGGAGCATGTGAAGTTATTTTTTATCCATGAAGGCAGTGCAGAATCCATGGAAGTCGTAACGCCGTTGAGGCAACCATTCGTGCCACCCGTCAGCGTTGCTGTTGTATTGGAAATAGTTGAGCCGGTTGAGGCTCCACTTCCAGAGCACGGATTTGATGTGGACGATTGCGATGCAGCTAGAAGCAGCAGCATCAACGTGGTGTTATCGTCGTCATCGTCGCTCTGAAAGAGCGAACATCCGCTCAGGAAGGAGCAAACCATTACAAGTGCTCCAAGTTTCAGTAATACTTTCATTTTTGGCCTCCGATCAAGTTCAAGCATGGGACGGGGGAAACCTCCGAACCATTGCATGAGGATATCGTAGGAAGACACGTGTGTCAATGGAACGGGGGTCCAACCCGCTCGGCTCGGACTTGTTTTCAACCTGGACTGCGTGAAGCGTACGGGGAATTACGTATGCCGAAAACAATGCGCGGTAAGCGCGACGCAGAATTCAGAAAAATTTTTCAACTGGCATATCAAGGAAGGAACTCATCCGGCGCGCGCACCGCTTCCACCTTACGAGCCATTAGTGCCTCAATGGCCGCCGCGTCATTCTTACAAATTGTGAATGCTTCCATCAATCCCGCCAGATCCAGGACGTGCTCTGTTACGGGTGACAGATCAGAAAGGACGAGCGCTCCTCCCCTGCTCTCCAGCGTACGTTTGATAGCAAGTATCTTTGCAATCCCCGTCGAACTCAGATCGCGAACATCAATCATGTTGATGGCCATGCGAGACTTCCCGGATGCAAACAGATCCTTGGTTTGCGCCTCGAGACTGTGAATCTCTTCCAGAGTTAGACGTCCGGCCAGCTTGAGAATGGTAATGCCATTCACTTCTTTCGTCGCGATTTTCATTGTGTCTCCGAATTGCTCAATCACAATGAAGCCTGGCGCAATTCGCGCAACCACTTTTGGTTGTATGTCGATGGATGTGCGGGAAAAAAGTCTGGCGGATGGAACTAATATGTATTACATACTAGTTTCTTGCCTGGATTCCGGAATAGACCTTGCTTGCTTTTTAAACACAACCGCCAGGAAGGGAACTGGAATCACTATGGCGATGAGAACAGCACACATACTGAGCACTCTGAGTAGCGAAATATCTTCGGGGCGACTCGCTCCACCCTGGAAGCCAGCGCTAATAGACGTGCCGATTGCCATTCCGATCACGGCGCTCAATTGAACGATAGCAACATCTTCTGCATTGCCGCCTGCCTGCTCCATGCCGAGCAATGACAGTGTATTTGAGGCAAATCCCATTCCAGCTCCGGCCAGCCCCCAGCCCACAACGGACAGATAGCCGGGCCACTGCGGATAGAAAGAGCATGCGGTGACAGCGATTCCTGACATCACAAAAAAGGCGCCAAGAGCAACAAAGCCCCTGCGGCCGAATCGATCGACCATTCTCGACTGAACCCATGATGCACCAATCCATCCAAGTGCGGCTGCCGTCAGCGCAAGACCGCCAAGAAACGGCGCCGCCTGCCGGGTAATCTCAAGCAACAGCGGGAGAATCGCATCGACCCCAAAGAATCCGGCGTTCAGTAGAACCATGCTCGCAAAAACAAATCGAAACGTAATCGCTCGCCGCGCCAACAGGTAGACAACGGCGGGAATAGCCAGAATGATCCCCAAAATCATGCCTGGAATCGCAGATGAATGACCCTGGGTGAATAACGTTACGCTGACAGAAGCAAGCGCAATCCCCGATGCCAGAAGCAATGCCGGTGCGACAAGGCTCCGCGAGGGGTCGGAACCAGTCGAAGTCGGACTACGTACCCGCTTTACCATGAGCATTGAAAATAGAGGGAACGGGGCCAGAATCAGGAAAACCCATCGCCAACCGTATTGTTCCGTTATAAGGACCGCCCAGGCTGGACCAACCATTGCCGGAATAGCATACGCGCTAGACAGCAGTGCGATCATGCGGGCGCGAATCTGTGGTGCAAAAGACACGGATACAATGGCGTATGTGGCAGCACTCGCAAAGCCAGACCCGAAACCCTGGAGCGTTCTCCCCGCAAGAATGATAAGAATGTCGGATGACGTCCCGGCCAGGAGCAAACCCAAAGCGAACAGCACGTTTCCCAGCCAGAATGGGCGGTGAGCACCGCCCTCAGCCAGGGCTCCGGCGACGGCCATGGCTGCAATCATCGCTAGAAAGAACGAGCTAAAGGCCCATCCGTACCACCCGATGCCACCCACTTCTCGAACGGCAGCCGGCATTGCCACGGAAGCCGCGAAAGATTCAATGGCGATGATTGTAATGGCCATGAGAAGTGCGATCGTACGTCGCAGCGTGGCCGGGGCCCAGAGGGAAGTTTGCAAGTTGTCGATGGCGCATATTTTGTGCTGGCGCAATCGGGTAAACTAAATAGTTCGTGATTCATGGTTACAAAAATTCTCAAGTGGTTCGGGATCGTCCTGGGCTCAATTGTTGTGCTATTTCTTGGGTTTGTGTATTTCGCAAACTACCATCCCGCAGAGCTTGAACAGGAAGCAGTCGTATGCCCCGCAACTGCTCCTACTTTGAAAAAAGGTCAGAATATTAAAGTTCTAAACTGGAACGTCCAGTATATGGCCGGGAAAAACTATACGTTTTTCTATGACGTGCTCGATGGTTCGGGCAAAGATACACGCCCATCATCGGAAGATATAGCCATTACCATCAAGGAAGTAGCCCGGGTTATTAATGAAGAAAAGCCCGATATACTGAACCTTCAGGAGCTCGATGAAGGTTCAAAAAGAACAGATTTTGCGGATCAGCTACAGCTCCTATTGAAATTGATTCCGCCAGAGTATGCGTGCTATTCGGATGCATTCTATCATAAGTCTGCTTTTGTACCGCATCCATCCATCCTCGGCGCGGTTGGAATGAAATTGGCCACAATTTCCAAATTCAAAATGACCGCGGCCACAAGGCATCAACTGGCCTTAATTCCGTCTAACTTTGTTACACAGCAATTCAACCTCAAACGCGCCGTTCTTGAAGTCCAAATGCCGGTTGAAGGGGATAAGGATTTGGTCGTACTGAATACCCACCTTGACGCTTTTTCGCAAGGCACAAATACAATGGAATTGCAGGTCGCGGAAGTTAAAGAGATACTTGAGAAGGCAACAACGAACGGTAGCCCCTGGGTCATGAGCGGCGATTTCAATCTGCTGCCTCCAGGCGCCTACGACCTGATTCGTCAGGACGAGCGTGCGTACTACAAGCCTGAAACGGAGCTTGCGGGACTTTACAAGGAATTTCAAATCGTTCCAACTCTTGATGATACCAAACCGACAAATCCAAACAGGGCTCGCTGGTTCACGCATTATCCAAACGGCAAGCGCGCGACAGGACCTGATCGAACAATTGACTATGTGTTGTATTCGCCACGCTTGAAACTTGGACCGTACGCAGTTCGGTCTGCGGACACGCTGCGGATCTCAGATCATCTGCCCTTCCGCGCCGAATTCAAGATACCCTGACGGGATCAGCC
>JAEUSB010000068.1:0-27500 GCA_016788865.1 Leptospirales bacterium
TCAATACTAACGACCTCAGAAACGTACGATTCGGCAATGGTGCCTATGTGAATGGTTCCGCGCAGGACTGCCACGATTGCCAGCGACACGTACAGTACAAATGTGGTGACGCTTGCAAGAATTGTGAGAAAGGCAGAGAACCTAAGGTTTACGAGCGCAATCCAGACAAAATACAAGAAGAAAGCTTCATTCTTGAAAGTCCGATAGCCTCCGAACTGGAATAATGCAGCCGTGACTATTACGATATCAAAGACACTGGCAAAAGTCTTCAGCCACGGACGCATGGATCCATGATAGATAGCGAAGTGAGTATATCCGGCGAAGAGGAATGAGATTGCACCTGCGCCAAGGATCATCAAGAAGGATGTGAAAGCGATGTCATTCCTGAGGACAATCGCCAACAATGAATAGAGCAAGGCCAGCAGGATCCGGGCACCATTGATGATGCGTTCACCCTTTTCTTCTTCAATGCGCAAAAGTACTTTTACGTACGCATCTCGAATCTTATCTTTATTGTCTGGCATGGACGCTATTTCTACTTTCGGCCTTTGTCCCCTCTCATCTACAGTGGGGAAAATGCGTTGTGGAAAAAGAATGAACAGGGAGGCTCGCATGTGCAGGTAGAGCAGACTTTCCAGATTCAACCAGGTGAGTCTGGTGTTCGGCTGGATATTATTCTGGCCCGGCGTTTTCCCGTCTTGAACCGAGAGGATTGGCAGGTGAGGATTCGCGAGGGATTTGTACTCTTGCGCGGCCAGTCGGCGCGGCCTTCAGCCAGGCCGGGAACCGGGGATGAAGTCCGGTTCACGTTTACAAGGCGTCCTGAGCCAGAAGTGAACCGGGACGTGCAGGTGATCTTTGAGGATGACGAGGCTATCGTAATCAACAAACCACCCAATCTTCCCGTGCATCCATCTGGTATTTACTTCCAGAATACACTGGTGAGCGTACTGCGCGAAATGTGGCCGGATGATCCCCCGCGCATGGTGCATCGCCTGGACAGGGAAACCAGTGGATGCATGCTCCTGGCAAAGAGCAGTGCCGGAGCGGCGCGGTTTCAGAAGCAATTCACCTCGGGTAGCATTCGCAAGGAGTATCTTGTGCTTGTATTCGGGAAGTTTCCGGATTATGTGGATGCCGCAGGATTCCTGTCGCCTGCCGGAAGACCCGTTCATAAAAAACTTAAGTTTACGTATGAAATGGTTTCATCGGGGATATCTGCGCGAACCGAATTTACTTGCATTGAACAGAATCGGCAATGCTCGCTCCTCCGCGCCAGGCTTCATTCCGGACGAATGCATCAGATTCGAGCCACACTCTGTTCGTTGGGTTTTCCACTGGTTGGAGACCGGCTTTACGGAATAGACGACTCGCTTTATCTAAAGTTTGTACACGGCGAAGAGACAGATGAGGATCTGGCGCGGCTTGGAATGGATCGAACTGCGCTTCACAGCACGTTGCTTGAATTTGAATCGGGCGGAAAGCGCCAGACGGTCGAACAACCAATACCGGAAGACATATCTCTCACGCTTACGAAGCTTCGAAACAATGCCTGAAGCCACTAGTGTGCATTTGGAAGGTGTTCTGGCAAACAGAGCATGCCATACGATTGAATGAGCATGCAAATTACATTGGCATACACAACAACCTTCTGCGCTGTGGCCTGAATCATCAGGCCAGTATCTGTGGCTCTCGGTCCAAAGAAGAGTATGCACAGATAGGCACCAAGGATGAGCGCAAAGCCCGCGTAGACGAACGCATAACGGGGCGGAAGCACGGCACTTTTCAAGATCGATGGTATGAAACACAGAACCGCCAGGAGCAAACTCGAAAAGGCGACGTAGACACAGCCCAGATGGATCAAAAGGTAGAGGTCCCACGGAGCCAGGGCAATGCCAACGAAGCAATAGCTAGAAACGACCCCGGCCAGAGAACCCATTTGGACGAGTCTGAACTGTCGTGTATTTCTGAAGAATTCTGGAAACGTTGCAAAGTAAAGAATTCCAGTTATCCCCGCACAAACAAGCGCGAAGGCAAAAGATGAATAGGAGATTAGCTTGGGTCCACCGGTAAACGTCCGCGCCCGCCCAAGATCACTAAAGAAGTTCAACCAGAAGGAATAGCCTGCCGACTGCGGATGGCCAATGCGCCCGCCTGGGTATGTGAGCATTGACACAATCGTAAGTAATACAAACAAAATTCCTGCTGCAACGCTCCATGAATGAATCCAACGGTACTTCATCCCAGCTGGTCCAGAATCAGATTCAGAGCCCGAGCGCAGCCTGTTGTGTGTACCAATCCAGATTGAATCTGTGAAGCATTTTGAACCCAGGGATCGCGCGTTAAGTCGTTGGGACAATTCCAGAGCAATTGATCAACGTTATCTGCCATCACCTCAAGGTGAAACTGGAGACCGAGTACACGGTCTCCCAGCAGAAAAGCTTGATTCTCACATGCGGTCGACTGCGCAAGGAGGGTGGCACCTGAAGGCAGATCGAACGTTTCTCCATGCCAGTGCAGCACGCTCAATTCGGATGGTAGGCCCTTGAAACGTGCCGTTGCGGTCTCATTGAATCTAACCGGGTACCAGCCAATTTCCTTTTCCTGATTTTTGTAGACCATTGCACCGGCGACGGAGGCAATCAGTTGCGCCCCAAGACAAACGCCGATAACGGATTTCCCGCTTTCGATTGCTTTTCCCAGGAATTGCTTTTCTGGGCGCAGCCATGCCAGCGTGCCTTCATCATTGGCGCTCATTGGGCCGCCCATGACTACAAGCCGATCAAAATCCTGCGATTCAGGAAGGGGCTCGCGATACACGTGGACACTGGAAATTGAATGATGATTATTCTCTGCCCAACGCGAAATCAGGCCCGGCTCTTCGAATGGCACATGCTGCAGGCAAAGGATTTTCATGATTGCAGAATCAGTCGCACTTCTTCGCGATTCTGGGCGCGCAGGATTCGTTCCAGTTTGTCTGCTGTTTTCTGCGGATCGTAGGCTTTGAGCGCCTGTTCTACATACTGAAGGCTCGAAATTGAAACACTGAAATCATGGACCCCGAGCGCGAATAGAACCGGAACGATTTCTGGAATACCACCCATTTCACCGCAAATCGAGACCGGGACTGTGGCCTTACTCAGTCCCGTTTGAATCATACGAAACATGCTGGGTTGAAAAAATGGATCCTCCGAGGGACCGGATCGGTGGAAGGCGAGTGTCAGGCCAGCAAGGTCATTGGTGCCAAGGCTGAAGAATTCGACGTAGCGCGAAAGCACGTCGGCCATGATACATGCTGCCGGAGTCTCCATCATGATTCCGACGGGGTATTGAGGGCACTGGATTCCGCGCTCCTTTTCAATTTCCGAGCGCACGTGGTCATAGAACTGCCTGAATGCAAGAATCTCTCCCCGGGTTGAGACAAGGGGCAGGAGGATTCGCAAATTCTCCGTGGGCATCTTAATATCGAGAGCTGCTTCGATCAGCGCCCGAAGCTGCAGGGTAAGCAAACCCGGGTGACTGAGTAGAAACTTAACACCTCGTAGAATTGCATCCTGCTTGTCTGCGTCGAGATAGCGGTTCATACTCGCCGGGAGAGTCTTATCGTCGCCTACGTCGAGTAGCCTGCAGGTAACAGGTTTGCCCTGGAGAGCTCCAAATACCTTGCGATAGACATCGCAGTGGTCATCCGGTGAATCAAACAATTCGGGATACTTATAGAAGATAAATTCAGTCCGGAAGAGCCCAATTCCTTGAATTCCACAAATGCGCGTCGAGAGTGCATCTTCCGGATCGTCCAGGTTCACCCAGATACGCGCCTGATCGCCATTGGGAAGTGAAACCGGCGAGGTTACAACTGTTGCATCTTCTGTTCTGATTGCATCTCTATATTTGCGCAACGCTGCGTCATCCGGTTCAAGTAACAGGAAACCATCTGTTGCATTCAGTATTGCCGGCATTCCATCGCGTGCTGTTTCAAGAAGTTCGTCCACGGCAACGATAGCCGGAATTCCTCTATCGCGCGCAAGGATGGCCATGTGACCGGTCACACCACCCTGGTGTACAACAATACCAGAAATATTTCGAATGTGCAGCATCAGCGATGGTGGAATATCGTCTGCAACAAGGATGGCATCAGAAGGAAGGCTTCGCAAGAATGGTAAGCGCGGATCGCCGGAAGAAAGTCCCAGCAGGTTTGAGAGTACACGTTGCGCTATGTCTTCGAGATCCGCAATGCGTTCCCGAAACAGCGAGTCTGCTACCCGCGAAAACTGGGCCTTTAGCTCTTCAAGAACTTCTGCAAGCGAGCCCGCCGCGTTGCGTGATTCTTGCACGATTTTCGTGCGCGCTGCTTCAAATAGCATTGGATCATCGAGGAGCAATATCTGGCTTTCGAAGATTTCGCGATGCTCTGCGGGCAAATCGGTTTCGTCCAGGAGTTCCTGGATTTGATGGATGCTCTGGCGTCGCGCTTTTTCGAGGGCCGCAAGTTCGTCCGTTACTTTCTCAGGATCAACGGGTATGTTTGGCACCGCGTGTGAAAGTGTGGGCAATATGCGTACAAGGCCGCGGGCGATTCCACGCGCGGCCGTTGTCCCAATCAGCTTATTCACGATCCCCCGCGATCTGACCGTTTGATAGTTACGAAGGTTGTATCGTCGTTGAATCCGCGGAATAGTGAGAACCATTGGATTTCACGTTTCATAGCCCGAAGCATTTTCTGCGGACTTTTATCCGCATGCTTCTTTAAGCTTTCCTGAACTCTGCGAAGCCCGTAGTATTCGTCGCGAACGTTTTGATTTTCATACGCTCCATCGGTGTAGAGCAAAAGTACATCACCCTTGTCCATAGTGGTTCTGCTGCCGTTGAATAGAAAATCGTCGTAGATCCCAACCGGAATCCCTTTGACTTCGAGTTGTTCCACCTGGTGAGTCTTGCGGCGGTATGCGAGGATGGGCGGGCTGCCGGCGCAACAGAATTCGACCACGCCGCTGTAAGTATCAAGAATGAGGACAATGAATGTGGCGAACTGTTCTTCGCCAAAGAATCGCTTTGTGGCGGAGTTGATCTTTCGCAGGATCATGGAAGGGATGGTATTCTGCATCCGAATGCCGGTTTTCAGGATGTTTGCGAGGAGGATCGCCAGAAGCCCGGCCTCCAACCCCTTCCCGGACACGTCGCTGAGGGTAATCGCTATCCGAGCCTCGTCGAGCATGAACGAGCCGTAAAAATCACCGCTCACCTCGAACTTGGGAATCGTAAGTCCGGCGATATCGTAGAAACGATTGCTAAAGATTTGCTCAGGATTCATCCCCAGTTCGTTGCATATGAACTGGTAGAGGCGCTTTTCCTCCAGGATCCCCTGGCTAACGAGGACAGCACCGGTAGGCTGGTTGGTGGATTCGCGCAGCTTGACCACACGCTCAGCATCGGCCTCGGAAACGAGGCCATACTCAGCCAGCAAATTGAGTAGATACTCCTCTTCCATGCCTCTGACCAGTGCAGACATAATTTTTCGCCTGGATACTAAAAAACGATTGTACACAAAATCGGTCAGACGTATCCAAGAATACAATGGGTAGCCTATAACATGGCCATTCTGGACGCGAAAGATCTCACCAGACTGGAGAAATACCGGCATATCATCGATCGGCTTGACCCCCTCCGCCCCATGGGCAGGGTCACAGAAGTTCGCGGGCTCTCGCTCGTTTCAGACGGTCCCCCGGATGCCAGTATAGGCGATATTTGCCGGATTGAACTGAAATCCGGGGAGTTTATCAAGGCTGAGGTCGTCGGATTTCAGAAAGACAAGCTCATCCTCATGCCCCTGGGCAGCACTTCTGGAATTTCTCCGGGTGCCGATGTACTGGCCACAGGCCGGAGAATGCAAATTTCTGTAAGCGATCGCCTGCTCGGGCGGGTTTTTGACGCCCTCGGACATCCCCTCGATCTGAAGGAAAGCATCACGTCCACTCATGAACGGCTTTCCGATGCCGAGCCCCCTCCGCCCCATTTGCGTGAACCAATTCGGACTCCTCTTGAGACAGGCGTAAAAGCAATCGACTCGCTTCTGACTATTGGCCGCGGCCAGCGGATTGGGATCTTCGCTGGCACGGGGGTGGGAAAGTCGACTCTTCTGGGAATGATCTGCAGATACACGCGGGCAGACGTAAACGTCATCTGTCTCGTGGGTGAACGTGGTCGTGAGGTTCGTGAATTCATTGAGACGGACCTGGGCGAAGGTCTGGAAAAATCCGTGGTGCTCGTGGCCGAATCGCACCGGACGGCCATTGAAAAAGTATACTGCGCGGGCTTTGCGACCAGTATTGCCGAATACTTCCGCGACCAGGGCAAGCATGTGAATCTAATCATGGATTCGCTGACCCGTTATTGTTGGGCATTGCGTGATATTGGAACGTCAACCGGAGAAATGCTCGGACCGGGAGGATTTCCGCCTAACGTATGGTTCAGGCTGAGTCGTCTCGTGGAGCGCGCTGGAGCTTTGCAAACTGGAAGCATCACTGGATTCTATTCAGTTCTTGTGGAAGGCGATGACATGAACGATCCCGTTGCCGATCATTCGCGCGGTATGCTTGACGGTCATATTGTGCTTTCACGCCGATTGGCTCAGCGCGGACACTATCCTGCTATTGAAGTGACCGAATCGATCTCTCGTTTGATGGACAAAGTAATTACGCCCGACCACCTGGAAAACGCGAACCATTTACGTGCCATGCTTGCGGCTTATCGCGAGAATGAAGAAATCATTACCCTTGGGGGATATGCCCGCGGCTCTAACCCGGATGTAGATGAAGCCCTTGAAAAAATGCCGGGTATTCTTTCCTTTCTAAAGCAGCGTATCGAAGTCGGTTCGCGGATGGAAGACACTGTCGCCGAGCTTGCAAGAATGATTCATCCTCCTGTGCAGGAGGATACATATTAAGAAGTTCAAGTTTCCCCTCGAAGCAATGCTCAAAATGCGCAAGATGGAACAGGATCGCGCGCTCAAGGAGCTCTCATTGGTGCTGGCCAGGTACAATGAATTCGATTCCAATCGGCAGGAAGCATTTCGCTTGTTGCACGAGGAAACCAGTCTCTTTGAGAAGCGGTACCGGGAGGAGTTTCAACTCGATCTATTCCAGATGTATGACAAATACCTGGAACGCCTGGAAGCTGAGGCTGCCGATGCGGAACAAAAGATGCAGGATATGAAGCCGGAGCTTGATCATGAACGTGAAAAGGTAATGGTGGCTCGGCGTAACAAACGCATCATTGAACTACTTAAAGAACGCTATAAAAAGGCGTATGATGCCAACCTTCGAAAAACAGAAAGAAACGAACTATTTGATATAAATGCGACGCGAGTTGCCATGGAGGCACAGTATGGAGAAAGTAGAGTTGTTGAAGAGAGGCGCCGGCCTGCTGCGGAACCTGACTCAGAAATGGAGCAGCCAGAAAAGCGAGCCGACGACATCCTTTCAGAATACTTTAAAAAATTCGGAATCGATGATCCAAGGAAAAAACGGTGAATCGCAGATTGCACCGGCCGCAACGGATGGCTTTCTCACAAAGCTTTTTGCAAAAGACCCAATTCGCGAGCGCCAGCTTGATATCCAGAAGACGCGACTTGATCTCGAGGAATTTGGATCCACAATCGCAGATTTGAATCGCAAGATAGAAAAAATGGAGAAGATTGCAAACAAATGGAAGGAGCGCGGCGAAGCGATTGACAGGCAGGCATGAGTAGACTTTCAGAAAAAATCAAGATCGTCTACCTGACCCTGGTGATTCTCTTTTCACTTGGGGTTTTCGTGTATCTGCTCGATACCTGGAACGTCATTACGCTGCGCGATCACATTCCCTTCCTAAAGAAGGAACCGCCGATTGTTGGCGACGAAGCGGATGATCCAGCGCGAATCGAAGAGGACCGTCTTCGCAAAGAGGAAGAGCGCCTCAAAGAACTCGAAATCAAACTGAAAGAAATGGAAGCAAAACTCGGTGAGGAGAATGCAACCGTCAAGAAGCAAAGCGAAGAAATCGAACTCATGCGCAAGGGCCTGGAGGAAGAACGGCGCAGGCTCGAGGAAGCCAAGCAAGCAGCTTTCAAGCGACAGAAGACAGTCAAAGAGATGGCAACCCGGATTTTGAACATGCCGCCGGATGATGCGGTCGCCATTCTTGCTAACTGGAGCAACTCTGATGCAGTGGATGTGTTCTTGCAAATGGAGCGCGATGCAGAAGCAGAAGGTCGTCAATCAATCGTTCCGTTCCTTCTGACAAAACTGCCGCGTGAACGCGCTGGACTCATTACAACCTTGATGATGGATGAACTGGCACGGAAAACTCCCGGATCCGAACCTGCACCGGAAGAGCAAGCTCCAACACCCGCTCCTACAGAAAATCCCTGAGTCGCTTTGAAGCAACTGGCGAGAACAGGGTTCGTAACCGTTGCCGCCGTAGGTCTGATCGCCGGCTTGTTTTACTATTTTTCCCCGCATTGTGTCAGCGGCGATTGCGTGAACGGCTGTGGTGTGCGGGAACAACGCGACGTATTCCGCTATGAAGGTTGTTTCAAGTCTGGAAAGGCAAATGGCAAAGGAGTCTTTATTTCCGTGACCGGTGACTCATACGACGGTGACTGGCAGAGCGGACAACGGCATGGTCACGGCATCTACAAGTACAGCAATTCGACGACGTATGTGGGGGACTGGGTTGCCAATCAGCGCGAAGGAAACGGTGTGCTTTCAGGCCAGAATGGTGAGGTGCTTTACAACGGTTCCTGGAAGAATGACAAGCCCATTCGCAATTAAGGCCAAAAGGCATTGAGTTGAACTCTTTCGAGACTCAACGGCGCAACAAAGTTGGGCTCTGGCGCAATGTTGAAATAGAATCTCTCAGCACACTGTAAGCAGACTTCAAGACCAGGGTGGAAATTGCCACCCCGACAAACAGATCCGGCAATCGCGATTGTGTGAAGGCTACGGCCGCGGCGGCGATGATGACTCCGATATTGGCCAGGACATCATTTCGCGTGCAAAGCCAGGTTGATCGCATGTTTAAGTCATCGTTTCTGTGCCGCATCAGGAGAATGGCACAGCACACATTGGCCGTCATGGCCAGCCCGCCGACAAGGCCCATTGTCGCTGCGACGGGTGTCTCCGGGGAAAGGTATCGACGTGTGGCCTCAAAGAGAACTCCGATTCCGAACAGAAGCATGATCGAGCCTTTCAAAAGGGCGGTAGAAGCGCCCCATCGAGGTGTTTTGCCAATTGCATACAAACTGAATCCGTAGACAAACGCATCGCCGAGCATGTCCAGGGAGTCTGCGAGCAACGATGTGGAATGAGCAGTGATTCCTGATATGGCTTCAACAAAGAACATCACCAGGTTGATCGATAGTACAATCTTTAAGACGCTTCCTTGTTTTTCTCGGATTACCTCGAGTTCGGAGCTTTTTGAATCACAGCAAGCTTTCATTTTTGGCCGCGGTTATAGTGTAACCAGCGAACCATTTTGTGGCAAACCTAAATCAAAGCGATTGCAAGAAGGGTTTCAGGCCGCCCGCTCCATCACCAGTCTGTGAACCAGGCCACTCAGTGCACGCGAGCAATGTGGGCAAGCGGTACGTGTTTGTAAGTGGATCGGCTCAATTCGAAACGAAAGTAAATTTCGGCAACCCGGGCAACGCGCCTCGGCTTGAAATGCTTTGAAGTTCCCCGCGGGGAGCGCCTCATTCAGGGATACCATTGGGAGTAAACATTCAACAGCAGGACTCAGGAGTGCGGGTGTCATCGTGTACAAGACTTCGGAGTTGGTAAAAAATACTTAACGTGCGGGAGCGAAGATTACACGAAGATTTTCGAAAAGCGATGCAACTATTTGCTCAAGTGGTCCGTTTGACCCTATGTGGCCAGGTGAACCTTTCTAAGCAATTTGGCTCAGGACACTGCGCAGGAAATCGTTCCAGTTGGCGACCGGTCCGAGCGCGCGGAGGTTTCCAAAATGGCCGCCAAAAGTCCTGTGTATGAACAGGATATCTGGCGGGAAAACAATATTGCGTGATTCGAAGAAATCCCTCGAACCAATTTCCCAGAGGCGAGAATACACATCCGGACTCCTCGCGAATCCGACCTCGCGATCCGGGAAGGTATCTGCGTAGAAATCAAGGATTGGTTCCAGGAATGAGTGGGAAACCGGGTCGCCACTTCGCATATGAATCCCGGCCAGCTTCAGGTGTGAAGGAATCGTATGATTTGCACGCTCAAGCAGATCTCGAACGATTGCCTTGTAATTCACCGCTATTGCCTCAGGGACTCGTTTAACGCATCCAAAGTCGTATATGATCAGCCTTCCGTCCGGGAGAAATCCAAGATTTGCAGCGTTTGGATCAGCATGGAGCAATTGCTTTTCAAAGACCGACCGCATGATGAATTCAAGGATTCGTTTGCCCCAAACATTACGAAGAGATTGGTCCTCTTTTGCAGCCTCGCTGTGCGTTAGCCCGCGCACACGCGTCAGTGTGATCAATGTTGGGGTTGATAGCTCCGCGATTGCTTCCGGGATGCAAATCCAATCCAGATCTGCAAAAAGTTTGCGCATCTGTCTGATATTCTCAGCTTCGTGCGCGTAATCGATTTCTTCGAGCAACCGCGTTCTAATTTCTTTCAGTACCGGGCCCATAGGCACGTTCATGACCGGGGAAAGTGCACCAAGGATGGTTCGCAACACGGCAAGATCCGTCCGGAGCGCTCGTCGCATATCGGGATACTGCACTTTGATCACGACTTCTCTTCCGTCGCTTAGCTTTGCTGCGTGCACTTGCCCCAATGAAGCGGAACCAAGCGGTGTTGGATCGATGTCCATCAGCTGATTGCTGCGCTCGCCAAGTTCCGCGCGAATGATTTCTACAACGTGGTCGAAGGGGAGGGGTTCGGCATCTTTTCTAAGCTGAGCAAAAGCTTTCTGAACTTCTGGAGGAAACATTCCTTCTTGAAGGGAAAGCATTTGCCCCAATTTCATTGGGGCACCCTTCAATTCAGAGAGCGATTGGATTGCTTTGGTGAGAGAAGCAAGTTTGGTTGCATTGATTGCAGCGTCCCCCGCCGCGCCTGCCAGGGAAAAAGCTATTCGTCCGGCTGCTCCACCCAGCTTCCAGACTCTTTCAAATATTGAGTCACTCACTCAACGCTACCGAGAATGCTTCAATGATCTCATCAATCGGTTCGATTCCAACCGAGATACGAACAAGGTCAGGGTTCAAGCCCAGGCTTCGCAGATATTTCTGCCCTTGCACAGAATTGACCAGGTCATAGTGCGCCAGGTACATAAATGGACACAATATAGTAAAGATGGAGCCAAAGCTCGGCCCTTTCGCAACAGAGATGCGATCATAGAAACGGTCCAGGGGCATTTTGAGTTCGATCGTAATGATTCCTCCGGGCGCGTTGCTCTGACGCTCGTACTTTTCGAAATTCCTGCGCGATGCATCAGCATACGCCCAGTATACTTTCGCGACCGAGGGAGAGTTTGAAAGAAAATGAGCAAGGCGCATAACGTTGGAATTTATCTGAGCTACAACGCCGCGATAGTTCCCTATCTGATCTGCGAGGCGATTGAGGTCCCGAGTGTAGGGGGGCTCGATCAGCACTGGCAGGCGATCTCTCAGCTGCTGATAGTACGGAGATTCCGGATTCAATACGGCAGAACCGATCATAACGTCGCCTTCATGCGAAGCGTACTTGGTCAGGCTGTTGATCACAGCATCAGCGTGTTTCAGTACGTGAATGTTGAGCGGGGTTACGAGCGTAGGATCAAGGATCAATGCCGCACCGGATTCGGCTGCGATGGAATGCAGCGCATCAATATCCATCATCTCAACTAACGGGTTAGTAGGTGATTCTGTGACGATGCCTGCAATCCGGTCGCGATTCTCTCTGACAAAGGTACGGACTGCATCCAGATCGAAAACGTTCGGGAGAAAAGCAAAGTCCTCTGGTTTGTTGAACTTTCTGAGGATTTCTCCTGTATCAACGTAGAGCCATCCCAGCTGCAACCAGAGCGATCTTCCATGTTCCGCCTGCAAATCCTGCATTGCTCGAAAGACGCTAAAAAATGCGTTCATGCCACTGGTTGCAAGGAATACGTTATTGGGAGACGTCATGTGTGCTTCGCCCAGGATGCGCAGAACTGTTTCAGGAGTTGATCCAACAGGATTCTCGAATCTCGATGTTGGCGATTGAGATGAACTGGACTGCCCTGATTTCAAACCCGAACCGAGATAGTCTTCTGCTCGCCGGGAAGAGATGCACGTCCCGGTATGTTGTAGAAATTGATGCGCCCGCCTGGATTCTTCTGAGTTCGCTTTGTAACTTACAAAAGCAATTTCGGATTGAATCGCGATATCAGGAGTGCCTCCGGTAAATCGAATCAGTTCCCGGGTTGCTTTCTGTGAATTGAGGCAATAGATATCCTGGCCTGAACCTCCCTGGCTCTCTCGAAAACGCGTTTTGCATGCCTCGATCAAATGGTGCGTCACGAATCTGGGATATCCAGAGTGGATATGCTGCATGGTCAGGGGATTTCGCTCCTCATAACCCCGGACGTGCTCCATTGTGGGCAGACTCAGCGAAACCGAGTGCAGATTGTTGGGGATTGGTTGGCCTACAGGGATCTGTGAAAAAGACTTCAAGATGTACTCTGTTGTTTAGTAGCTCTTCTTGTAAAGTGTCAAAAGTGTGCTGCAATTCTCAACCTCTTTTGTCGGAAAACGAAACGCGCTGCTTGACTTCAAATCCCACGTCTTAGAAATGTTGCGCAATGAACCACGGCTCCACCGCGCAATCCCGTCAGCTGTTCGGGCTGGTATTGACCCTTGCTATCTCGGTAATCCTTTGCACGGTTACGCTCAGGTTTTCCTGGGGATTCTGGTTTCCGGATGAAATATTTCAGACTATGGAGCCGGCCTTTTCACTCATTAGTGGAAAGGGCGTGCTCTCGTGGGAATTTACCACCAAAGCTCGGGGTATGCTCTATCCGTTTCTGCTTTCTATGTGGATGCGAATAGTCTTCATTTTCAGCCACGATCCTTTGACTCTTTACGTGGCTACGCGTGCCATGCTTTCTCTTTTCTTTCTCTGGGCAATGGCGAGCATTTGGTTCAGATTTCGTCGGTTCATGACTGCCCCGGACGGCTTCAATTCCCTGGTTAGCCCCTGGATCTGGAACCTGGTATTTATCCTTGTGGTGGCAGCCTTTCCGCTGGTTTACTACTTTGGGTTCAGAACGCTGACTGATAGTATTGCTGGAACCCTGACGTTAGTCGCTCTATTTTCTCTCCCGGAACGCGCTTCGCCTGGGCTGGTTCGCTATTTCTTGCTGGGTCTGTTGTTTGGCTTGAGTTATGGAATTCGGTTTCAGACGGGAGTGTTTTTAGCCTGCTGGATGCCACTTTACGCGCTTCAGATGTGGAAATCAGACAGGCAGATTCTCCCTGTCTTTGTCCTTGGATGCGGGACACTCCTGGCTATTTTGATCTATGGCCTTTCAGACTATCTGTATTACGGAATTCCCTTTATCTCGTCTGTTAACTATTTCAAGGCCACGGTCATTGATGAGGTCGGGAACAAATACGGAACCAGCCCCTTTAACTTTTATTTCCAAATGTACGATCGGTATCTGGGTTTTCTTTTGATCTTTCTTATTCCTGGATGCTTTAAGATGCGAAAATGGTGGCCCGTGCTCTGCGCAGTCGCCGCTTTTGTCTTAATACACGCACTGATCGCGCATAAGGATCTGCGTTACCTGTTCTTCACCTTTCCCATCCTGTTGTTCGTTATCGCAATGGGAATTCTGGTTAGTTTTCAATTTATTCGGCAACGCTCACGGGCCCTGTCATGGGCCTTTCTCACAATTGCGATGCTTGGTGTTCTTGTACACCAAATCCAGCTAACCAGGAAAAAGATCCCCTGGGGTATGGGAGAAGAGGTCATGGTCCCTTATTTCGAGGCGCACAAATCGGGAATCAAAGGAAACCTGTTGATTGGCTATACGGATGTGTTCGCAACGTCAGGCGGTTTTGTATATCTCGGGAAAGATTTTCGTGGAGATCTGTTCTATTTTGATCTGCAGAAGCTCAGCCCTTCAGAGGCCCGCAGGATACTGAATGAAGTGAACCCCGACTTTGTTCTGCTCAGGGACTCCCAGGTTGAATGGCATTGCAGTACGTATGGCTTTTGCAATCCTGTCTGGCGTGCTGGCGGGTACGTTTGGATACAGGTGCGGAAGTGAGCGAGGAGTTGCAAGTCCGCTTGACCGTTGGGAATCATAGTGTAACCTCTGTGGAATGAGCTCGCTTCTAATCTTTGCCGTCGCCCTGCTTTCTATCGTACTCATTGCGTTGATAATAAACTTTGTTACAGGTACAAAGGCTCATTACATCGACGATTTCAAGCCCGAGCTGGATGAGTCTATTCTCTGGCAGGATAAAAGGGCAGACGCTTACCTGGTCCCCGTCTTTGGACGAGCCCTGCTTACGTCCTACGCTCGCATGAAATGGTTTACCGTGATCGTGACGAATCGTCGCATCATAGCTGCGCAGAAGGTCCTATTTGGTTCCAAACGTCTCATTCGTTTTGAAGTTGTCTTTGATGGGCTCTCCGCCGTAAAATCTCCGGAAGTTTTTTATCCACGCGGTTACCTACTGATTCAAGCGGAGCGTTCCAGTGTGGATTTTGGAACACAGAACGACAAGCCTGCAATGAAGATTGAACCTGTGCCCCACTCAAGGGACAAGAATAACGTTGCGACGGTCCTGATTTTCAGTGACGATTTGGAGTCCTTAAAGGCCCTCTGGACTTGACGGTGACCGGATCACCTTGCAACTCCCGTTTGGCGAGCCGGGTTGATCGCAAACTCGGACAGGGCGCGTCTACACGGGAAGGGATAATTTGGCTCTTCGCGGGCCGTTCAACAGTTGACCGGGATTCTTTCGGGCATCATGTTGTCACCAATGGAACTGGAACAGAAGTGGAGCCGGCGAAGCGCATGGATACTGGGGACTATTTCGATTTTTTGCGCCGGGCTATTCCAGATTCCTCGCAATCTTCAGGGAACAATCGTATATTCTGCCTTGCTGGTTTTGTTCTGGGTTCGCATTCGGGGGGAGCGCGCGCCTCTTCAGGATAGTTCGGTGTTGTATCTGTTCTTTGGCTTGCTCTTTGCCTTTCTGCTTGTTCTAACAACGAATTCGCTCCTTGTTTTCGCGCTTCACGCGAGCATTTGGTTTTTACTGATTGATTTCTTGGTCCGGTCGTATGCACCGGATCGCTATTCAAGCATCGCTGGATTCACGCGCCAGGTTGCTCTCTTGCTCCGGGCTTTCCTTGTGCGTCTGTTCTCACGCGGTGGAATTGCTGGATTCCTGCCAATCAAGGCCACAGGCTCTGGACAAAATAGCTCTACGACGCGCTGGGCTCTCGTTGTCGCGTCGGTGATTGGAAGCATATTGCTGTTCTACATTTTTCATCTTCTTTTCTCAGAGATAAATGCAGACTACAAGGCGTTCATGGATCCATTTGTGCAATGGCTCTGGACTACATTTATCAAGAATGCCTGCCTGACCCTCATTCACGCTTATCTGATGTACGCACTATTGACGGCGAAGCGTTTTGAACCGCGCGGCGTTGTTTCATTTGGCCTGCCTGCCGTCACCGCGATTGTGGTGCTGGCCGGTCTGGTTTTTGTCACGGCGGTGTTCACGTTTTTTCAAACCAGGTTCATCTTGCTTGATGCGCCAGAACTAAAGTTCTCAGAGCTATCGAAATACACGCAGAAGGGGTTTCTGCAACTCATTGTCGCGATCATTCTAGGCTATTGTATTACTTTGTTTTCAATTCACAGCAATGAACGCGGAGTGAGGCGGTCAATTCCGCTCGTCGCACTGATTTTGTTCTTCTTGTTTGAGCTCTTCTTCAGCGCGTTCTTTTCTGGGCACAAGTTGTACTTGTTGCAATCGGTTTTTGGCCTCAAGGATCAAAGAATTCTCGCCAGTGTCGGAATCCTGTTTGTATTCTTTTCCCTGTCTTTGCTTGCGTGGCGTAGTTTGCGATCGGGAGCGGAAAGACCCGGATTCAAATATCAGATTCTATTCCTCCTTGTCAGTGTTTCTCTCGTAAGCATCTTCAATGTGGATAGCGTGGCCACTCGCGTAAATACAATCCGATATTATCGGGACAATGTTAGCTATCCGGACTATTCATATCTACTTGGAAATTCTTACGACAATGTAAGCGAATGGCCCGGTCTCATTTCCCGGATGCAATCTCAGAGCCCACCGCATCCAGGTCCGGGCTATTTTTGGGGATTTGAAAGTCCTTCAGGTTCTGATGCGTTTCTTGGAAGATACAGTCCATTCTGTCATTCGCGCGCTCCGGATTCCTATGTGTACCGAAAGGCGCCTGACGGTGTCCCGCGCCTTCTACCCACTCAATTGTTGGCCCAGGCTCTCCGCAAATACGGGAAACCTGGCGAAGGCGTTACCATAGAGGGAAAGTCCCTTGCCAGGCCGTCATTTGAATTGAGCGAATTTCTGAATTTCAACTGGCGCGAATATCAGGCCTATCTATATATCCGAGATTCGCCGGACGAGGTTTTGAAATTCACTGCGTTTGTAGAGGGCTACTGTAGATAATCAGCGCGTGTATCCAAAGTAAAGGGACTTTTCCAGGAAACCAAAGTTCTGACTGGCGCGATCTTTGCTGCGGCCGGTTGTCAGTATGCTCGAAAGATCTGCGTAGCCTTCCCGGGCCACAAGTTCAAAGAAGAAAGAGCGCACGAATTCAAGTTTGAGGCCAACCCTGGCCGAAATCCCGTAACCAGAAATGTGAAAATTGTTATTCTTTCCTTCTCCAAACAGGCGCACGTCGCTTTTGCATATCATAGGCCCGCCGCCGATTGCTGATGTAATGCTGAGGCCGTGCGCACCGTTATCTGACATCCAGATCTGTTGAATAAACCCGGCCTCCAGGGCAACGTAGTTTAATCCATCCGTGTGATCAAATTTCAACAAGTCCGGCGTTATGTTGATAGGTTCACCCAGGTGAAATCCTTCGTATTGTTTGTACTGAGCCGGAAAGTAGTACAGGTACGGAAACGATTCGATAGATGGGTGTAATTGCGCTCGCTGGATTGCAAGCGGCGAGATGTATCCGTAAATATTGGAAGCCTGACCGCGCGTCATTACGTATTTCATATGATCCTGGCCAAATGAAATACTAAAATGATCACTCATGTAGCGCGTAATACGGTAACTGAATTGAGGAATATCAAAATGACCCAGATCCACATAAGAGGTCCCAAACTTTTCTGGCTTATCCTTGGCCACGACTTCCTTCAGTGTGAAGCGATAGCCCGGGCCTCGAAAGTTGATATCGCTTTGCGTAAAGGCTTCGCGATTGTAACCCCACTGGTAACACCAGGTTCCCTTCCTCTGGTCAACATTCCGGGGAATACCGGAATCCTTGATCGTAAGAGGCAATGTTGGCTGTTCCTGAGCCAGCAGAGGCAGGCAAATGCTGAATGCGGAGAGTAAGCAGAATGTGCGAATTCGGTTCGAAAAGTTCAAGTGTCCAACGTTGGGAAAGAGCGGGATCGTGGGAATCCCTTTTGTTCTTCCTTCTCGAAACCCCGTCCGAGAAAACCCGTATGTCAAATATGTGGATATCCACGTAAAATAATTGACGAGGGTGTCACCGGTGTCCATATTGGGTGTATATCCACTCTTTTGGAGACAACCATGTCAGAGCAACAAATTGTTCCTAGATCTACGTTTCGGGTGAGTTTTCACGACTGCGACCCATTCGGGCATTTGAATAATGCAAGGTACATTTCCCATTTCATTGATGCAAGAACCGATCATTTGCGGGATTTCTACGGCTACGATGCATACGAAGACGCGAAGAAGACAGGAAAGAACTGGGTTGTTCAAGGGACAACCGTTCGGTATCTCTATCCCGCGCGTCTAAACGAGGTGGTAGAGGTTGAAACTCGGCTGCTCCGTGCAGAGAAACATCGTCTCTATCCCGAGGCGATCATGCGCGATCCGCGGTCAGGCCGGATTCACGCTGTCGTATGGATCGATCTGGCCTATGTGGACCTGAAAACTGGTAGGCCCGTACGCCATGGTCCGGAAATCTCCGAGTTCGTAGAACGCATAATCGATATTGATCAGGAAATTGAGCGTTTTGACTTTGCAAAACGAGTCGCGCAGATAATCTCGAGTCATGCAAGGCGGGAAGAAATCGTTGAAAGTGAAGTCGCCTGAGCAGGCGGACTACAAGCGCGCTGCTCTGAGTTGCTTTAACTTTAGCTTTCGGAACGCGGCGCGCACTGTAACTCTCATGTACGATCGGGCTCTAGCTCCCGCTGGAATCCGGTCCACGCAGTATAGCTTGCTCGTAGTTCTCGCGGGATTTGGTAGTCTGACGATCAATGAGCTGGCGTCCGGGCTTGGAATGGATCGCACAACGCTTTCAAAAAACTTGCGGCCAATGATGACCAGGAAGTTGATTCAACTCAAGCCAATGGAAGACAAACGCAAGCGGGCGCTGGCGCTTACAAAGGCCGGCTACGCAAAGCTTGAGGAATGCCGTCCACTTTGGGAATCTGCACAGACCAGTGTGCAGGCCATCCTGGGCCAGGATGCCAGGGATATCCAGCGTAAGTTGGTGCATGTTGCTCGAACCCGAGATGGTTGACGATAGGCGTTCAAGCGGAAGGGAGCGACCGTTCAGTGCCAGAAGTCTTGAAACAGCTTCATAGTCGTCTACGTAATCGCCCAAAGCCACGGTAGGCTCAAGCCATTCCCAATATTCCTGTATCCAGATGAAACTCCGACTGTCTTCTTGTCTCAGATACAGTATCCGGGATATATCGGTATGAGGACTACAAATAGGACCACGCTAAGAATCAGGCGACGTGCAGCGCTATGCGGGACGTTACTTTTTTCGCTGTTTCTCCCGACGCTCGCATTGTACGCAAGACAAATGATCATCCTGGACGGGAGTAACAATCGCTATCGAGTTGGGCAGACTCTCTTGTTCTATGACCCGGTCACCCCGGCCGAGAGTTCAAGCGGCTTGTATTCCGGTGGAGAGCCGGCGGCGTTCGCATTGAAAAAACCGGAGCAGGCGAAACTGAGTCTGCTCCTGGACCGTTGCTTTCAGACCACCGAGGGGAAGGCCAGCGAAAGGGTGAAGGGTAGTTACCTGATCCAGGAAACAAAAGATCGAACTGTCATTCTCCAGCAGAAAAGCAAGCTTGCGTTGGAACTCGACTTGTATTTAAAACATCTGCGGGGCAGCTCTACGCCTGTCCCCGTCGTTTACAAAATTGACAGGCACGATAATCCCTGGCAGGGAATGACGGATACGGCGGCCCAGGAAGAGCGCAATCGCACGATTCGCGCAATGGCATTGCCGGGTCCAGGATTCAAAGCGCTCACCGCTCCATCGCTTTTGTTTCAAGGGACCCCAATCTTGTATCGAAACGATAAGGCAAAAGAAGTTGGGGTCGACCAGAAGGCTTTCAGTCAACTCGACCGACCGGACGCCACACGGTTAAACCCAGGCGAACAGAAGCGCATTGGTGCGGCACAGAACCTGGACTTGCTGAATCCTTCATTCTTGCTCCCGTTCCTTCTTTCCGGGCAAATTGTAACGACCTACTGGCACACGGATGCAGAGCTGCGGTTGAATGCAGAAGAAACTCATGAAGGCCGGGTTTGCTACCAGTTCCACGGGGAACACCATTACTATACAAACCAAAAGAACACCCGGGCATTGCGCTTTGCGATCTGCACCGATACGGGAACGCGTGAGATTTTCATTAAGGAGTAAAGTGATTTCTTCCGACTGAACGTTAGTCGGCCAAGCGGCTTACGAAATATCTCTAGAGGTGATTCAAGTAAGTGGATAGAAGAACATTGGTATCAAGAATGCCGGCGGATTTCGGATCAAGGATTGCAAAGGGACCACTGACATTGGCGATTGCATAAATCAGGCCATTTGGAGCCAGAACTGCGCCCTTGAAATATTGTCCGGAGGCCGCAGCCAGCGATACGGTATTTGTATCGGTATCAATGACCTGAAAGCCGCCGAGGGATGTGTCCGGGACGCAATAGATTTTACCGTTGGCGGCGAGTACTCCAGAGCTACATTGGGCTGCCGCGACGGCAGCACCAAATGTTTGAGTGGTGTTTGTAACAGTGTCAATAAACAGATAGTTGGGTCCGTTATACGGCATTGCATAAATTCTGCCATTTGCAGCCAGTACACCGGCTGCGAAAGCAACTCCGCCCGCTGTAGTGCCAAACGTGGACGTGGTGTTCGTCTCCGGGTCAATGATTAGGAAGTTGGTTGCGGTAAAGGACATGCAATATATCTTTCCGTTTGGAGCCAATACCGCTCCCGCATAACCCGTGGCGGACCCGAAGGTAGATGTGGAATTAGTAGCCGGATCTATGACAAGTACTGATGATGCTGCTGCCGGACAGCCATAGATTTTACCGTTAGGCGCCATTACTCCGCCATCCCAGCCACTGGTCGTGGATCCAAATGTAGTGGCGGTTCCTGCGTCAGGATCGATCACAAGGAACGTGGTCGCAGTATTGGGAATGCCGTAGATCTTACCGTTTCCGGCAAGAACACCGCCATGATATCCGCTCAAGGACGGTCCAAAAGTTCGTATGGTATTGTTCGTTGGATCGATTTCGACAACGGAGGAGGTTGTACTGGGCATTCCATAGATTTTTCCATTTGGAGCCAGCACAACTCCGTAGTATGCACTGGTATTGCTGCTAAATGTCTGAAGCGTTGGGGTTCCTGTGGAGCCGAGGGCTTTGGTTCGATTCATTTCCTGCGCATAGCATCCGTACGAGGCGGGGCCCACAGTCCTCCATGTATTGTGGATTAGCCCCTGGAAGCAATCTACGAAGAGTGACAGAGCCACGGGATTACATGCCACGTCGCTGGCCGCGCATTTTGGGGTTGGGACACAGCCCAGAGCCAGGGACAGCAGGGCCAAAACCTGCACCAATCGAATCATCCGCGGAAAACCTGTTCAAGGCTACAAGGGACCATTTTGCAAGCCACCAAAAAGAATTCCGGCCTCACGAAAATATTGTGGCCACGATGCTTCTTGCTCCCCCGCGATCTCTATGTTCGCAGAGATAGATTCCCTGCCATGTTCCGAGGGCCAGACGCCCATTTGAGATTGGGATCACCAGAGATGGACCTATCACCACCGCCTTAATATGCGCCGGCATATCGTCGTCGCCTTCTGTAATATGCTTGAGCCAGCTGCTCCCATCAGGAATCAGTCGGTTCACAAACGATTCAAGATCCACGCGGACGGTGGGATCGGCGTTCTCATTGATTGCGAGCGACGCCGAGGTATGTTGCAGAAACAGATTACACATTCCAGCGCGGACATTTGTCAGGTCGGGCAAGGCTGAAACGATTTCTTCTGTTACTATGTGAAACCCTCTGGACCGGCTTCGAAGTCGAAAGTTAATTTGTTCAATCATTACTTAGAATAACCATTTGCAGCAAAATATGTTGACGCAGCTCGCGTTGAGCATCGTCAAATGATCCAATAGGTTATGAGAAAGAAACGCGCAATCAAAACCGGAATTCTTTGCTTTTTACTGACGGCTGCAGCGAGCTCACTCCAGGCCCAGGAAAAAATCCTGGGGCCGTATAATTGGCTTCTGCTGCCCGCGCGTGGTAACTGCGGGGGTGAGACAATTGCGCAAGATCAGATTTCAGAGAATATGCCCGGTCTGTCGGAACCGACGATTGCGAGATCAGGAAAGACTCCACTGATCGCCGGCCGCGCCTGGAAACAGGCGAGCCTCGAAACAGCTGGAGATCTCAACGAACTTTTGAAACGCCTGAATGTGGGGAACGCAGACAACGCACGAACCGCGGTCTATGCTCTTATCGAGCTTAAAACCGAAAGGGAACAGCGATCTCTCATGCGCACAGGCTCTGACGACTCCATCCGTGTGTATTTGAATGGAGAGATCGTGCACGAAAATCCTGCCATGCGCGGGGCCTCGGATTATCAGGAAGAGTTTCCAGTGGTTCTTAAACCGGGGACCAATAACCTTCTGATTAAAGTTGTAAATTGTGGCGGGGGCTTTAGTCTCTTTGCGGGGATCCAGGCATTTTTTCAGATTGGAACCAGGAAGTACGAGCCTCTCCCGGATGCGCCTGGACTAGTATTTGAAAACGCATCGGCTGCGCGAAAATTCCGTGATGCTCGGGAGGCTGCGAAAGCAGACTTGCCGCGCGCGATTCTGCTCTTCGAACAGGCAGAGCGCGAAGCTCCCCTGATGGGGGTTTATTCATTCGGCTACGGCTACGATTTGCTCCACAAGGGTAGTCCAGAAAAGGCCGTGCCCGTTTTGAAACGTGCGCTGGAAAAGCGGTTTCGACCAGCGCTTACACGCGCACACATTGCCCTTGCGCTTTCGCGCCTCAGAGATCCCCTGGCGGTGTCGGCCTGGGGCGATTGCCTTTCAGAAGCGAATGCACTTCTCGCGCAGGCCAAACCCGGTACTGACGACGAAAAGGATGGAATTGCAATTCGCTTCTTTTGCATGCGGGAGAAGACGCGGCTTCTCAGTGAGCTGCTAGATTTGGCGGAAGCACGCCTGGCACTCCAGACGCTGGAAAAAGTTCGGCCTGCCTCAGATGATTCCAATCTCACTGGTCCCGTATTGCGGACGGGAATTGGCTACGTCTGGCTGGACGAAATGATTGGACCCGGGTTTGCGAAGACCGCGGCGAATGTCTATCTCTGGCAGGGGCACTCCCAGCTTGCGGCCGGACAATTCGATCAGGCGGCGGCAAGTTATGCACAGGCGCGGGATTCCGCGGCCGGCGCAGATGCTGGAATGCAAGTGAATTTCGCGGCGTACATTGACATCGCATCGCGCTGCAAGACGTACGCCGGTGTGAAGCCGGACCGAATTCTGAAGATTGCGTCCATAACCATTCCGCGTGTGCAAGGTACGTTTCCTTTTCCCGGCGGCGAGAAGCGAACCGCCGACAACACTGTGACTGCCCGCATGCGTGCGCTGATCTCGCTCAACGAAAGTTTGCTCCAAAGATTCTTGGTGGCGCATAGCAAGGGACTCCTCTCTGCAGAGTTTGATCGCGTCGAGCTTTCCTCAACGCTCCGTGGTCTACAATGGAGTGGGGATCCATCAGATGTTTCGCGCACTCCGCTTCTTGAGTCCCTTGATCCGCATGCGGGCGCGGAGATCATGCGTCAGGCGAAGCAACACGACACGCTCATCTTCTATTGGAATGGGGAGACTTTGTCAACCTCCGCTAATGGCGGGAGCACCATGTATCCGTACTATCCATATTATATCTATTCACCAATTCGAGGATATCTACAAATTCCCGCGAACTGGCTGTCGGAGAATTCCTTGCCGCTAATGGTGCATGAGTTCTTCCATATGCGGGACGGTATGGTGGAATCATCGCGCCAGGCGGGACACTGTGAGACAGATCGTGGCCGTTTCCCCGCGTTTAAAGGTCCATGCGGTGACGGTTTTTCTTATTACGTATTCCACATGCAAAGTACGCCAGACGCCCAATGGAGGAATCACCAATATCAGGAGAAATTTCCCCACGGCAATCTAGAAGGTATCTTAGCAAAGACAGAGAAAACGCTGAAGATTCCCATGAGTGAATTGATGCAAGCGCGGAAACTAACCGAAGAGGCGACTGCCGCAGTGCAGAAGAAGGATGTGCAGACGGCCGAGCGGCTTTACAGAAAAGTATTGGAAATTGTCCCCGGGCATCAAGAAGCCCTCGCTGGCCTTGCGCGTCTTGCCGCGGAGCGGGAAGATTCTGAAGGTGCTTTGCGGCTGCACCGGGAACGATTAAAACACTATGACGACAGTTACGGGAATTTCTCCGCGGGATGGCTCTTGCATAGAAAGCTCAATCGCGTCGACGAATCTCTCGCGCACTACGAAAGGGCGCGCGAACTGCGGACAGACGTTTACCATTTCCTCGAGGCGTCACTCCATGCAGGGATTGTAGTGCGGGATACGAAGGGAGCTGCACAAGGAATCGCTGTCTTACAGCAATGCGAAGCAGATGCACTTGCCGCGGGCGATTCCACCTTTGCGGGTCGATGCGTCCTTGAGATTGGCGTTGCTCACGGGGAAATTCTCAAAGATCAGAACGAAGCGTTACGCCAGGTAAAGCGCGCCATTGAGCTGGGATACAACACGGACCATTCGCGCTGGTATCTTGATCGATACACAGGGAAAACAACAAGATCGGTTGTGCCCGCCATACAACAGCAGGCACCCGAGCACAAAGCAGCTATAAGCTCTGAGTAGGGTTGCTCAGCACACCTGGAACGCGAACGAGTTCTTGCAGGAACAGGGCAAGTTGGTCTGCCTCCCGGTCAAGAATCGCCATCTTTGTGTTTATGGGGCTTATGAGCTTTGCCCGGATTTTCACCTGCCGGCGCCTTGACGCCTGATTTCGCACGAGATAACATCCCCTTTGCATGCTCGCGCACAAATGGGGAGCCATCGTTTGTACAGCGTTGAAGGGAGTTTGACACACCGACTGGATCCGCGGAATAGAAGCCGCGCACAAAACTCGTCATAGCCATTTGCCTGTAAGTTTCATTCACGGAGCCATCGCCCATGCGCGCATCGAGAAAATTGCGGACGGCCTGACTCTGTGGAAAGTAGCTCAAAAGCGCAAAGGCACGCAGTTTGGGAGCCGCAGGAAGTACGGTAGAATCGGCGATTGCCATAAGGTAGCCTTCTGTATTCACAGGGGCTATCGCACGTACTCCTCCGATCATATCAACCTCTTCGGGATGTCTGATCTGGGAGAGAAAATCGCGTACATTGTTATATACGGTCGGGTCGAGGACTTGCGCGGAAATACCGGCAGGCAGAATTCCAAGGACCAGAAAAACAATAAGCTTCTTCATAATAAGCTCCTCAGGTTCAATATACGAGCGGATGTCTTCGCAACACCCAGCCCTGTTCACCGGTAAGGTCCGGCTGGTTGAAACCGGTCTGGCCCGCCGGGAACATTACGTTGCGCGCGCCAGAATTGTTCGATGCAGTGAAGTCACAGTTGGTCAGATTCACTGGAGTCTGCTGACAAAATGGTGTTTCGGAAATCGCATCACGATTCCAGATGTTCTGCGAAGAGCCATAGTTAGTCTCGACTGTATGCCATAGCCCAAGCCAGTGGCCGCCTTCATGCGCCATAGTTTCTCCCAAAAGCTGTTGTTCAGATGAGTTCGGCGCAGTTCCTGGTGTGCCGAGATGCGTATCGAAAACCACAACCATTCCGGAAGATCGTGTTCCCGCCTTTCCCGGTATGCCAACAATCCCTGATGACATTCCAAGCAAGCCGCCTATCGTTTCATTCTTGATGAAAATAATATTTAGTGCATCGGTCCTCTGGGCGCTTGCGGTTGCAGCAAGTAAACCGCCCAGACTGCCCACGGCAGTGGAGTTCTGCGCGGAACTGGTAAGCGTGAGATAGGCTGCCGCAAGGCTCACAGTCGTAGATGTGATTACGGGACGAATGCGAACAGTTTGTTGAGTGTAGAGAGTTTTCATTCGATCGATTGCCGTGGAGATGCCAGACTCGGAACCGGAAGGATTGCAGCCAGAAACAAAAATCAGGTTTACATTCAGTTTCTTTTCGCTGCCCCATGATTTACTCATTCCACGCAGCGCGAAATTCGCAGTGCTTGAATCAGCCGTGAACGAAGACTCCTCGGAAGTTGCCGCAATTCCCGATCTCACGATGCGATAGGTGAGTGATAGCGCGTTGCTTGGCGCAATGACGGCAACCGTAAGGTTTTGCGTTGCCGCTGGATTGGGTGTGGAATCACCCGCTGAGCCATTCCATGTATAGTTCACAGGACTTCTGCCGTAAAAGTGCATCATGGATCCTACTTGATTGGACGTGCTGCCCGAGACGTTGCGCGTGAGGAAAAAGCCAGAAATGGATTGCTGAAAGTCAACGTATGTACTGGCCACTGCGTGGTTCTGTTCTGCTTGCACGATAAGCGTAGGATTGGACGGTCCCACGCTTGAGGTAGTCAGGTTTGCTGAATAGCCCGTAAGCCCGGTACCGTAATAGTTTGCAATGGCAGAAGTGGGCGTAAGGCTTCCTTCCGAAAAGCTGAACACTGGAGCTGTATTGCCTGAACGGCTTCCGGCGCTTGCCAGTAGTAGCAGCGAAAGAAGGGAGGATGAGGAATCTTCAGAGCTCTTGTTGTTTCCCAGCAATGCAGCGCAGGATATGGGCGCGATCAGGCTCGTGATTATGACAACTCGAGAAAGAAACTGACTGAACATACTCCAGTCAGATTTTCGCCCTCTGTTTCGTCATTCGGTTTTAGCAAGTCCGTCGAGTTTGGGCTATTGCACGTTTCTACCTTCTTTCGGGTAGAGAAAAGTCGATCACATTGGATCATTCGCCGGGACTCCATTTAAAAGCAGCCGGTACAGCAATCATCACAGAACGAAAGCTCGCAGCCTCGCCAATGCGACCGTTCATGCTGATGTCAATTACCAGCACACCATCTTTCAAACCGACAAACGTGATGTAGGTTTTTTCACCGTATGCGTTCTCTTCTATGAAATCTCTGCCGCTTACTTTCCGCACGTTCCATAGCACGTTAGGCGGGTTTTCAAAATTCTTATGAAATACTTTGGGGCCGCCATTTCGCGGAGACGAGATTATAAACTCAAGCTTGCCGCCGTCGGCGTTGAATCGATTGAAATCATATTGAAGCGGCATGGCGCGGTAGTACAGACTCATGCTCTTCTCTGAATAGTGATAAGTTTCCCGCATTGATCCAATCATTCTGTTTCAGTATTTTGTCTAGATCTACGGGCGCCGCAGATGGTTTCATCGCCAGCAAGTCAGCTTGCGACGGGGCCTTCTTTAAAACAAGAGCATGAATTTCAGAAAACCAACCTGCAGGCGGTTGGTGTTTCACGGCTACTTGAGCCTCAAGGATTGTGCCTACAACGATCAATAAAATGGCGCAAATGTGTTTCATAGTTCTTAATCCTCCGCGAAACGTTTGTTAGCCCTACCCCTACCAGAGGGGAAGGCCATGGTCAGCATTTTAGCACTATTCTACAGTAAAGGAAACGGGGACTTCTTCCTCAAACAATGTTGCGCCAGCCGCATTCCCAATCTTGATTATCACACCAGTCACGACCGCTCCTTTGCCAGCGGTAATGGTTCGTGTGATTCGGCCTTTCCCGGATATTCCTTCCGAGCCTTCGTAGGTAGCGCAGCACCCTGCTTCCGCCTGCGCCCAGAGTTGGAGCGGCGCGCTTCCTTTCATATCGTATTCAATCTCGATTTTGATTTCAGTTCCTTGTTTGACTTTGGCCGGGGAGGCCGGAATGAATCTGAGAA
>JAEUSB010000100.1 GCA_016788865.1 Leptospirales bacterium
GGATCGCACAGCCACAATCCGATGACGGGAATCGTCAGGAAAAAATGAAAACCGATCGAGCTAACGAGACTGGGATGGCGGACGATCTTCTTCCAGGGCAAGGACATGATCCGAGAAGGGCAGTGTGCTCGGTCGTTTCAACTTGATTTTGCGTTACAGCGAGGCGCGCCCACCCGGGCGATCCAATTGCGCGCTTGACCATTTGCAAAACTCAGAGATCATCGGTCGGTGCGAATCCGCGTAACACATATCGACACAGCATGCTTCCTCCTCGAGCTCGGTGACTTCAGGATTTTGACGGATCCGGTTCTTGATCAGCCCGGGCGCTTGTACCATTTTGGTGTGGGAACGCTTTCAAAGAAGTATTCTACACCGACACGCACGGCGGAGCAGATTGGACCCGTGGATCTTGTCCTTCTCAGCCACGATCAACACGAAGACAATCTCGATCAGGGCGGAAGAAAGTTCCTTGGAACAGTTAAACAGGTTCTCTCTACAAAGCCCGCTTCCAGGCGCATTCCCGGTGTTACGGGTCTTGATGACTGGGATTCAATTTCCATTGATTCTAAGAAGGTTCCTGGTCTAAAGATCACTGCAGTTCCGGCGCAACATGCTTCGCTTCGCATTCTCAGTCCGCTTGCCGGGAAAGTGATTGGCTTTATTCTGGAGTGGCAGGGTCAGAACGGTGTGTATTACATTTCGGGCGATACGGTAATGTTCAAAGGGATTCATGAGATCGCGAAACGTTTTCCCGCGATTGATACGGCGTTCATTCACACTGGCTGTGCAGGATTTCCGTATCTGACCGGTCCAATTCATTACACATTTCATGCTCGGGAAGCGGCAAAAGCTATTGAACTATTGAAACCTCGTCGGGCAATCCCGGTCCACTATGATGGCTGGTGGCATTTCAGGGAACCGCTGGATCGCGCGCGCGAGCGATACGTTGCATCTGGTGTGGGCGGCATCGTGCAATGGCTCCAGCCAGGGCTCAGTACCGATCTACAGTAATTCAGGAGCTGCTTATGAAGAGACTTCTATTCTGGTCGCTCGCGTTTGCTTTGAGCGGGGGAGCACTTCAGGCCGGGCCTGTTTTGCCGGGGCTTTACGCTATCCGTGGCGAGCAGGGCGTAGAGGAGTATTTGTCCATTGTTCAGAGACAGAAAGACTTCGGACGTCAGCGGGTTCCTGTCGGGAGTTACTCGGAAGAAACTCCGTCTGACGCAGACAAATGATTCCAACCTGGCCACCTACAAATCCTGCAAAGGTGAGGTATGCGACACACTGTGGGTGGATAGCGGAGCGAATTTCTTCCTTCGGCAGGAAAAGTCGATCCTGGTAATGCGACTGCATCAGGATGAAAAGCGGCTAATGGCCGGTGGCAAGGTTGTCTTTACGCTCATGCGTGATACTGACGACACGATTCGCTTGAAGGATCCAAAGGGAAACGAGCGCATTCTTACCGCCGTCAAAACAGAAGCGCCCAACACCTCCCCATAGTACGCTAACACAAGCCTGAGACACGTTCCCCTTGACGATTTCTCAGGCTCTGCTAAGGACTGGTCCGGCCGCGCTGCCGCGCCTTCCGCAATCTAGATTCCTTTGCCCGCCTCCAAAAAGGAAGTCCACCCTCAAGGGGGTGGGGGAAGTGTGTCTGCGCAGGGGGGGCATGGGCGAGCAGCGCAATGGCGCGAATAGCTCGGGGCGATCCAAACATAAAAAAAGCCCCGGATTCCGCCGGGGCTTTTGGATACGCAGGCCTTGACGGCCTATGTGGACCTGGTGTCCTCGCTGTGGACATCCATGTCCGCTCGGACACAAAGACATCCTGTCTTTAGTGTCTGAGTTGCGTCTGCAGGTTTACGCTCTTGGCTTCGAAGAACTCTTTTGCGAACTCTGCAACCTCATTGGGGTTGTAGTAGGCGCAACTGAATACGTCGAGGTAGATGCGGTTTGTCTGATTCGCAAAGTGCGCTGAAATGAGAGACGTCTCAATCAGCTGAACCAGCGAATACCCTGCCACACGCTCATCTTCACCAAAGTGCACGATGACCGGCTCACCAAAACGCTTCACATCGATCTTTTCGCAGAGTTTAATAGTAAACTCGCGGATCTTTTCTGCGCTGCGGAGAGTCTCCGGGTTGCAGTCGTGAAGGTCAAGGCCCGTATCGAGTCCCCAGGCACCTGTGGCACGGAAACGGTGCAGGTAGTCTGCATCGTCCTTTTGCGCAGCATGCTTGTCTTCAAGCCATTGGGCGAAATAGCCCCGATAGCGGTCCCGAAGTTCCGGCAAATCGTGATCTGTTCCGAGCATGTGTCCGCGACACTTCTTGCTTCCACAGGCGCAGTCCCAGGGCTGATCATAGGTCTCAGCCATTGCGTAGTCAAATGTGAGCTCTTCTCCAGCGCGAATGTCGCGCATGGCCACAAGGGCGATCTGACCGCGGAATCCGCAGTTTGGTTCGCAGCTGTGGTTGAAGTACTCAGCATCGTCCACTGAATCCAGGTTGGCCGGAGCAATGAACAGATCTGCGCCGATTTGAAGGCCATAGTGCTTCATAGCCTCTGGCATATCTTCAAACTGCTCAGTCGTGTAAACTGTCCCGCCCCACATGCAGACGAGTTCATCCTTCTGGATGGCACGCGTTGCAAAGATTCCCTGGCCTGCAAGCCCCCGCATTCTGCGGACCTTGCTATTCAGGAACGATTGGATTGTGTTGTGAGTTTTTGTGATCAACTGGATTCCCTCCCTCAAACCACTGCCGGAGCAAAGTCTAGTAACTCCGGAGCTCTACGTTTTGTAGCGTTCAAAACACCGCGTTCCATGTAGTGGACGTCTATGTCGCCTGGTGCAAACGACGAGCGTAGCAAGCCCAGGGCTCCCCGGATGTCCATATCCATGCTGCAAGTGAAAAGATCGAGAGCAGCATAACCAAGCTCAGGCCAGGTATGTATGCTCAGGTGGGATTCGGCGATAACGATTACACCGGAAACGCCCTGCGGGCTGAACCGATGGAACTTCTCACCAATGATGGTGGCACCTGCGATGCGTGCCGCTTCCATCAGAGTGTCTCTGACGGTCTTCATATCATCGAGTACTGTATGACTGCAATCATACAACTCTATGATGTAATGTCGGCCGAGTGGATCCTCCAATGTTACCTCCTGTTGATCACCCACATTACTTGTAGGATGACAACTAATTTCAAAACACTGTCAAACGATTCGTTTGACGATGCACTTGCGTACCTATCGTCATTTTTTTTGCAAATTAAAAAAAAACTTGGACGGATTTTTTTTCCAGTTTTCCGAAAGCAGTATTTCCACTCATGCAAGGTTACGCGTGGAGATTCGAAAAATCCCTTTCCTGATTATGTCCCTCGTCAAAATCCTCAAAAACTGCGGAAAAATGACCCGTTTTCTGGGGAAATGAGACGTAAGGTACGGGTACTGCATATGAGTTTTGGACAGAGATCTTCTGGACGGACACAGGAAGGTCTTGCAAAAAAAATTTCAAGCCGCGGGAATCCTGAGCCACAGATCGAGCGCGAACGCGCCATGCCAGGTCAAATTGTGAACGAGCGAGGCGTAGAACACGTGCATGGCATTGCTTTCACGAGGCGATTTTGCCAGTCGCACAATCAGGAGCATCGTGGCAAGAGCCGTTAGCAGCGAAGGAATCAGGAAAACAAATCCTGCGAGCGAAAGCGGATATGTCACAAGCACGGTTGCTACGATCAAGAAGCCTTGATAGGCAAACATCTGGCGAAGAGTTGCCGGCACACCGTGGACAACTGGCAGGAGTGGGAATTGAGCATTACTGTACTCCTCTCTTTTGGCTATTGCAAGCGCCCAGAAATGAGGAGGTTGCCAGAGAAACAGGAGCAAAAACAGCATTATTCCAGCTGTTCCAATGCGATTTTCCATCGCAGCTTGCCCGATCATGGGTCCGAGCGCGCCGCACACGCCTCCGAATACGGTGCTCTGCGCAGTTCCCGGTTTAAGCCAAAGGGTATAGACAAACAGATAATACAGAAACGAAAAGAGAGCAACGAGCGCTGCGAGAGGAGTCGCGTAAAACCAGAGCAGGCACAATCCCCCGGCCAGGAGTCCCGCACCGAGTGAATGCGCCTGGGTCAGGCTTACCTTTCCAGTTACAAGCGGCCGATTCCTTGTTCGTTCCATGAGCGAATCGGTCTGGATTTCCATGATCTGATTGTAGACGAACGAAGACATGGCCATAAAGAGTGTGCCTATGACCGTAAAGGCCGTCAGATAGGGCCCCGGCATTTGACCGCCGGCCAGCATTCCGGGAATCACGGTGATGATAACCGAAACAGCAATCCCCGGTTTTAATAGATCGAGTACTCCGCCTGTCTTCACGTTGCGTGGCCCTCGAGCCAATTCTCAAATGAAAACAGGTAAATGAGATTGGCCACGAGCGAGTGTGCCACTGTAATCGGCACGGGGATTTGATACAGGACGTTAAGCGCTCCGAGTAGTATCTGCGTGAGTATCATGAGAATAATGACAAAGAGGCGCTGCTGCTGTCTGGTTGTTAGACCCGCCCTGAGCCCGAAGCCGTACAATACAAACGCGAAAAGTGTCAGCACGTAGGCCACCAGTCGATGGCTTATGTGCATTTCTACATGCCCCTGCATTTTCGGGAAGAAGACACTGTTCCACTCTGAACTGCCATCTGGAGCAAAACTCTGTAGCTTGTAACAGGATGGGAAATCAGTGCAGGCAAGACCGGCTTCATTCGTACTGACTCGACCCCCCATATAGATCTGAAAGAGCACCAGAAATGCAAAGCCACCGGTGAGCCAGAGCGCTTTTCGGGAAGCCGAGTTTTCGGGGCGATTCGGGGCACTTTTCTTCCAGATTACAATGAGGACGCTAACGTACAGGAGTGCATTGATGAGATGACTCTTTACTATATATGGAGATAGCTTGCGGGTGATGGTTTCGCCGCCGAGCCAGATTTGCGAGGCCAGCAAGACCATGGCCAGAATGGCCCACAGGAGAAACCGCTTTCTCAATTCCGTCACGGCGATCAAGAAACCTGCCCATAACAGGAACCCGATACCCAGGATTCCTGCCACAACCCTGTGGATAAATTCCAGGTATACGCGGTATTCGTAGGGTGGGACCACATGCCCAAAACACAACGGCCAGTCCGGGCAGGCCAATCCGGCATCCTCGGCGCGGACCAATGGGCCCAGGGTCATTACAAAGAAAGAAAAAAGGATCAAGCCGAAGGTGAGTTGGTGAAACCTTGTCAGGCTCATTTTCCAAGGTTTTGAGAGGGCCTTCCCCCTACAAATCAAATTAGCCGAACCGATGAGCGGAGCGTTGAGGCGAACTGGAGGCAGGGAGTGCCGAGATTCACATGACAGAGTGCGTTTGCGAGGTAGGGAAGCTCAGACCAATGCCCCGCGCCAGCCGGGTCGGTAGCAAAAAAATGCACCAGAGTACAAAAATTTGATTGCATAACATTTGAGTAGTAGTTAGCATGTCTTCATGCTGCTGGAACTTAGAATCGAAAACTTTGGCATCATTGATGAGATGCGCCTTCACCCCGGGCAGGGCTTAAGCGTCCTTACGGGGGAGACCGGCGCCGGCAAATCTCTGATCATTCAGTCCCTCATGGCCGTTCTCGGGGCCCGCGTAGGTGCCGGGGTGGTCCGCTCTGGTGCGGCTCGCGCCATTCTGGAGGCCCGCTTTCAGACGCCGCCCGACCTCGTCTCCAACCTTCCTCCTGGGTCTGAGGAACTCGTGCTCCGCCGTGAAATCGGGACGGATGGCAAGAGCCGTTCTTTCATCCAGGGTTCGCCTGTGACTCTGCAGAACCTCCGTGGCATGGCTTGCAGGCTCATTGAACTGCACGGACAGCATGATCAACAGCGCCTGCTGGATCCAGAGGAGCAGCTAGAGGGGTTGGACGCATACTGCGGAGCGCACCAATTGCGCGATCGGGTTGCATCGCTCCATCAGGAATGGCGGGCCTTGTTAAAGAAGCTCCGCGTCGTTTCAATGCAGAAGGAAGAGCGGGAATATCGGCTCGAGTATTTGCATCACGCGGTTACGGAAATAGACCAACTCTCACCTGTGGAGGGTGAGTTTGAGCAGCTGACCCATGAGAAGAGCCTCATGCAAAATGGCGGCAAGCTCTTTGAAGACCTGCACGTAGCTTCAATGCTCCTGACAGGAGAAGAGCACGCTCTCCTCACGGGTCTTTCCCGCATCCAGAGCCTGCTTGAAAAGCATGAAACCTTTATGCCTGAATTCGCTCCAGCTCTCGCAGAGTTTCGCGAGGCGTCAATCCTGCTTGAGAACTTTTACCAGAGCATGCGGCAGCAAATGGACCGCTTGCAATTCTCACCGGAAAGACTCGAAGACGTGGAGGACAGGCTGCAAACTTACAAAAGGCTCCACAAGAAATTCGGTTCAAACCTCGCCCATGTACAGAGCGATTTTCTGCGCGAGATCGGTGAGCTCGAAGGAGCAGAAGTGAATGAAAAACAAATCCGCCAGGAAATAGACAAAGTTTGGGGTGCGCTTATGGATTCTGCGGAACTGCTATCGCGGTTACGGCGCTCCAGTGTTTCCAACCTCGAGGAACGCATTTCCGCGGAACTTGGCGCGCTGGGCATGCCGGGTGCTCAATTGAGCATTGTCGTTACGCGCGAGGTGCAGCCGGAGGCCAGTCAGGAGGGCCAGTTTGTGATAACGGAAAAGGGGCTCGATCGGGTAGAGTTCTACTTCCAACCCAATCCCGGGGAGCCGGCGCAACCCTTGCGCAAGATCGCAAGCGGCGGGGAGCTCTCACGAATCATGTTGGCCTGCAAGTCAGTCATGATGGAAGCGAGGCCTGTCTCGACGGTGGTGTTTGACGAAGTGGACGCCGGTGTCGGAGGGGAAGTTGCGCATACCATCGCGGAACGCCTTAAGGAACTATCGCGTGAATCCCAGGTGATCGTGATCACGCACCTTGCTCAGGTGGCTGCTCGAGGAGATTTGCACTTCAAGATATTGAAGCGCCAGGAGAATGGCCGCACAGTATCGCGCGTGGCGCGCCTCAATCAGGAATACAGAGTTCAAGAAATTGCCCGGATGATGGGTGGGGACCGAGCTCTGGATTTTGCGAGAGATTGTCTCGCAATGGCCGGGTGAATTTAGCTGCCAGCTTACTCGCCAGGTTGTTTGCCATCCGTCCGCCTTCACGCGGGCGGATGGCGGCGAATATGTGATGACGCAAGCGTTCCCCATTATTTTCTGGTCTGGATCACAATCGGTCATGAGAATACGGTCAGGTCAGATCGGGCTTGGAAATTTCGAACAAAAACCCCAGATACTTGATCCGTCCCAGGATAGCCGTCATTGCGCTCTTCCTGATTCCGTTTCTTGCACTGCCACTCCTTCCTGATCGCGCTCAATTCATTGGTAAGCGAATTAAAGATATCCAGTTTGAAGGACTGCGCAACGTGTCTGCCGACGATGCCGCAGGATTCCTATCGCTTGAGAAGGGAGCGATCATTGAAGAGCGCTCTCTGAATGATGATATCAAGGCTCTTTTTAAGTCCGGCTATTTCGACAAAGTTTCCCTGCGTGGCGTTTTTGAAGCAGATGGCGTCACCCTGGTGTTTCAGGTAAATGAGCTTCCCCGCATCCGCGAAATCGAGTTCGTGGGGACGGACAAGATTTACTCCGCCGACCTCAAGACACTGGTTGGAATAAAAGAGGGTGAGGTTTATTCGGAGCAGCGCGTCAAGGCGGCCGTACCCAAAATAAAAGACAAGTATCGTACGGAAGGGTATTTTCTCACCGAGGTCTGGTATCGCATATCCGATCTGGACACGGCAAACGAAATCACTGTCAAATTCATCATCGACGAAGGCGAGAACATCCCCATCTCGCGGATCAACATCATCGGCACACGAAATCTTGATCCTGAAGACATCCTGTCTGTGCTCGAACAAAAAGAAGAAGGCATCATCGAAGACGGTGTCTTTGACGAAAACAAGTTCGAACAGGATAAGTATAAGATACTTGGATATGCCAAGAGTCAGGGTTACGTTGATGCTGACCTCGATCCAACGGGCACAGGCTACGAGATTCGGTGGCGAACTCCTTCCAAACCGGAAGATGGTCGTGTTGTTATTGTCACCTATAAGCTCATTGAATCCGACATTCGTTTCTTTGGTGGCTATTCGTTGGAGTTTGATCCAGAAACTATCAACGAAGAATTGAATCCACGTGAACGCCCCCGCAAAAAGAAGGTGGAACCGGTTCCCATTTACAAGAAGGAGGATCTGCTGAATGCGATGGAGTTCGCGGACAACGACGTGGCCACAGTATTCGATGAAGGCAAATTCTTTCGGGACAGGACTGTAATCCAGGAGTCCTATTCGACTCAGGGCTATGTTTTTGCACAGGTTCAACCAAACTTTGTGAACTTCACTTTCGATGATGCAACACTTGCCAAATACAAGAAGTGCCGCGACATACCTGCTCCCGCGAATGATCTTGAACGTAAATGTAAGAAAGAAGCCAACTGGTTGCCGTTAGCCGCTCTTGAGAAGCGACTAAAAGAGAACCCTGAAGAGCGTGGGCGCACTTTGCGCCACGTACACTATACTGTGCGTGAGAACAATCTGGCTTACATCGACAGTATCATCATCAAAGGCATGGTCAAGACTCAGGAGCGTGTGGTTCGTCGGGAACTCCTGGTAAAGGAAGGTCAACTCTTCAATTCGGCCCTCGTCAACCGCAGTCGCGAAAAGATATTTAACCTCGGATACTTCAAAGAAGTGAATCTTCAAATGAGGCCAGGCTCTGATGACCAGAAACTGAACCTTATCATTGATGTTGAGGAGCAACCCACGGGAACGATTTCCCTCGGTGGTGGATACGGAACTCAATCAGGGTTCTCTATTTTTACGGAAGTGGGTGAGAACAATCTCAACGGAACCGGACAGCGGATTTCTGGAAAGATTCAGTACGGTCCCTTGACAAAGCAAATCAGCGGTCAATGGACCGACCCCTGGATTTACGAAGCGTGCGATAACAGCACGGGGAGCTTCTGGCGCAATAAGCTAAAGGCCTTTGAAGGATCCGGAGATTACGACTCGATCGATAAGGTAGCTATTTCTCTCCAGAACAACTACAGCGAGATCGGAAAAGTTATTCGCGCGTACGTGGCCGAATCAAAGGGTGATAAGTCAATCGAGGCAATGGATCGATTGAAAGTTCGCATTCGCGGGCTGCTCAAAGGTTTTGTTTCTGAAGAAGAGGAGTGCTTCCGAAGTATTCCCCGCCCGTGGTCGCTTTCGTTGTTTGCCAGTTACGCGACGGAGACCATCCAGTCTTCTTCAATTACAATCAGCGAAGATCCCAACGACTTGTTCGAGGGTTCGAGCTATGATATCTCATCTGTGGGTGTCGGCGTGGGAGTTTCTCACACCTTCTTCCTCAACTGGGCGCATTACCATCGCTATTCGCCCAGCTGGTCAATCGCCGCCAAACCAACCTCCCTGGCGGCCAATGAAATTCTGAGGCGAGTGAACCTGGGCTGGCAGTTTAAATCGGCCCTGACAAATGGTCTAATCTACGATACTCGCGACAACGTCTTCAATCCCACAAACGGGCTGAATCTGGATTTGAGCGTGGAGATTGTGGGCCAGGCACTGGGTGGCCAGGACCATTACAACCAGTACACGTTCAGCACCAAGTATTACACATGGTGGTTTGACTATACGTTTGGCGGCCTATTCCGAAAGCAGGCGCTGAAACGCTGGCGCGTGGTTTCTGAATTCCGACTTTCCGGCACGTTCACTCATGAAACCGCCCCGTTCAATCGGCGCCAGAACAAGGAAATCAATCCTTACATCGAGCCACAGGACCGATTGTATCTCGGTGGCTATGAGACGTTGCGCGGATATGACTACCGGGATGATGCATCCTTCCCAGCTCCATGGAGGGACGGGGGCTCGCATATGATTCTCGCCGGAACAGAGTTGCGCTTCCCCATCGAACCGTCGCTGGTCTGGCTGGCCGCATTCCTGGATGCCGGAACAATGTTTGATAATATTGGCGAGTTTACCGGGGACAATAAGACTTACACGGACTCGTATCGTGATATTGTTGCGGCCAGCAACGTTCGGCTCGACGCCACCCAATTGTATCTTCTTGAGCGGTATAACCTGCTTACCTACGCTCGTTATCCGTTCGACTCTTACTACGACTGGAATGACCCGAGGCGGGCCGTCCTTTCCGCGCGAAATCTATCACTGGACAGAACGCTTTACTCATGGGGATTTGGAGTTAGAATCCAGATTCCGGTACTGCCGCTGCGCCTCTTTCTTGCTCAGAAGCTCTACCACAAATCAGGGCTGAAGCTCAAGCCGATTCCCGGTGATTCTAAATTTCAATTTGTGTTTGGCATTGGAGACTTCCGTTTCTAAAACACCTTCCACCTGGAAGCTTACGGCGAGATTGTTGTCGTATGTGCTCCACTATAAGACGCGGGTTTTCCTCGGGCTCGTGTTCTCGTTCCTTGTTTCACTGGCCAACCTCTTTTCTATCACTGCTCTGGTGCCTATTTTCAATGCCATAGGTGAAACCGGGCCCATTGAACTCTTTCAGATTGGTCAGGAAGATCGTGACCGTCAGGCTGAGTTTGAGAAAATGCGGGACCCTCCGTACTTCGATCGATTGCAAGCCCGCGCATACTCCGTCAAACTCTGGGCAAACGCACAGGTGCAGGGTAAATCTTCGCGTGAAGTCGTCATTACGTTATGCGCGGTCGTTCTGCCAATCTATCTCTTGAAGCTATTGTGTCTTACCATTGCCTTCTATTGTATTGGGACTGCGGGCCTCATGGCAGTGCGAGATCTCCGAATGGAGTTATACGCAAAACTCAACGAACTTGGCCTCAACCATTTCACCGAGAACCAGACAGGCTTCATTATGAGCCGGATTATCAATGATGCCGAATCGGTGGGTCGGAATCTTTCCTCAGAGTTTCAAGAGGGTCTGGTTGATTTGCTCTATATAGTGACTCATCTGGCGTTCCTGGCAATCATCTCCTGGAAGATGCTCGTGCTCGCAGTCGTTGCAATCCCAATACTCTCGTCACCCGTTGCTCGCTTCGCTCGAAAAATTCGCGGCGCCGCAAAGGGTCAGCAGGAACGCCTGGCTGATCTTGGGGCGCACATTCACGAGATACTGAGCGGCATCAGGGTAATTCGGGCGTTTTCAATGCAGCGTTTCGAGATGGGACGATTTCAGCAGGCTAATCAACGTCTCTATCAAGACACGTTCCGAGGTCATTATTACCATCAGGTTGGCCCGGCGCTTACTGAGTTGGTTGCTACTATTGCCGTAGTGGGATTCCTTTCCTGGGCAGCGTATGAAATCTACAAGGATCACATTACAAGAGGCCAGTTCTTTGCGTTTGCCTTTGCACTTATCTTTTTGATGCGACCCATCAAGCAGGTCTCAATTCTGGTGAATCTGACCAGTGCTGCGATGTCAGCGGGTCAGCGAATTTTTGAGCTGCTAGACACACCTGTGGCCATTGTTGAGAAACCAAATCCAATCCGCTTGCGCACACTTGAAAACCAGATTGAGTATCGCAATGTGTCGTTCGCGTATCCGGGGACGGGCCGCACGGTTCTGAGCAACATAAATCTAACGGTTAGAAAAGGTGAAACTGTATCCTTTGTCGGCGCTTCTGGTGCTGGCAAGTCCACTCTCATGGATCTACTTCCAAGATTTTTTGACACGGATTCCGGACAGATCTTGATCGACGGGCACGATTTGCGAGATTTCGCGCTTCGAGATCTAAGAACAGCAATCGGCATTGTTACGCAGAATATCTTTTTGTTTCACACTTCAATAAAAGAGAATATCTCCTACGGCAGACTCGATATCCCAATGGAGCGTATCATTGAAGTTGCTCGTGCCGCGAACGCGCACGACTTCATTAGTGAGTTGCCGCAAGGATACGAAACGAGTGTCGGAGAGTACGGTGTAATGCTGTCCGGCGGGCAGAAGCAACGAATTGCTATTGCACGTGCAATTCTGCTCGATCCGCCAATTCTGGTTTTCGATGAGGCTACATCCGCGCTGGACAATGAGAGCGAGAAGCTCGTCCATGAGGCGATGGAGCGCTTGCTATTCGGCAGAACTGTCTTTATCATTGCCCACCGCCTTTCCTCTGTTTACCGATCAAACCAGATCTTTGTAATGGAACAGGGGCAAATCGTTGAACGTGGTACGCACGAAGAGCTGCTGGCGGTCGGGGAAGTCTATCGCAAGCTTCACGAGATGCAATTTCAAGAATGATCGGACTCTTATCCAGGATATATCTGGCGCTCCATCATTTTGTTTTTCGCCGCAGAAAGGAAGGTGCTGTAAAATTTGAGGTGCGAGTCGTCTCGGTTGGGAATCTCTCAATGGGAGGCACTGGTAAGACACCGCTGGTGGCCTATCTTGCGGAAAAGGCGCGCAAGAGAAATCCAATGGTTGTGCTGCGTGGATACGGCGGACGATCTGCAGGCCTTGTTTCCGACGGAAGACAAACGGTTTCCACATTCGACTCTGCTGGCGATGAGGCCATGTTGCTTGCTCAGGTGCCCGGGCTTCGCGTTGCGGCAGGTCGAGATCGAATCGATTTGATTCGGCGGTTCGCCGGAAATTCCGGGATCATCTTCCTCGACGATGCGTTTCAGAATCCTTCGATTGCTCGGGACGTTGATCTCGTCTTGATTGATGCAACCCTTCCGCCAGAAAGGCTGCGCGTGTTTCCGGGAGGCAAATTCCGAGAAGACGTCGATGCGCTACTGCGCGCTTCCGCTGTCTTGCTAACCCGGAGCGATTCCGTTCATGCAAGGAGCTGGCTCTCGTTGCTTCGCACTCGCTTTCCCTCGCTCCCCATATTTCAATCTGTCCACGAATTTGCGGGGCTGGTTCCCTTCTTACAATCTACAATGCTGGCCGCAACAACTCCAGAACAGAAACAGAGAAGAGGTTCGACTGTGGGCCGGCGGACCGCCAGGCACAATCCCAATATCGGGGTGGGAGCCTTTTGTGGGATTGGGAATCCCCAGGCCTTTTACAGCATGCTCGCAGAAAACGGAATGAAAGTGGTCAGCACGAAAAGTTTCGGTGATCATCACCGATATACAGCCCCGGAATTGACAAAATTGATCCAGGGGTCGCTTCGGTGGATTACCACTGAAAAGGATGCGGTCAGAATTCGTGATCTGGACCTGGATCCATCCGTCCTGGAATCAATATGGATTGCCCGCCTGAGGCTCCGCATCACCGTGGGCGAGAAATCTTTTCTTAAGCTCGTCCTGGGCTGAGCAGGTAATATGAAACCCGTGGCATTGGTTGTATTTGGTCTGGCAATCGTCTTGAACGCCCTGGCAAATATTCTGGTAAAGGCGTCGGCTCTTACCAAAGATGCGGATGGGGCGGAGGGCTTTGTGCGAGGCTTTCTGCTAAATCCAATTCTTATCGCCGGCCTGGCTTCTTTTGGCCTCGCATTCCTTGCATATCGATACGTTCTCGGCCAGGGGATTCCGCTTTCTACAGCTTACCCGTTGATGACAACCCTCGGATTTGCGATTGTGCTGGTGGCTTCGCGCATATTCTTCAATGAGACGCTCAATTTGATTCAATGGGGTGGGATTGGCTTCCTGGTCATTGGACTGTGGATGATCGCTTCTCAGATGTCGACTAACGGTTAGTTTTCAGATGGGAGCTGAAGCGGGACCTCTCACAGGAATTCGCGTAGTTGATCTGTCAATGCTGCTGCCCGGACCTCTCTGCAGTCAGCACCTTGCAGATATGGGCGCAGATGTAATCAAAATTGAAAACCCGCGTGCCGCAGACATGACGCGCTATTCTGATATGCGATTCGGTGGCGTTGAGAAGTCCGCCGTTGAAGATGGGGCCGGACAATCTGAACCGTCTGCGCGCGAAGACGGTACTATGTTCCTTCTGCTGAATCGTAACAAGAAATCCGTAACGCTGAATATCATGCGCCCGGAGGGCCGCGCCATTCTACTCAAACTCCTCGCCGACGCAGACGTACTGCTTGAGGGATTCAGACCAGGAAAAATGGAGGAAATGGGAATCGGTTATTCGCAACTAAAAGAGAAGTTTCCCAAACTTGTCTATTGCGCGATCTCTGGCTATGGCGCAACCGGTCCACTGCGCGATTTTGCAGGACACGACGGAAACTATATTTCCAGAGCCGGGGTAATGGATCTAACTGGCGCTGAGGCGCCCGTAGTACCCGGGATTCAAATCGCAGACATTGCCGGCGGCACATTGATCGCATTGTCTGGAATTCTCGCAGCACTGGTTGCACGGGGGCGCACTGGTCGCGGTCAGTTCGTGGATGTCAGCATGATGGACGGCGCCTTTTCAATGATCCCACTCCAGGCGGCTGATTTCGCCTTGACCGGAAAATCTCCGGAGCGCGGAACTCTTCCACTTTCGGGCGGCTTACCAAACTATCACGTCTATCGGACAAAGGACCAGAGATATGTCATGCTTGGATCGCTTGAGGAGCGCTTCTTTCGCGCATTCCTCCGGCAGGCCGGGCGCGAAGAGCTTGCGGATCTATTGAAATCGGGTCAACTGGCAGAGCTCAAGGCTGCTCTGACGCAATTGTTTGCCTCGAGGGACCTTTCTGAGTGGATGCCGCTCTGTGAAAACACAGAGACATGTCTGAGTCCTGTTCAATCTGTCGCACAGGCCTTTGAAGACCCGCAATTGAAGGCGCGGGGAATGGTCCGTCGAAAAGTCCGCGGGAAACGCGAGATTGTGGAAATAGGCTCCCCATTCCACCTTTCCGGCACCCCCTGCGACCTCGATCGTCTGCCTCCTCCGGCGCACGGGGAGCATACGCTAGAAGTGCTTTCCTCCGTGGGGCTGGATGCTTTATCTATAGAAGAACTACGAAAGAAACGTATCATTTAGGGCTAACCCCAGGGAATTTGCTTGAAATGATATGCGTCATAATCAGGATTCCCCATGATAAAAGAACCCATGCTTGACCCATCGCTCATGGAGGACAGCACACCGGAGATTCTCGTCCCAGATGGCAATGCGGCAGAGGAGATCTTCTCAGGTGGCACGGGTTTAACCTATAGAGACTACCTGGTCCTTCCGGGCTACATAGACTTTCACCCCAGTGATGTGGAACTTGAAACCCGCGTCACAAGAAATCTAAAAATCCACCGTCCAATGATTTCTTCTCCAATGGATACGGTCACTGAAGATCGCATGGCCATAGCGATGGCACTGATCGGCGGCCTTGGAATCATTCACTACAACAATTCAATCGAGCGGCAGGTTGAGCTCGTTGAGAAAGTGAAACGATATAAAAACGGATTCATTGAAGATCCAATCGTGCTTGGGCCTCACAATACAATTCGCGATCTCGATATGATCAAGCATCGCTATAACTTTTCCGGTATCCCCATCACTGAAGATGGAACCAGAAACTCGAGGTTAATTGGGATCGTAACCAACCGCGATGTTGATTTTGAGAAAGATCGTACTATCCGGTTAAGCGAAGTTATGACGCGCGACGTGGTAACAGCCAAAGAGGGGATTTCGCTCACCGACGCGAATCAGATACTGAAATCATCCAAGAAGGGCAAACTGCCAATCGTCAATGAAATGGGCTATCTGGTTGCTCTGATGTGTCGATCTGATCTCAAGAAGAACCAGGAGTTTCCTTTTGCTTCCAAAGATTCGCAAAAACGACTAATGGTCGGTGCCGCTATCTCTACCAAAATGGAAGCGTATGATCGCCTTGATGCGCTGTATCGCGCAGGCGCAGACATTGTAGTCATTGATTCTGCGCAGGGTAATTCAAACTATCAAGTGCAAACAATCAAATACATCAAGAAGAACTACCCGAGTCTCGAAGTAATTGCGGGTAACGTTGTCACTACAGATCAGTGCGTTAATCTGATTCGCGCCGGTGCCGACGCGCTCCGAATTGGAATGGGACCCGGTTCTATTTGCATTACACAGGATGTAATGGCCGTGGGTCGCGCCCAGGCCACCGCTGTTTACTATACCGGCAAGTACGCTAAAAAGTACGGTGTGCCGGTCATTGCTGACGGTGGGATTTCAACGATCGGTGATATGGCCAATGCGTTGGCGATCGGCGCCTCGACTACCATGATGGGATCGATGTTTGCCGGAACGCAGGAAACTCCGGGAGAATATTTCTATGAAAACGGCGTTCGCCTGAAGAAATACCGGGGAATGGCCTCGCTCGAAGCAATGGAAGCTGGGGGAGACAAGCGCTACTTCTCTGAGGATCAGGAAGTGAAAGTGGCACAGGGAGTTGCTGGATTCGTCGTCGACAAGGGTTCCATGTTTCAGCTCGTTCCATATCTACTGCAAGGTCTCAAGCAGAGCTTCCAGGATATGGGAGTGCGCACAATTCCGGAGCTACACGAGGCTTTGCATTCGGGCAAGCTGCGATTCGAAAAACGCTCTTACAGCGCGCAGATTCAAGGTTCTGTTCATAGCCTTCACAGTTTCCAGAGCCCCGGAATTGGCTGGGAGCCTTCGCGTAGAAGTTAAGGATCAATAAGATGGATTTTGAACGATTTAAGAAGATAAACGATGAGCGCATGAACTATCGCGAGATGGAAGACGCGTCTGTCGTATCTTCCTATCGGAACGTAGGCTGTGGCGATGGGTACCGGCTCTACCTGAAAGTAGATGGGGATCAAATTACAGACGCATCATTCACAACTACAGGCTGTGGCTTTGGCCTGGTTTCGCTCGCAATGGCAACAGAGTGGCTCAAGGGTAAGCGTGTGGATCAAGCGGCTGCCATCACCATCGAAGACATTGAAGGAATGTTCGAGTTTCCGGAAAGGCGGAAGAACTATCCTGGTTCGGCAGTGGAAGCGGTTCAAAAGGCCGTTGCCGATTTGAAAAATGGAACCGGAATTCGACCCGAAGAGCGCGTTTCTCGCGGGACTGCAATCGAAGCGCTGAAGCGCCAGGGACATCTTCGCGAGATGAAATTGAACCAGATCATTCTCGAAGGCGAGGATCTCAGCGGCGTGGACCTGCGGGGCGCCAATCTTTCCAATGCCTTCTTACAGAACGTGAATTTCCGGGGCGCCAATCTGAGTGGTGCCCGCCATCGCGGGGCTATCCTTAACAACGCTGACTTGACCGGGGCGGATTTGCGCGGGGCGGACCTGCGATGGGCCAAATTGACGGGGGCGCGCCTGGATGGTGCACAATTCGACGGGGCACTCTACGATATTGGAACCCGCCTGGATCCCAACAAGACCCATCTCTTTAAGGATATGGTCAAATCGGGCATGGACATATATATGGAAGAAGCGGGGGCTACGGTTGGCTGACCCGCAAGTTGGTTCGGATTACCGTCTGAACCGCAAAACCTTCCTGCATAAGGGTATTTTCGTCAATGAAGGCACCCAGGTGCGCGTGATGGAAATCACCACCGGACCTGATAAAATCATTGTGCAGTTTATGGACCGTGAGGGATTTCCCCATACGCTGAAAGGCGTGTCGCCGGAAGAGCTTCAATGATTGATGTTGTCACCCAATCGACCCAACGGCTTTGTCTACGGATCACCGATGATCTTAAGATGGAGAATGCCCGGGACTTCTTCGACCTGTTCAAGGAGCATTATCAGGAAACCCAGGTCGAGGTTCTCATTGACTTTGCCAAAATCCGCTTCGTGGATAGCTCCGGTATCGGAATCCTGCTCCGGTGTGCGGAAGAGGTCAAGAAACGGGGTGGGGTATTTCTAATCTGTGGCCTGAACAAGTCCATGCACTCCGTTTTTCGGCTGGCTGGCCTGCATAAAATCTTTGAATTGCTCGAGCAGAATGATGCTCTCGTCCGCTTTCCTGAGCTACAGTCCTAGCCGACATTAATACCATGCGTAGTGTGGTACCAGGCCTTCTTGCCCTAATTCTTCTCCTGAGCTGTGGCCCTTCGTTTAATCGCAAGGAACCCATCTTCACCGGCGACCAGGAGGCATTCTTCCGGCTGGATTCAGATGACTTTCCGGCACAGGCCATACGGGATCAGATGCCAAAGCAGATCCCCTACATTGACCTTACCGAGGACCAGCTGAGCCGGGTCTTTGCCACGCTGAGCTACGAACGAGCGAGCACCTGGGGCGGTGTTACCCGGCGGGTATTCTATAATGAGCAATTGCGCGACCTTGCCCACAGAATGCGCGAAGTTTCGGCCCGCCTCGACAACACCAAACGTCTTGTCACCGTAATCCGCCACGACCCGAACAAGAGCGTACTCAGCCAGATGGAACGGACTACGATGGTATCCTGGTTCGACGAGGCCGGCCTGAATGTGGTCCTTGGTGAGATTCGACAAGAGATTCCGCACAACGATATGCTTGAGCGCCAGGAATGGTTAAGCATTCTGCCGGTCAGCCTCAAACGATCCTATAACGATCTGATGATCAAACCATCGCCTTTTTACCAGCACAAGAAGATCAATGGCATGACTCACAATACCTGGGTGGTATTTTCCCTCGACAAGATCGAAAGTCTGCCCTCCGTTCCGCCTGACGTTGACACCCATATTACTGAAGAACCCAGAAAAAATCGCAGACAGGACCGTCCGGGCGACAAGTCGGATCAAGGCGAAGAACGTGATCCCGCAAATCGCGAATCTGACATGAAACGGGACGAAGGACGCCCGGATCGGAAGCCGGAACCGGCGAAAACCGAAACCAAAACCGAAATAAAACCCCAAACCGATTCCAGAATGCAAAAGGTTGAGGCAAAGGAAACCAAACCGGCAGCTACGGAAATGCAGCCTAAGGCGGACACCCCAAAGGACAAAGCCACAAAACCAGAGAGCAAACCTGAAATCCGTGAGACCAGTTCTGAAGCCAGGCCGGCTACTGACGCAACAAAAAATGAGGTCAAGCCAGCTAACGACGACGCTACGAAAAAATTGGCGGACTTGAAACAAGCCCTCGAACAGGGACTGATCACGCAGGAAGAATACGAGGCACGGCGCAAGGCTATCCTCGATCGCATCAACTAAGGTTTGGGCGGCGGTCCAAATGGATCGGCGGGAACGCGAAACGGTTCTTCGACGAGAGCTTTCAGCTCGGCAATTGTGATTTGACAATCTTCGTCTGGATTGGCTGGAACCAGGTAAAGAGCAATCAATGTCAGACCGCGGGGCTGCAATCGCACCATCTGAGCGAGCCTCGATGTGTCGGCCGTCAGGATTCTTGGTTCTCGAAAATCCAAAAGCCCAATTCTGACGATTTGCTCCTGGCCAAATGCGTCGCGGACGATAGCGAAGAGCGTATCACGCTTCCCGGTCCCCGTGGCTCGCAGGGAAATCTGGCGAGTGCGCGCCTGAATTGGTATCGGAGACGGCGGTAGAAGGCGAAAAGAAGGGCCTTTTGCCTGCACGCGAAGTGCATTTCCACCCTCAAAGCCCGGCGTAATGAAGCTGGTGGCACGGCCGGCGCGCCCCTGAACCGTCCAGGCGGGCCCCGGAAACTCGCTCAGCAGAACCGTCTTGCCCAGGGACTCAGCACCCAGTGTGGCAAATGACGTGAGGATACAAAATCTCATGAACAGACTTGACAGGGGGCTTCTTTTTATAAGTTTATCCAGTTTATACACTTTGCCCGCCGAAGGTTCCAATTCAGGAGGACTTCATGAAACGTTTATCTGCAATACTGGCAATGGGTTTTCTTTCATCCATTGTATTTGCACAAGAACCTGCTAAAGACACTAAAGCAACTGATCCAGGACTCAACCCAGGAGTAGAGCCGTCCAAGCAACAGGCTGAGCCTGCTGCTACAACAGGAACTGGCATCTGGACCAGCCCTGCCAAGGAAAACTACGCCACATCACGCGTTCGCTTCGTGCTCAAGGCTGCAGACAATCTGTCAGGTCTTGATTACATCGAATACCGCGTAGACGAGTCAGAAAACCGTCGCTATGTAGCGCCACTGGTTCTCGACAAAGAAGGCCCACATACTATCGTATACCGTTCCGTTGATAAGGCTGGAAACAAAGAAGTTGACCAGGTTTACCATGTTGTAACGGATAACCGCGCCCCGGAAATCAGCATCCTTCCAGCCAAAGCATTTGTCGTAAAAAACGGCAGAAACTTCAGCTCTCCTAACAATTCATTCGGAATCAGAATCTCTGATGACTTCTCCGGCGTAAAAAGCGCTGTGTATGGTGTTAACAGCGATGACCTGAAAGCCTATCAAGAAGAAGTAATCAAGCTTACTGCTCCGGGCTCACAGCTGATTCAATACAAAGCAGAAGACAACGTTGGGAACAAAACTCAGGGATCTATACTGATCGATGTGGATGCTGCAAAGCCAACTGTTGAAATCCTTCCTTCTGAGCCTCTCATGCCGCTGGGTGACAAAGTTTACGCCAAGCGCCGTACCGGTTTCAAGATTGAAGGAGCGGACACAGGATCAGGCGTTGAGCAAATCCTGGTTCGTGTTGATGCTTCTGAAGAATGGCAAACATACAGCAGCACGCTGTATTTCGACCTGGAAAAAGAGCACACAATTCAAGCAAAGGTAATTGATGCTGTAGGCAACGAAAGCGATGTTAAAAAGATCACTTTCATTGTGGATGACAATCCGCCTGCAACAGACCTCCGCGCAAACGTAGAATAACCCGTACACGTTTCATGAAAGAAGCCGGCCTGGAGAGGTCGGCTTTTTTTTTGCGCATCGACCTGCGTTTCCCGCACCCTATCGGGTATGCGCTTCTCAGATTTGCTCTTTACTCCGGTTTGCGTTGAATGCGGCAAAGAAGGTACCAGCCTCTGTTCCATTCATGACTTGAATCCTCTGCGCACTAACTCATTGGGGCGATGTGAGCGTTGCTGGTTCTTCCTGGTCAGGGGAAAGTGTCCCAAATGCAGCTCACAGGAAGTCTATTTTGACTCGCATCGGTCTCTGTTTCCCTACGAAGGGACCATCCGCGCTTTAATTCACCGCTGGAAGTTCGAAAATGAGCGCCACATCGTCCAATTGTTCCTTCCTTTCCTGCGAGATGCGCTGGCTGGACTGATTGTGGACCGTGCCTGCGTCATTTCAGGTGGGAAACGCTCGTTTCGCTCGTTCTTCCCATGCAATGATCTCTTGAGGGTGTGCAAATTGCTCAAAATTCCGTTCGGGACTGATCTTCGCAAAAAAAGGATTGGCAAAAACAAAAAGCAGAGCCATAGAAATCAAGCAGGCAGGTATTTTGAGATTCGGGACTCCCTGAGGGTCGTCTCTGGAATTTCCGGCGTGGAGAATTATGTCGTCCTGGATGATGTGTTCACTACGGGCGCAACAGCCAATGAAGCTGCGCGCATCTTGAAGAGCGCCGGAGCCAAAAAGGTGCACATACTCACACTTGCAATGCGAGAGGAATTGGAATTGCCCATATGATAGAAATAGCGCGCCAAACCAGCCCCGGGGTCCAGGTTCTCATTATTTCCGGTAAACTTGAGCCGGATGATGCAGAGGTATTCCAGCAAGAACTGAATGATATGTCGGGTGGCAAGCGCGCGGCCGTCTTGATAGATCTTGCCGGGGTGAACTACATTTGCTCCACAGCGCTCGGTATATTGATTTCGCAACATCGCAAACTCCGCAGAGCAGAAGGTGAACTAAAGCTCGTGGTGGATGATGGTTACGTCCGGAATATTTTACATATGACCATGCTCGATCGCGTGTTTCCGCTTTTCAAAAACCGCGAAGACGCCCTTAAAACCTTTGTCGCCATTTGATGGCTGGTTCGCCAATCAGGCTGGCGCTGGCCACGAACAACCCCCATAAAGTCAGAGAACTTTCAAGACTGCTTGATATAGCATTGCTTTCCCCGGCGGATCTGGGTCTAAGAATGGATGTTGAGGAAACCGGCGTTACGTTTGAGGCAAACGCTGCCCTCAAGTCTCGGTGGCTTGCCACAGCGGCTAACGTCCCGGCAATTGCGGATGATTCGGGCATTGTGGTGGACGCTCTTAACGGTGAGCCGGGCGTATACAGCGCGCGGTATGGCGGGGAAGGTCTCGACGACAGGGATCGGCGACTGCTCATCCTCAAGAATCTCAAGGGAATTCCGGATCATGAGCGCACAGCGCGATACGTTTGCGTGATCGCCGTTTCGATTCCAGGTCAACAGGATTTACTCTTTCGCGGTGAGTGTGAGGGGCAGATCATTCACGAGGAACGCGGCACCGGTGGTTTTGGATATGACCCGATTTTCCTTGATCTCGAAACAAAACGCACTTTCGCTGAACTATCGCCTGCCGAGAAAGACGCACGCAGCCACCGGGGACGGGCCCTGGAGCTTTTTAAATCCTGGATGGTGAAGTCGGGCGCGGACTTACTTCGAAGCGCGCGTCAGGTTTAGAAGCCTTGAAGCATTCTAGTGCGCGCTCTCAAGTCCGCCACTAATCATTACTTTCGATCATTCGCTGAATGCGCGGATCCTGAATCATATCCAGTTCTGGTGCAAGAAGTCTGATATAACGATCGAAGTACAGAAACTGTTTGATCAGCAGAGCGAATTCCCTTGGAAACTTGATTCCATTTCTCTCTCCAATCTTCGCCATTTGCAGCATTAACTCCTGCGCGCGAGTTTGGTCCACGGTTAGATCGCCGGTTTGGATTTTTGCTGCAAGCTGATCCATTCCCTCAAAAAGAGCTTTGAGTTCTTGAGAAAAGCGTTCTTTATTCGCATTCTCATCTGCGGCTCCAATTCCAATGAGGCTTTGCGCAGCCAGTTTGTAATTGCGGGTGTTCAGGGCCACCATCAGCTGATTCATAGACCTCCAGGTCTTCTTCTGAATCTTGCCAACGATTCCAAAATCGATGAATCCAATCCGGCCATCTCGTAGCACCAGGAGATTGCCGGCGTGCAAATCGGCATGAAAGAAATCACAGAGCATGAGGCTGGACATCCAGACGTTTAGCGCGCGGATCAAGGTTTCTTCCGGGTTTGACGTCACCTGGCGAATGCTTTCAAGGTCTGTCATGGGAACTCCGTAGAGTCGTTCCATGGTCAGTACGCGAGCTGTTGAAGCTTCCGGGAATGTTTTGGGAACCGTGGCGACGCCGGTCAGATCCATCTTTTGTAAGAATTCTCCAAACTTAACCAGATGCTGCGCTTCCAATTCAAAATCGCATTCTTGTAGAATCGTCGTGGAGATATCTTCCAGAATTCCGGAAAGAGACATCCGCTTGAAGTTTGGAATGAGTAGTTCGAGGACTTTGGTGCCAGCATACAGGAAGCTCAGATCGGCCAGCATCACGTCTTTGACACCTGGCTTCTGAATCTTCAAGACTACCGGCGTTCCGTCGCGCAGCTTTCCGGCGTGAACCTGGGCAATGGACGCGGACGCCATTGGGGTCGAATCAATGTCCAGAAAGATCTTGTGCGGGTCCCCAAACTCTTCGCGCAGAATCTTTACGACTGCGGAATACGGGATGGGTGTTGTCTGATCCAGACATTTCTGAAACTCACGCACGTAGTCCTCAGGAAAGAGGGAGGGTGAGCTTGCAATGAACTGGCCCAGCTTAATATACGTTGTGCCGAGCTTCTCAAATGTTTGCCGCAGAAACATTGGGGCTGGAGGTCGTTTCCCAAGGAGCCAGCCAAATCCTGTTTCTGTCAGGGTTGCTGAGGTTTGGGCGATGCGTTTTGCACCGGCAAAGACTGAACCGAAAGATAGCACGTGCCCAATCTAGAAGACCAGACTGCGGGCTGGAAGCGTTTTAGCTTTCAATTTTGTAATTTCAAGCACCGGAATGAAGACCGAAACACCCGTGGCTTCAAGGTCCTGGATCGCGAATTCCTGCGCCAGAAATGGTAGAATGGTTTTTGCCGCAGCACTGGATTCAAGCATGACGATTTGATTTACGGCGCGGGTTAACTCCTGTTGTTCCACAATGAGATCGAGTTCATCATTGAAATGAAAAAGATTCCTTGGGGATCTCGTGATTGCGGGCAGGGAATCTCCAAGTCCAAATGGTCGGTCCAGGACAAAAACGGTTTCGAGTCGGTGGTCTTTCTTTTCGTCCCCCAGGACGACCCGAATCTCCTTCTTCTCAAAATACAAATTCCCTCCGGCACCCGGGAGCAGTGTGGTCTGGATCGTTCCAGGAACCTGAACAAAGCCGCGCCACATACCGGTGCGCGTGAGAACCCGAACCTCCTCGAAGAGAGAAAAATGCGCTGCATTTTCTTCGAACGGAACCGGTGTTTGAGTCAGGTGAATCTGCAGATAGAAGGTGGATCGACCCTTGTGGGATTCACCCGAATCGGCGTTCAGGAAGGGCTGGCCGTGAAAGGAATCTGCGCGGATTGGCATGACGATCAGGGCTTCGTAAATACCCCCTGGTAACCGCTGTGCCCTGGCGTTGGGAAGCAAGAGCTGGTTTGTCTTTCTCCGGAATGCTCGTCGCAGAGCCGGCGAAAGTAGAGAGAGGAGAGATCGACTACCAGGGATTTCCGGCAGCCGCGCAGTCATGGTTACGCGCGATCGAAACGTCCCAATCTCGCTGGCTTCCACGAGGACGTTCGGGAGCGACCCGGCCGGACCAGGCTGGATCATCCGCTTCAGGCGTGATTCGAGTTCGCCCGGGCGAAGGGGGAGCTCGGTCTCGACGACGAGTCGGGCCGGCCCGGGGGTAAAGAGTCGCCTCAGCTTTCTCCACAAAAAGGATCGCACTTTGTATTCTATCGACATCTAGAAACCCTGTCGATAATGGGGTTATGGCGGAAGACGGCAGCCTTTCCCAGGAAGAAATAGACGCCCTTCTGAGCATGGGCGACGAAACCCCCGCGTCCGGGCCGGCTAAGTCCGGCGGTGGGAGCACTGGCGGCGACGACCTTAATCTGGATTCACTGATTTCCGGCGGCGGTAGCGATTCGCCTGCTTCGGCACCTCCGGGCCTCGATAACGATGCCCTGATGGCAATTGCAGGTGCAGTGGGCGGTCCCCCGCGGCCATCGCAGAGCGCCTCGTCTAGACCGATTGCAAAATCCCATGATGCAAAAGACAACATGGAATTGCTCATGGACGTTGCGCTCCGGTTCACCGTTGAGCTGGGCCGAACGCAAATGAACATCAAAGATGTCATGATGCTGGGTGAAGGTTCGATTGTTGAACTCGACAAGAACGTTGGCGACGAAGTCGACATCTACGTCAACGACAGGCTATTTGGTCGGGGAAAACTTGTAGTCATTGACGAATTCTTCGGGGTTCAAATGACACACATCCTGGATCCGCTGGAACGATTCCGGATCTCTTGACGTTATACTTTTTTTGCGCGGCTAAAAGACGTTGTTAATTTTCTTCCCGTTCAGAAATTCACTGGATTTTCCTTGATCAAAACCCATACTCATGCCAGTATGCAGCCTATTTTTCCGATTCTAGAATGAATCATTGGGAGATCCCTGGTCCCGTTCAGTGGACAAGATCTCTTCCAGGCGATTTGGAAAAATGGCGGAGTTCTCTTGAAGAAGCTAAAAGTCGCTACGCGCCTATAACCCTTTTTCTTTGCGCCGTTGCGGTACCTCAGACCCGGCTGTCTTTGAGAAACTTAAAGTTATTCGGGACAACCAGCTTGAGCGGGCCGGACTGCATGTCGCAGCCGCCCTTAGAAATCTATCAATCCGGACAGCCCTCGCGCGAGGTGCGACCAGAGCTCACATAGCCAGCAAGGAAACGGCGTTCCTTGAAGCGCGGCGAAATGCGGTTCAGGGAATGCACGAAGCAACTCTCGATATCGATAAACTAGAAGACGATCTTGCCCGCCTGCCGCAGTCACGGGCAAAGTGGCCGGAAGTACGCGAAGCAATCCATGCAGTCAGTAAGATCAATTTTGATTCTGCAGATGAGAGTTTCCGGGTCTTCTCCAATCTTGTGGAGATGGTGAATGACCTGGACCGAATTGTCCTTAACGAATCCGCTCTGATATTGGACCATGAACACATTGCATTTCATCTGGTCCTGATCGCTTTTGAACATGTAAACGATTCCTCCGAATTCATTGGCCGGAGTCGTGCTCTCGTTACCGCCGCTTTGTTTCGTGGTCGAATAACTGACCAGGATCGGATTCTATTTCAAGGATTGATGAATCAAAACCTTGCAACTGAAAAGAAAATCGAAGAGCATCTCAACTTCCTTGGGCAGACCAACGAATCTGCTGCTGCGAAAATCAGGCCTCTATTTCAGGAGTACGAGGCGGCCCGGACGGAATTCCAGAGGCTTGCCCAGGAAATTCTCGACGGCGATGTCCGGGGCGGAGAGGGGGCCAATCGAATCTTTTCGTTCGGGACAAAAACAATCGAGACGCAATCGAAACTGATGCAGCGTGCGCGAACGAACTTGAACTCCATTTTGCATCGTGCATACGCGCTGCTTACTTTGACTTGCTGATTACAAGTGTATTTTCGCTCGGGTTGCTCGGCGTGGTTTTTTTGCAGCCTATCTGACGGTTCGCTCAATCCGAGCGTCGATTCATACTGCCAGTAACTTCGCGGAGCGTGTCGCGTCCGGAAGCCTTAGCGAACGCATCGAAAGCGTCGGTGGGGATGAGATGGCGGAGATACTGAATTCCTTGAATCGGATGGCGGAAGGCCTTGCAACTTCTGTGCGTTCTGTCAGGGATTCGAGCGCCGACCTGTCCGACTCTGCTGGCAATCTTGTAGACGCGGCGGGACGATTCAGCGCGACATCCGAGCAGCAAAGTGCTGCAGTGGAGGAGATATCGGCCGCGGCCGAAGAACTTTCCGCTTCCGCCACGCGTATGTCAGAATCGATGAATGACGCAGTAAAGCGCATCGTAGATACAAAGACAAGCATAGGGGATCTGGTTGAATCAAATCGAAATGTTGCAACGTCACTCGACTATGTACTGAGCGCGTTTCAAAGCACGTCCCAGATGGCCGTAAAGAATGAAGAAGAAGTGCGCCAGGTAACTGCAAGCATGGCGGAGATTCTAACGGCCTCAGACAAGATTCAGGAATTTGTGCAGGTTATTACGGAGATTTCAGATCGAACCAATTTGCTCGCATTGAACGCAGCAATTGAGGCCGCGCGAGCTGGCGACGCCGGTAGAGGATTTGCGGTGGTCGCTTCTGAGATTACGCGCCTTGCGGATCTTACCTAGAAGTCGGCAAAGCAAGTCCAGAGCATCATCGGGGCCTCCGTTCAATCGATTCGCGGTGGAACAGAGAAAGTGAGTCGAGTATCTGCCAATATGCGTGCAATTCTCGAAGCTATTTCTCGCGTGAACCGCGAGGCCAGTGCTATCTCAGACGACACCAGACGCCACACCCTTGTAGTTCAACAGATCACAGAGAATGTCGAAAAAGTTCGACGGGTGGTTCTCGAGGTCAATGCCGGGACTTCAGAACAGCAGCGCGCTTCACGTGAAGTTGAATTGAGCATTACGGAAATTGCGACGGGCTCGCAGGACAATACGGATGGAGCCTTGAAGCTGGTCGGTCTGGCAGAAGCGCTCAGCGCGCTGGCGCAGCAAATGAGGAAGTCCACTGAAAAGTTCGTTGTCTGATCCGTTGTCGAGTCCGCTCTTGTGCTCATCAACGCCGGAGTGACTTACACTGAGACTCGCGTTATTTGCCCGTTTGCTTCAAGTTTGCCGCTCTCGCTTCACTGTTGGAACGTATGGTTGAGGTGCCATCTGTTCCGGGAGATTTAGAATCGCACGCGCACGGTTCAGCGCATCGTCAATGTTTCCAAAAATGTTTTCTTCCCCGAGGACACTAACGAGACCGGCTTTCTCCATCGCGAACAGCGGCTGCGAGTGGACACCGGATACAATCAGAGATGTTCCCTTTTCCTTGCTGGATCTATGAACCTCTTCGATGACCTTGAGTCCGGTGGAGTCAATGGCCGGTACGTTGCGCATGCGGATGATTAAAACGCGTGGAAATTTGGAAATAGCCGTAATGGCTTCTGTGAACTTATAGGCCGCCCCGAAGAAGAAGGGGCCATTGATCTCGAAGACTGCAACGTCAGGTGGAACGTTTCGGCGCGAAATAGCCAACGGGTCTTCTGTTTCTTCGTCTTCATCCAGGCTCCGAGTGTAAACCCCGACGTTGCTGACCAGGGCCATTTGTCGCATGAACAAGAACATGGAGAGCACCAGTCCCACTTCGATTGCAACAGTTAAGTCAACCACGACGGTGAGCAGGAATGTTACGAGTAACACAATGACATCGCTTGCTGGATTCTTGAGGAGCGATAGAAAGGTTCGCCACTCGCTCATGTTGTAGGCGACGATTGCTAGAATCGCAGCCAGTGTGGGAAGTGGAATCAGTCGTGCAAGCTTGCCGGCAAAAAGCATGATAGCAAGTAGCACTATGGCGTGAATCATGCCCGCCACCGGTGTGCGACCGCCGTTCTTAATGTTTGTTGCGGTCCGTGCCAGTGCACCCGTTGCCGGGATTCCGCCAAAGATCGGCGAAGCCATGTTGGCGATTCCCTGTGCGATGAGTTCCATGTTCGATCGATGCTTTCCTCCAATCATTCCATCCGCCACAACAGCACTTAGCAGCGACTCAATTGCAGCAAGAATCGCGATTACCAGAATGGGTTGTGAGAGATCCCGGAGCGTAGCAAGGGAAAAGGCGGGCAGCGACGGTGCTGGAAACGTGGAAGGGATGGCGCCAAATCGCGAGCCAACTGTTTCAACTTGAATGTCAAAGTAGTAAACAATTAGTGTGGAGAGAACCAGCGCTACAAGCGATCCGGGAATCCTTTTCACAAAACGCTGCCAGATTACAATTGTAAGAATGCTACCGAGACTGATTGCCAATGTAGCGACGCTGAAAGTTGACATGTGCGAGGCAAGAGCTTCAATCTTTGCAGGAAATTCCGCCGGGAGTTTTGCAATTTGAAGACCCAGCAGATCTTTCACCTGCGAAATGAAGATGATGACTGCAATGCCGCTGGTAAAGCCGACTACGAGCGGATGCGGAATAAACTTGATGAGCGAGCCAAACCGGGCCAGGCCCATAATTACAAGCAGGATCCCCGCACAAAAGGTTGCGATGGCCAATCCTTCCAGTCCATGTTTTTCGACGACGCCATAGACCACGACGACGAATGCTCCGGTGGGTCCACCAATCTGGACGCGACTGCCACCCAGAAAAGAGATCAGAAATCCAGCAATGATTGCGGTTAGAAGGCCGCGCTCCGGTGAAACCCCCGAAGCTATGCCAAAAGCAATGGCCAGCGGGAGTGCAACAATTCCGACGATCGTCCCGGCGGTGGCGTCGCCGATGAATTTGCTGAGATTGTAGTCCCGCAGTGTGGAGAATAGCTTGGGTTTAAACATGAGCCTTCAAAGTTGATGCATGGCCAGGAACTTCGGTCCAGTTGTTTTTCGCTCCCTCACGTCCTGACTTTTGCTAGGGGCGTTTTTGTTCGCGAAAT
>JAEUSB010000012.1 GCA_016788865.1 Leptospirales bacterium
TAGCCCTATTATGTACGTCGCCTGCGCTCCTGGCGAATGACTTAAAGCTCGATGTTTCCCACACACGTATTGAGTTCACGGTCGCGCATCTTGTGGTCTCAAGCGTGAGAGGACAATTCGACAAATTCGAGGGGACTGCAAAATACGACGAAAAGACTTCCAGGCTGGAAGGACTCGAAGTCAAGATTCAGACGGCCTCAGTCAATACAAACGAAGCCAAGCGCGATGATCACCTGCGCAGCGCCGAGTTCTTTGACGCCGACAAGTTCCCTGTAATTACCTTTGTTCAGGCGAAACCAGCCACGGTGCGCCGGGGCGTGCCCGTCTTGCTGTCTGGAACGCTCACTATGCGTGGTGTATCAAAGCCGGTTAACGTTTCCTTCACATACAAAGGATCCTTCAAAGATCCGTGGGGCAATATGCATCAGGGATTCGATGCCGCCTTTAAGATCAACCGCAAAGACTTTGGCCTGCTCTGGAACAAAGCAATCGAGGGCGGGGGAGTTATGGTGGGTGACGAAGTTGAGATCAAAGCTGTGGGAGAGACTCTTCCAAAGTAACCTTGCATGTCCCGTGCTCGCCTGAGAAGCGGAGCACGGTGTTCTTCCGACGTTGAGACCGCAGCCTTTTCGGGGAAAACATCTCGATTTCACCCGAAAAATCGGGTAACCGGTACCTAAGTATAGGCTCATATCATAGAGTGTAACAGGAGGAATCAAAATGGAATCGAACAAAAATTCAGGATGGGTGATGGTCGGTGCCGTGACCGCCGCAGTAGGCGCGTCGCTCTGCTGCACCCTGCCCATCGCTGTCTCCCTCATTGGGATCGGTCTTTTCACTGGCGCCAGCGCGTTTTTTGAGGGTCTGCGCCCCTACTTTCTTGCGGCGGCCGGCATCTTTCTCGCTGTCGGTTATTACTTCGCCTTTCGGAGGCGGCCGGCAGAGATTTGCGCCTGCGAACCGGGGACCGTGGGAAGCGCCCCGCCACCCCCCGCAAGCGACTCGCGGACTCCGTTTCGCGTCGCCCTGATTGTGGCCACCGTGGCGGTGCTCTTCTTCAGCGCTGTTCCGAATCTCCTTACAGCACGCCACTCCAGTACTGCTGTGCAGACGGTGAATACGCAAAAGGTCGCAGTGATGCGCGTGGAAGGGATGACTTGCCGCGGTTGCGTCACTGCCGTAGAAAAGGCCTTGCAGAATGTGCCCGGAGTTATGTATGCGCAGGTTTCGCTCCAGGCGAAAGAGGCACGCGTTGGAGTTGATATGTCGGCTAACGTCACGGAAGCGATGTTCACGGCCGCAGTGGATAAGGCGGGCTACCGCGCGTTCAGTTTTCGGTGGGAGGCGCAAAATGGAGCGCGTTGATCTGGCGATCCGGGGGATGACGTGTGATGTCTGCCACACGGCGCTCGTGCCGGGCATCGGCGCTCCGAGACAGGCGGGCGAGACAAAGCTAAAAATTGCGGTGATCGGCAGCGGCGGAGCGGCTATGGCAGCGGCGCTGAAAGCGGCCGAGAGAGGGGCGGCAGTCACTTTGATTGAGCGGGGCGTGATTGGCGGCACCTGCGTCAACGTCGGCTGCGTGCCATCGAAGATTCTCATTCGAGCCGCTCACGTCGCACATCTGCGCCGGGAAAGTCCATTTGATGCGGGCGTCAGTGCTGCGCCTCCGACGATCCTCCGGGATCAATTGCTTGGGCAGCAGCAAGGGCGGGTCGATGAATTGCGCCTAGCGAAGTACGAAAATATTCTTGCGGGCAATTCCGCGATCACGGTTCTGCGCGGCGATGCTACTTTCAAGGATGCGCAAACTCTGCGTGTCCGCGTCAGCGAAGGAGTGGACCAGGAAGTGCCATTCGACCGTTGCCTGATTGCGACCGGCGCAAGCCCGGCCATCCCGCCGATTCCCGGCCTCAAAGAAACGCCGTACTGGACATCGACCGACGCTCTTGCCACCGATAGTATTCCGAAGCGTCTGGTCGTGATCGGTTCGGCGGCGGTTGCGGCGGAACTTGCCCAGGCATTCGCGCGGCTCGGCAGCCATGTCACCATTCTTGCGCGCAGCACGCTCTTCTTCAGGCAGGATCCGGCCATCGGTGAAGCGATGACTGCGGCCTTCCGTGCTGAGGGCATTGATGTGCTGACCCAAACACAGGCCCGCGCCGTGTCCTACTCGAATGATGAGTTCGTATTGTCCACCACCAACGGCGAGCTGCGCGCGGACAAATTGCTGGTTGCCACGGGACGCGCTCCGAACACGTGCAATCTGGGGTTGGAAAATGCGAACGTTAAGCTCAGTCCCCAGGGCGCCATTGTGATCGACGAGCACATGCGCACGGGCGCGCAAAACATCTTTGCGGCCGGAGATTGCACCGATCAGCCTCAATTCGTCTACGTCGCGGCGGCCGCAGGCACTCGGGCCGCGGTCAATATGACGGGCGGTGATGCCAGTCTGGATCTCACGGCGATGCCAGCAGTTGTCTTCACGGATCCGCAAGTAGCGACCGTGGGACTTTCAGAAGCGGAGGCACATCAAAAAAATATCGAGACCGATAGCCGGACTCTTTCCCTCGACTACGTCCCCCGGGCCCTTGCGAACTTCGACACACGCGGCTTCATTAAGATCGTAGCCGAGGCTGATTCGGGCCGACTGCTCGGAGTTCAGGTGGCATCGGCGGAAGCAAGCGAAGTCATCCAGACCGCGGCCATCGCCATCCGCGCTCGTATGACAGTGCGCGATCTGGCGGATCAGCTGTTTCCGTACCTGACCATGGTCGAAGGGCTGAAGCTCGCGGCGCAAACATTCACAAAGGATGTAAAGCAACTGTCATGCTGCGCGGGGTGAGGACATTTCAATCTATGGAGAACATGACGGCGGGTCAGCTTGCCTCTCTGGCACATGTAAACTTACAAACGATTCGCTATTACGAACGCCAGGGACTGTTACCAAAACCAATTCGGGATGCCAGCGGCTATCGACGTTATGCGAGTATTGATGTCGCAAGGATTTCCATATCTCGGCAGCGACGCCTGATTAAAAAGACCAAATGAAACTTTCCGTCATCATTCCAACGCTAAATGAAGCGGAAAGCATCGAGAGAACAATAAGAGCGGTTCGAGCGAAGGCGGCTGGCGCCGACCCGGAAATCGTGGTCAGTGATTGCGGCTCAACGGATCGAACTGCGGACATTGCTCATGCTCTAAATGTCACCGTTATCCAGGACGAAAGGATGGGCAGCCGGGCAGAGGCTGCCAATCGCGGAGCCCAAAATGCAACCGGTGATACTTTCTTCTTTCTTGATGCAGATACTCTCCCACCGGATCGCTTCGATGCGGAAATAGCGCGAGTGCTCGAGGATTCCAGTGTCGTGGGGGGAGCGTTCGATTTTGGTTTTGATGGTGACGGCCTTTCCCTCCGTTTGATTGAGCTTGTGAGTCGACTCCGGTTTCGGTTGTTGTGGCAGGAGTATTACAGCGACCAGGGAGTCTTCGTGAAGAGAGAGGCATTCAATCGGATTGGCGGATTCCCGGCGCGCAGGTTGATGGAAACCGCGCACTTATGCAAGAAGCTCAGGAGTGTGGGTCGCTTACGGCTGAGTCCGGTCAGAAGTCTGACTTCATCCCGGAGATTCACTGAAGGCGGAATCTGGCGCGTCTTCTTGCGCGATGTGAAGATCTGGTTTCTGGATGCGATTGGAATGGAGACGGATCGCTTTGCTCATGAATACAGAGAGAACAACGTTCAGCGCGCCAGGCAGACCGGACCGCATGTTGAGTCCGGAATGAATACGCGTAGTGCGAAGAAATCATGGAAAAATACTGGAAGATCGGGGTAGATGCCTACGCCGGCTCCTTGTCCTACATAGCTGAGGAGCTGGTAAACGCTGGCACAGTTACTTCTGGTGGCTGGCAGGTCTGTCACTTACGGTCTGGCTGCTTGAAATTGTGGCGCCATGGCGCAAGCATCAAGCTGTTTTCCGGAAGGATTTCTGGCGATGTCCGCACTCAAGGGGAGTTTGAGACTGGCCACCATCCCAAAGCAAAGAACAGAGTAAGTTCAATTTATGGGACTATGCGATCGACGTTAATCGACCTTGATCCGTGTGTTTGACTGCGCAGCTGGAATGACCCGCACTTCTCCCGAAGGGAATCGAACTTCCAGAGAGATTGGCCTGCTCTTGCCCAATCCAAAGATCAGATCATGAGACTGGTCGGAGCAGAGCCCCTGTCCAATCACAAATTGCCTTGTTACCACGCGTCCATCGTTCAGGGTCACCTTGACGATCGACCCGACGGCTTTCTCCGGCAACGCTACGGTCAGGGAGTTGCCGGTGGAGCCGTTAATGAACGCGCGCGCCGGTGCACCGAGGTTGATCCAGATAAGGTCTGGCCGGCCGTCGCCGTTTACATCGACAACGATAGGCGAAATCGTATGGTACGGATTGGCGACGCCCGCCTGCTTTTCAGCGGGGATGAATCTACGATTTCTCTGTACCAGGAATCGGCCCGGATTGTTCAGTAAACGCATCACGGGTGACGCGCTGAAATTCTCCGCCACGACAAGATCCTCGAATCCGTCCAGGTCAAAATCCGCGGCGACCGCTCCCCAGGAAAATTCCAAGTCCGCGATGCCCCATTCTTGCGCGACATTGGTGAACTTGAAGTTGCCGTCATTTCGCAAAAGTATCCATCTCTTTTCCAGTTTCTGTCGGTCGCGCAGATCACCACGAATCATAAAATCCGGAAAGGTGCTGCCAGAATTGCTGAAGAAAAGATCCATGCGTCCGGTCCCGTGAAAGTCGCCGACGGCGATTCCCATGGGATAACCGAATCCAGTGGGGTCGGGTTGTTCCTCGAATCGCCCTTTCACGTTGCGGTAGAGCTTGACCGTTCCAGTATCCTGGGCGACTGCCAGGTCAAGCCAGCCGTCATTGTCCAGGTCGACAAGCAGTGCCGTAAAGGTATTGTGCTTCCGATACAAACCGGTCTCCATGGTCGCATCGCGAAACGATGCCCCGGGTCCGCCGAGAAGCATCAGACTCACCGGCCCGTAAGATGGATCGTTGAAGATACTGGCGCCTTTATATAGAGAATTCTTGATATATGTGCTAATATACAAATCTACATAGCCGTCGCGGTTTACATCGCCTGCCGTGATCGAAAGCGGCGTTGCATCCGGAAATTCCACATTCAGCCTGGAGCCGATTAGCTGCCCGTGATGGTTCAGGTATGCATACAATCCGGTTTCCCTGGCTACGATCAGATCCTGCATTCCGTCGCCGTCTAGATCGACCGCAGCGGCGCCCATGCTGGCTTCAGTGGCCCCCTTCGCGAAACCGGTTTCACCCGTTACATTTACAAAAGCCCCGTTTCGGAATGCAAATAATGCATCTTCCTGGGCGTATCCGCCTCCGACGAAGATGAACGGATGCCCGTCGCCTCTCAGATCAATTACAGCGCTCGCGACGAACGAAAGGGATTTGTCTTCGTCGTGCCTGTGCGCGAATCCCAAGGGAATCTCCGAGAAGTGCGGGATGCTGCCATCACGCGTTGTCCCCGGACTGCATTGCGCAAGCAGGGAACAGATGAATAAGGCGTAACCCGATGCGCGAAGGGCAATCGTCATACTCCGATTTCCCAGACTCTTCGCGAACTCACCGGTCCCGTTTCCAATTTCAGAACACCGCGCGGACAAACAGCGGAGCAAATCCCGCAGCCCACGCACGAGGACCGAACAATGTCCTGGCCGCGCTGCGCGTACCATTTCACATCGATCCCCATTTCGCAATACGTGGAGCAATTGCCGCAACTGATGCACTGACCGCCGTTCGTCGTTATGCGAAAGCGAGAGAAATACTTCTGGATGATTCCCAGATACGCAGCCATCGGGCAGCCGAACCGGCACCACACGCGTGAACCCAGAATCGGATAAAAACCAACACCGACCACGCCGCTGAAGATCGCGCCAATATAGAAGCCATACCATTCAGCGAGCAGAGCCGACGCCTGTCCAAAAATGGTACCCGAGGTTGCCGAATTGATCCATAATAAGATCGTGATCACAATAATCGCAGCGAGAATTCCGTGAACGATCCACCGCTCGAATTTCCAAACCGGCAAACTTTTGTTCGAGAGGTGCCGAAAGGGATCTCCCATAGTTTCGGCCAGTCCGCCGCATCCACAGACCCAGGAGCAATACCACCTCTTGCCAAGAAAATAGGTGAGGACGGGAGTTGCGACGAACGTCATGATCAGCGCGAAGGCAAGAAACCAGAAACCGGGCGTCTGGATTCCGCGTCCTGCAAGTTCCGCCCATTTGTACGGATAGAGATACTCCGGTTTAAGAGGCCAGAAGTAGCTGAAATAAAACGCCGGCTGCTTGAAGAGCGACAGAAGCGAAGGAATCAGATACGCAAAAAACAATTGAAAGCCCATCACGGAAACAGTCCGAATGATCTGATAGCGCGAATGACGATATTTAATGATCATGCGCAATCCAAAGGCCAGTATAGCTGCCGTGTACACAGTGCCGTAAAAAAACCACTGATCCGACGGAGCGCCGCGCATAATCAGGGAAATCGGATCGAGCAGTGAATACAGGGATTTCTGAAGAACATGCTGGACGGACGTGCCTGCGATCGTTAAGCGATCACCAAAATAAATCACTACGTAAAACATAGTAAATGATACTGCCAGAGCTATGCCGGGCAGCCCGCGAAAGGTTACGGGGCTGGTGTGAATGCCGTCGTTATCAATGCCGGCTGGCCTGGCCAGAGACCGCGTCAGCGACGGAAGTATTGAGCCGACAAAGGGCAATGTGATAAAGGCAACGGCCGCGGCCATTCCACCCGCAAGCCAGCCCGCTGCGTAGCTTCCACAAATCGCAAATCCGGATAAAATGAGCACCGCACTCAAGGCCACCAGGAGATTCTTCTGGATTGATTTCACACAGCCACCTTCTTATATTCCGCCTTCACGGCCGATTCGTATCTCCGGGAAAATTCCGGGTCAAAGTTTGCCTCCGACAGATGATCCAGAACATATTCGATGGACCTCTTTTCTTCAATCCACCTTGCACACACCTCATGCCTGTAACGAACACCCATCAGGCTGAAGCCGAGCACGCATGTGGCGCCGTCTCTTGAATATGAAATGCGAATCAATCGATTGTTCTGTTCATCGACCATCAGGACTGAGGGCTCTGACGCCGGAATGGTTCCATAGATTTGATACTCAATCGTAAAGAACTTGGCCGAGTTGAAGAACACGCCCGGTTTATATCCTTCGCCCAGCCGTTTGCCTTCGAGCGCATCAGAAATAATGGAGCCGGCACGATTTCCCTGGATGCGTCCGGTATACCAGAGTTGCTCAACGCGCCCCGCGGTTCCGTCCGCGTTCTGAAATTGCGCACAATCTCCAGCCGCAAAAACGCCGTAAGCTCCTGTCTTGAACTGATCATTCACCAGTACACCCCGGGCGCAATCAACATTGGATGCCCGGGCGAAATCTACGTTAGGCGTCACACCCGTTGTGAGGCCGACAAAATCACAGGGTATCTCCGCGCCAGTGTCGCTGACAACGGACGTCGCGCGGCCATTTTCTCCTTTGATCTCTTTGAGATTGGAAGAGAGAAGCAGATCGATTCCATGTCGTTTGATTTCGCGATTGACCATTGAGGATTCTTCTGGAGGCAGAATGTGCGATGCATAACTTGACTCGCGGACCAGCATTGAAACAGGGACTCCCCGGCTGTGAAGCATCTCTGCGAGTTCTATTCCAATGAGTCCGCCCCCGACGATGACCGCATGTTGCAGACCCTTGGCCGCGGTCCGCTCCAGCAGTTCAAGATCTTGCAGCGAGTAAAGACCTTGAACACCGGCGAGCGTCTCGCCCGGCCATCCGTACCGGGCGCTTTTCGATCCAGTAGCAATGAGCAGCGCATCGTATTCGAGAATCCGGCCGCTTGCCAGCAAAACGCGTTTCGCACTCGTGTCGGCCCGGAGGGCGCGATCTTTGATGAGTTCCAGGGAATTCTTTGAATAGAAATCGCGGGCGTAACATTCGGTGGCAGAGAGCGTAACGTGGCCCATAAAAACGTACATGAGCGCTGTGCGCGAGTACGGAAAATCGTGTTCTTCAGAGATGATCTGGATTGTAGCTCCAGGGAGCCGCTTGCGTGCAACCCGGGCCGCAGTGAGGCCTGTGATTCCATTGCCGATTATGACGAGTTTCATGCGGCCTGTTTCCCGTTTTCTGTAACATTATAGATGGAAATGAGATCCAAAAAACCCTTCACTTTTGCCCGGCCCAGACGGGTTGTTTGGAATCCGCTCGACGTTAGGCGATATACTTCCTCCGAGATCAATATCTGACCTCCCTTCGCGGCGCCGCACAGTCTGGATGCCAGATTGACCGTGCTACCGATCACCGTATAGTCCTTGCGAGTGCTAGACCCGAGGTCACCACGAATGACTTCTCCTTCATGAATTCCAATCCCGATGCTGAATCCCTCGCGGGAACACAGCTGTTCCGTCGCTTCCTTGATATGGATAGCCGACCTGATTGCTCGAGCGGAAGCATCCTCGCCATCAAAGGTCACCATGATCTCGTCCCCAATAAATTTATCTATGCTGCCTGCGAAGAGATTCACGCAGCTGGCCTCGGTCGCGAACAGCTCATTCAAAACGCGAATCACGTGCGCCGGATCACGCCCGTCTGAATATCTGGTGAAGCCGCGCACATCCGCAAACATGCATGCAATCCGCGCCCGCTCCGCCGAATGTTCAGAGTCCAGCGACCCCGCGACCCTCTGCATCGTTTCGGCAGACACGTACCGGCTCAGACGCAGTTTTTCCGCCAGAGAGACTGCCATTGAGTTGATATGATCTCCAAGATATCCGATTTCATCGCCGCGCCGGAATTCAATGCCGGTTTTGAAGTCTCCGTGCGCGATTCGATCCACCGCATCTGCGAGAATTTGAATTGGCCGGCTGATACGCCTGGAGAGCATCACCATAAGCCCTATACCGAAGAGCGCCGAAAGCATAACAGCCACTCCAACGTACACAAATTCCTGGTTGATGCGGGCGGTGAGTGCATGGACTTCGTAGTCCGCCTCCAGGATTCCCGTGATTTTGCCGGACTTCGTCCGAATGGGAGCATACGCGGATACCCACGTTCCATACATATCTGTGTAGATGTCCGTTGACCCGAAAGCACGCCTGTCAGACATGATTTCGCGCATCACAGCGGTCATATGATATTTGTTTCCAATGTAATTGCGAACCGGATCCGCCATATCCTGGATCTCTCCAATGTGGTATGCTGTATTCGAGTTCCCGGGCAAATGCGCGGCAAAAATCATCTCCTCATTGTTGGGTGCCGGTTTGAGCACGTAAATTGAGTTCTCGCGGAATCCTTTACTGGCGTTCACAACAGTCAACTGCCGGAGAACACCGTAGACGCGCGCGTAAGAGCTTTTTTCGAAATCACCTTTGGAGGATAATTCTGCGATATCCTCCCCGGCGATCATCAGAGCCCCCGACGACACGAGTATTTCAAGTGCGCCGCGTACGTCTGCAATCGTCGAGTTACGAATGAAAATGTAGAGATAGCCCGCCACGAAACCTGATGTCAGCAAAATGACTGTGGCCGTCGCGATACTGAGATACTGCCGTATCCCCATGCCTGTGCGATATGCTTTAGCCACGCTTCGATGCCCCGATCAGTTGCGCCAGCATCTGTCTTGCGTTTGCCAGAACGCCGGGTCCCGGCATGATTTCGTAACTGACGATCGCACCGGACATGAGCAGCATCATGCTTTCCGCGATCCGAGCCGCCTTTCGAGAACTGATCTGTCGCGCAATTTCGAAAATGAACTCTTTTGTTTCCGCGAAATGCCGGATCACATTTTTGTGAGACCTGGAGCGCGGGGCGCTTTTGGTTTCAGCGAAACCGTTGATGAAAGGGCAGCCCAGGAATTCCGGATTCTTGAACCAGACTTCAAACGCATCAAAGACCGCCATGAGCCGCCTCTCCGGCGAAAGCCCGGGTTTGCCGGTGTGCTGTCTGAGTAAAACGAACCATGCTTCATCCTGCGTCTTCAGGTAGTCCGCAATCAACGCCTCCTTGCCGCGATACACCTTGTAAAAAGTCATCTTTGCGACGCCGGAACGTTCTATGATCGTGTCTACTCCACTGGCGGTGAGCCCGTGCTCGTTGAAGAGCCGGCTGGCGGCAGTCATGATTTTGTCCCTCGGCGGGGGTTCGTTTGCGGGTCGTCGTCCCATATGTGCAGTGAAAATATTTTTTGGCAGGTTGTCAAAGAAAAAGACAGACAGTTCTGTATAATAGAATTTATTCGATCCGTATCACAGGGTGGAAGCCCTGATCTTTCTCTTTGCGGATTGGGGGCGGGCTTCAGGTGCACATCTTCTATTCGCTGGCACCGACCTTAAAGTTTCACGGAGGTTCTGAATTATGCGGCAAATTCTGTTTTTCTCGATCTTGCTCACGCAGGCGGTCAGCTGCCTGGCGGACATTCGCCCCAGAGCTCTGGTGGCTCATTCTCCATCAGCCGCGGAGGCAAAACACGGCCGCGAACTTCTCAGCGGTGTCGTTAAGCGCTGGGGAGGATCGGATCACTGGAGTTCGGCCGGAGCCATGGTCGCCGAACTCGGGGACCACTGGCCCGCCGGCCCGGCGCGTATGATGGCCATGCCCTGGCCGCAGAGTGGACAGCCGGTGCGCCTCAGCTGGCAGATTGGGACCGACAATGCGCGACTTGAATTTAGCGGCGGCGAGCGTGCCGGTGAGATCTGGGGCATTCAGAACTGGGCCACCTACACAATCAAAGATGGTGTGCTCAAATTCAAGGATGATAAGACCATCACATTCTGGCTGCCCACGATTCAATATTTTATAGAGGCTCCATTCCGCCTCGGCAGCGCGGATGTTTTGTTTTACGCGGGCGAAGGAAAGGCGCGGGGACAAGAGTACGATCTAGTTTTTGTAAGTTGGGGGACTGCGGAACCGCAGTCGAGCATCGATCAGTATTTGCTCTGGATCAACAGGGCTACGGGGCAGCTTGATTTCATGCAGTATACGGTTCGAGATATGTACCCCTTTGTGACCGGGGTCATGCACTATCAAGATTTCAGACCGATTGGATCTTTGACTCTACCCCATCGCCTCACGGCCGCTAAAGGTCTGGAAACGGATGGCTACGTTCACGAGATGCGGATTGCATCTATCGGATTGGCGCCCATCACAGACCCAAGAGTTTTTGTTCCTGAGCCGTTGCGAGCCGGAAAAAAATGATCCCCGGAAGTAACCCGCAGCCTGCCCATTACGCACATGTGATTATGGGAGCTTTTCCTTTTGGGCATGCAAGTCGTAGCGCGGCAATCATTGTTTGCCTGGCGGCAACGTCTCTATCACTCTACGGAGCGCCAAACGACAAATATGGAATGTTGACGGAATTATTGCGCGCGCATGTTCACTCCGGTCGCGTGGAATATCGTGCTTTAAAAGTAGATTCACGTCTGGAATCTGTGGTTCGGCAATTCTCCGAGGCAAAGCCGGAGCTGCTGGCGACACGCGGAGAGCAGATGGCATTCTGGATAAATGCATACAACGTTTTTACCTTGAAGCTGATTGCAGATCACTATCCGATCAGCAGCATCAACGAGCTACACTCTGCTCCCGGGCTGGTCATAGCGACGGTGTTCGGGCGCACTGTGTGGGACGGGTATCAGTTTTCCATTGGCGGTAAAGCGTACACACTGAACTGGATCGAGCATGAGATTCTGCGCGAAAGGTATAAAGATTTCAGGATTCACGGTGCCATCAATTGCGCCTCCAGGAGCTGCCCGCCCTTGAGGTCTGAAGCTTTTGAACCAACTAGTCTGGACCGTCAACTCGATGATCAGATGCGGGCTTTTCTGACTTCTTCCTTTCACAACCGCTACGATGCAGGCACGGACACCCTTCAACTCTCCAAGATCTTTGATTGGTTTCGCGGAGACTTTGAGCGCGCGGGGAAATTGCCGGAGTCAATCAAACCCTACCTGAGCGAAGAGGTCCGTACGCGCATCGGCCCCGGCACGAAAATCAAGTTCATCGACTATGATTGGTCCCTCAACGATTAAGGCCATGAAAAACTCAGACCAGAACGATTCTTATTACAAACCCGAAGATCTGCAGAGGTTCGGAAAAATCAGCGAGTTCCAGCCCGAACTGGGCAAAGCGTTCTTTTCTTACTATGATAAAGTGTTCGAGCCAGGGGCCCTTTCTAAACGGGAGAAATCTTTAATCGCGCTGGCGGTTGCGCACGCAGTGCAATGCCCGTACTGTATTGACGCTTACACCGTCGGCTGCCTCGAACACGGCGCTGATGAGACGCAGATGATGGAGGCTGTGCACGTCGCCGCAGCCATTCGTGGCGGCGCGACCCTTGTGCATGGAGTCCAGATGATGAATAAGATCAAACAGGTGGGCATGTAGTATGGGCCGGACACAATCATTGATGCGGGAAGGGCACGTCCTGGCAGGGGCTCCGAGTCAGCGATTGGCGCTCGAGTCGGATGCGCTTCCGTCTTTTGATGCGAAGCTTGCGCAAGCGGATATGTATCCCCTGCGAGCGGGCGTCGTCGATATTCTGCAGATCAATGTGGGCAAAGTCTGCAATCAAACGTGCGCGCACTGCCACGTGGACGCAGCGCCCGATAGAAAGGAAAGCATGTCGCGGGAGATCTTTGAGCAATGTCTTTACGTGATCGCCGCGAACGATATTCCGATCATCGATATCACCGGCGGTGCTCCAGAATTAAATCCACATTTTCGCTGGTTTGTCGAATCAGTCTCCGCGCTCGGTCGGAGAATCATGGTCCGATGCAATCTCACGATCATTGTATCAAATCCGAAATACCACGATTTACCGTCCTTCTATGCCAGGCACAATGTTGAGGTTGTTGCGTCTCTGCCCTTCTACTCGGCATCGCGAACGGACGCCCAGAGAGGGGAAGGAGTTTACGAGGCGTCGATTCGGGCGCTTGCGCTACTAAACGATGTTGGTTATGGCAAACCGGATTCCGGCCGCCTGTTGAATCTTGTGTACAATCCCGCGGGAGCATTTCTTCCTGCCGATCAGGCCGGGCTCGAAGCGCAATTCAAACGGGAACTCAGAGCGAAGCATTCTGTGGAATTCAATCAGCTCTTTTGCATCGCAAACATGCCGATCAGCCGTTACCTTGAGTATCTCATTCGTACGGGGAACTACGAGTCTTACATGCGGCGCCTGGTCGAGGCTTTCAATCCTGCTGCTGTCGCCGGCGTAATGTGCCGCAATACCCTTTCCGTGGCGTGGGACGGGCGTTTGTTCGACTGCGACTTCAATCAGATGCTCGAAATGTCGCCTAACGGTCCCTCGCATATTAAGGATTTTGATTCAGATCGATTGCGAGGGCGAGAGATTGCAACAGGGCGACATTGCTTTGGATGCACGGCAGGTTCAGGCTCAAGCTGCGGCGGCGCGACAGTATGAGCTGGCTTTTGTTTGCAGCTGCTCTGTTTCTCGCATATTCCAACGGAGCCAATGACAACTTCAAGGGTGTAGCCACTCTCTTTGGCACAGGGACTGCGAATTACAAACGATCGCTAACTGTGGCGACGTTGAGTACGCTGGCCGGCTCGATTTGCAGCATTTTCCTTGCCGCCGAGTTGGTGAAGAATTTCTCCGGTAGGGGACTTATTCCAGACGCGCTTTTATCGACGCACACCTTCACTGCGGTAGCGGTGGGCGCGGCGCTGACGGTCATGCTTGCAACCCGTATCGGCATGCCTGTTTCCACAACGCATGGCCTTGTTGGTGGACTCGTCGGAGCCGGACTGAGCGCCGGCGTTAGCCTTAACCTCGCAAAACTTGGAGGTACCTTTGTTCTTCCGTTAATCGCGAGTCCGCTCATTGCGGCATGCATCAGCCTCGCTGTCTTTTCGATCGTCACCTATCTGAAGCGTGATCGGCGCATTCCCGACGATCCTTGCATTTGCACGGAGGCAGACTGGATGGCTTCTCCCATAAATGCCGACGCGGCGGTTGCAGCGGAGCACGGAACCCGTTTGCGTACCGGGGCCCGGGCGCAATGCGAATCCGCAGGTGCGCAGGTTGTGGCCACGATCTCATTACCTGGTGTAGTGGATGCCCTGCATTATTTCAGCGCCGGTGCCGTGAGTTTTGCTCGGGGGTTGAATGACACACCGAAGATTGCCGGTCTTATTCTACTGAGCCAGGGATTGCCGATACGCTATGGGATGCTGCTACTTGCATTGAGTATTGCCATTGGCGGGGCGTTGAACGCAAGGCGCGTCGCAGAAACAATGAGCAAGAAAATCACCACGCTTACTCGCGTACAGGGGCTGTCCGCAAATCTAGTTACCGCTCTCCTGGTCGGGACTGCGAGTTGGAACGGTCTTCCCGTATCAACGACCCACGTATCCGTTGGATCGATATTCGGAATGGGCGTTGCAACAAAGAGTGCGAATCCGAAGGTCATCAGTGAGATCTTGTTGTCGTGGGTGCTGACGCTCCCCCTTGCTGCGGCGGTGACTGGATTAGTATATTTCGTCCTGGGGCACATCACACAATGACGATAGGCGCCCTTGCTGCGACCTCGAAGAACTGAAAATGCGTCTGGCTCAGTGATTTCCGCCCCGATCCTAAACGCTCACGCCCGGTTCTGGCTCGTCCAGCACGGCGGGGATTCTGCTCTTTCAGACGCCTGGATCAAAACGATTGCGGGTCGTCGTCCCACATGTGCATTGAAAATATTTTTTGACAGCTTGTCAAAGAAAAGGACAGACAGTTCTGTATAATAGAATTTATTCGACTCGTATCATTGGGCGAAAGCCCGGATCTTTCTCTTTGGGGATTGGCGGCGGGCTTCAGGTGCACATCTTCTATTCGCTCGCCCGGACCCTACAGTTTCAAGGAGGTTCTGAATTATGCGGCAACTTCTCTTTTTCTCGATCTTGCTCACGCAGGCGGTCAGTTGCCTGGCGGACATTCGTCCCAAAGCTCATTCTCCATCGGCCGCGGAGTCAAAACACGGCCGCGAACTTCTCGGCGGTGTCGTTAAGCGCTGGGGAGGATTGGATCAAAAATTCAAGGATGATAGGACCATCCCATTCTCTGGATCAACAGGGCTACGAGATATGTACCCCTTTGTGACCGGGGTCGTGCACTATCAAGACTTCAGACCGGTTGGATCTTTGACTCTACCACATCGCCTCACGGCCGCTGAAGGTCTGGAAACGGATGACTGCGTTCACGAGATGCGGATTGCATCTATCGGATGGGCGCCCATCGCAGACCCAAAAGTTTTTGACGGTCCCTCGCATATCAAGGATTTTGATTCAGATCGATTGCAAGGGCGAGAGATTGCAACACGGCGACATCGCTTTGGATGCACGGCAGGTTCAGGCTCAAGCTGCGGCGGCGCGGCAGTGTGAGCTGGCTGTTGTTTGCACAAGCCGGACGGCCACATGTCTAACGTTCTCGCCATTTTCATGAAAACGCCCCGTGCGGGTTTGGTAAAGACCAGGCTGGCGCGCTCCGTCGGCGACCAGGAGGCGGTCGCCGTTTATCGCCAACTGGTGGAGCATCTGTTTCGTCAGGTCTGCTCCCGCGACGCCTCTTACGAGGTTCAAGTTTTTCTCGGGGAAAAGGACGGCGTAAACGAGGTGCGCGCCTGGCTGAACCTTGAGGCGCCCATTCGCACCCAAAAGGGGAGCGATCTCGGGACGCGGATCGCGAACGCATTTCGGGAATTGTTCGCGCTGAAGTACGACAAAGCGGTGATTGTCGGCGTCGACGCTCCGGGGCTTTCGCGCGCTCTGGTCGAGGCGAGCTTTGCAGCGCTGGAAAAAGCGGATGCGGTGATCGGTCCCGCTCTTGACGGAGGTTATTACCTTCTCGGCCTGAAAAAAATGGATCGCACGCTGTTTGAGAACATAGACTGGAGCACGTCGCGCGTGCTCGCGCAGACGACCGCCCAGCTGGAACGTCGGAGGATGAGTTACTTTTTTCTGCAAGAGCTGCGCGACATAGACACATTGGAGGATCTGCAAATTGAAGGTTTCGGCGATTATTCCTGCGCTCAACGAAGAGGAGTCCATAGCAAGGGTTCTCGGCGCCATTGATCGGAATCTGGTGCAGGAGGTGATTGTTGTGGACAACGGCTCCTCGGACGGCACTGCGGCCGTGGCCGACCGGTGCGGTGCGCGCGTGGTGCGCGAAGAGCGCCGCGGGTACGGTCGAGCCTGCCTTGCGGGCATGAGGGAGCTGACCAATCCGGATATCGTCGTCTTTTTGGACGGGGACAATTCGGACCACCCTGATCGGATTGCGGAACTCATCGAGCCGATTCTGGCAGATCGGGCCGACTTCGTCGTCGGTTCGCGGACCCTGGGCAGTGCTGAGAAGGGCGCTCTGTCCCTTGCCCAGCGGTGGGGCAACCGTCTCGCTGCCGCCCTGCTGAACCGTCTCTTTCCTGTGAAATTCACGGATCTCGGCCCCTTCCGTGCCGTGCGGTGGGACGTTCTTCAAAGCCTCGACATGCAAGACAAGAGCTACGGTTGGACCGTGGAAATGCAGATCAAAGCCGCATTTCAGGGGCGTCGCGTTCTGGAGGTTCCCACTCCTTACAGAAAAAGACACGCGGGAAAAAGCAAGGTGAGCGGAGATGTCAGGGGCGTCATTCTTGCGAGCACTTACATATTGTTTTATATCGTTGCCGCCGCGTGGCAGTCGCTTCGGGCCCGGTTCCAGATTCCACCCAGATTCGTCGCCCGCCCGCCCGCTTCGAAGGTTTCGCCGCGACCCTGATCTTCCCCCAAAAATCCAGGACAAGAGCGTGCGCGAGAAAAAGACTATGGTGGTTACGAGAAAAACGGTGTGTGATGAAGAATTCAACATAACACAACGCTACGTCTCCGTCGGGAGAAAGCCGATTCGCAGCAGGAGAATGAAATCCTAATAGTCTGCGGGGCATTTTCTTGAAACCGCACAGAGCCATAATTTCGCAGGCCCTCTGGAATTTGAACATGCGTCCTAACTTGCCCGGTTTACCAGGAGAAGCCCCGTCTCCCGTCCGTCATCTCCCACTCGCGGCTTTGCCGCCCCTCTATCTTCTGCTGGCTCGCTTTGATTCCACCAATATGAATATATATCTAATTTTCTTGATTTATACGACAATCGTTGCGATTTCCTGCTTGTACCTGTTTTTGAATCGCACAGGCGGGTTTCATCCTCCTCTTCTCTTCGGGACTGCAATCTTATCCGCTCTGCCCCTGATTGCGGCCGGGCCGGTGTTTTCTGTGGACATCTTGCGATACGCCTGGGAGGGGCGGGTTCAGAATCTCGGATTCAATCCGTATGTCTATCCGCCGGCACATCCGATGTTTGAGAGTGAGACTCTCAACCGCGGAGTCGACCTACCCGGAATGACCGCTGTCTATCAACCGCTGGCGTTGATGGCGTTCCGGCTCCTTGCCGCGATTGCGCCGCTCCCGGCTTTCTTCAAAGCGATCTTCTTCTGCTTTGCCCTGGGAACTGCCAGGCTTCTCATGCTCGATAAGAGGTCATTCGGGACAATCGGCGCCTTTTTTTGCCTTTTGCCTTTAACCCTGATAGAAATCGGCTGGAGCGGACATCTGGATGTGATCGGCATTTTTTTTTTGGTTTTCGCCGTGCGCCTCCTCAAGCAGAATCGGGGTTTCCTCTGCGGGCTGATGCTTGCGTGCTCGGCGGGAACGAAATTCCTTCCTTTGATTCTCGCCCCCGCCTTTTTCTTGCGAATGCCAAGGGGCGAGCGAGCCTGGTTCGTTGCGGGCCTGTCGGCCTTTCCCCTCATGCATATCCCCTTTCTGGATGCCGGGTATGGACTTGTGCGATCGCTTTCCCTCTATTCGGTTTATTGGGCCCACAACGGATTTCTTTACAATGCACTGGATTGGTTTGGACTGCCGAATCTGACTGTACGTCTGACGCTTTTATGCGTTTTCGGTGTCATCTGGTTTTTTCTGCAACTGCGTGTACGCAATGTTGTCGATCTGATCTTTCTCACTTTTCTCGCGCTGATCCTGTGTTCGCCGACCGCATTTCCCTGGTATCTGCTCTGGCTCGTGCCCTTCGGCCTGCGCCGTTTCCCCGTAACCACCATAGTGTTTCTTTCGGGCAGTTTTTACACCTACTGGACCGAGGCCGTCTTCCTCGATACGGGAGTTCGATACGAGAGCGCCCTCATCCGGAATCTGGAATACTCGGCGGCGCTGGCGACCTTGTGCTTCGAGTTCATGATTCTGCGGTTGGCGGGCTATCGGCTGTTTCGCCGATCCGGGCACCCGACGGGCCATCTCAAATAAGGCGCGTCTCATAAGAATGACACACCGAATGAAAAATGCGTCAGGCTCAGTGATTTCCGTCCCGATCCTTGACGCCCACGCCGGTTTTGTCTGCTCCAGCACCGCGGGGATTCTGCTTCCTCAGACGCCTGGATCAAAACGAGCCAGGATTTCATCGAGAATTCGCGCGGGCGCCTCAAAGTAAGGATGATCGCGAAAAACATCGCGATATTCCGGCCGCTGAAAGTCATCCTCCTCGCATTGAAGTTCCGATGCTTGCTCCTTCATTCGCCGCAGATGCGGCGCTGAAAAACGCGGATTTGCAGGATCGATCCATCCGTTCATCTGAAATCCCTTCATCTTTTTGTTGCAACGGCACGGGTTCGCTTCGTTAATCAAACCGCATTTATCGTCCATGAACTGGTACAGATCGCGCCGCGCACGACTGAGTCGTTTGCGAAATGCATCGTGTGAAATAGCAATCAGATCCGCACTCTCCAGGTCAGACATGCCCATGAAATCGGAGAGAATCAAAGCGATTCTCTGCTCTCGGTCAAGGCAAAGCAGCATTCCAAGCGTGCAGGAGGCTTTGGCTTCTGCGACGAGAACTAGATTTTCCGGATTTGCGAGCTCGCTTGCGGGAACTTCAACATCCGCAACTTCGCGCAGACCCTGGGCATACGCATCAAAGCCCGCCGTGATCTCTTCAAGACGACCGCGCCTGGCATTGAGGCTGTGGTTGATTGCAATTCGATATGCCCAGGTTCTAAACCGCGCGCGACTGGCGTCGTAGGCGGCAAGGTTGGTGGCGACTTTCAGGAGCACTTCCTGCGTTGCATCCTCCGATTCTTGCGGATTGAGCAAGACCCGTCGTATGACGTTATAAACCCAGTCCCTCACGCTGAGCAATAGGGCGTCGAGCGCGGCCCGGTCGCCCGCGCGCGCTCGCTCGACGAGTTGAGTTTCATCGGATGCGCCAGGATGTATCAAAGGGGTTGCCGCCGGAACATTTCAAAGATCAAGGTCTGCTTCATCAACGCGAAAAATTCTTTTGCAGCCTCGGATTGTTGCAGTTTCTCACCAGCCTGTTTGCAAAAGTCTGAATCTTCCCAATACAGGATGTCCAGCATAACTCCTGGCCGATCGTTCGACTGAAATGCGCGCCACGCCAGGAACCCATCCTGTTTCTTCAGCAATGGCAACATGGTCACGCGCAGCCTGTGGTAGTTCTCGGCCTGGTCGGGGTCGCACTCGACAATTGAAATTTCGACAGCAGCGGTTTCCGGAAGAGTTTCCAGGGTGAGCAGGTCCTGCCCCTGTGATTTTAAGCTTTCTAGCATACAGCAATTCTCCTTGAGGTAAGGTCCTCTATGTATTGATACACAGGCAATGGTCCTTTGTGACCGAATCGATTAGAAAAACCGAGACGCGTCTACCAGGGAAAAGAGTTGCCAGATATGAATGGTCGACCATATATATCTGAGGAGATCAAAAATGAATAAACTATTAGAAACTATAACCCTGCGATTCGCTCAGAATGTCGGTATTGTGGATCGCGTAGTTCGTGGGGCCTTTTCGGTGTCCATCCTCGTACTTTACGTCTGCGGTTTGATCAACGGATGGGTGTTCGCAGGTCTTGGGATCCTTGCCGTGATGATTTTCCTGACAAGTGTGACAGGAAAGTGCAGCATTTATCACCTTACCGGACTCTCAAGTCGCAGGGTCCCGCGCGGGGAGTGACGGGAAGTGAAAGCGGTTACGACCAGAGCCGAAATAGTTTCCAGGCTGTACGAACACGTCTGGGAGAACGGGCATACTGCGACAAGCATCGGCGACATCGCAGGAAAGGCCGGAATCCTGAAAGGATCCTTCTACAACTACTTCACAGATAAGGCCGATTTCACGGACGCAATCCTTGAAAAGTACGCGCAAGAGTGGAGCGCTTTCATGCGCAACCAACTGTTGTCTCCGGAACCAATGAAGGCGCGTTTCAAGCATCTCTTCGCGGCCCTTCGAAGACGCTATCGTGATGAAAGCTTTCTTTTGCGCGGCTGCCTTGCAGGAAATCTGTGCCAGGAGCGCGCGCGGAATGATAAGGGTTTCGCAGAACGCGTCGAAAAAGTCTTTGCGCTCGTGGAGCTGATTATACACGCCGCACTGCAAGCCGGTCAGAAAGAAGGATCGTTGCCCAAGCGTGCTAACATAGATCAGATATCGCGCTTTATCTTGAATAGCCTTCAAGGGGCGCTCCTTCGAATGAAATCGGTCAGGTCCGTGCTGCCGCTTAACGACCTTGAAGCGCACTTGGAGGCCTTCGTTTTTCAAAAGAAAAAGCAAAATGTCGGAAAAACGGGCTCACCGAAACGATCCACAAAGCGGGCCCGAGCATAAACCGAAACAAATTTTTCCGCCTTGACAGACAACGCCGTCAATTACATGTGACTATTAAGTCACATGTCAGACAAAGAGCTTCGTCCTGTATTCAAGGCCCTCGCCGACGAAAGCAGGCGGCGGATTCTGGATATTGTGAAGGTAAATGCAGGGATCTCAGTGGGGGACGTCGCCGAGCGTTTTGACTTCAGCAGGTTTGCAGTTATGAAGCATTTGCGCATACTTGAAGAAGCCAATCTGCTCAAGATTCAGAAGGATGGCCGATTTCGAAAAATCTATCTGAACTCTGTCCCGATTCAGATGATTTACGACCGCTGGCTGTCCAAATACAGCCGGCACTGGGCAAAAGGTCTGACACGACTGAAGTATCAGCTGGAAGATGAGGAGAAGATCATGAACAAAGAAGTAAAACAAGTGTACGTAATGTACATCAGAACGGGGATCGAGAAGCTATGGAAAGCGCTGATTACCGCGGACATCACTCCGGAGTGGTTTGCCGGAATGTCCGTTCGATTTGAGCCAAAAGTTGGAGCGCCACTGACCTACGAAACAAACGCGCCGGATGGAAAGATAATGCGACTGGTTCAGGGGAAGGTTCTGGAATTTTTACCCCAGAAGTCCCTGACTTACTCGTTCAGTCTTCAAGTGGATGAGAAAGTGAAAGCAGACAAGGAATCGCGAGTGAGATATGAACTTGAGGACCTGGGTGAAACGATAAAGTTAACCGTCACACATGATCAATTTGAAAGCGAAACTCAGAGTTATGTGGGAACATCGCAGGGTTGGCCAATGCACTTGAGCAATCTAAAGACTTTCATAGAAACGGGGAAGGTGCTCGCGCTGCCGAAAATGCACTGAGAAAGGGAAGAGAAATGAACAGGAAGATAAACAAAAAAATAATAGTGATCGCAGCGATTTTCATCCTGGCTGGCGCGGGTGCGGCCATCGCATCAAAAAAGAAAATCTCACCGATTGGTTGGGGCTGGTTTGGTAAGGTTTACACGCGCGACGGGCTGGCACTTGAAGGGTATGATCCGGTCACCTACCATACGGAAGGCAAGCCCAAAAAGGGCAGTCCCGCTTACGCAATGGACTGGAATGGCTCGACCCTCCTTTTCTCTACAGCCGAGAATAAAACTGCTTTTGAAAAAGATCCAGCTAAATACGCTCCTGCCTTTGGCGGTTTCTGTTCATTCGCCGCAAGCAAGGGGTTTACTGCGAAGGCAGACCCAACGGCCTGGAAAATTGAGGGGAGAAAACTGTACCTCTTTAATGACGCGGAAATGCGCGAGAATTGGATCTCGGAGCTTGAGAAAGGCGTAATTGGTCGGGCGGAAATGAACTGGGCGAAACGCCCCGAGTAACTGCCGCTTACTTTTTCGTTTTTTTCTTTCTGGGTTTAGCTTTGATGTTTTTGTTTGCGTCCAGGGCGAGCTGAATCCAGCGGCTGAAGTCTTTCTTGCTTTCCGTGGCTGCCGGTCCGATTAGAAGCCATCCCTTCATAGGCTTACCTGTGAGGTCAAAAGACCTCACACCCTTTTCAGCAAGCAGCTTGTCCGTCAACTCAGCCGGGCAGCGCAGCATGAGATCATGTTTATCAACGCCTACACACATCTTATCGTTCACCATGAAGGCGATTCCACCAAACATTTGTTTCTCTTTGACGCCGCGAATTTCAGAGAGAGATTTGCGAACTCTCTCCGCGAGTTTTTCATTAAAGGCCATTCCCGCTCTCCTTTACTCGGATTTCAGTTTACGATAAGCCAGGCCGATCAATGGTCCGGTTACACCAAATTGAATCAAGTGAAACGCAGCTTGAATCAAAAGCCATAGCCCCGTGTTTGCAACCTGAATCTTCGCCGTGTTGGCGATTGTAGAAACGGAGAAAAGGAACAGGCCCATGATTAAGCCGAACTGAAGCCCGCGCTTGATGGGGTTCCCGGATCTAAAATAGAAAGGGTAAAGGTACGCCAGAACCAGTCCCTGAATCAACATTGATCCAAAACCCAGAGGGATGATTGGATCAGGCCTATTGTAGATGCCAAACGAATCGTAGAGTTCCTTGAAAAACAAAAAGTGCCATGACGCACCGAGAATGAACGTCGGCACCAGATATCCCAGAACCGCTAAAACAAAACCTTTTCGCATGAGAACCTCCTCTGATAGCTTGCATAATGCAAGTGATAAATATAGCTTGTGTTATGCAAGTATTTCTCGATACTAAAAGTATGTTGGACAAACATTCTACGCACTGCCCAATCGCTTTTGGTTTGAACCTGTTCGGGGACCGGTGGACTCTGTTGATCTTGCGCGATATCCTTTTCCAGGATAAGAAACACTACGGTGATTTTCTGGATTCCGATGAGGCGATTTCCACGAACATTCTTGCGGACCGGTTAGAACAGCTGGAAACCCAAAAAATCCTGAAAAAAAGCCGGGACCGACTGAATCGGAAACGTTTCATCTACACTCCGACTGCGAAAGGTCTTGATCTGATTCCTGTCATACTTGCAATCGTGCGCTGGAGTGGCAAACACGACGCCCAGACGGAGGCTCCGCGACCTTTTCTACGGAAACTTGAGAAACCAGCAAATGAAATCGAACGCGAGATTCGCCGCCGGTTTAAATGGACGTAGTGTGCGCGACTCGATTGCACGCGGGATCCAGCCCACAGAGGTGCGGTCTTCTCAACCCGGTATGCTCGAGCGAAGATCCAGAAAAGTTTGGCCTTCGCCCGGCAATCTGTTCTAGATTAGACCGTTGATTTATGCGCCGTCAACCTCCCTCGTACGGAGAATGCCAGAGCAAAGGCGAATAACGTTGGACCAATCCAGGCATCGCTAATTTTTATTACGCCCGGGATGACCATAAAGATGATCAATCCCGTATCCGCCAGACCCACCAGAGACAAATTTATCCAGAAACCAGCCCCTGAGTTCTTCCAGTTCAACAATGCAGCGATCGATACAGCAAGAACGCCCATCCATGCGATATTAAACGAATGGAACGCAAAAACATTCTTGCTAATCAGCTCCATGTCTGCCGGGGCATTCGCAGAATCCGCCTGTACTCCACTCAACATCGAAATGAATTCCGGCGGATTTTGACTTGCGTGAAGCATTGCAGTTCCTCCAAGAATGTGAACAAGACCCCACAGTACGTAGAATAGTGCGCCGATTCGAGCGGCATAGTTAGCACTCATTTTGCACCGTCCACTGCAGCTTTTTGTGCGCGGTTCTTGATATCTCGCTCCACCATTTCAAGGGCGACATTCTCAAACTCAAGAGTGGGTACGAGTCGAACCTCGACGCTTCCTCCTCTTGAGAGGAACGGACAGCCAGAGGCGATCTTAACAGCATCCTCATAATCAGACGCGCGAATTAGAAATATCCCGGTAATCACTTCTATGGCTTCGCTGTACGGTCCGTTTTTCACAGTGGTTCCTTTTAGAGTTCTTCCCTGGCCAGTTTTCAGATTGGCGCTGGCGATCAGCCGGTTTTCCGAGATCATCGCGGCGTTCCACTTGTCAAAATCCTCCAGAATGCGCTGGTAATCTGCAGGCGAGTAACTCGAAAAATCAATCTCATCGGCTCTCAGCATTAACATATAGTTTTCCATGTTTTCTCCTTATCTGGATTTGCCAGATGCAAGCTGATCGAACGGAACACTCAGATCGGGACATCCCCGGGGAATTTTTTTAGCTGTTGTTGCACGAATTTTTTGTCTGCCAGTGTGGGACTCAGCGCCAGAGCACGATTCCAGCTTTCGCGACCTTCGCTTGTAGGCCCATTCAAAGCACTGAGAATATCCGCGCGAGTGCATTCGTAATGAAAATGCAGGATGGACCTGGAATGTGCGCCCACCAGGTGGTTGCGAAAAAAAGTATCCAGTTCAGTCAGTGCGGCGGCCGGACCCTGCGCAAATCTCTGTGCGATAATTCGGTTCAGTATCACCTGCGGTGTCGGTTGAATTTCCTGCAGTTGTTGGTAAAGGTTGAAGATTCGATCCCAATTGGTGGACCGAAAGTTCATCGCCGTTGAATGTTCGGCCGCGATGCGAGCTTCAATGTGATAACGACTCTGAACTGCAGCATTCGCAATGCTCTTTTGTAACTGGGCCATGCCAAGGGCGATTTGCTCGTGATTCCAGAGAGTGCGGTCCTGATCAGAAAGTGGAACCGGCAGTTCATCCATCACCCTGGCGGGGAACCGGGCAAATTGCAGCAACATCAGAGCGGCCAGGGCGCGCAGCTGGCTTTCAGACTCAAAGGCATATTTCCGGCGCTCGATAAAAAACAGGCAAAGCCGTATTGCGGAATCGGCCACATCCCGATGCAGTTGTGCATTGCCTCGACTTGCCGAATACCCGGCCGTAAACATTGCATACAATGTCTCAATCACTTGAGGAAAACGGGCGCGCACGCTCCCTTCGTCAATGGATTGCAGCGTCTGCGGAATTTCTGAGAGCTGTTCCCTGGCCCTGGTGATGGCCCTCTTGACGTTTTCCTCAGGGTCGTCGACTATCGCCGCAATTTCGCGCACGGAAAATCCACATGCGTATTTTAGCGTGAGCAGCACCTGTGATCGCGGAGTGATGTGCTTGCTGCAACAAAGGAGTATCATGCGGGCAAGTTCATCCTCTGCCGTTGCAAGGACGTCGCGCGCTTCAAGGGGCTCGATCCGAGCCAGCTCCGCCAATTTGTTTTGTTCAACCTGATTGCGGCGGAGTACATCGATGGCAGAATTCCGGGCGACTGTGAAAATCCAGCCGGCCGGATTTTCAGGAACCCCGGAGTACGGCCAATTGGCCAGGGCTTTTTGAAAGGCATCCTGAAGGGCTTCTTCAGCGATTGCTATGTTCCGATATCCAATGGTGCTCACAAGGGAACTCAGAATTTCACCATAGCTGGATCGGAAAAGACCCTCAGTGAGAGTGATCGTGTTCTCTGTCATCGAACCTTCACCTATTCGGACCTGCCGCGAATGAGAAGAACTCCCAGGATTACCGCCAGCACTTCCAGCGCCATGCTGCCATAAATGTAGATGTCTCCTGGCCCATCGAGTATCATTGTAACCAGGCGCCCAAGTAAAAGTCCCGCCGAAGCAAGCATGCAGAGAATCACGGCAGAGAGCGTATGAGTTTTCTGTGTCAGCCCGAGGACGATGAGTGCCCCAATTCCCAGGGACAGGCCGCCGTAAACCGCGCGCAAATCCGCCAGGGCAGCGGAATGTTGAAGTGTAATTCCAATCTTTCCGGCCAGCGTAACAGGTGCGATAAAAAAGCCGAGCGCAAAGAGCGCATAAACGGCAAGATTGAGCGCCAGGTAAGACTTTCTTGCGAGTACGGAGCCAGCAAAGGTTCCTCCATTAGTCTGATTTTCCGATTCAATTCGTTTCATAGTGAACTCCCAATGTGTAGATGTAACGGAAGTGTAGCATCTCTTGATCTCCCGGTCGCCGGATGTTATAACAACGTACATTTTTTTTGCGAAGTTGGGAAAAATTGTGAGGTCTACATAAGAGCGACGCGATCGGATTGGGACCCCGAGGGCTTACCGTGTCTACGGTAATCGATCGGTGTCTGTCCTGTGAATTTCGCTCCTTTGGTTTATCCGCCGCAGGCCACGCGGAATGACTGCTCAAAAATAATTGCCCATCCCTTGCCGTATCCTCCCTGCAACATCGCGGCATTTTCTCCGAAAGCTTCCCAGTTGCTCTGCTTCAGTTCAACTCGTGTCAACTCGGGCCCGAGTGCAGTAAAGCGCAGTTCAAGAAAACTTCTGGATTCAACTTTCTCCATTGGCTGAGGAATATGAAAGTCCATGCTTAGATAATCGTACGGGTCATACGTTTGAATGATTCCCCACAAATACTCGCGATCATCCGCCGTCGTTTCAACGATTTGGCCTCCCTGCTTTGCATCCACTCGCAAAGATTTGGAAGGCTTTCCACCCATAGCAGAGACGGAAAATTTCCCCAGCGGCCACCAGCTCTGCATATCATTCAGAAATACCGTGAAAGCCATTTCCTGGCTGCACGGTACATCAATTGTTTTGACAAGGGGCGGAAGCATTTGCTATTTCATTTCCATCATCTCGGAAACCCGAATCGTCCCACCGTTTTCCAGGAATGGATCTGACTTCGCAATCTTAACAGCGGCTTCCATGTCCTCAGCCTTAACCACGGCAAAACCTTTCATGGAATTTGCATCTTTATCGTCTTTAACGCTTTTTGAGGTTACAAGTTTCGAAACAGGCAGCGGGGCTCCGGGGTTGACGATCGCCTCGCCAAGACCCTTCACCCAGGCTTTCCATTTGCCCATCTGAGCCATGCCCTCTTCCTTGGAGGACGGTTGATTCCCTCCGTAGTAACCAATCATATAGTTTTTCATTTTTTCTCTCCTATTTGTTTTTTTACGCGGCGCGCAATCTCAGCACTATAAGAAGCCAGAGTATCTGACCAGAAACCGTCCAGATACCGCCGCAGATCGTCCAGGCCATCTGGCTTGATTAAATACAGGCGCCGATTGCCTTGTGGTTCGACTCTCACCAACCCGGCAGACTCAAGCACTTTTAGATGTTGCGATACGGCGGGCCTGCTTACGGGCCGCCGTTTGGCCAACTCGCCCACAGTTCTTGGTCGTTTGCGCAGCGCTTCGAATATGCTTCTGCGCGTCGGGTCCGCCAATGCTGTGAATACCTCTGGGTAAGCCACCGCTTACCGTAAGCAATGGCTTACGGAGTGTCAAATATTTTTTCCCTTTGAGACACACTTGCTCATCAAAGCCTTTGCGCGCTGGGCGCGATCCTGTTTTTGTCCTTAGCTTCAGGAGCGCGGCATGCCATCAGCTTTGTCGATGTAAAAGAAAATCCGCTGCTGTTTTTGGATGGTTGAAACGAATGCGAATTGAGTTCTCCAAGAACTACTGCCCGCCGAACGGACCGAGTCCAAATTCTGTCCGCAACGCGGAGTGTTCCGGATTGTGAGTGCGCCAGTAATCGAGCATGATTTGTTTTTTCAGAATCGCGATCGTTGTAAGTTTCCGGGGTTTTTCAAAACCATCCATATAAGTTTCTTTCAGGCCAACGATCTTGTAAGGGAACTTCTCTTCGAAAATGAATTGAACGACACGCTCCTCCGGGCCGCCTTGAGCATACACGATGTGGTATTCCCGAAGCCGTGCCCCCTTGAATTCGCTGCCGCCGTAATCAGTGATTGTGGCGCTCGCTTTTTCTGCGGCAAGGGGGCGGTGACGCAGGCGCGCAGAGACGGCTGATGGAATGAGGGACACATCTCCAACCGGAAGCGTCCGAGGATCCATGCGAATGCGCTGCCAGATTTCATCTTCCGGGACAGCATTTGTCAGACTGAAGTCCTGGTCTCCTTCGGACTCGAAATAAGATCGCGATTGAACTCTGTATGCCCCCGACCGGAGATTCAGCTGCATAAAAGTATGCCCGCACCAATCAAGAGACGTTGCCGTGATTTTCAGGGACCGATCGTAGTTGGCCTCATCGAGAGGCTTGAAGCTTGAAGTCATCATTGTGTAATCATAGATACCAGTTGTAAAGCGCCTAACAGTGTGTGCCTTGAGAACGGCAACGTCACCCGGTCCGTCCGCCTTCACCTGCTTCTCTTCGAGAAACGGTTCGGTCACCATGATGGTGATCAGCTCGCCGTGGTTCAGGTTTCCATATCTGGCCTGCGTTAGCTCGTACCGACTCAGCTCTGCTTTTCCTGCATTCCAGTAGCTGTTGAATTCAGCGGACAACGGCTTCGCAGGCTTCAGCGGCGCACAACCTGAATACAGCGCACAAGTGGCAACCAGGAGGAAGGGAACGAGAGTTTTCTGATGCATACTATTGATAATTAGCCGAACAGGTGTGCTTTGTTACAAAGAAATCCGGCGCTAACGAAAAAACCTGCAGATCGCCCTTTCTTACGGTGCGGCTTCTGCCGTTTTTGTGTAACCTCTGGTCCCTTTCCAGCGCATCTACATGAAATGGTCACGGATACCGCATTACGAAAAAAGAGCCTGAGCCTTTCGCTCGTCCCCGGCTGTCAGGCGGACGACGTTTTCCGGCTTCGCTACGATGTGTTCAATCGGGAACTCGGTGAGGGCCTCCCCGAGTCCCGGGATACGGCGCGCGACGTCGATCGATTTGACGAGTTTTGTGAGCATCTCTGCGTGCGGGACAGCCAATCGAATCAAGTTGTTGGGACTTACCGCCTCCTCACGCGCACGCGCGCGGTTGCAAGCACGGGATTCTATTCGCAGAGCGAATTCAAGCTGGATGCGATCTACGCAATGGCAGAGGAATCCGCAGAGATTGGCCGCAGCTGCGTGCACCGCGACTATCGGGACGGTTCGGTCATTTCGCTTTTGTGGGCGGGACTCGCGGCATTCATGAAGTCCAGAAACGTGCGCTATCTGATGGGGTGCGGATCTGTTCACACCACGAACCCGTCAGAGATCTCTCGGATATACGCGTACGTGCGCGCGCAGAGAGGCATTGAGTCGCGGGTGATCATCGAGCCTCTTGCCCATCTCAGCGTTGCCAATTTTGAACCCGATCTTCTGGTTGAGGACGCGAGCACACTTCGCAAGGGCGTTCCTCCTTTGATCAAGGGCTATCTACGCGCGGGCGCAAAGATCTGCGGCCACCCCGCCATCGACCCGGTATTCAACACGGCCGATTTCTTTTTGTTCTTTGACCGCGCGGAGATTGAATCTCGGTACGGAAAACACTTTCTCGGGAGGGACCTTCATGTCTGAGACAATGTGCGCATCCGCGCTCCCGTTAGTCACTCTGCTTGAAGAGACTATCGAAATAGTCGAGGCCATGGGTGCGGACCTTTACACCAGGCTCGCGGAGCACCATTCCGCGACCATCGGCATGCATCTGCGCCACAGCGCCGATCATGTGCGCGCGCTGATGCGCGGTCTTGGATCGGGAACCATCGAGTATGATTTGAGGGAGGCCGGTGGGATAGAGGAGCGATCTCTCGACGCCGGGATATCCTACTTGCGATCGTTGGCGGAGGCACTTCGCGCCGTTCCTCCCGGAGCCGAATCACATCCCGTCCGCGTATTCGCATATATGGATCCCAATCAGGCGCCGCGCGAATTTCAGTCTACATTTGGCCGGGAGCTTGTATTTGTGCTGAGTCATACGGTTCATCATAATGCGCTGATTCGCTCGATCGCTTCGCAGCATGACTTCAATGTGCCTGAATACTTCGGATTCGCGCCCTCAACGATCGCCAGGCTTGTATGTGCACGTTAAGCGGCATTCCGAGTGGTGTCTTCATGTTCAGCCGTGACGAACTAAAGTCCAGAAGAGAGGCCTTGCCGCCGTCCATTCTCCGGTCCGGAGACCGTCGTCTCCTGGCTCCCATGGATGCGGACGCGGGAGGTACCTGGATCGGCGTAAACGATCAAGGGTTGCTCGTCGCTCTTCTCAATCGATACGATGGGCCTGGCCAGGCTTTCCCCGTGAGGAGCCGCGGACTTCTCGTCCGCGATCTACTCGCAGGCATTTCCCTCAAACGGGCAGAGGAGAATCTGAAACGGCTGGAGTTGAGGAGGTATGATCCTTTCACACTTCTACTGGTTCAATGGGGCGACGCGATACTCGCGCGCTGGGATCTCTCGCATCTTGTTATCGAGCCGCTCGACCTGAACGTTCCATTCATGCTGACATCATCCGGTCTTGGGGACTCATTCGTTGAGGGTCCCAGACGAAAATTGTTCCGGGAACTTATCTCCAATAATGATTTGGGAGAAGGGCAGATGCTATTTCATGCGCATACATGGCGCGATCAGCCGGAGATCAGCGTCCGCATGGAACGAGCAGACGCGTGTACCGTCAGCATAACCCGGGTTGAATTGCGAAGCGACCGTGCGACGATGGCCTACGCCGTTTCTAAGGAAAACAGATCGTCTCTTGTTTTTCAGCCGGCACTTTCCCTTCGTTTGATGAAACGAGCAATGGCACTTTCTTACGCGGGTCAGCCGCAGGAGGTAGATAGTGAACACAAACAAAACTTTAGATCCGGAGGCGTGCGCGATCGGTCCGGATTCAGAGGGCAAAGCCAGCGGGCGGCGAGTGATGGCGCTCTGGCAAGGCCAGGTCATCGCCGAGTCAAATGAAACTGTAGTTGTGGAAGGGAATCACTATTTTCCGCCCGCGGCGGTTAAGGCAGAGTTTTTGTCTGCGAGTTCCAGCCACACTGTCTGCGGTTGGAAGGGGACGGCGAGCTACCACAACATAGTTGTAGGCGGTCAGGAAAATAAAGATGCGGCCTGGTATTATCCTGATCCAAAAAGTGCTGCAAGGAACATCAAAGGTCGGATCGCTTTCTGGAAGGGAGTCAAGGTGGTTGAAGAATGATTGTAGATCAGGAAACAAAAGACCTTCGCGCCTGGCTATCAGACTATTACGGGCGGCAAATCTCAAAAACCAAGGACCTGGTCACAAATGCTTGCTGTGACGTAAAGACTATGCAAGAGAATGCGGCGGTTGCAGAGCTCATTCCGGCGATCGCTAAGGATCGCTATTTTGGATGCGGCAGTCCCATTCCAAATGATCGCGCAGCTCTGCAGGGGCTTACCGCTCTGGATCTTGGGTGCGGAACTGGAGTGGATGCTATGATCCTGCGTTATTATCTCGGACCAACAGGCCGGATGATCGGCATCGACATGACCGACGCACAGCTTGAGACAGCGAATGCGGCCCGCCGAGAGTTCATGCAGAGGGTCGGCTTTTCCGCAGATTCATTGGAGTTCCGAAAAGATTTCATTGAAACCGCTGATAGCATCCCCGACGAGAGCGTGGATCTTGTCGTATCAAACTGCGTAATCAATCTCTCTCCGCGTAAGGACCTCGTTTTTCAAACCATACGGCGAATTCTCAAACCGGGCGGAGAATTCTTCATTTCCGATATCGTGGCGGATCGCCGCATAGATTTGTCAGACGACCCTGTGCTCGTAGCTGAATGCCTCGGCCTTGCGCCATACATAAACGATGTGCGTGACTGGATGGACAACTCAGGCTTCTACGATACCCGAATTTACTCACAGCGCCTACTGCCCGAGAATGATCGTATAACGTCCAGAGGCGAAGCAGCCAGATTCATCTCTCTTACCTGGCGGGGTTTCAAGCTGGATGAACTCGATCGACGCTGCGAGGACTATGGTCAGGCAGCCACATACAAGGGGAGTCTCGTCGACTCGCCGGCTTTCTTTCGCCTGGACGAGGGGCATATTTTTGAGTCGGGACGTCCTGCCCTTGTTTGCCGGAACACGGCGCGCATGCTAGCCGAGACGCGGCTAGCACGACATGTGGATGTCACAGCGCCAATAAAGCACTTTGGCCTTTTTCAGAATTGTTCTGCCGCGACGGCATCCGGGGGTGCCATCGTTTCAGCTTGTTGCTGACTGGGAACTTTCAGCGAGGATCACCCGGGAGGCCCTGCCATCCCGGTGCCTCGGGACATGGGGCGTGGTCAGTAACGGACGTAAACGAACCATAAATGCGTAGCCTTCCGCATTTTAACTTGATGATAGGGACTCTCTCAAAGCGCATTTTTTGGTTTCGTCAATATCTCTGAAATGAGGGCGTGAACTTGTCCCTGTTCTTCTGCAAAAGGGTTAGAGTTGGAACGACAAGGGGTGGTCGTTTAGAAAATCCGCATCCTCGATGAGCTGATGCAGAATCTTGCGATATCGATTTTGAGGAAAAGTTAAGAACGAAGAATATCTGATACTCTTTCCGTAATTATCGAAATCTTTCGGAGACAATTGCAAGTCCGAGCCAGCCTTCATGACGCCAACCCGCGAAAACGAATGGCGATGGCCAGCATCAAGCTCCTTCTGCAATGTTGTAAGGAAATGTTCAAGGGCCTTTAACCCAACCTTCACCAACTAGCCAGCCCAAATACTCCGGGAATGGATTTCGTTTCGGGCTCGTCATGAAAATTGAATCGCCGAGCAAGCGGGTCCATCCAGCGTAATCGAGCTGCCAGTTCATGGTTTCCTTGATCATAGCACATGAGTGTGACAATTTCTTGCGAGTCTTACCCCCTTGAGTTTCACTGAAATTTACTTAGGATTACCACGGCAAATTCGAATTCAAAGGTGATACATCAGGGCCTACCCACCTTGTATTTCTAAAGATAGATCCCAGGAGCGAATCATCTACAACGCGCATCAATGTCGAGTGGGAGGGTTCGGGGTTTCTTAAAGCAGCAGGAGTTCGTTCGGCTCTCGACTCTCTGGTCAAAGTGTGAAATTCAAAATATAACCCAGGTCGACGCGCTTGCAGACCTGCTAGGATTCTCCGTATGCACCGGTGTTCTCGCGGCGTACGTATACTACAAGTCTGGCTTCGTGGATCTTCCTGCAGCAACATGGATTTCACTCGGGTTTGTGCTTGGTGGATATCTGGGTGCAAGATTTGCGGTATCCCTCAATCCTGAAATACTACGGCGCGTCTTTGGCGTGTTCGCACTGATAATTGGAATTCGCATGCTGTGGGGCCAATAGCAATTGGCCCATACTCGGCACTATATCAGTTTGGTAGAACTCTTGCACGGATATTCTTTTCAAGTATTGCGACGACGATGAAAAGGTACGAGATCAGCCGAATAGTGAAAATCACGGCATCGTCGTCGCCGATCACGGCATAAACTCCACCTATTCCCCGATTCAAGCCCTCGAGTTCGAAAGAGGCTGCAAACCAGAGGAAGAACCGATCGTGTTCCTGTCTCCAGAATTTGAGAAAGAAGAGAGCTGCGATCATATAACCCATGGATGTAGCGCCGAGCAATAGCAATATCATTTCAGATCTCCTCTCGCATGAATATCAAACCGTAAAGCAAGGAAACTATTGAGACAAAGCTGATAATGAGACGAAACGGGTATAAGCTGAATTCTGGAAAAACAAAGTTGTCGAGAATGACCAGCACACCGATTACGATTTGTCCAAAGAAGTAGACACTGCTCCAGAAGAGCAGATTGAACTTTGTTCGGTAGTACGCGCGAACAAGGAGCCACGCGCAGAGAAGTGCTATGGCGACACATAGAGAATAGACTAGAATTCGCACGCTACTCGCCCCCTTTGAATTTGAATGCTTCTGAAAACTTGCGAATGTTCCCTGATTTGCGATGTATCAGGTGCGTAATTTCGATCAGGTGTGATGTATAGTAGTCGTTGAGCTGTGCCACCAGACGTTTCTGTTCATCGCTCGTGGGTGCGTACTGAAATCTGTCCGCTCCTCCATCATGTGCAAGGAAACCGGATAACGCAAGCTGTTTGAGGATCTGTAAAGCCACTTTTGGGGGGATAAACAAACGATTGCCAATTTGACTTGCATCCCAGATTTGATCCGGGCTCTTGTAGCATTGGAGCAA
>JAEUSB010000060.1 GCA_016788865.1 Leptospirales bacterium
AACGACCTGGAATCATTGAGTGAACGCGCCAGAAAGTACTTTTTCCGGGGCGATATGTTTGAGGGGCGTCAGATCTATTTTTATGAAAAAGTTGTAGGGTGACGCGAGCGGATTGGGGTGTAGTCCGCAGATAACGGAAACTCAAGCCTTGCAACCGTTCCACCTTCTTTCTTGTAAACGCGAAAGAACGACGGATCAAACCCCAGATCGCGAATCAAAAGCACAATCATTGCAAGGCCAAGTCCCTTGCCTTCTGTTTCATCTGCGAACTGAACGCTAAAATCAATGATGTCCTTCATCTCACGAGTGCTAGCCAGCTTGGCGCGAATGCGGCGCTCTTCTTCCGGATGCAGATTGGCGTTGTTTTCGACAAAGATCAGTAGTCGCCGGTGATTCAGGTCAATATCAATCGTGACGCTTAGCCCCAGATTCTGGAAGGCTTTTGTGTATTCTTCCTCCGGGACGGAATTGTAGTAAACTTTGAACTCATCGATGTGGAGTCGATAGTCCTCGGCATCCGTTAGGTCGTATTTGCGTTCTCTAAAGAACACACGCTTTAGATTGGCTTTCACCGCATTGCCAACCAGTTCCATGACGACATAGAACAAAGTAAGTGCCAGGCTATCAATCTTGAGCTTGCGCTCTAGATCCTCAAAGGTCTGGCGCAACTCTGCCTTGGCGTCTTCATTCAGGGCCTGGAGTCGGATGGTTTTTTTCTCTTCGGGCATTAACTTCCTACAGTCACACTGAGTCCGTCTACAAGGACGTAAGGCGCAGTGGAACCGCCAAAAATTTGATGTGCCCTGCTGGCGGCGAGCGGGTTTTTTAACATCTCAAACAGGTTTCCCGAAATCATTACTTCACCGGCTGGGCGGAGCGTTCCATTCTCTAACCAGAACGAATTTTTGGCAACTCCGGAAAACTCTCCGGAGACAGGATCGTCATTGCCGCTGAATCGGACGAGGAGTAGGGCTTTAGGAATAGCATTAAGAAGCATTTCATCTGCAATTCGTTGGATTTCTGGACCCGCCTCAAAAGAAGGATTCTGAAAACCGATTCCGGGTATACTCCTGGCCGATCCCATAGCATTTCCCGTGGGAGCAACTCCGGCTTTCTTTGCTGTAAAACAATTGTGCGCGAGGAACTTCAAATGCCCGCTCTGGATCAGATCGTGACGACACGTACTGACTCCTTCACGATCAAAGGCATTCCAGCCTTCCGGCCGATCTACATCCGTGGGGTCCTCAAAAGCATTGATTCCCGCATGCGCCACGGGATGGCCCATCTTGCCTGCCCAGGAGCTGGTTTTATCTTGATGCATCCGAGCATTGCAGTTGGTTAAAATCGCGCTCTGGAAAAGTTCGCTTGTGGCGCGAGGATGAAGTAAGACAGGTCCTTTGTAAGATTCCCCGCGCCCGGGGTTCAGGCTCTGGAGCAAAGCGTTTCGAAAATCATTTCCGGTTTTGTTCAGAGCATCGCGCGCCTCTGCAAGTTTCCTCAGTGCTCCGCCATCGTAGTCAAAGCTTGTGACCTGATCACCCTCGCGTGCCATTCCCATGGCAAACCAGTCGATTGTCGAAATTCCCCATTCCGAAACAAGGCCGTTCGAATTCATCACACAATTCAGGGAAAACTGAATTCCGATTTCCGCCCGATCGATACTGATTCGCGGATCGGATGTCGCGGCCTCAATGAGAATGGCCAGATGTTTGATTGCATTCTCTGGATCCATGGCCAGCAGCTCAGGATCAAGGTGGCGATGTTTGCTTGTTGGAGCCGTGATTCCTGCCGAAGCAGGAGCGATTGAATGGAATTCTGAGGGCGGGGCAAGTCTGGCAAGGGCTGTTGCTTCGGCTGCGCTCTCGCTCAGTTGGCCATTCCCTTCGTTCGTGGACAGGAATCCCATTCTACCATTTTCGATAGTCCTGATTCCAATGACTCGATCCGCCGTCTCTGCCGCCACAGAGTAGTCATTGCCCTCAAATATGATTCGCATTTTTGACTCATACTGCCCTGCGATCTCATTCTGTGCATTTTTCGGTAATGCGTCGAGAAGTTGTGCTGCGGTTTTACGCAAAGATTGCGCAATTTCTTCGGGGTCGTTCATTGAGCGCCCCCGACCAGGATTTTACAGCGAATGAAGGGACCACCGGCATCAACTTTTGCTGGTTGACCCTTGCCGCAATGTCCGCTACCGAGATCCCATCTGAAATCCTGGCTCACGGCATCAACCGATCGCAATACATCGAAAGCGTTGCCGGAAACTGTAACCTTTTGGATTGGCTCCGCCAGCTTGCCACGTCTGATAGCCCGCACTCGGGAGGCCCCGAACATGAACTCGCCAGTGGCATCTGCCTGCCCGCCTTCTGGGCCCTCGATGTAGTATCCGGAATCAATTCCGGCTATCATGTCTTCCAGGCGATCCTTACCCGGCGCCACGTAGGTGTTTCGCATGCGAATCAAGGGCTCATCGGAAAATTCCCAGGCCCGTGCATTGCCCGTTGGAGCTACTCCAAACTCCGCCGCACTCTCTCGATTGTGCAGATAGCTTACGAGCTTTCCTTTCTCGATGATTGTAGTATTCCCGGCAACTACGCCTTCATCATCAACGGGGATGATGCCGCCGGCAAAATCTCGAATTTCACTCTTGCCGCTGTCGCATAACGTTACTAATTCTGATGCCACCATTTGGCCAATTTTTCCCTGGGCCACTGAGCCGCTCTTCACGAAATCGGCTTCAACCGTATGGCCAATTGCTTCATGGCTGAGCAGCCCCACCATTGCGGGGGACAATATGACCGTGTGCGTGCCACCTTCCGGATTTGCGGCATCCAGTAGATCGATGGCGTTTCTCGAAGCGGTTTCGATAAAGCTGTCGAGTGGCCTGTCCTGAAACAGACACTGCCAGCCGCCGCTCACGCCGACTGAATCGAAGCCGCTTGAAACGTGGCCACCCGATTCGGCAAAAGCAGAAAATCTAAGTTCAGGGCGAACGGTTCTGATGACACAATCTGCACCGTCCGAAGTAACAATGAACTTCTCTTCAAAAATTTCAGCATACTGGCAATGCGCCGATTCTATTCCATTTTCTGACCGAAGGCGTTCTTCGCACCTGCTGACCGTTGCTACTTTCTCTTCGAGAGGCATGTCGTTTAGTTCTTTGTAGCCATCGAGTTCATACTCCCCTCGAGCCAGCTGAACCGAAGCAAGGTGTGCCTGATGTTTCTTCCGTGATCCAAGCGTCCGCGCCATGCGTTCCGCCTGTCGCAGGGTTTTTTCCAGAGATCCGCGATCAGAAAGCGAGCTGGCTGCAAATCCCCAAACGCCTCCAATCAGAACGCGGATAGCCGTACCTTCGCTTCGCTTAATGCTGAGATCTGTTAGTTCGCTTTTGCGAACGGCTATGGTACGCGATTTTTTTCGGTGGTGGCGGACTTCTACAAATCCATCAACCAGGCTGCAAAGTCGGCTTAATTCTTCCCTGAGTTCCACGCGCTAAGGAAGGTATCGTTGGATGAAACGTAAAGAGTAAAGGAAAGCTGGCGGACAAAAAAAAGCCGGGACGAATCCCGGCCGTCTTTCAAGAAATCTGACCTCAGGCTTTTGCGCCGGTAACAGTTCTTGCAGCACCAGCAACAAAGTCGCGTGCTTTGATAGCGCCTTCGGAGTAGTCAGAGGCACCTTTGTATTTGAGATCTTCGTATGTCTTGCTTGCGTTTGCAACGACTTCATCCAGAGATTTCTGAACGGAAGCCACGCTTTCTTGAACTGAAGCTACGGCTGTGGAAACGGTTTCCTCGCCAGCTTTGATCAGGCCCAGCCCAGCATTGAAGATATCTACTACAGTGTGTTGGATCTGTTTCATTGGTTTGAACTCCTTCGCTTTATGCGATGCACCATGATTTTGGTGCGACGCACTAGCGTCAACCTAAAATTGGAATTTTTTTGCCGGCCGGGCTGGATCCCGTTTGGGCGTGCCTTCCCCACCCCCGTGGGTGGATTCCGCTTTTGGAGGCGGGCAAAGGAGTTCAGGAGGAGTGGGAGGCGGCGTCGGCGGAAGGGGCGGAGCTTAGCAGACCGTCAGGAAATGTCAAGCGGGGCATGTCTCAGTTGCAGGGTAGGATAGAATGGGGGAGTGCGGCGTTTCTTAACTTGACGAGGTGGTTTCGGTTCCCAATTTCACACAGTTGAGCTTTCGTACGAGCATCCTCCAATCCGTCGGCCAGTCACTCACGAGTGATCAGATCGAATTTCTTGCCCGAGAGGTGGACAAGCATTTTGACCTGGGGCAACTCTCGGGCTTTGGCACAAGCATTCGCGTCCCACAACAGGTGGCCGTTCGTTGCGTGGGAGATCATTTTTCAGCCGATCGTGATCTTCTTGCATTTCTTTCGCGTGTTCTTCTCGCAGAAGGAACTTTCTTAACCGGAATGCGCGTTGGCTTGAAAGGCAAAGCAACGTTACTCGAACTCCTCGAATTGCAGGGCTGGAAGTTTGATCGCCAGATGGGTCAGTTCATCAAAGACCAAACCTCCGAGCGGACAGCGGACTGGGGCCACATGGTGGAAGGTTCCGAGTACCATCTAAGCTTTGCTGCACTCGACGTCGTAAAGAGTTCAGAGTTCCAGGCCAATGAAGCGCAGGTTTTCTCCGCATTGCGCGAGTACATTCGCAACTATGCTGAAGTCTGGAATGGCAGGCTCTGGAACTGGATGGGCGACGGCGGCATTGTTGCATTTCATGGATCTGATGCTGTGAATCGTTCAGCGATTTCAATGATGGCAGTGTTGCTCAATCTTCCGGTCTTCAATATCAAATATCTTCCGGGTGGTCCGGAACTGCGTTTGCGAATTGGAATGCATTACGGAACAGCGACTTACAAAAATCCCGTTAATGAAATTTTTTCAAACGATCTGCGTATTGCACAGAAATTGGAAGCCGAAGTCTGCGAACCCAATCGCATTGCGATCTCAAGTTCGGTCTACACATTCTTGAAGCCGGAACTCTATCCCTGGTTTCAACCAGGACCGAGGCTTGATCAACTGGATACATACAAATTAACACGGGTTGTAGAATGAGCGAATCAAATCAGACTATCGCCATTGTAGATGATGATCCAGTTCTCCTGGAGATCCTCCAACGCGCGCTGGCTACTCACTTTACCATGCCCATCTTGATCTTTCCAAGCGGGGAAGATTATCTGCAATTTTTTGAAAACAAAAAACCGGCCATAGTGCTACTGGACGCGGGATTGCCCGGAATCTCCGGATTGGAACTGCTGGGCAAGATCCGGGAGACTTATTCCAGGGCTGAGCTTCCTGTCATCTTTATCTCGGCCGACACGGATTCGGCGCATATCGTGAAAGTTCTGGAAAGCGGTGCCAATGATTTTACGGGAAAACCTCTTGATATGGCAGTGCTCGCCGCGAGAATGCGTGTGCATCTTTCGGTCCCGGCTTCGCTCGTCAGGCCGGCCGCTCCAGCCAGTTCGGGACAGCTTACAGACGGCCAGAACTATCGCATAACGTTCCTTTACTGTCAGGTTGCTGTGGATCGTGCATTTGCGGCCAGTCGCCAGGGGTCAGACGTGCAGGGTACGTTGACCCGGTTGTTCGATATCTATGGAAGAATTGTCGAGCGATACAAGGGCCAGCTCTGGCTCAGGAAAGATGACGCAGGTTTCTTTGCCTTCCAGACCGAAGATGCTGCGGCCGTGGCAATGTGCGCAATGGAACTCTTGACTACCAATATCATCCACGAAATACTAATGGACCGTTCACAGGTTCTGGTCATGAATCTGGGAATTGATGCCGGCGACACGGTATATCGCGTAGATCATTCGATTCTCCAGAGCGATGCATTGAATCATTCTGCGCACCTTGCCAAAGCCGATGGTCGCGGGAAGCTGCGTATTTCAAAGCGTTTCTACGATCAGTTGCCCCCGGCCGGGCAACGCTATTTTGTTGCAGATGGCCAGGCCATGCTCCACCGATCAATAGTCGAGTGATTCTGAATCCGCTTCTTCGCTCTGATGGGCTAATGAAGCCTGAGTCGTTTCATTTCAGCATGAGCTGTTTTATGGCGCGCTGCAGACCGCCCATGGTGAGCGGATACATCGGAATGGCGCCGGCGATCGCTGAAATTGTTTCATGCCACCAGCCGCGCTCCGGTTCAGGATTTAACCACACTGAATGGGGAAAGTGTTCGCGCATGTCTTTGATTCGATCATAGGCGCTGGCCACGTTCTTTTGTGTGGCATCCTCTTTCTGGCGCGCCTTGTAGTAATATTCAAAGTATGCATGGCGTTTGTCAAAGAGCTCGTAGGGATTCATGCAGGCGTCACCAGCAAAAATAATCCTGGTTTCCCGATCGTACTTCTTATAGAGATCATCGATCGGGATTGGATTGTTAAACCATGAATCCTCAAACACAAACTCATACAGTGCATTGTGAAAGTAGTAATGCTTGAATTCGCGAAAATGCTGAATCCTGGAAGCTGCAGTGAATAGTCGACTGACCATTCCTGCATGCGGTGTCATGCTTCCACCAACGTCAGTTAAGAGCAGCACCTTGAGCCGATTCTTTCGCGATCGTTGAAAGACAGCAGTTGGATCGCCGCAATTTTCGCTGGTGCGCTTGATGCTTTCGGGTAGATCAAATTCTGGTCTGCCCTCCCGTCGAAGATCGCGCAGTTTTCTGAGCGCAATGCGAAATCCGCGCACGCCGAGTTTTTCCTCGTCGCTGTACTCGCGGTATCTTCTTGCATCGAGTGAATCGATAGCCGACCGGCCGCCAGCCATTCCACCAATGCGCACGCCGGATGGATTTTCACCCGAGTGACCAAATGCGGACACGCCTCCTGTGCCAACCCACTTCTTTCCACCGTCGTGTCGTTCGGTTTGTTCGCGAAGCCGCTCCTCAAGCTCTTTCCAGAGTTGATCCGGGTCGTACGCGGGACCGTCCTGTGCCTGGCTGCGTTCCTTTGCTTGCTTGAGCCAATCATCGAGCAGTTGTTTGAATTGATCTTCGTTTTGCAGAACGCCTCGAAATAGTTCCGCAAAAGCACGATCAAATCGATCAAAGTATTTCTCATCCTTGGTGAGGCTGGCGCGCGCGATAAAGTAGAAACGCTCCGGTGTAATGGGGATCTCCGCTTTGCCGTACCCATCAAGTGCCCGCAGCAGATCCAGAAACTCACCGGTGCCGGACGGGATCCCGGAGGCGCGAATCTTATAGAAGAAATCGAGGAACATGCGCGTTGTCGGTTACGTATTGTGAAGCGGTTCGGGATTCATCCTACAACCTGGCCTTGATGAGGCGCATATCTTCTTCGTTCTTGATCAGGCTGCCTGGTGCCGGAATTCTTCCGTCCTCCAGGGTGGCCCCCTGGTGAACCAAAATTCGCAGCCAGTCGATTAGCTCCGATGTGGACGGTTTCTTCCTCAGTTCATTTAAACCGCGAAGCTTGTAGAACATTGCCAACGCATCTTCCATGAGCTTGTTGTTGAGATCCGGGAAATGCTTCTTAACTATGATCTGCATGAAATCCAGATCCGGAAAATCAATGTAATGAAAAATGCAGCGGCGAAGGAAAGCGTCCGGCAATTCCTTCTCATTGTTTGACGTAATGATGGCAAGGGGACGCTGTTTTGCCTTTACGCGTCTGCCCGTTTCAGTAATTACAAATTCCATCTGATCCAGCTCAAGCAAGAGATCGTTTGGAAATTCCGAGTCCGCTTTGTCTATTTCATCGATCAAGACTATACATGGTGCACTGCTTTCGAAAGCCTGGCCCAGCGGACCTGGCTGAATGTAATTCTCAATGTCTTTGACTTTTTCCGATGCTTCCGCAAACCGCGAATCATTCAGACGAGTGAGCGCGTCGTAGAAGTACAGCCCATCGCGTGCCTGTGAAATGGACTTGATATGCCAGCGAAAAAGTTCGCGATTCCGGCTTGCGGCCATTGCTTCTGCAAGCAGGGTTTTTCCCGTTCCTGGTTCTCCTTTGAGGAGGAGGGGGCGTTCGGTAATTTCGGCCACACGAACGGCTTCTTCAAGCGCAGGTGGCACTACATATTGAATTTGTTTCACTGTGGGTCTACTGTTACGCCCGTTTGCTTCTGAATGAATCGTGTCAGGCGCTTTCTGGTTTCATTTGATATGGTTGTGAACTCAACGCCCGTGTCAAACAGTTGATCATTCTCTTCGTTTACCCTGCACCAGGCGACCTGTCCCTGGCAAAGTACGCGGATCTTGTCTTCTTTTATATAAAAATCAATGCTGATGAGCATTCCTTTCTTAAGCTCTTTTCTCCCCTGCATGCGCACGCCGAGCTCGGAGAGGTCCGTGAGTTTGGTTTCAAAACGACCGGATTCCGTCCAGGGCGTGTAGTTCATCTTCATGTCCGTCGACATGCGATGACCTTCGCGAATCTTTGATTTGTGAATTGCTTTAGGCTTGTGCAGGTCGAGCATTGCGCCATTGATCTTCTTGATTGTCGTTTCAAAGAAAAACTGATTCTTCTCCACTTTGAATTCTACAACAATCTCGGCACCCACAGACAGGGGCGCCGACTCGCCCATGAAGAGAACAATCGAATCCTTGGCGATTTCCTTTAGCTGGCCCTGGTATTTGAGTCCTTCCTCGTTGTTTTCGACAGGGCAGACACTGACCGGCAGGTTCTTCTGAAGCGCAAGTGCCATTGTACGCTAGGAGGACGACCCGGGTCAGTATCTGTCAAGGATTCATGAATGAGTTGATGCCTGGCTGAAGGGATAAAAATTCGAATCATGTCACTCTGGTCTCCCTCGCAAGAGCGAATATCTTCCTCGCAAATGGCTGCCTTCCAACAGCGAATCCAGCAGAAGTTTGATTCGGCCGTCAGAGACTATGAGGCGTTGCACCGATGGTCAGTCGAACATCTCGACCAGTTCTGGGCCGAAATCTGGGAGATTGCGGGCATACGCGCTTCCGTACCGTTTACGCAGGTCATCGACGACCCCAAACGTATGCCGGGTGCAAAGTGGTTTAACGGCGCCAGGCTGAACTTTGCTGAGAATCTGCTCCGTTTCTCTGACGATCGCGTAGCACTCATATCAGCAAACGAGTCGGGTGTGCGTTCGCGCCTAACGTACGGCCAATTGCAGTTGCAGGTTGGGGCGCTCGCGGCCGGAATGCGCTCTCTTGGAATTGGCCCTTCGAGCCGAGTGGCCGGCTTTGTTCCAAATATTTCAGAAACCGTCATTGCTATGCTTGCCGCCACATCCATTGGTGCGGTCTGGAGCTCAAGCAGTCCGGATTTTGGAATCGATGCAGTCCTGGATCGTTTTAATCAAATCCAGCCGGAGATACTGGTCACTGCGGACGCGTACTGGTTCAAAGGAAAAGAGATCGATTGTCTCGCCCGAGCCAATGAAATCGCAAATCGGATCGATTCGATCAAAACCATAGTCGTGATCGGCTATGCATCGAGCAAACCTGACCTGTCAGGTTTTTCTAAATCCGCGCGTCACTTCAGCGACTTAACCGAAAAACCAGCGGCACTTGAGTTTGCCCAACTGCCGTTCGACCATCCAGTCTACATTATGTACTCTTCGGGAACCACGGGTCTGCCCAAATGCATGGTGCAGGGACCCGGTGTTCTGTTAAACCATCTGAAAGAGCTCATCCTGCACACTGACTTGCGACGCGACGATACGATTTTCTATTTCACAACTTGCGGCTGGATGATGTGGAACTGGCTTGTCAGTTCGCTTGCGATTGGTTCCCGAATTGTTTTATTCGATGGCAATCCGTTTCATCCGGATCCCGCTGTGCTCCTTGAACTGGCGGAGAAAGAAAGCATTTCGATTTTTGGAACCAGTGCCAAATATCTTTCAGCACTCGAAGGTGCAGGTGTAATTCCCCGGGATCGTTTCAATCTCAGCTCGCTTCGTACAATCCTGTCAACTGGATCACCTCTATCGCGAGAAAGTTATCAGTACGTGTATCAAAAAATCAAATCCGACGTTCAGCTTTCCAGTATTTCCGGCGGTACTGATCTGAATGGCTGCTTTGCCCTGGGCAACCCTATGCTTCCTGTATTTGAGGGAGAACTACAGTCGCGCGGGCTTGGAATGGCTGTTGAGGTCTGGGATGATTCCGGGAAATCAGTGTGCAGGGAGAAAGGCGAGCTGGTTTGCACACGAGCTTTTCCTTCCATGCCACTTTTCTTCTGGAACGATGCCGATGGACAGAAATACCATCGAGCTTACTTTGATATGTTTCCGGGAATCTGGCGCCACGGTGATTTTGCGGAGATTACTGAGCACAATGGCATGGTCATCTATGGACGATCCGATGCCACCTTGAATCCGGGCGGAGTTCGAATTGGAACGGCTGACCTGTACCGCGTCATTGAAACATTTCCGGAGATTGAAGACAGCGTTGTAATTGGACAGGAATGGGAAAACGATCAACGGGTAATCCTCTTTGTAAAAATGAAGAATGGAACGTTAAGCGAAGATATAAAAAAACAAATCTCAAAAAAGATTCGCGATACAATTTCGCCCCGGCATGTACCAGCTTTCATTTTTCAAACTCCCGATGTGCCTTACACACGGAATTTGAAAAAAGTTGAACTTGCCGTGAAGCGCACCGTTCAGAATGAGCCGGTTACCAATCGCGATGCCCTGGTAAATCCTGAATGCCTGGAGTACTTTAAGAACATACCGGAGTTGCAGAAATGAATATTTATGATCTTCCGCTGCGCCCGCGCAGGAATCGTCGCACGGAGACAATTCGCTCACTTGTGCGCGAGCATACAGTGCTCGTCTCTGATTTAATCCAGCCAATGTTTGTTTGCGAGGGTAAGAATCAGCGCGAGCCAATCGCATCCATGCCAGGAATTTCCAGGCTTTCTATAGATCTGGCTGTCGAAGAATGCAAACTTTTAGCGGGTCTGGGTGTCCAGGCGGTGGCGCTCTTTCCCGCCATTTCCGATTCTAAAAAAAACAAACTGGCTAAAGAGTCGGCCAATCCAAAGGGACTCTTACAGAATGCAATCGGGAGTATCAAGGCGGCGCTGCCCGGCTTTTGTGTAATTACGGATGTTGCAATGGATCCATATAGCTCGGATGGGCACGATGGATTTGTAAATGCAGAAGGTGAAATCGTAAACGACGAAACCCTTCCCATTCTAGCCGAAATGGCTGTTGCCCAGGCAAAGGCGGGCGCGGATATTGTTGCTCCTTCTGACATGATGGATGGTCGCGTGGGGGTAATCCGTGAGGCTCTTGATGAGAACGGATTTACCAATGTCGGGATCCTGGCGTATTCGGCCAAGTACGCATCATCCTTTTACGGGCCGTTTCGCGACGCCCTTTCGAGTGCGCCCAAATCCGGGGACAAGAAGACATATCAGATGGATCCCGCCAACGTGCGCGAAGCACTGCACGAGGTGGAACTGGACATAAATGAGGGTGCGGACATTGTAATGGTGAAGCCCGGGCTTCCGTATCTCGATGTTTTGCGCGCGGTTTCCGAGACATCGAGCGTTCCGGTTGCTGTATACAATGTTTCTGGCGAGTACGCTATGCTTCGCGCCGCGTCAGAGCGTGGTTGGATTGACTACAAGAAATCAGTCCTTGAATCGCTTCTTGCATTCAAGCGTGCCGGCGCAGATATGATCTTGACCTATCATGCAAAAGAGGCAGCAGAATGGCTGGGAGGTAAGTCATGACAGATGTAATCGTGGTGGGTGCAGGTCTGGCCGGACTGAATGCAGCACGTCTGTTAGCCCGGGCGGGCAAGAAGGTGATGGTCCTTGAGGCACGTGACCGGGTTGGAGGGCGCACCCAGTCGCAGAAGCTTGGCCAGGGAATCATTGATGTTGGTGCTCAGTGGGTTGGCCCGGGACAGGATCGTCTGCTTGATCTGGCCCGAAATTATGGCGTCCGCATCTTTCCTCAGTACACTGGCGGAAAACAAATTCTGGCCCTGGGCGATCAGCTGTCAACATACACGGGAACAATCCCGGCGCTACCTGTCCATTCTCTGGTTGAATTGCATTTGCGTCTAACGTCGATCGAGACGCAATGCAAAACGGTTTCAAAGGAAGAACCCTGGACAGCAAAGCATGCGCGCGCCTGGGATTCTATCAGTGTGGAAGGCTGGAAACAACGGAATACACTAACCGCGGGGACCCGTTCGAGCATTGATGCTGCAGTTCGCGCCATATTTGCATGCGAACCCTCGGAAATCTCGTTTTTATACTTCATGCACTATCTTCATTGCGGCGATGGATTCATGCGGCTTGCTGATGTTAAGAACGGCGCCCAGCAGGATCGGTTCATAGGAGGGGTGCAACAGATTTCAATTACAATGGCTCGAGAGCTTGGAAAATCGGTCAAACTTAAGTCACCGGTGAGGCGCATTGCCCAGGGCAAATCTTCCGTTTCTGTTTACACGGAGCGTGGCCGGTTTGAGGCTAAATTCGTTGTGGTCGCCATTCCTCCGATTCTCGCCTCTCGCATTCAATTCGAGCCAGGTTTGCCCGCCGGACGGAACGCGCTTCATCAGCGAATGCCAATGGGATCCGTAATCAAATGCTTTGCTCTCTACGACAGGCCATTCTGGCGGGATCGCGGATTTTCGGGGGAAGTTGTGAGCGACGGTCCTTGTGTTCGCCTAACGTTTGACGGAACAGTGCCGGACACGAATCAGGGCGCTCTGGTCGGCTTCATCCCTGGTGAAACGGGGCGTTACTGGTCCACTCGGGAGGCGGATGAAAGGCGAAGTGCCGTGCTCAATGACTTTGCCAGGTTCTTTGGACCGGAAGCTCTCGGTCCAATGCAGTACGTCGAAAAGAACTGGATACAAGAAGAATTCAGTGGTGGCTGTTATGCTGGCCTTATGGCACCCGGCGTCATGACAGAATTTGGTCCAACGATTCGCGAGCCAGTAGGCCGCATTCATTGGGCCGGAACAGAAACGGCCACGGAGTTTAGCGGGTACATGGAAGGAGCCCTGCAGTCTGGCGAACGGGTTTCCAGTGAGATACTGCGACGGGGGAGATAGGCGCGATCTAAATATTGGATCCCTTATGAACGGTAATCTTTGATCCCTCTGCAAAAAATACAGATGCAGGCTTTCGCGTGAGCGGGTCCAGGAACTCTTTGCCATAAGCGCGCTCTATGTCGACATCCACGCGTGGGTCTTTTGCCTGGAGGACGCGCCATTCCGGATGCTCAACGCGATATTCTACTGTGGCACCTTGCTTGCTCGTTGAGTATCCGTAATAGTGCTCGATGATGAATTGCTCATGCGAACCATCCACTGGATAGGCCGGGCTGCCGGCGCAAGTCGCGCCAATTAGATTTTTTCTTTCGTCAAACCAGGAGTATGCAATCCGGCCATTCAGGCGCAGCGCGCTGTTGGAAAGGTCGAGTATATGTTCCATCCGATGAGCGACGTAGCGCTCGCCGTAAATCTCGCGGGCAACATAAGCAATAGCGGCTCGCGGAACGATTTCCTTAATGAAACATACGCCCCGCCTCGTCTCTCCATCGACAATACGCTTTACATAATATCTGAGATTGATCTCCTCAAAGTTTCTGTGAAAGGGAATGGGAAACTTACCGAGTAGCCTGGTCCCCAGGAACATGAATCCAACCAGGGAAACGTAGTGCCGACCATTGTGCGAATCGAGTTCAATCCCGGCAGGAATATACGGCCGCAGGATGGCCGGGTCTATCTCGTAATTGATCAAAAGTAGATGTCTCCATTCCGCCGTTAGAAATGCTGTGTTCTTTTTTTCCGGAGTTTTGCCTTCAGCTTCAGTCATACTCTCCTCTTCAATTTGTTCCCGGACGATGCGCCAGGGTTGTCCCATCATACGTTCGATAGAAGCAACTCGCTCTGTACTTGCCGTCACTTTTGCGTGTATGGCAGGCTCCGGAACCTTCAACGCGAACCAGAAAGAGCAAGCTGTTCTGCTCACAGTTCACGCGTGCTTCTACAAGGTGCAGGCGGTTACCGGATGTTTCGCCTTTGATCCAGAGTTCATTCCGAGTAGTGCTCCAGAACGTAACGATTCGGGTTTCAAATGTTCTTGCAAGGGCCGCCTCATTCACAAAAGCAAGAATCAAAACTTCTCTAGATTCTGCGTCCTGGACGACTACCGGAATCACGCTCTGCGATCCGGCCGATCGCGCCAGTTTCGCAAAGTCAAGCTCGGGTTTGAGCCCTTCTTCGATCTGGTTCATTCTGCCAGAGGAGACGGTTCCCCCGGAAGGGGCATTCGAAATTCTGGTCGTAAAAGTTACGCGAAGCAAAAAAGGTTACCTGTGGAGCTGACCCTGAAGCAGACAAATCGATTTGAGGGGAGTGTGGTCCTTCCAGGCTCCAAATCAATTGCGAATCGTGCACTGCTTCTCTCTGCCGTCTCAAGCGGCAAAACAGAGATTCAGGGGCTTCCGGATGCAGAAGACGTAGAAGTGATGCTCCGGAACCTGCCGGCGCTGGGAATTCGAACAGACAATGAAGACGAGCGGGTCACAATCGCAGGATGCGGCGGACCATTCCCGGTTGAGTTTGCAAGCCTACGCCTCGAGAACGCTGGCACGGCCCTGCGACCGCTAGTGGCAATGTTGTGCGCCGGGCGCGGCAGCTTCACAATTGATGGCAACGATCAAATGCGAAACCGACCAATCGGCGACCTGGTGCGTGGGCTTGCAAGGCTAGGGATCACTATTCGTGCGGAGGAGAAGGTCCAGGGTGGGAAGACTGACCTGTACCCTCCTGTCAGGATAGAAACGGCAGGATTTCCTGGCGGCGAAACCGTTTTATCCGGCAGCGTATCAAGTCAGTTCATCTCTGCATTTCTACTTGCTGCCCCTCTTGCAGCGCGGTCAGTCAGACTCCTGATCGCAGAAGAACCTGTTAGTAAACCGTATATTGATCTGACCATTCATATGATGCAGGAATTTGGTGTTAAAGTTGAACGCAAGGGCTATGCGGAGTTTGTAATCGATCCCCAGAAGTACAAGACACCAGGAAAATATAGAGTCGAGGCGGACGCAACGGCCGCAACGTATTTCATGGCACTCGGTGCGCTGGCCGGACCGGTAACGGTTTCATCGCTTTCTAAAGCGTCAGCCCAGGGAGACATCCATTTTGCAGAGTTGCTTCAGAAAATGGGTGCGCGCGTAGACCACGTGGATGATCGCATAACGGTAAGAAGGGGTGATCTGAACGGAATCGACGTCGATATGAACGATATGCCGGATGCTGCGATGACGTTGGCGGTGCTGGCGCTATTTGCCAGAGGCACAACCCGGATCAGAAATATCGCAAACCTTCGCGTGAAAGAATCGGAACGAATCAAGGGGCTGGCAACCGAGCTTACAAGGCTTGGAGCCATGGTGGAAGAGGGAGAGGATTCACTGACCGTCCATCCGCCAGAGACCCTGCGACCGGCGCGCATTGAAACGTACAAAGATCACCGCATGGCCATGGCATTTTCGCTCGCGTCATTTGGAACCGAAGTCACAATCCTCGATCCGGATTGTGTTCGCAAAACCTACACGCACTATTTCCGCGATTTCTTCGCTGTCGCAGGAGAGAATGGAAGATCTTGATTCCCTGATCGAATCGGAGGACGGACACTTCATCGTAGACTCCAATTCCGGACGGGCTCTTTTGATTGTATATCCTCCGGGCAAGAAGGGAAAGGCAGTGCGCTTGACCGATGTCCTTGCCCGCCTGGATCTTTTTGGAGTGCACGGCTTCAAGGAAGCTATTCTTGAAGCCATTGTCGAAGACGCGGACGGGATGCCGCATGACGTAGGACTATTCCCCGAGCCTGAAGCCGTTGATGCTAAGATAGAAATTGAAGTCTCCGGGGATGGCATGGAAGCCACTGCTATTGTTGAACCTCCGCTTCACTCCGGCGGCTGGATCAGCGAGGCGCTGCTGTCAAGGGCTCTCGCTGACGCGCGTGTTGTTCATGGCGTTCGACAGGAATGGAGGGAGCAATTGCTCACGCCGCTCGTTGATGCAAAGACCCTTGTGCGCTACCCGATTGCTCGCGGTTTGCCGGGCATACAGAGTACGGAGGATACCATAAAGTATGAAGTGGATCCGCATCCCCGGACCGTTCCGCGTGAAGGGCGTGAGCGAGTGGATTTTCGCAAGCTCAATGTAATCCCATCCTGTGAAGCAGATCGTCTCCTGGCCTCCGTGATTCCAGGAGTGCCTGGCAAACCCGGCGTTACAGTGCGCGGAGAAATCATCCCACTCTTTCCCCTTCATGAAATTCGTTTTGTGCCCGGGAAGAATACCAGGGTCGAGAACGACGGGCTCAAGGTGTATTCCACTCGGGCAGGTCAGGTTCGTGTTCATGAGTCGAGCGACCTGCTCAGCACGCATGTCCGTGTGGACATTGAGGATGTGCTCCGACTCGCAAGCGTCGACTTTGCAAGCGGTCACATTGATTTTCCAGGTACAGTCATAATTGCGGGAACTATTTCTGATGGCTTTGAGGTAAAGGCTGCGGGGGACGTTATTGTTGAAAAGAGCGTGGGAAATGTGCATATTCATGCGGGCGGCGATATTTTGCTCAGCGAGGGCATACTTGGCCGTGGGGATGCAAGTCTAATTGCCGGCGGTCAGATTATTTCAAGGTTCGTCCAGTCCGCCACTCTCTACGCTGGCAGTTCCATTACAATTGCAGATGCTGTGCTTCATTCAAAGCTTGTTTCCGGCCTTGACATTTCTATTGAAGCGGGCAAGGGCGAACTAATCGGAGGTGAGGCCATCTGCGCCGGGGTTTTTCGCGCAAATCGGATTGGCTCACGGCTTGAGACTCCAACGCGAATCGTGCTCGGTCTTGATCCGGAAACGCTTGCGAAATTGCGCGCGCTGGACCAGGAAATCCTTGTCAAAACGCGCACGCTTGAGCGCATAACGGGTCACCTGCGGATGATGGACGAGGCAAAGGCCCGCAAGAAGCCAGCCGATCCAGAGACGGAAAAGAAATTGATTCTCGTAAAGGAAAAACACACAGTTTTGTTGGCCTCGCTTGAGAAACAAAGACGCAAACTCCAGGACCACATCGAGCCAAATCCACATTCAAGCCTCAGTACGCTTGAAGCACACCCAGGAACGGAAGTCTACTTCGGAGTGGGAATTCTGCCATTTCGTGTCGTCGGCCGTGCGTCGCACGGGTTGAGGCTCACGCTCGATGGCCGCAAGATCCATGCGGGTAAGATTTCATGAAATTGCTGAGCCACACGGTGGTCCTCGTGCTTCTCTGCGGGTTTGGAGCCTGCCGCCCGGCCGGGATGGAATCGCTTGCGGGAACCTGGGAGTATGCCGCGGATTTTCACCCCGAATCCGCGCGTCCATTTGAAAACCTTGTCTGGAAAGAAGCGCATTTCCCGGCTGATGTTCCCGGGGATCTTGGATTTCGCCGGTTTGGTCATAAGGGTTGGATTGTGCTACGGAGACAATTACCGGCAGGAGCACGGGAACTGCTCAAAGGAAATCGACCAATTGCGATCCATGCTGGTCAGGTGTCGGACGTTGCCCGAATATATCTGGATGAAAGACTTGTAGGAGAGGTGGGGCAACTCGAACCCTATAAGCCCGGATTTCGTGCATTTACGCGGGCCGTGCAAGGAAGTCCCGATTCGCGCACAATTGCAATTGCTATCGCTTCGCACGACTTTCCTTTGAACCTTGCCACCAATGATCTGCTGATCGGCGATCCGGCAACGTTATTCGCTCGTGATATTCGAATGGAGCTTATCAGTTTTGGATTGGTGTCTGTCTATTTGAGTATTGGCCTGTATCACCTGTTGCTGGCCCTGTACAGGATGCGTGATCTGTACAATCTCTACTTTGGAGTGTTTGCAATCCTGCTGACGATCTACTACCTGGCGCAGACCAATTTTTTCCAGGATCTAACCAGCGACCACGTCCTGCTTCGGGAGCGCATCTATCACTCAACTTTCTTCTTTTTGGGTCCGCCACTGGTCTTCTTCTTAACCGATTATTTTCACGACCGATTGTCACGATTTGGAATTGCATGCTTGATAGTGCATGGATTTTTGAGCTTACTCATCTGGTTTGCCAGCTACTCGCAAATCCGGGCATTGCGCGATATCTGGCACCTCACAGCCATTCCACTTATGCTCTATATAGCGTTCTATATTTTTCGCGAACTCATGCGCGGGAAACGCGACGCTGTCTATATGGCGCCGGGACTTTTTCTTTTGATGGCAACCGGTGTTCATGATATACTCGTAACCAGAGCAATTCTTTTTTCGCCCTCCGGTCTCAGCAAGTACGCCTTCTTCATTCTAAACTGTGGTCTGGCGGTGATTCTGGCCAATCGCTTTATGCGGCTGCACAGGGAAGTGGAGACACTCAATCAGGATCTTGAGAAGAAAGTGGCTGAGAGGACTCAGGAACTCGACTCCGTTGTCACTGCTTTACAAAAGAAAGAGGCAAGGGTTTTGCATGAGCTGGATCTGGCTCGAGAAATCCAGCTGGGAATCCTCCCCCGAATTCCGATTCATTGGGACGACTACTGGATCGATGCGCGGTATTCTTCGATGATGCGGGTTGGCGGCGATTTTTTTGACGTGATTCCCTTGATCGATGACCGATTGGCCATCTTCGTGGCTGATGTTTCGGGCCATGGAATTCCGGCAGCTCTGATCACGACCATGGCCAAGATTTCAATGACACGGGCTTTGCAGGAGAGCCAGAATCCCAGGGAAGTTCTGAACATAATCAATCTGGAAATCCTGGCGCAGATCACAACGCCGCAATACCTCACATGTTTTTTGATGATACTGTCCCCTGACGGCTATGCAACGTATGCAAGCGGCGGACATCCACCAGCAATTCTCACGCGTGCCAGTGGGTCTGTGGAATTACTGGAAGCCTCCGGGGCGATTATCGGCGCTATGAGCCAGGCGGGCAGCCTGATAGAGGAACGCGAAACGAGAATTGAAGTAGGAGACAGGCTCCTGGTCTACACCGACGGCCTTGTCGAGGCAAGGAATTCCCGGAAGGAAGAGATGAGCGTTCAGGCCGTTAGCGACCTTTTGCGGGAATATCGTACGGCACCGGCGTATTCCTTACTGGATCGCTTGCTCCGCGATCTCAGCGAACACACCCGCGGAGATCTTCAGGATGATACAACCTTGCTCTTGCTTGAGCGCAGGCAGAGTAGCAATTCCTGATTTTTTTGCTGACGATTGGACGCCTGTTTATCTTTCTGGATTCAATGAACTTCGGTGCTAAAAGTATGCTCCTGCTCGTCGTGGTGGTCGTACTGATTTCCGCGCCGTAGGAACATGTTCCCGTCGGCGCAGCCGGCGGGGTTCAAGCAAAAACCGCTGGCAGCCCTCGGATCCCTGGAGGCTGCAACATGCAGAGCGGATCAACAATCATCATTCAATTTCTGGAATCTGTGGGAGTGCGCGTCGTGTCCGGCATGCCCGGCGGAGCAAATCTTCCGTTATACGACGCTCTGTTTGAAAGTAAACTCTTGCATGTTCTCGCGCGCCACGAACAGGGTGGGGGTTTCATCGCACAGGGTATGACTCGAGCCAGCGGCTTTCCTGGCGTTTGCTTTGCCACATCCGGTCCTGGGGTCACGAACCTGGTTACCGCACTTGCTGACGCGAAAATGGACTCCATCCCACTGCTTGCAATTACGGGCCAGGTTCCCCGGGCGCTGATAGGCACGGACGCATTTCAAGAAGTTGATACCTGTGCTATGGTTCAACCCCTCGTTAAGAGAGCCTACTTTGTCTCAAAGGTCGACGACTTGTTCTGGATCCTTCCTGAAGCATGGTCGCTTTGCCAGGAGGGGCGACCGGGGCCGGTTTTGATCGATGTTCCCAAGGATATTCAGATCGAACTAACGTCAGGCGACTTTGTTTGGCCCGTCAGAGAGAAGTTGAACCAAACAATCGAGCAGGGGCAGATCGATTCCTTTATTGGAGAACTGACTCTGAGCGAGCGGCCGATCCTCTACATTGGCGGCGGCGCAATCAACTCCGACGCAAGTGCGTTGATTCGCCAACTGGCTGACACAAACGGAATTCCCGTCGTTTCTACACTCATGGGGCTTGGTGCCTTTCCGTCCGATCATCCGTGGTTCCTGGGTATGCTAGGAATGCACGGAGAAGCTTCGACAAACCATATTCTGGAAGAATCAGATCTGCTAATTGCACTCGGGGTACGATTTGACGACAGGGCCACCGGCAAGTTGGACGAATTTTGTCCTTCGGCCCGCGTTGTGCACGTGGACGTAGACGCAAGGGAATTGGGCAAGCTCCGCGTGGCTGAGCTTGCCATTCGCTCTGACTTGAAAGAATTCCTGTCGCAGAGCCTTCACCTCGTTCCCAAAAACGACAGAGCGGACTGGAAACGTCATATAGCCAGTCTCAGGAACGCACATCCGTCTGAGAATACTTCAGACGATGTAGTCTCTAACTTTCCGGGAGCGTTCCTTCGAGGTCTTTCGGAAATCCTCGATCCAGAGGACATCATAACCACGGACGTTGGACAGCATCAGATGTGGACGGCGCAATCGTATCCATTCAAGAAACCCAGGACTCTGCTGACTTCGGGCGGCCTTGGGACCATGGGCTTTGGATTACCCGCTGCGATTGGTGCCGCTCTTGCGCGTCCTGAGGCCACCGTAGTATGTATTTCGGGCGATGGATCGATTCTACTGAATATTCAGGAGCTGGCCCTTTTGCATGAATTCCAGCTCAACGTCAAGGTTATTGTCATGGACAACGGTCACCTCGGACTGGTGCGGCAGCAGCAAGAATTGTTTTATGAAGAGCGAATCTCAGCTGCCAGGTTTCAAAGTTCACCAGATTTTTGCGCGCTTGCCAACAGCTTTGGAATTCAGGCAATGCGTTTTGGAGGTGAGATGAGCGAGCTTAAAGGGGTGTTGGAAACAAACGGTCCCGTCATGATTCACGTGCCGATGGAGTCGTCGCTTAACGTCTATCCAATGGTGGCTCCCGGAAAAGCCAATCGGGACATGATTCGGGGTGAGGTGCGCTTTTAAGGCCGAGCGGCTTCCAGGCCTGTTGTAATCCTTTGAGGGATTGTTCCAACCCGGTGGTGACCAGATCCGGGCAGGCTAATCCGAAGAGGCGAAGTTGCGCTTGTCGAGCGGGTTCACCGCGTCCCGAGCGTCCGCAACGGCGGCGAGGGCGCACGCGCAATCTCGCCTTTTGTGGGTTCAGTAGCTGCATGGATCGCAGGAGCGACTTAGACCGGGTGTTTCTTCTTTGTGTCTTGCATGCGCTCTACGGAAACGACGCCCGGGACTGCCATGACGCTGTCGATAATGTCGCGGAGGTGATCGACGTGTTCGATCTCTATCAGGAATCGAGCACGCATCAGATCCCCCGCAGTGCGCGGCAGTTCTGCCTCTGCCTTCAATATGTTGGTATGAGTCTTTGTGATTTCACCCACCAGATCCAGGTACAGGCCCTGTCTGTCGCGCGCGTGAATATCGATTTGCACGGGATATTTTTCCGTGAGACCTTCCCAACGCACCTGGATCATCCGATCCTTCTCATGCGTTTCAGCTGCCAGGTTGGGACAATCCACGCGATGAATCGTAACACCCCGGCCGCGGGTAACAAATCCAACGATGCGATCGCCTGGCACGGGAGTGCAGCAACCCGCATAACGTACGGGGATGTCTTTTGCGCCAGCGACTTCGATGGGAACACGTCTTGGGTCAGCGGTTTTTGCTCGTCTGATCCTGAGCTCTGAAATATTGTTAAGATGCTTTTCTGTGAGCCCTTCGAGGTTGAGGGACTCTTCTTCCTTGCTTTCGTCCTGTTCGTCTTCCTGCTTACGGAAATAAGCGCGCAATTTTTGCGCTGCCCTGGGTGATTGTAGGTAGCGCAGCCAGTTTGGAGATGGGTTGGGGTTTTTCTCGGTTATGATTTCTACGCGATCTCCGCTTTTCAGTTCAGTGCGCAGGGGCACCATGCGATCGTTTACTTTTGCGCCCTTGCATCGCAGGCCCACCTGTGTATGGATCCGGAATGCAAAATCCAGAACGCTTGAACCGACAGGAAGGTCAATAATGTCTCCCTTGGGAGTGAAAACATAAACTTCGTCTGAGTCGAGCTCTTGCTTCAGATCCTCGATGAACTCACCAGAATCTCCACCAACCTCTGTTAGCCCCGTGAGGCGCTCCAGCCAACGATGACGCTCCGCGCCATCGAGTGAACTCTTGTAAAGCCAGTGGGCCGCGATTCCATGCTCCGCGCGCTCATCCATATCCTTGGTGCGAATCTGGATTTCAAGCGGCTTGCCATCCGGGCCAAGCACGGTTGTATGAAGGCTCTGGTAGCCGTTAACTTTTGGCGTGGCAATGTAGTCTTTGAACCGACCGTGGATGGGAGTCCAGAGCGTATGCACAATTCCAAGCGCCCCATAACAATCCTTGATCTCGTCTACAATGATACGAATCCCCCGCAGATCATAGATCTGGCCCAGGTGTTTGTCCTGGTTGATCATCTTCTGATGAATGGAATACATGTGTTTTGCACGACCGTCGATTCGCGCTTCTATCTTAATTTCTGAAAGGCGGCGCTTCAGTATCTTGCGTACTGTTTCCAGGAAGTCTTCAAGCTCTCCGCGCGATTGTTTGAGTCCTTCCGCAATTTCTCGGTAGGCCTCAGAATTGAGGCGCATGAAAGCCAGATCTTCCAGTTCCGATTTTACGCGGAACATACCAAGGCGACCCGCGATAGGCGCGTAGATTTGCAGAACTTCGTTTGCAATACGCTCAACCTTCTCGGCCTTTTGAAATTGAAGGGTGCGCATGTTGTGCAGCTTGTCTGCAAGCTTGATCAGGATAACGCGAACATCGCGGGCCGTTGCAAGTAGCATCAGGCGAATGTTTTCCGCCGCTTCTCTTTCTTTTAGCCGCTTGATTTCCGGTCCGGCAAGGCCCATGGCCCGTGCCCGGTCTTTCTTAACGGTTGATATTTTGGTAACCGCTTTGACGAGGGAATGGATTTCAGGGCCAAATTCCGATTGGATGTTCTCCTCGCCGAAGGCGGTGTCTTCCACAACATCGTGCAAGAGTCCGGCGGCAACGGTATGGTTGTCCAGGCCCCAATCTGCCAGATTGGTAGCCACAGCCAGTGGATGGATAATGTAGGGCTCACCGGAAAGGCGCTTCTGTTCACGATGCGCACGGTTGGCAAATTGGAATGATCTTTTGATCAGTTCTAAATCGGGCTGTTTTACCCGTTTTTCGAGCGTCTTTCGGAGTTTCCGGTAGTCTGATAGAATTCTGAGTCCATAAATGGGATCTTTCAGTTGCATCAGATGGCTCAGGGAGAAATATATTCGATCAATTCGTAATTTACAACCAGAAAAATGCTATTAGTTCCGACCAGACGACCCGGAAATGGCGCAACAGATTTAAGCAATGGCGCAGCGGATTTTAAACTTTAACAGCCTGGATGATGCATTAGAAGAGCTTTCTTCTATAGAGAGATTCAGGAACGTCGAGACTACCGGGCTCTGGTCGTACTATCAGATTCTGATGCATCTGGCAGACTATCTGGAATCCAGCATGAACAATTTCAACTGGATGCAGCCGCTTTCCATGCGGCGGACCATTGGTAAGGCTAATTTCTTCAAATTGAAGCAGGCCGACAAGATGGAGCCGGGATTGGCCAATCCTTCTACGCCCAAAGTGCGTGAAGAAGGGGACGAAAAGGCCGCCCTGCAGCGCCTCCGGCGGATGATTGAGGAATACAAGAAGTTCACAGGTGAGCATCCGGAGCACCCGTTCTACGGCCTCCTGACCCGCGAGGATTGGGATTTCCTGCATCGCATTCATATGGCCCATCATCTTGGCTTCGCGCGAGAAGCCAGGAAAGTTGCCGTAAAACCGGCAAAAAAGACCGCAAAACCGGCAAAAAAGCTGGCCAAATCAGGCTCAGGTAAGGCGAAGAAAGCTGTCAAAAAGGCCCCCAGGGCCAAATCTGCAAAAAAACCGGCAGCCAAATCAGGCAAAAAGAAGTCGGGGGCCAAAAAAGCCGTTAAAAAGCAAAAAGCCAGATCGCCTAAGAAGAGCGCAAAAAAGAAACGTTAGGCGGTTAGCCTAGAGTAAGTCCAGGATTTCCTTTAGCCTGGACTGAAAGACGGCGCTGTTTGTAACCGCTAGCAGTCTTTCAAAATCGCCTATCTTCCGAAATTGCAATCGAATCTCCGTCATACCATTCTCTAAATCGGGCGGTATCTCAAGCAGCAGATGGCCTGGCAGAGCCATGGATTTTTTTATTTCGCGAATCCGATTCCGAATCACTTCGGATTGCGGAAACCTCCTCCTTCGCACAAGGTCCCGCAAGTCTTCACCCGGAAACGTTCCGGATCTTGCCACCCATGACGCCGAATAACGGAGTAGTTCGGCGATAGTTTCTTTTCGGGTTTCCGCCTCAAGATCGTACAAATCCTGCACGATCTCGCGCACGAGGTTGCGTTTGAGATTCCGTGCTCGAAACATCTCAATCAGTTCTGTCCGCTGCTCCAATCTTTGCCAGAGCCTGAGTGCGTTTACCGGCAATTCGAAGGATTCTGCCATTTGTACGGACAGGCTGTCCATGGTTTTCATTTCCCGGAAATCGGCCAGGTTCTGGAAATCAGTCTTCCAGCCAATCGCCTGGCAAAATACTTCATCCTGAATCGATGGGAAGTGCTCATTTACATAACGGGCAAAAGCCACCGGATGGATCTTGCAAGTCGAGAGCAGTTTCTGCCACGTTCCAGCATGTTTTAGGTCATCCTCGGTTAGAATGCAAACCGGGCCTTCTACTGCTGAGGGGACAATCGTTCCGCGATCTTGCAGACGATAGGCGATCAATGCTGGTTCAACGGGCAGGCTAAGGGAATCCGCAGCGGCTTTACCCATCTCCCAGTGCATCAGTCCACCACAGATCTAAAATAGTTCCCATCGGGCAGAGTTTCGTACTTTGAGAAGTTAACCGGTGCGCCTCGAGGCTTGGCCCCCGTGAAACTCTTAAGCTTCAGGCCACGGAAGAGCGAATAGATTCCTGCTGCCAGGGATTTTGCAACCGCATCATCGTCTTCTATTACGAGGCTGCGATCGCGCGCAATATTCAAATGACCAATTTCCAGATACGCACAGATGGCATTCGTGAAAGTTGGGAGAGCATACGTGCTGACGAATGGTCGCACAATCTCACCCATGCTTCCCGGCGTGCGCCGCGCCGGCACCTGGGCGGGCAACCCCATTTGCACAAATCTCAATAGTTCGTCGCTGGCGTAGTGGTTGTCTCCGCCATAGCCCATGGGTCCGCCTTCGCGTCTCCACGTTTCAGGGGCACCGCGTTCCCGGTCGAAAAACCGGCCCAATGCCCTGAATTCATTGTATTTAATAGCATATTGACCGGGTCCCGCTTTTGCCGCCGCCTTTTCCCAGCCCGGAGCATCGCGGTAGCTCCATTGAATCATGTTGTAGCGCAGTCCACGATTCTTACCTAGCCAGGGTGTTCCGTTTTTGAGCATGCGATAACCATGGAAGTAAACCCATGCATCGCCCTTTGCGGATTCAAACTGAGTAAAGCCTGGATCTGAAATTAGCCAGGCGGGAGCCCAGGGTGACTTGTAGAATTCCGCGGGCTTGAGCTCCCCCAAAGTAATGCGACGGAGCATTTCGAACGTCTGATAGCCCGGAGAAAGCACAGCTCCCATTCCGCCCGGATTGCCGCCCTCCGCAGGATTTAGGTGCAATGCCAGGACAAGATATGGCTTTTGGTGATTGATATATGAAATGCGGCCCATCTGGATGTTGCCCCTTGCGTCGGGGAAGTCATACATTCTGTACGGATCGTTTACCTGAGGATCTGTGGCAGGGAGTTTCCGCTCCTGCCAGCCGTCTGTCCGGCTCATATCGGTTCGAAATACAATCCGCTCAAACGTTGGTTGATCTGAAAACAGTCGAAGTACCTTCTGGAATTCTTCCCAGCCTTCGGCTGTGCGTGTCATATCCAGATAGACTTTCACTTTTTTGGAAAGAGAAAGCACGAGCTCATGCTCCGTATACTTCTGGTAGATCATTCCGGACAGATAGAAATCCAGATACTGCTTTGTAACAGGATCCCATTTGTCATCTTTGCGAGTTACAATGGCTCCGCCGTGACCTGGATCGAGCATGATGGGAACTTCGTCCGGAATTGCACTCAATGGAATGCAAGACGGCAAAATGGAGAGTACAAAAATGCAAATGGAACGGATCATTACTTGAAATGGGAAACGACGGCGCGAGGCCGCGCCGTCAAGTGAATTTAAAGCTACTATTTGTTAGGTGACGTAGCTGGCGTCGTGGCAGTATTTGGAGCGCCAACGCGCATTGTTCCTGCCGCATCGCCAAGGTCGTTTCTATACTTGTCATCAACAGCTTTGGAACGCTGCGGATCTTCATCCATTCCGCGAAGCAGACTGATTCCAAAGAGCTTGGCCAGGCGATAGTGATCGATTGCATCGCCGTAGCGCTTGTCGCGTGTAAGTTCTTGAGCCGTTGCAACATGGCCGTATGCAGTCCGGAGTCGAGACTGGTTCTTGATCAAATCTGTTGACCATTCAGTTTCATTTCCGCTACCAGGCTGAACTCTGAGTTCATCTCCGGAAACGGCTTTGGCTGCCTCGACTAGAATCGCATTTGTGCGCTGCGTGTAATGCTCATTGAATTTCTTGTACAGTGCCTGGACTGAAGCGCGTACCTCATCGAGCCTGGCACGTGCTTTCACGTACATTTGTCTGTAGTAAAGAACCGATGTTTCTTCGTAGCGGTCGCGGATGCTCTTGAGTTCTCCGTCAGAACCAGCGACCTCGGAACCAAAGTTAGATACCATAACGCTCAACTTGCGAATGTCCTTTTGTGTCTCAGTGCGGAGTGAATCCATTCCTTTCAGGGCATTCTGCCGGTCCAGGTAGTTGTCTTCCGCTTCATCGTGGGTTGCTGTTTCTGCAGCCGGTGTGGTTGTTGCCGGTGTAGTCGCGGGTGCCTGCGCTCCCAGGCCAACGATCGCTAGCAAGAAAACAGAGATTGAAAGTAAGTGCTTCATAGCAGGTTAGATGGTCGCGCTGGCCAGAAAGTCAAATTAAAAACGCTGCACAGGCCTTCCCGGTCTTCAATTCGCAATTTACAGAATGAAATAGATGCGCATAATGTCATTCGTGCGGTATTATGTCGTATTGATGATGCTATGGACGGCCAGCCTTGGGGCCGTTGAGACCGAAATGCAGACGCGAACCAGTCGCATTGTCCTGGCCACCTTGAGTGTCGATCAATGGAAGAAATTGCCGCTCGGCGATAGGCGATGGATAGCGCCGCGCCTGCTCGACCTGGGTGCTGTTAACACGAATGTTCGCAAGGATTTCCTTGAGATACTCGAGGGTGACAATGACCCATTTGTAAGAGCGCATGGGATGGCAGCTCGTTCGTTCTTTACTCGGACGAACGATCTGACAATTCGCGATGATTTGAATATCCTGGCCTCGCGCGCAGAAAGCATCCAATCACGTGATATCTATCAATATTATTCGGCGCTCGTAGCCGGCCTTCCAGCCGCAACGCTTGCAACGTTCGCATGCAAAGTATCCGAGTTCGAGGACGCCTGCCGGTTTCTGCGCTTCCGCATTCTCGCCGAATCGCTTTCCACAATGAATGCAGTGTCGCTTGTGCAGATGCGCGAGCTTCAGAGCGCATGCGCCCCCTTCCTTTTGAAGAATGCGCTGAGACCGGCCTTCTTTCATCGCCTCGGCGTGGGTGTTGCAGAGCGACTCAATCGACTGCGTCTGCCGCTTGAAGCTGCAATCATACAGGAGCGCATGTTGCGTGGCATTGAAACAGATGCAGCGAACGAAAGTCGGTCCCGAATTCCCTTCTATCTGGCTTCGGCGGGTGATTTTGCTTCTGCTCTTCGCTACACAGATAGCCGCAACATGCGGAACATTGATCTGAAAATGGCACGGTTGGACTGGATGATACTCTCAGGTCGCTACAAAGAAGCGGTAGATTTCTTGAGTGAACTCATCGAAAGCAATGTGGATTTGTCCGGGCTGCGTGGGCGTGATCCGTGGACAGGGTTTCAGTATTCACGCGAGGGACTCCGCCTGCGCCTGGCTCTTGTTCTGCATCTGGCCGGTGATTCCGCCAGGGCAGCGCGTGCGCTCGAAATGCTTAAGGAAAATGCAGGCCGGACAGAGCAGGGCGAGCCGATTGCTCTGTATGCCCGCATCAGGCTCGCCCAGATTCTGCTCAAAGACCGTCCCGAATTGGCGCATAAATTGGCAGAGGATGTAACCTATGAGGCGCAGGAAAAGGGTTGGTCGCAGCTTGAATACTTCGCCACAATTCTCGATGGTTGGGCACTCTACTACAGCAAGCAGTACTTCAACGCAGTTGTGAACTTCACCAAGGCGGGAGGGATTGTTCAGAATCCCCCGGCCGAATATTCAAGGTTACTGGGGCTCATGGCATCGCAGCTGGCAATGGCTCCCGCATCGCCGCAGATTTATATCGTAACAAGACTCAAGCAGATGCTGGCTGCCCGACCCTATCATCGCGCAATCTATACAATTCGCGACTGGGTTCCGGAAGATGCGGGCGATGATTTCTTTCTGGAGCAGGCAGTTTACAACAGCGAGGCAAGGCGCGATCGCTGGTCTGCCCTCAGTCTGCTTGAAGAATCGAGAAGACTGGAGGAGTACTACTTTCCAGCGGGAAACAATCCGGGCGGTGTCCGCGGTATTGTAACGTCTGATGTGTGGTTTAGAACGCTGCGTGAATTTCCATCGGTGCGTGCTGTTTCGCGTGGCGTGCTGGACGATTCGCCGGATAACCTGCGTGTCACCATCAACGCCCTGGTCACCGTACCGCCGCTCCGGTTGGTTGATGATTCTGCATTCCTGTTTCCGTATACGCTGCGCGGCAAGGCCATTGTTTATCTGGTTGCACCATCTCCGCCACGCAATGTTCGCACGGGCCGGTTGATTGTTCGGGAGGACCTTCCGCAGAATGAATATGAAGTATTGCGTGCGAAATGTCTGCGCGATTGTCCGGATACTGCTTTTCCAGAACTCAAGAAATTCGCAGGTTCCTTTCGCATCCTGCAGATTCAATCAAGGCCTTCGGACCTGGACTTTGCCGCGCTTATGAAGAGGCCGGGGCTTGCAACGTTTCGTTTCTACGATGGACTGATTCCCGCCAAACCATATCAGGCGCAGCAAAGGGGCGCATATCGTGCAGGTTGCCCGGCGGTTGCCGGGGAAGCGGCGACATTTCCGTTTGGAGAATCCATGTTCGCGGCCGGGTTCTCGGGATTTGCCTTTTACTGGCCGCTTGAAACCGACGCCAGGACCGGTGAGGACGGAGAGCAACGCCCCGTATACCTCCGGAATTTCATCTGCGGAGAGGCCAGGGTGAGATTCTGGGACCTGGATCGTTTCTGGAACCTACCACCGGAATTGATCATCTATCGGCATCGCAACGATGATGCTGATCTGGATCAGGCTTTCCAGCGATTCGCGGCCGGATCCAATATCGTTCTGCTGGAAACGAGTGCTGCCTGGACAGAGGTCCACGCCGCGTTCTTGCGTGAGCAGGCCAGGAGCGGTGCTACTTATCCCGTAATTCAGGAGAGGTTGCAGGCCCGTTTCCCGGACCTTGTGTTCCGATTCTATTTCCCTGGCCCTGCAGGGAAATAATGCTTCCCTCACGCGGCACCGGAGAAACGTAAGCTATATGTCCAAACGGGGCGAAAGTCCGGTCTCTTTTACGATCTCGATGATGATTCTGATCTTCTTCGTTTTCGCCTTCAAGCAATCCATTCTTGACGCAAACAACATCCCCAGCGGTTCCATGATCCCAACCCTGAAGATAGGCGATTATCTCTTCGTGAACAAGATGAGATATTCCCTTCGGGTTCCGTTCGCGGAATTCTTTCTGGGGAAACCCCTTGAGCTCGTCCGCATAGACGATCCAAAACGCGGTGATATCATTACATTCATTCCCAAGACAGATCCGGACAAGCACTATGTGAAGCGTGTAACCGGCCTACCCGGTGATCGGATTCGGATTCGCAATATCGCTCTGTGCGACATGTATCGCCTGTATTCACTTCCCACTCCCGACGTTCAGCGGGCGTACAGCTGTGAGCAGGGATTGCGCGGCCCAAGAGAGCCAGTAGTGGCGATGGTCGAGTACCGCGCGCATGACACGGGGCCCTGGCTGAACTATGCACCGCAAGAAATTTCAGACACCGCCTCGCGCGAACTACTCGTTGACGCGGACAATACGGTTGTTCTCCCACCGGAAGCGAATCCATCCAACAACACATACAATCGCTTACCTGTCGTCTTGACCGAGAAGCTTGATAAAGGAACCCACTTCATTGTGGAAACCTCCAATCCGCCGCGTGTGGAAGGTCTTTGCGAGGACATTGAAACAACAGGCTGCGTGCTAAACCAGGACGAGTATCTGGCAATGGGAGACAATCGCGATGACTCCGCAGACTCGCGCATCATCGGTCCCATTTCGAGGGCCAGTATTCTTGGGAAAGTTGCCATTATCTACTTCAGTATTAACTGGAAGGATGAAATCTGCGAATCCTACGCCGGAAACTTCATGAACCGGCCAATTGAACCCAACGAGGGCTATCAGATCCCGGATTTCCCCCCGGAGAAGCAGCGTCAAAAATGCTCGATTCTAGACGGTCAGGCCAAGATGGAATCGGTTCCCGGGTATCTCAAGCGGACCATTCTCTATCGTCTCTGGCGTCTTGACGTTCGCTGGAGAAGAATCGGGAACCTCCTGAGATAAGGCACTTCCGTTCGCCCCAGCGGCTTTCTCGCGACTGATCAATCAATCAGTCGGCCCAGGCCTGTGGACATTGTGAGCGCGTCCCTGCGGGCGGGGCAGAGGTAGCTGATAGCTGCCCATGGCCGGAAGCTTTTGACCCTCACTTCCCAATTTCATCAATGCTTCGCTTCGGGTCTTGCCTACGGCGGTTTCATCTCTAGACATGGCAGCCCAGCTGCCACCAGGCAATTGTTTCAACTGAATGGAATGCACAAAAATAGAATCGGCTTTCCGCTGGAGGAGCTTGCCCAAATATTGAGTGGTTGGGATGACTTGAGGGAATGAATTCATGAAGGGCGGCGGATTTCTAGGTGTTGGGTTTGAGTTCATTGGCATTGCAGGTCTCTTCACTGCCGGGGGGATCTATCTGGACGCCCGCTGGAACGGGCGTGGATTGATCCTGGTTGGTTGTATCGTCGTGGGTGTTGCCGCCGGTATCTGGCACTTGATTCGTCGGGTTAACGCCATGAATCAGGAACTGAGTTCTGAGGCGGCCGAGCGTAAAGCCCGCAAGACTCCGTTGACTCCGGAAGAGAACCTGAAGCGCCTGGATGATCTAACCAAATCATTGGCTGATTTAACCGAGTCCCGGCGCAAGAAGTCAAACAATGAGGAGCGGCCTTGATCCGTTCTGGCATGAGTCTTGTCCTCGTCGGGGTCGTGGCATTTGCATGCGCAAGGATGTATGGAACCTGGAGCGTCTTACCACATGTATTGCTCGGAGCTGCGTCCGTTCTACTTTTTGATGCGTTGCGTCACTACAACCTGGCCCGATATCCATTGCGCGCCGTATCTATCGCTTCTCTGGGAACGTTTGTTAGAGTAATGTTGCTTGGAACATATGGAATCATCCACATGTTTTTCGCAACTCCCGCAACGATGCCGGCGCTAATGACCTTTCTCATTTCACTTCTAGCCTGTCTGTTTTTTGGAGTTGCGTGGGAAACCGGGTCTTCAATTCTTAGTCACCGAAAATGAGACGAATTCTCGTAAGTCAGCTACTGTTCTGCTGGGTATTTTCATTCACCGGGTCACCTCTGCAGGCAGAATCGCCCGCTACTGAGAAATTTGACCTTGCTCCCATTCTGGTCCATCACCTGATGGATGCTCCAATTTTTGAATTTAATCTGAATCTGTGTTTTGCAGATTTGAAACTGGGCAGTTATCCGTTATGCGGAAAGAAAGTCCGGCCCGGAAGCGCAGAATTCGAACACGATACATTCCGCCGTTATACATTTGAAGACTCGACAGGTCCGTACAAGTGGCAGGGTGGTTTGCCGCTTCATATAACCAAGCGTGTAATGATGATGTTCATCGTTGCCGGATTGATGCTTTTGGTCTTTATTCCCGGAGCCAGGCTTGTTGCAAAGAATCCTTTAAACGTTGCCGGCCGTTTCAAAAACGGAATCGAGGCAATGGTTCAGTTCGTGCGCAATGACATTGCTGAGCCAAACATGCATCATCATTCGGCCGGTTTCCAGCCGTATCTATTGACTGCATTCTTCTTTATTCTCTTCTGTAACATGCTCGGCCTGTTTCCTCCATTTGGAGAAATGCTCGATATGGCATTGCATGGAACCGGACATCATGGCGGGCGCACGGTATCATCTGCTGTTGCGTTCTGGCCAGGTATAACAGTGACCGGTGACGTTGCTGTAACGCTGGTCCTGGCGGTCATGACAACCATCCAGATCTGGATCACAGGCTTTCGTTATCAGGGCTTTCAGTTCTTCTGGACCGCTGTTCCAAACGGTGTTCCTCTCCCGCTTTACATTCTCTTGTGGCCACTTGAATTCATTATTAGCCCACTTTCCAAGGGTTTTGCGCTTACAATTCGTCTTCTGGCGAATATGACAGCGGGCCACGTTATCATCATTGTTCTGCTGGGCTTCATCCTGCAGTTTCAGAACTACTGGCTGGCACTCGTAAGTATTCCGGGTGCGGGCATGATTTATATGCTGGAAATATTGGTTGCCTTTCTTCAGGCATTCGTGTTTACCTTGCTGTCCGCTCTATTCATCGGTGCGAGCATGCACAGGCATTGAAATGGATTCTCTTAATCTATCATACAAAAGAGTAATCAAAACCACGGGTCAAAATTTGATCCGTGCAGGTCGTCAGGAGGAGAAACTATGATCGGTTTAGCTTTTATTGGAGTTGGTCTCGGTGCCGGACTCGCCGTACTTGGAATTGGTGTTGGGATTGGTCGCATCGGTGGCTCAGCAACTGAGGCTATTTCCAGACAACCAGAAGCAGTTGGTTCCATTCAGCTCGCGATGATTATTGCAGCTGCCCTCATCGAAGGTGCTGGTCTCTTCGGTCTTGTGATCGCGTTCCTTATGGGTAACCAGATCAACGAAAAGATGCTGAATACTTTTGCAGATTCTGCAAAGCCTGCAGCAACTACAACTCAAGTCAGATAATCAGGTTTCATGTCGGCAACTCTCTTCATCGCATCCGAAGGCGGCCTGTCTCTTCTCTCTGTAAATCCAGGTCTCGCGATCTGGACTACAATTACCTTTGTCCTTGTAATGGTTGTGCTTCAGCGCTACGCGTGGAAGCCAATCATCAAGGCTCTGGATGAGAGAGCGGGAAAAATTCAGGCTGATCTTGATCGGGCTGAGTCTGTTCGTCGCGAAGCGGAAACTAAACTCGAAGACTACATGCAAAAGCTGAATGCTCTCAAAGAGCAAGGGCTTGAGATTCTTGAAGAAGCGCGTAAAGACGCGAATCGTATCAAAGAAGAAATGCTTGAAGCTGCCAAGAACGAAGCTGAGGCAATGCGCCAACGCGGTGTTCGCGATATCGAGCTCGCCAAAGACGGCGCTCTCGAAGAGCTTCATAAAGAAGTAGTCAATCTATCTGTGTCCATTGCATCGCAAGTAATCGGAAGATCTCTGAAGCCAGAGGATCACAAACGATTTGCGGAAGATGCAATTAAGGGACTGAAGTCCTAATTTCGTTTCTGGGAATCTTCGATGATTGGATTTGAAAAAGTCGCATCCGTTTACGCTGAGGCTCTGCTGCTCGCATCCATTGATGCTGGTACCGCAAACGAGCTGGAGGCGGATCTGGCGGAAGTATTGCGCGCATTCCGCGCTGATCCTGCCGTTTGGGGCTACTTCAAATCCCCGGTTGTTGATTCAAAACAAAAGGTCGAACTTCTGAGTTCGACTCTTAAAGGAAAGATTGGAGATACGCTCTTTTCTTTTCTATGCCTGATGTGCCTGAGAAGACGCTTTGAGCTTCTGCCAGATGTGGTTGAAGTTCTCAAAACGCTTATGGATCAGCATATGAAACGCAAGCGCGTTCAGGTGTTTACTGCCGTTCCTCTTTCAAACGAACACAGGGATGAACTGAAAGCTTCCCTGGAGAAAAAACTGAAGATGGATGTCGTGCTCGACATAACGGAAAAACCGGATCTCATTGGTGGCCTTGTAATCCGCACCGGAGATATGAAGGAAGATTCGAGCATTAAAGACGGTCTGGCCCGGATTCAAAAATCGCTCATGGGCAAAAGAATTCTTGGAGAGAGCTACTATGCTTAAGATTAAAACAGATGAAATAACCAGCGTACTGAAGAAGGAAATTCAGAATTTCCAGTCACGCCTGGATCTTTCCGAGGTCGGCACAGTTCTCTCCGTTGGGGATGGGATTGCCCGCGTTTACGGCCTTGAGAACGTAATGGCCAACGAAATGATCGAGTTTGAAGATGGGACCCTCGGTCTGGCTTTCAACCTCGAAGAAGGTTCGGTGGGTGCGGTAATTCTCGGAGAATACACCCAGCTGCGTGAAGGTCATTCTGTAAAACGCCTTGGTCGCGTTCTGGAAGTTCCAGTCGGTGAAGCAATGCTCGGTCGTATGGTTAACCCAATGGGTAAGCCAGTTGATGATAGAAATCTTCCAATTAACACAAAGCACACCCGTCCGGTTGAATTCCTGGCACCAGGGATTGCTCGCAGACAGCCAGTTAAAGAACCAATGCAAACCGGGATCAAAGCTATTGACGCAATGATTCCAATTGGTCGCGGTCAGCGCGAATTGATCATTGGAGATCGTGGAACCGGTAAGACTGCCATCGCCATCGACACAATCATCAATCAGAAAGGAAACGATGTAGTCTGCGTTTACGTAGCAATCGGTCAAAAGGCTTCTAAGATTGCTGCAATCAAAGACAAACTCACAGCTCTCGGATGTATGGATTACACCATCATCGTTGCTGCTACTGCATCTGACCCGGCTCCTCTTCAGTATCTGGCTCCGTATGCTGGTTGCAGCATGGCTGAATACTTCATGTATGAAAAGGGCAAGGCCACACTCGTTATCTATGACGATTTGACCAAGCAGGCTAACGCCTACCGCCAGATGTCGCTTCTGCTTCGCCGTCCACCAGGTCGCGAAGCCTTCCCTGGAGACGTATTCTATCTCCACAGCCGTCTGCTCGAGCGCGCAGCCAAACTTTCTGATAAATATGGTGGAGGAAGCCTTACAGCCCTTCCAATCATTGAAACTCAGGAAGGGGAAGTGAGTGCGTATATCCCAACTAACGTTATTTCGATTACAGATGGTCAGATCTATCTGCTGCCAAACCTCTTTGCTTCCGGTCAGCGTCCGGCGGTTGATGCTGGTATTTCCGTAAGTCGGGTGGGTGGTAGTGCTCAGATCAAGGCAATGCGTTCCGTTGCCGGTAAAATGCGCCTGGATCTGGCTCAGTTCCGTGACCTGGAAGCCTTCGCTCAACTTGGAACAGAACTCGATGCTACAACTCAGTCACAGCTGGATCGTGGATATCGTCTGCTTGAACTTCTCAAACAGGATGAAAATAGCCCATGGCCGGTTGAAGATCAGATCATCTCGATCTTTGCTGTTACCAAAGGCCTCATGGATAAGATTCCAGTGAATCGTATCCGTGAGTTTGAAAAAGCACTGGTTGCTCACATCAAGACAGCTCACGCAGAATTCACAAAGGGAATTCGCGAGAAGAAAGTCGTCGAAGACGAAAAGGCACTGGAAAGAACCATTCAGGATTTTGCAGCGGCATTCTTGAAAGGACAGGCTGCCGACATCCGTCAGCAGTAAAAGCAGGGAAGCATGGCTGGAGCGAAAGTTCTAAAGAAGCGCATTGGCGCAGTCCGGAATACCCGGAAGATCACGCGTACAATGGAAATGGTTTCGACTGCGAAGTCGAAGCGCATGGTTACGCGCGTCAACGCATCACGCCCATACAACGACAAGATCATGGAAATCATGGAGTCCATGGAGCACCTGGCGGGAGAGACTGTTCTTCCGTTGCTCCGGACAACGGAAACTCCCCATAGAATCGGCATCCTTGTTGTGACTGCGAATCGCGGTCTCTGCGGCGGCTACAATGCAAACGTGCTTCGTATGGCGCGCGCGCGTGTCGTGGAACATCAGAAAATGGGCCGCGAAGTTGAAATCGTTGTGATTGGAAAGAAAGGAAGTGCCTACTTCAAGTTCTTGAAACTTCCTATGAAGCAAGTTATCACAGACATTGACGATGCGTTCCATTACGATCAGGCCAAGGAAATCGCAGATCGCTTTATCTCTGATTTTTCAATGGGTCACTACGATGGTGTGGAAGTTGTTTCCACGGTTTACGTGAGCTCAGCTTTGCAGAAGCCCATTTGCGACCCCATTCTTCCTGTAGGCACGCACAAGAAAGAAGATGAGCATGCAGACCAGGCGGCGCATCCCGCTAAGAAAGAGAAGAAGAATCATTCTGCATTCCTGTTTGAACCGGATCCAAAGTTCATTCTAAAGCGGATTCTTCCACATGTGATTCGTGCTACAATATTCAGAAAGATCCTCGAGGCTGTGACCTCAGAGCAGATCTTCCGCCGCATTGCGATGAAGAACGCATCAGACAACGCGGGTGAAATGACCAAGTTGCTTACAAGAACCTATAACCGTAAACGGCAAGCCGGGATTACCCAGGAACTTGCTGAGATTGTGTCCGGCGCGGACGCGATCGGCTAACGTAAAATTGAGATAAGAGGAACATAGAAAATGGCCAAGCAAAACCCGGCAAAAACAACAGCAAGCAAAGACAAAGGTAAAATCCTGCAAGTCATTGGTTCGGTTCTGGATATTTCCTTCGAAGGCGACCTTCCGGATATCTACAACGCTCTTGAAATTCAAATCACAAAGGGCAAAGAAACGGAGAAGCTTGTAGCTGAAGTTCAGCAGCATCTCGGTGGCGGCGTAATTCGGGCCGTTGCTCTGTCTTCTGCTGATGGTCTCGTCCGTGGCCAGGAAGTAATCAATACAGGTGCACCCATTTCTGTTCCAGTAGGACAGGTAACGCTGGGTCGTATCTTTAACGTTCTCGGAGAAACCGTGGATGAAGGCCCGGCTCTCGAAGTTAAAGACCGTCGTGCAATCCATCAGACTGCTCCACTTCTCGAAAACCTGGATTCCAAGACAGAGATCTTTGAAACCGGGATCAAGGTGATCGATCTTCTCGCTCCGTATACAAAGGGTGGTAAAACCGGTCTGTTCGGTGGTGCCGGTGTGGGCAAAACCGTCGTGATCATGGAACTGATTAACAACATTGCAAAAGCGCATGGTGGTTACTCAGTATTTGCTGGAGTAGGGGAAAGAACCCGTGAAGGGAATGACCTCTGGCTTGAAATGACTGAATCCGGAGTTCTCCACAAAACCGTTCTCTGCTACGGCCAGATGAACGAGCCACCGGGAGCGCGTCTCCGTGTTGCATTGACTGCACTTACAATGGCGGAATATCTTCGCGATTCAACTGGAACTGACTGCCTCCTGTTCGTGGATAACATCTTCCGTTTCTCACAGGCTGGTTCGGAAGTATCGGCTCTCCTCGGTCGTATGCCATCTGCGGTAGGATATCAGCCAACTCTGGCAACTGAGATGGGGCTTCTGCAAGAACGCATTACCTCAACGCGCACAGGTTCCATTACTTCCGTTCAGGCGATTTACGTTCCAGCGGATGACTTGACCGATCCGGCTCCAGCAACTGCGTTTACTCACCTTGACGCGACCACGGTTCTTTCGCGTGCGATTTCTGAAAAAGGAATTTATCCAGCTGTGGATCCGCTCGACTCAACATCGCGTGCCCTGCAACCAGGTGTTGTAGGCGAAGAGCACTACAAAACAGCCCGCGAAGTCCAGCGTGTTCTGCAGCGCTACAAGGATCTCCAGGACATCATTGCGATTCTGGGTATGGATGAACTCTCAGAGGACGACAAGATCCTCGTGGGTCGCGCTCGTAAGATCGAACGTTTCCTCTCCCAGCCATTCCATGTTGCGGCCCAGTTTACGGGTCGCGATGGAATCTACGTGAAGCTGGAAGATACAATTCGTTCCTTCAAAGAACTGCTTACCGGCAACTACGATCACCTTCCAGAATCAGCGTTCTATATGACCGGAACCATTGATATGGTAGTTCAAAACGCCAAGAGCCAGGCCGGGTGAGCGTGAAAGTCCTTAACGTCAGCCTGGTTACGCCATTTCAGTCCTTCTTCGAGGGCGAAGTTGCCTCCCTGCAACTACCCCTCTGGAACGGAATGATAGGTGTTTTCCCGGATCACTCTCCCATGCTCGCTGTGATTGGGTTCGGCCCTTGCACCCTCAAGCTTCCGGATGGGTCCATTGAATCCTTCGTTCTGGACGCCGGATTCCTCGAAATTGAGCACAACAAAGTCACGATTCTCGCCGGTGGAGCTGATTATGTCAGCGATATCAAGGTTGAGAAGGAACAGAAAGCTCTGGCGGCGGCAGAAGCCCTGCCGGTTCATTCCCAGGAAGACCGCGAGATCAAAGAAGACCGCGTTCGTGCGGCTAAAGCGCGTATCAAGCTCGCCGGTGGCTAAAGCCGGCTTTCGCTCTTATTCCCCCTTTCTCTTGACATTCTTTGGCATTTTTGCTCGGATACAGCCTGAACAGGGCCGATGATAAGTAGGACTGTACTCGTTAGAAGAGACTATCCGCCGAGATGGACAAAAAAGAAAACCAGCCGCTTGAAATCGAGGAGCTTGATCTTTCGCTTCCCGACGATTTGAACCTTGATTTAGAAGGGGAACTACCCCTGCCTGAGGCCACGGCCACAGGAATGGATGATCTCGATCTCGACTTGCCTCCTTTGACGGAGGATGACGATAGCCTGCATACCGACTTGAGTTCGGCCAGCGACGATCCATTTGCAACCTCTGGAGCCTCGCATTCTGAACCGGGAATGCCGGCCGCCACTGAAGACAATTTTTCGATGGCAAGCGACCTGGACGATGATGAGCCAATTGCCCTCTCGGAAGAGGAATTGGAGCGGATTGTCGGCTCAACAGAAAGTGATATTTTTCAAGACATGCCTGACCACGGCATTGAACCGGAATTCCAGAGCCCGGCAACGGAAATGGAAGACGACGCGGCCACCGACCTTGACTCGGCGGCGAGCATGGATCACAGCGCTGACAGCGACTTTGGTGATCTCGGCAGCCCGGATTTTGGTGAGATGCCCACTGACCTGGAAGACGACGGTCCTGTTTCTCTCAGTGAGGAAGAACTCGGAAACATCATGGGCGACGTCCATGAAGTCTCTGATTCGCACGCAGAAGCAGCTCAGATGCCAGTGGAATCCAGTTTTGATCAGACTGATCTTGATGTCGCGCCTGCAATGTCCCTGGCCGACGATGACGAAGAAGACAACATCACTCTGTCTGACGATGAACTGAATAACATCTTGCTCGACTCGAGCGATCTTGAAGGCGCTCGCGCTGAAAGTTCAGCTCCACCTCTCTCAGAGATGGGGCTCGATGACGACGACGAGCCTATCGCACTCTCGCCCGAAGAGCTTGGAAATATCATTTCCGACGTGGAAGTGGAGTCTGCCGGTGTCGGGGAAGACATGGAAATGGCTGCAGCATCGAGTCTGCTCGATGAAGAGGACGACGGTCCGGTTGCCCTGTCTGATTCAGAACTTGATTCAATTCTAGAAGATGTAAGCGAAGAAACAGAAGCCGATGTGGGCATGGCCGCGGCACCCGGCTCCAGCGCGAACCTCATAGTCCTGGATGAGTACGAAGACCGGGAGAAGTCGGAAGAAGCGCAGAAGCGCGACATGGCTCTCGACTCGATTGCGGACGAGCAGGGAATCCAGAAGCAAGAACTGAAGAAAATGATCTCTTACCTGGATCAATTGTTTGATAAACTGCCCGAGGATACCGTTCGCGAATTCAGTCATTCGGAGTATTTCGATCTTTACAAGAAGATCATGCAAGATCTAGGATTGACATGATTCATCATGGGGTTGCTGGACAAAGCACTGAATTTTCGCTCCGGAACCGAGAAGCGTGTTCCCGGACTGCTTGAACGCGCCAAAAAGCTAAAAGACTTCATCCAGGGCAAAGATAAGGACCAGCCTCCGGTTCGCGCAGAATCGTCCAATTCCGGCGTCGCTCCCAAACAGACAAGACCGCAGGCTGCACCGGCCACAAGGGGAGGCCTCTTCAAGCGCGCGCTGGCTGCGAAGACCCCATCCACCGCAGGCGGCTTGCTCAAACGGGCCGAAAGTCTTCAGTCCGAAGACGCGGGAACTTTTGGTTCTTCTGGTCAGCCCGGACAACACTCACCCGAACCACCTGCTGAGATTGACTTTTCATCCCCGGATCTCGCTTCCACCGATCTCGATTCTCCAGATCTTTCCGGTGACCTCAGTCATTCCGACTTTGATCTTCCCGGGAGTGATCTCTACATTGCTCCGGCGCGCCCGGATCTCATCGGGGATTCGGCGCATGAATCATCCGACTTCCACGAAACGGCTCCGTCTGTGGATACCTCTAAGTTTGCCACATCAGATGCATCCGCTGATCCAATGATTCTCGATATCGATCTACCCGATCTTCCAGAGTCTGATTTCTCAGATCAGCCATTCACTGAAACTGCGGCGCCCAAGGATCTATCACACAGTCATTCCGACGATTCCGAACATAAGCCCGGCGGGCTTCTCGCCCGCGCCGAACAGCTGAAAGGCGATGTATCTTCTACTGAGAGTTCGGATCTTGCGGAGCCAGCATTTGACACAACGCTTGACTGGGATTCGAAGGATGCTCCGGAACTCGATCTTCCAGACTTTGATTCACCCAGGCCTGCGAGCAGTTTTGAGCAAGATGTTCAATCGGATTCAGCGGCAGCCGCAGCAGAGGATTTACCTGGTCTCTGGAACGAACTCGAGTCGCCCGCGAACGACGCTGACCTCGTAGACCACGAACTTTCCCAGGCGGATGAAGCGGCCCGTGAGCATGCAGAGAGTCTGGCCGCGACAGATGATTTTTCACCGGAAGAGTCATGGGATGAGGCATCCGATCCTTTCTCGACATTTGAGCAGGAAGCGGAGAAGGCAGCTGAGCGTGAACTTGCCAGCAATGACGATAAGCCGCATGAAGAGAAGGTTCAACCGTCTTTCCTTTTTGACGCAGATGACGATTTTACCACAGCGCCTATTGAAGCGCACATCGCAGGCCAAAAAAAGATAGATCACTATCTTTCGCTTTTTGACATCCAGCGGGAAATTTCGGGCATAGATAACTTCGAAGAGTTCTGGGATTCAGTCTTGTTCGCTGTGATGGGGCAACTTGGTGCAGAAACGGTTTGTATACTCGCCTCGCGAAACGGAACGGAGGGCGGTCAGACATTCCTCCCCGTTGCTTACTCTGGAATGGAAATTGGCGATAAGTGGGCCCTGGGTCCAGGTGACACGCTCTATGACTCCGCATCTACAGAAGACGGTGTTATGTACGCAGAGAGTTTTCGGAATTTGTCCGATGCAATGACGCTCACTGAAATTGAGCGCGACATGATAGTCCAGTCTCGGGCGCAGATCATTGCTCCGCTAAAGAACAATGGCAAGATGTATGGAATTATCTTCCTCGGTGGAACACACTCCGGTGAAGACTACGGAATTGATGATCTTGAGTTTGTTACATTGCTCGGTGGCATTGCTGCCTCGGGCGTGGACAGGATCATTGCAAGGCTTGAGTTTGCGCGCGGAACCGAAGTGTTGAAAAAGCGCGACTTCTACCACAATCGAATTCTGGAAGCGGCACGGGAATGCTCGAGCGGCGCCAATCTCGATGAGCTGTATGATATTGTAGGTAGAAATCTTACGGAGCACTTCTCGGTTGACTCCTATTCGATCGTGCTTTTGAACCCTTCTACACAAGAGTATTCGATCTTTGCTGGAAATCGAATCTCTCCGGAATCAATTGAAAAATTCAAGTTACGCACAACAAGCGAACTGATTGGAATGGTGTCCAATTTTACTCGCGTATTTGAGATTTCTGATTTCAGAACGAATAGCGAGCTCACCGCCTGCTATACTAACGATGACCTGGGGATCATGAAGTCCTACTGGATCGTGCCCTTGATCTATCAGAACTGGTTGGTTGGCTTTATTACGGTTCATTCCACGCGCGCCCCCTGGACTGAATTCGAACGCGAAATGATCGTGTCATTTGCTGAGCTTGTGAGCGCATCGTTTGGCGGAGCCATCATGATGGGCGAGCGCGAATCACTCTTCCGCGATCCATTCAGTCCGCTTGAGGACAGACTTCGCGTGGAACTGGGCCGGGCGTTTGAATTTCATTCGCACCTGAGCCTTGCCGAGATTCGCATCAAGAACATCAAACGGATCCTCACACTCAATCCTTCCGCCAACGTAACTCAGTTTCTGTCCTCGGTCGGTCGCACCATCAGCGGCTTTCTATTTCAAACCGATTTCCTTGCGCGCATTGGGCAGGGTCGGTTTGCGCTCATTCTGCCCGGTCGTGGGAAGGAAGAAGCCGAAATTCTCATCAAGAAGATCCGAAACGATATCAAACGCCTCCACCTGCTCCCAGGAAGCCCCGTGGACGCGCAATTTGTCCATACAATCGTCAGCACGGACGATACGCACGATCCCGAAAAAATGCTCGCCATACTTGAATGAGGCAGGTCCTCTGAACTGTGGGTCCCTGGAGCCTTTACATCATTGAAACCGATCGCGGTTCCCTCTACACGGGCATCACAACTGATATAAAGAGGCGCTGGGAGCAACACTGCAGCGGCAAGGGTGCAAGGTATTTTAGAACCGCGCGCCCCGTTCGCATTGTCCACACTGAGAAGGGAATGGACCGGTCCAACGCTCTCAAGCGCGAAGCAGAGATAAAGCGCCTAACGGTCGCTGGAAAGAGGAGATTGATTGCATGCAAAAAATAATTCCGGGAATATTATTGGTAGTTCTGGGCGCTTGCGCCTCCCCATCAAAAAATGATCAGCCTAAGGTCGAACTCGTGCCCGTGACAGATGATTCCTTTCTGACGGAGAAGGACAAGTACGGCGAAATGTTCAGGGTGCTGATTCTGGATAAGAGCTACATTGTTAAGCAGATGAGTGGCGAGACGGAGATCCTGAAGAAGAAGGACGAAGCTGGCGATGCAGAGCAGTTCACCCGGTTCCAGGACCTTGCGGCTCGTTATGATTTCAAGGATTGGGAGTTCACAGGAATGCTCACAGTTCGGATTCATCCGCACCGCGGTGAAATCGAAAGAATCGAATATGTTCCTGGCCAGAACCCAAAAACCTGGCAGGCCAGTAAATTGTTTCAGGAAGATGTATCTCGTTTTGCGTTTACGTTCCCCCGGGGTATGATAACGACGCGAGAGTTTCGCGTGCGCTATAAGTGGCGGATCAAACGCAGGGCAGGGCTCACCGAAGAGGATGCACGTAAACGCGCTGTTGAGTTTCTGAAGGCAGAAAAGCAGGAATATTGATCCTACTGATCATTCCCACATACCTGAATGTTGCCGTATCCATTGCAGGGCTAGCCGCCCTTATTGGATTGATCCTGATTGTCTACGGCCTGCTGGTGCGGCCGGCCGTCGCTATCCATGCGGATCGTGAAGCGCCTCCGCCTGAGGAGGGCGCAGTACATGAGATCATCTTTGATGGCGCATTACGCACCATGCGTTTTTCCATCGGGCAGATTGATTCGGATTTCAAAACCCGGATGAACGAGATCAAAGAAGATCACCTGGTCCTCAAAATTACCAAAGACCGCGATCTCGAAGACTACGAAATCCAGCTTTCCGCAGGTGGCTACGTCCTACTACGGATGCCGCACTCAAAGGCCATGGAGAAGATGCAGGGAACTGAAAAGATCACAAGTGCTGAGTTGATTGGAGACACTGCCGTTTTCAGGCTCGCAGCCAACGTCCGGGATGGGCGCGCAGCACAGTACGTTGAATTTGAACTGGCGGCAAAATACTTCATTAACAAAGTGGGCGAAGAGCGAATGAAATTCCTCCTTACACTGAAAAAGATCTTTCCATCGCTGGATAAGAATTCACGTAGTAAGAAAGGGATCTACATGTTTGGCCGCCTTAAGAGCCAACAGGCAGAAGAATGATCGGGCAAGTTACTTTCACCTCGGAGCTGGCGTGCATCAATTGTGATCGCACATACACTATGGACGCAGTGCGCTATCTATGCGACTGCGGAGGCCTGCTGGAAGTTCGGCACAATGAGGCAGCAATCGTTTCCCGTTCTCCGTCAGAGTGGCAGGGCCTTTTTGAATCACGGTATCGTTCGTCAGTTCATCCATATTCTTCCGGCGTCTGGGGGAAGAAGGAATGGGTCCTGCCGGGGATATCTGAATCCAACGTTGTGACCCTGGGGGAGGGTGCCACTCCCATGCTTCCTGTACCACGCTTAGCCGCGGAGCTAGGGGTTCGCGATATTCGGGTAAAACAGTGCGGCGTTTCCCACACCGGATCGTTTAAAGATCTGGGTATGACCGTACTTGTCAGTCATGTGGTGCATCTCAGGTCACTCGGTGTGCCAATTCGGGCCGTGGCCTGCGCCTCAACAGGCGACACAAGTGCAGCCCTCGCAGCGTATGCTGCCAGTGCCGGGATTCCAACCGTCGTCTTCTTACCTGCCGGCAAAATCTCAAACGCACAACTGTCGCAGCCTGTGTCCAACGGCAGTGTTGTGCTCAGTCTGGATACGGATTTTGATGGATGCATGGAGATTGTAAAAGCGGTGACCGCGGACCAGAGCATCTACCTTGCGAATTCTATGAATCCATTGCGGATTGAAGGGCAAAAAACAATCAGCATTGAAATCTGCCAGCAACTGGGTTGGGACTTGCCGGACTGGCTTGTAATTCCGGGTGGAAATCTAGGGAACGTCAGTGCACTTGCAGCCGGGCTTGATCTTTTAAAACTCAGCGGCATTACCAGAAAATCGCCGCGGATTCTCCTGGCACAAAGCGCCAATGCCAATCCAATGTATCTCAGCTATCAAAACGATTTTAAGTTTCAGTCAGTGCCGGCAAAGACAACGCTAGCATCTGCAATTCAAATTGGAAATCCTGTGAGCTTTCCCCGCGCCGTTCGCGCCTTGCAGGCTTACAACGGTGTCGTGGACCAGGCGACCGAGCAGGAGCTTTCCGATGCAGCGGCCAGGGCAGATCGTCACGGCCTCTTCAATGATCCGCACACGGGGGTCGCGCTTGCAGCCATGATGAAACAGATTGAAAAGGGAACCATAAAGAGAGACGAGTCGGTGGTCGTAATTTCTACTGCACACGGTCTGAAGTTCCAGGAATTCAAATCCGGATATCATGCCGGGGCGCTCCCGGGAGTTCAAGGTAAACACAGAAATGAGATCATCCGTCTTCCTGCAGATGTCAGTGCCGTAAAGAAGGCTCTGGACGCGGCGCTGGTTTAACGACTATGAGCGGTTTCGAGAAAAAGATCTCCGAAGCCATCGGCAGAAAGAAAGTACTGATCAAGTCCTATCTTTTGAAAGAAGAAGGCGAAGAAAAACTCGAGAAGATCATTCATGCTGTTCTGCGTTCGATTGGTCGCGATGACCTGATGGGTCCTGTCTACGCATCCATGCGTGAACTTGTTCAGAACGCAGCAAAAGCAAATATGAAGCGGGTTGTGTTTGAAGAACAGGGGCTCAATCCCTACGACGAAGACCAGTACCGATTCGGGCTCGAAGCCTTTCGCAAGAGCCTTGCGTCAAAGCGGGTTCAGCACTACCGTCCCATCCTGCACCAGCGCGACGTTCCGTTTTACATCAAGATAAAGTGGAACGGGGATGCACTGTATCTTAACGTTGAGAATTATTTTGCAATGCTCGGTGTGGAAGAGCGTCGGATTCGTGAGAAATTCTTGCACTCGCGCGAGATGGACAACCTCTACGAATTCTTCATGACCTACGGAGATTCCACTGAAGGGGCAGGCATGGGGATCGCCATGGTTCAAATCCTGATCCGTCAGGCCGGTTTTGACGCCCACAATTTTACCATCTTCTCAGATAATGTTAAGAATCGCACCAGCGCTCGGATTGTCGTCCCGCTACATCCGGCCTACAAAACGCCCCGCCAGCGGTTCGAAGAAGAACAGAAAACAAGAGGGGTGAGCGCCGCAGATCTCCGAAAAGAAATTAGAGAGGGACGATTGGAGCTTCCTATCTTTTATCAGTTGTAGGACATGGACAAGCTAAAGCAAGCACTCATGGAATCGGATGCGCAGGCCGTCGACCTGGTCAAGGACAAGGTCGAGGTCGTGGGTGGCTCCATTGGTACTTGTCTGGCCCGGGCGGCCAGCTACCTGGGGCAGGACGTGGCCCGGCTGGATTATGAGATCCTTGAGCGCGGCAAAGCCACACTCTTCAAAAAAACGCCCTACAGATTGCTCGTAACCATCCTTCCTCCAGAGGAACGATTCGCAGACCTGGAAGAGTTCTCGATCAAGCTTGGTGTTGGTGATCGCATGCTCAGCGAAGAGCTCGACCAGTTTGTAGCGCCCCGCCACATGGATGGTCGCTGTCTGGTCCGGATCTACAGATCGGGTGTTTTCATAAGTGTATTCCCGCCGCTCGGTCAGGGGCTTGGCGTGGACCTGGAAACGGCACTCTTGAAAGTGCAACAGTCCGGAATCTCTAACTTCAATCAGGGCGCCGTTGAGAAGGCAGTTCGCGGCGCCACCGGCGAGCCGGTCCGGATTGGCGATTACACGGCCAGACCAGAGAACGACTCCAGTTGCAAAGTGGAAATTTCTCCCGATGAAATGAAAGCAATAGTGCGCATAACGGCTCCAAAGCTCGGTGGACGGCATCTCGAAGTAAACGATGTTGTGAATGCTCTAAAGGCGCACGGCGTCGTCATTGGTTTTAAAGAAGACTTTATCCGCCAGGCATTGATTGAAGATCGCTACATGCAGGATATTGTTGCTGCAGAAGGGGTTGCACCCATGCACGGACCGGATGCAACCATTGAATACAAAGTCAGCATTAAGAAGACGGCACATCTCGAGCAGGATGACACGGGCAAAGTTGACTTCAAGAATCTAAACCTGGTCGAGAACGTTGTAGCCGGTCAAATTCTTGCGGTTAAGCTTCCAGCCAAGAAGGGCGTTGCAGGGCGTACGCTGACCAATCGCATCGTGCTGGCACGCGATGGAAAAGACACAGAACTTCGCCAGGGCAAGGGCACGATTCTTTCAGACGATAAGACCAAGCTGATCGCAGAGATCAATGGGCAGGTCGTTTATTCTAATCTGAAACTTTCCGTTGAGCCCGTGTATCGTGTTGTTGGAGACGTTGGTCCCAAGACCGGTAACATCATGTTCCTGGGTTCGGTCGTGATTGGTGGTGGGGTTCTCGACAACTACGAGGTTAAGGCCGCGGGTAGCGTCGATGTACATGGATCAGTCGGCAAAGCCCGCATCGAAGCCGAGGGCGATGTAATAGTAAAGCAGGGGATACTTGGCCGCGAGGGCGCATTCATTGAATCCACTGGTGGTTCTGTGTTTGCTAAATTCATCCAGAGCGCGGAAGTCAACGTTGCAGAAGATGTAATTGTTCAAGAGGGAATCCTGCACAGCAAGGTCGAAGCCGGGGGCAAAGTTGTCTGCAATGGTAGACGCGCGCAGATCGTTGGGGGCGTCATTCGCGCCAAGAAGGAAGTCCGCGCCCGTATGATTGGCTCGCCTGCATATACTGCAACTGAGATTACGGTTGGTACGGATCCGCGCGTACTCAAGCAGCATGAAGAACTCAAGGCTTTACAAAAAGACACAGAAGAGAAGCTCAGCCGGACCAAGAAATCCCTGGTAACACTGCAGGCGCGCCAGAAAGCAGATCCTGAGAACTTTGCGCCAGCTCAGCTTGAGCAATTGCAGAAGAACGAGGATGCGGTTTCCAAGCTGGCAGCCCGCAGCAAAGAGATCACCGAGGAAATGGCCAAGCTCGACGAATACATGAATCAGCTCTCCGCCCAGGGCAAAGTTCACATTGAAAAAGAAGTATTCCCGAACGTGACCGTATCCATTAGAAATGCCGCCCAGAGCTTCTCCGACACTTATCGGGCCGTTACATTGACGTTCGAAAACGGTGTTGTAAAATTCAACAAACTGGAAAAAGCTGAAGAACTGCCAGCCCGAGGCGGTCGACGAAAATGAGACTCATGGATGTACAGGTATCCCTGCAAAGTGTACCCGAGCAGGCCCGGGTTCACGGGATGGAAATTGCGGCCACAAGCTACAAGCAGATCCAGGCCCTGGGGCAAAGCCTTAAAGAGAGCCAGACCAGGCCGGAGCAAGTAATTCAGGCACAGCCCGACACGACCGGGGCCTTCACATTGATCGACTCAAGGGTGGATCCAAGGCGCAAATCAGATCGGCAGCATGTAACACATAACACCTTCGAGGAACCCAAACTTTATTCAGCCCGGGGGACAAAGCAGCTTCCCGTTCAACCGGCCGGTCAGAAGCTCGACCTTTTTATCTAAGCATGGAATTTCTAGTCTTTGCCCTCCTGAACCTGGTGACGGGTTTAGTTCTCTACGTTCTGTTCTCGCTACGCTTGCAGGCCTGGCAGGAGAAGATTCGCACGGCGCATCCTTTGCAGAAGGACGTTGAAGAAAATATCCGTCAGGGTCTGCAGAGTATGAATGAGTATCTCGAAGAGATGCAGGAGACAAGAAACAACTTCTATCAATTGCTTCGGCACGCGGAAGAAGTCACCCAAAAGCTCGACAAGGCGGGAAAGAGGCGCCCCCGGAAACCTACGTCAATTAGCCCCGGGCCAAAACAGCAGCCCGACGCGCCGCCGGTCGAAGAGGGGACAGAGCATATTGGGCGCATCCTTGATCGGATGAAACCCGATTCGGTCGATCTTTCCACGCGACCGGACACTTCTAAACCGCGCAGCAATCCTCCGCAAACGGAAACAAAACCAGGCCCTATCGATGGTCTTGGCCGCCTTGCAGCCAGTCTGTTTGGTATGAAATCATTCGAGTTACCCTTCCGGGATTCGCCCCGGGCGCCCACTGGAGCCGAGAACTCAAACGAAGAGACAACCTCCAGCGGAGAACAATCGAGGGCCCGGGATCAAGTAGATTCAAGTCTTCCGGCGTCGATTCCGGTGCATCTACCCGAAGCCGTAGCCGACATGCCGGCCAGCGGATCGACGCGTAAGCGTCCTGAACTAAATCTGCCAGATGAAAGCTCTCCGGAGTTAATTGCCCCGGAGGGAGATCCGCATTCCTGGATCAGAAACCTAATCGCAAACGGAATGACGGCCGGAGACGTGAGTCGCCTGACCGGAAAGAGCCTGGCAGAGATTGAGCTGATCGCTTCGCTACCCCAAATGCCTGTTGCACCCAGGCGCAAAAGGCTTGGGGGCGATGGCAGCTGACGATCTCTCTCTGGAACTATTTAAGAAATTCGCAGAAATAATCCACCGCGAAGCATCTATCACTCTGCGCGAACACAAGCTGGTGCTGCTTTCGAATCGGTTACGGCGCCGATTGCGCGCCACCGGAGTTGCCACGTTCGAGGCATACCTCGACTATCTTCAGTCCAATGACTCCGAGATGCGCTATTTCCTCGAGGTAGTCACAACGAACGAGTCGTATTTCTGGCGGACCACCGCGAATTTTGATTTGCTGAAGAAGGACATTTTGCCCGCGCTGCTCGCGCAATTTCCGGGACAGGAACTGCGATTCTGGTCTGCTGGATGCTCTACGGGGGAGGAGCCATATAACCTGGCCATGGAATTGACAGAAGCGATGAAGACCTGCGGCATCTTTAAATATTCGATTCTGGCTACTGACATATCGGCGAGCGTCATTGCGTTCGCCAGAGAGGGTCAGTACACGGGTCGGAAGATCGAAAAGATTCCACCTGTACTGTTATATCGTTATTTTCGTCCCGTGGTCGACAAGCCAGATCATTTTGAAGTTCGACCGGACATAAAAGCTAAGATCAACTTTCGCGTCGGCAATCTATTTACCGAAGAAAACCGCGGCATTCACATGATTTTCTGCCGCAATGTCATGATCTATTTTGGAAGACCGGAACAGGAGATTGTAATCCGCCGCTTCTATGATTCGTTGTATCCCGGCGGCTGGCTGATCATTGGATATTCGGAGTCCCTTCATATGATAGACACTCAGTTTAAAGGTGTTCATTTTCCGGACGGTGTCGCGTACAAAAAGAACGGCGCGACTTGACAGGACGGGACGCTCGGCGAGAATCATTTCAGGCATGGAGAAAACGGGCCACGTTGTCGTAATCTCGTCGGTTTCTGGTGGTGGTAAGACATCGCTCATCCACATGCTCACGCGCCTTTACCCGGAGCTTCGCACCGTAATCACGGCAACCAGCCGCAAGATGCGCGATGGGGAACGTAACGGGGTACACTATTTCTTTTTAACCCCGGAAGTATTCGAAGAGCGAATCGCACGCGGGGAATTTCTCGAGCACGCATTTGTTCACGGAAATCATTACGGCGTTCCACTCGACCAGGTAGTGGGGCCAACGAGAGAAGGGCGCACCGTAATCCTCAATATTGATGTTCAGGGAATGCGCCGGGTAAAGGAACTGATGCCGGATCAGGTCCTCACCATCTTCTTGCTTCCTCCGGATCTTCAGGAATGGGAGCGCCGGCTGCGAGGACGTGGAACTGATTCTGAAGAGGTGATCCAGGCCAGACTAAAAGAAGGCCAACGCGAGCTTGAGTTTTCCCGAGAGTACGATTACAGGATTGTGAATGATGTGCTCGAACGCGCAGCGGGTGAAGTGAGTTCACTTCTCAAAGAGAAGAATATCCTCTGACGTGACGAACCTGACTATTGCGAAATCCACCATTCCGGTTCTGATGGGACCAACCGGTGCTGGCAAAACGGCTGCTGCAGTTCAACTTGCTACTGCCCACCCAGGCCGCTTTGAAATTGTAAATTGCGACTCGCGCCAGCTTTATAGCGGCCTTGAGATCACGACTGCCGCACCATCGGTGCAGGAAATGTTGGCGGTTCCCCATCATCTGGTTTCTGTGCTGCAGCCGGACCAGGAAACGACGGCGTACGATTACCGGCAAAGGGCGCGCCTCGCGTTCGACGAGATTCTGTCTCGCGATCGAATTCCATTGATGGTCGTAGGAACCGGTTTCTATTTCAAAGTGCTAAGAACAAATCTTCCAGAGACTGGCGCAAACCAGGCAATCAGAGAGCAGATCACTGCGCTTCCCGTTGCCCAGCGATTGGAGAGCCTGCGCCGCCTTCGCCCGGATTTGCTCACAGAACTGGGTGGTAAAATTCACGAGAACGATGCCTATAGAATCAATCGAGCTCTTGAAATGGCACTCGGCGGAGGTTCTCAAGCTGAAGTGGAGCCCCTGCCTTTTCAATTGCGGGCATTCTACCTGGACATGCCTGTTGAGACTCTGGTGCAGCGTCTTCTGACACGGTCAAGGAGCATGATAGATGGCATGATCGCGGAGATTCGCACCGTCCATAGCTCTTTTGGCGATTGTCCGGGGTTGCGCGCGCTCGGTGTTGACCTTGTTCAGGAATTTCTGGCTGGGCGATTGTCCCGTGAAGAATTGATTGAGAAAGTCTGGATCAGCCATCGGCAGTATGCCAAAAGACAGCGTACGTGGTTCCGTCGCGAAGTCATTGAGCAGCGGGGCTCGGCGGTCGATTTTGTCGCCTGGGCCCGTTTATTCGTTGACCCTTAGAATTGCGCACAAAAGCTATAACTCCCGGAGAATTCCCTTTGGCAAATAAGAACAACATTCAGGATCTCGTTCTGAACTCAGCTCGTAAAGAAAAGATGGAGATCACTGTCTACTTAACCAATGGCGTTCCTCTAAAAGGTAGGGTCCTCAGTTTTGATAACTTCACTGTGATCATCGAGCAGGACGGGAAGCAGAGCCTCGTATACAAGCATGCGATCTCGACCATCGTACTTTCCAAAGCCCTGAACCTTGACTTCTCGGAGGAAGCAGCGAGTAGAGGATGATCTCGCGTTTTTTCCGCGTATTTTTCTGGGCTGTCCTACTTTCTTCCGTTTTCAGCTGGATCTACCTGGGCATTGTTTCGGCAACGGCCCGTCAGGCGATCATTGTGCTTCACAGGAAAAAAGGCGATCCGGATCTTGTGGGGCCTGGAGATAGCCGCTTCTTCCCGGGACGGATTTTCCCCGGTCGCGTGGAACTGCACCCCGTGGACATTGGGCCGCGAGTTCTCGTAGTTGATTACAAGAAAGGCCTCTTCCAGACAGAAATGCTGGGACTGGACGAATCGTTTTATATCCGGACACGGTTCCGTTTACGCTATAATCTCAAACCCGAAAATCTACCCGCACTCTTTCGCAAAATGGAGGGTCTGGACTGGAAATCCCTCGATCCTTATTTACAATTGCGAATTGCTGATATCCTGAACAAGCGCCTGGCGCAGATTTTTCCGGCAGACAATGAACTGCCACAGGTGCCCCGTCGTTTAACTGACTATCTGAACGGTCAGGCAGCGGAAGAGTTGCGCGCGGCATTCAGCCAGGATGGCGTCGAGATTGAAAGCCTGGTAGTTGAAGCAGCCTATGTTCCCGACGCGGGCCGTTATGCGGCAATCCTTGGCGGCGCTCAGGGAATATTGAATCAAAAGCTGGAGCGGATTCGTCGTCGTGATGAAGCTCTGGCAAAACGAGATGCCGAATCTCTCACAGATGAAGCAACGTATTCTCGCCTGGAAACCATTGGAAAATTGATGATCAAATATCCGGCACTCAAAGATTACCTGGCGATTGATCGACTCGGCAGCGATGTTAAAGTGATGGTCTTTCCGTACGAAAAATGGTTCAGTGGACGACAACTGGCAGAAGAAATCGAAGCCCCGGTTGCCCCGCGCAATGGAAATGGCAACAGGCCGGGCAATTTTCAAAATCTAACACCTCCGTAAACTTATGTGGAAAAGCAAGAAACCCAACAAATCAAATAAGCCTCTCGTCATCATCATGGCTGGCGGAAAGGGAGAGCGATTCTGGCCGCGCTCAACCCGCGCATTGCCCAAGCAACTCCAACGAGTGTATTCTGATCAAACATTGCTGGATGAGACCTGGGATCGCGCACTATCCGTGACGACAGCGGACAGAATATTCGTTGGTTGCAATGCAACCCTGCGTGATGCAATCCTGAAAACTCACAAGCAAATCAAGAAGAACAATTTTATTATCGAGCCAGAGGGTAAGAATACAGCACCCATTCTGGCGCTGGCAGCGCATCAACTGAACAAGAACTTTCCGGAAGACGTGCAATTGATTTTGAGTGCGGATCACTACATTCAACCGGTGGAAGAATTCGCGGCCACAGTGCAGAAGATGGTGCACTGGGCCATGCAGGATCGTATTATCACAATTGGTGTGCCGCCTATTCGCCCTGACACAGGTTACGGTTACATCGAAGCAGGCGAAAAGCACAGCGATGGCGCCTGCGAAATTCTCTCTTTCAAAGAGAAACCCTCCGAAGCTCTGGCCAAGGAGTTCCTTGGAAAATCCAACTTTTTCTGGAACGCTGGAATCTTTGCCTGGAAAGGGAGGGTAATCCAGGAGGAATTTGAAATCCACGCACCAGAAATCTGGGGACCTATTGCCACGGCTAAGAACGACAATGCCCTCAAAGTCGCCTTTCAGGATATGCAGGGTTCACCGATTGACATTGCAATCCTTGAGAAGTCCAAACGAGTTATGATGGTTCCGGCATCCTTCCAATGGGACGACGTTGGCTCCTGGATGTCGTTGCCACGGATCCTAAAGGCCGACGAGGCCGGAAACGTGAACGTTTCCGGCAATGCGATTCTGCAGGCTACGGGGGCAGAACGCAACATTGTCCTGTCGAACAAGAAACTGGTGGCCCTGCTCGGCGTAAAAGACCTGATCGTGGTTGAGACGGACGATGTGATCTTTGTTTCCGACGAGAAGTCCGTTGGTAAAATCAAGGAAATGCTCGCGGGAATGCACAAGAATTCTTCTTTACACGAACACCTCTGAATCGAGAGTCGGACAGAATGCCTTCGGGAAGAAAAAGAAAGCGGATCAAAATCCGCACACACAAGCGTAAGAAAAAGCGCAAAGCCAATCGTCATAAAAAGAAGATTCGCTAATAACTCCAGATAAACGGAAACCGGGTTCCTACCGATCATATAGGTAGGATGTTTCTCAGAAACCCGGGCACTCCGCCAATGGACACGCTCCATACTAATCGCGTACTTTTGACCATGACCGGAATCTCGGTGCTCCTGGTCTTCATGGACTTGCAGGCTGGCCGCCAGCTCAAGGACCGCGTTGAGTCCGTACCGGACAAGATCCTATCCGCGCAGTCCATTTCCCGCGAGGAGCTCCAGGGCGCCAGACGGCAGATAGCCGAGGCCTCAGACCATCTCCCGGAAACCCTGGACAAGATTCCAGTTCCGGCAAAGCTCCCAACAGGTGTCCCAGGGCCGGTCAAGCAGTCGGCTATGTCCATTTTTCAGGGTGTTACCCAGCAGACCAAAGCGCTGGCTCGCGACGAGAAACTCAGCGTAAACGGTGGCTGGGATCTGTTCTTTATCGAATACAGGGGGAAGGAATCGGCGCTGGTGCGCGTCCGTCGAAAATGGCCCGGTGACACTGTTACCGTTCGCGCCGTTTTGCAATACTTGCAAAAGGGGCCCAATGGCGCCGAGTCCGGGTTACTAAACGCATTTGAAAATGTCCGAATCGGCCCGTCTTCGCTCAGGGACGGAGTTCTCACCGTGGAATGCGATGCCGGACTGCTGCGTATGAGCAGTCACGTAATCCAGGACCGGGTGGACCAGATCGTCTATACCATGACGCAATTTCGCGAAATTAAGGGTGTTCGGCTAACCGTCGAAGGGCAGCGCCGACCCTACCTGGACCGGACTCTTAAGCGTTCCGGTCGCAAATTCAAAGACTACAACTAACGCTCGTTGCTTCGCTCTGTCGCCCGGTACCGGCGCGAGTTACGGCGCACATTTCATTCGCATAATCCCAATCCTGGCCGTCGGCCAAATGCGCACTTTTATTTCGCACAATTAGCGAGGGCCGGCGTGCTATGCGCACCTTTGGTTCGGGTAATGCAAAGGCCTCGGCCCCGCGAAATCTGCATGTTTGCTGCGGAGGTAGCATGGGCGGTGTCTGAGCTTGGCCCAGAATTCCAGTCGCAGAAGGCAGGCGGTTTGGCGAGATAGGGTGGATCAGTCGGAATCGCGAAATGCGTAGAGAACCATCGCGGAGGTCATTGCAAAATTTCCGAGTGCAAGCTTGCTCATTGCATGATACCAGGAAATTCTAAGCCACTTCGCATAGTCGCCCGGTCTCTGAAAACTTCCCCTTGATTTAAGAAGTTTTGGGAGCAACCCGAACTCCACTCCGGGGTAGAAGAGTACCCTGCTGAAGCCATTTTCTTTCAGCAGTCTGGTCAGATTGGATTTTGAAAAATAGAACAAATGACCTGGAAGATAATAATGATAGTCCGATCCTCCCTGTCTGGCCTGCTGACCATTGAAGTTAGCGGTCTGAATGACGAGTAGTCCGCCCGGACGAATCATCCGCGATAGAGCCGCGACGCTTTCGCGAGGTTGTTCAAGGTGTTCTATAACCTCGATCATCGTTGCAATATCAATACTGCGGGGGCCAAATAGCTCATCCGTTAGGCGACCTTGTTTGGCCTTGAGCCCGCGCTTTCTCGCTTCTTGAACTGCATGCTCCGAAATGTCAAGGCCCTGAGCTGAGTAGCCCATGCTGGCAGCTTCCAGGGCCAGACCTCCGTACGCGCATCCAATATCCAGAAAGTCGGCGGGAGCCGGGACAAACTCGCGAATACGCTCAAGGCGAGCCTTCCAGACGTATCGTTCGAATCGTTCCTGCTTCCGTTCGTCTTTGTAGGTGTAACCTGCATTGCCGCTATAGTATCCCTCGGTGTAGAGGTCTTCAAGACGAGGGGGGAGGCTTGCCTGCATCTGCAAAGCGCACGATGGGCAGCGCAGTATGTTCAGCTGCGGACTAAAGCGTTCTATTTTGTAAAGCGGCAGCGGAGTTTCCCGGCAAATCGGACAGATCACCTGGCCGTTGGGCTTCCGTTTCCGTGCAGTAAGCGCTGGCTTCACGTGTGCAGCCGGGACTGTAACTGCTATGGATGCCATGTTTTCAGTTGCTTGCTGAGAAGATCCAGTGGCTGACACGGTACTTGCTCCCCATGGGTATGCGCTCGGAGTAACCGAGACTCACATCGCAGAAATACTCAAGAAGCAAATCCTTAACATCGTCACGGCTGAACAGACGAACTTCCGCGCCCTGCATGTCCGGGTTGTTCTTGAAATGCGTGTCGCGATCCGAGCGCAACGTTCCAAAGAATCGACCACCCGATCTGAGAATTCTGCGAATCTCAAGGAGCATGCTTCGGATCATGGTTTCTGAATTGTAATGCAAAACACCCCAGGCCACGACCGCATCCAGGCTCTCGTCCTCCAATGGAAGCCGAAACTCGTCCTTCTTCAACATCTTGATGTCGAGCGGATGAAATACCGCATAACGGTATTTCTTGCGACAAAGCTCGAGGCCCGTTTCGCTTACGTCAGTTGCATGGATGCTGCTGTAACCACAGTCTCGGAGGAGGGCAATATGGCGCCCACTGCCGCAGCCCAGGTCAAGCGCCGTCTGGCCGGGAAAACTCTTGAGGAGACGCACAAGATTCTCGTCCGGATACTCTTGCGCGGCACGCTTGCGTGTGTAGTGCTTGTCCCACGTGCTACGATTGGGTAATAAATCTGTTACCTGGTCTGGACGCAGCTCCTGAATGTATTCCGGTTTACGGCTGGCTGATTTCATAGTTTATCCTTGTTTCTTCGGCGGCGTGGTTTGCAAGTCCCACGAGTGATTCAATCGAATCGAGCGACGAGCTTAGACCAAAGGCCGCAAGCCTCTCGAGGTTTCCCCTTTGTAACGAAGTTTGCTTTCCGGGCGACAATAGAACTTTCTCAAACAGGAACTCCGCTGACCTGGCTAGCCAGTCCGGGAATTGAACGGATCGCAATACGCCTTCTTGCGGGAGCAGGAATCGGATCACGGCGGCATGCGTGGCTGCCGGAATTTCAGGCATCCGATCTTCGGTAAGGAGCCGCACGAGCCAGTCAAAGTAGCTCTGGCCGGTAACCGCAGTGAATGCGTAATCAGCCAGGAACTCCCCACCAATTTCCGGTGATGCTTCGATCAGATAGAGTTGTCCGCGCAAGTAAATGAATTCGGTTACTAGAGGAGAGGTGGCAAGTCCGCTTAAGGTAACAATACGTTGAACAATGCCCTCGATTTCTCGCAGAATAAAGGGGGGTACCAATGCCGGATAACGGTGCATGATTTCTGCAAACAGCGGAGGCTCGTTTGATATGACCTTCGAGGTTATCAGTAAATTCCTGTATGTGCCCTGATGGGAAGCTCCGAGGACGGTCAGCTCTGTGCCATTCTCAAGCAATTCTTCGAGTAGAATCGACTCGTCGTCGATTGAGTCGAGCAGAGCGCGCTTGTCAGAAAGCTCCCGCAGCAGACGGACGTTCATTTTCCCAAAACCGGCAGCCGGTCTGGCGATCAGATCGCCGGCTTCGTAGATTGCGTTTCTCTCAAACTGTGATTTCCAGCTAAACGATCGGGGGCATTGAATCCCCGCACGCACCAACGTTTGTTTGAATCGGCGTTTGTTCTTGAAGAATGCCACGCTTGAAGGTCCGGGGCCTGGAACACCAAACGCCCGGCAAAGGGCGGAGCTTGAAAGAAGGGCAGGTCCAAAGGACCGGGCCGCAACCCCGTGGATTTCGCTTTTAAGTTCTGCAAGCATCCGACGCATGGTGGCGGGCTTTGCAATGCTGCACTGAAACGAATGCTCGGACAAAGAAAAGCCTGGGGCGGCGGGGTTTCGATCGATTGCCGCAACCGAGAATCCGAGCCGTCTTGCGGCCTCAATCAGGGGCAATTGCTGGGCGCCAGCGCCTATGGAAACGAATACCCGGGCCACATCCAAATCATCGGAAAATCATGGCAGAAGGTGAGTCAAAATGCATTGAGAAACCGGCGCTGTTGCCGATGGTTTAGTATGCTTCGCGGAATGTACACCGGTTCTTCAGGGATGATCATGAACCAGTATCGAATGGATGTGATTTCGAATAACCTGGCAAACGTCGACAAGACCGGTTTCAAAGAGGACGAAGCGATTTTCAAATCGTTCCCGGAGATGGTCCTGCATCGCACCCGCGAGGATGGCCTGGGATCGGTTCCGACCGGAAGCTTCGATCTGGCACCTGTGATCGGCAAACTGGGTTTGGGCTCTGAATTTCACGAAAGTTTTACGCGCTTTGAACAGGGTGCTGCCAAGCAGACCGGAAACCCCATGGACCTCATGATCGATGATCGTGGAAACGAGAAGCCGGGCTTCTTTGTTGTGCGCACGGACAAAGGAGATCGCCTGATGCGTGGCGGATCGTTTATCCTGGATAGAGAAGGATTCCTGGTTACACCGGATGGATTTCCGCTGATGGGTGAAAATGGACCTATCAAGGTTGCACGATTTAATTTCATGGTAAAAGAAAACGGCGAGGTCTGGATCAATCAGGCGCTGGGCAATGATCCCAAAGCGGGCGCAAATGAAACGTCCAATCGCTGGGAGAATCCGGTGCTTCTGGATAAGATTCAACTCAAGACCGTTGAATTTCCGCGTGAGCTAAAGAAAGAAGGCAACGGATTCTATGCAGACACGCCGGAATCAGGACCCATTGTTCCTGTACAGGATCGCAATGAACCTACATTCCTTCAGGGATACCTGGAAGCGTCTAACGTCAACATTGTACGCGAAATGGTTCAGATGATTGAGGTCCAGCGTCAGTACGAGGCTAACCAGAAATCAGTGACCACGCACGATCAACTGCTCGGTCGATTGATCAACGAAGTTTCTAGATAATCATCTGTTCTTCAGTAAGCACACATAAGCCCAGGTCTCCAGAATAGAACGTCCGTCCAGCCTCTGCACCGTCGATCGCTGGATGATTGTGTTCGCAAGAGTTCACGTAACCCTTCTTCAGAGCTGCACTCGATGGGATTGAG
>JAEUSB010000062.1 GCA_016788865.1 Leptospirales bacterium
GCGTGCGCACGGATTTCCTCTGGCAGCGAAGCCCGTTTCAATTGGTGGGCGGTGGCATCGGCAATATCGAAGCGGCGGGGATCGACTACATCCTTCCGTATTGGATGGCCCGCTACTACGGCCTGTACTGATGACGCGAATCGTTCTGCTCATCGCCATCGCGCAAATTGCCAGCGAAGCGCTGCTCGATGCGCAAGTGTGCCGTCTCTCGGTGGCTGGCCTCAATCGAAACCGCCGCGTGACAGGGCCCATCAGTGCCGAGTGTCCTGATCCATTGCACACGGCGCCCTTCGGCAACTGGGGCGTGACCTCAAATTTTGGGCCGAAGCGCAACGGCCATCAATTCGACGGCTGGTGCCGCGATCTGCGGATCTGCGACAACGCCGGCAATTGCCGCAATGCATGCCGCGACGGCTGGTATGAATGGAACACCTGCACCACCCATCCCTTGTACACCGCGCCCAACTGCACCCTGTACAACGCGGACAACTGCACCGCGCAAGTGTCGGCGACCGATGCGAACGTGCTCGGCACGCAGACCGTGGATCTTCCAGCCGCATGCCCCGCGTCGAACGGCGCAAACTTCGATCGCGGCGGATGCGCCGAAGTGACCAGCTATGCGCGCTCGGACAACTTCATGTCGCTCTATGAGCTCGACCCTGTGACCGGCGATGAACTGATCCAGTCTGTCTACTATCCGAGCCTGATTGTGCCGCTGAAGTGCAATGCATGGGGCTGCCCGGCGGCCGGAAGCGATTGGGCGAATCCGATTCAATGGCAGTCTCCATCGGATCCGAAGGTGTTCGCGGAGATGGCGATCGTGGTGAACTCGGGCACGTTCGTCGATCCATCAAACGCCTGCCGCATTGCACCCGTGAGCTTGCAGGCGGTTTCGTCGGCGAGTTTCCGGGGCGGCGAACTTGCGCCGGATTCGATTGCATCCCTGTTCACTGGAGATGTCACGGTCGAGACCGGGCAGGCATCGAATCAACCTCTGCCCACCACGCTCAGTGGAGTGCAGGTGCGGATCACGGACTCGACAGGGCAGTCGCGCACAGCGGGCTTGATCTATGCCTCACCACGGCAGATCAACTTCGTGATGCCGGCGGCGCTGCGGGATGGCACGGCGACCGTGTCGGTGGTGGCTGGCAACACCGTGCGCGCGACCGGCCAGGTGAACGTGGTGAGGTCGGCGCCAGGATTGTACACGCAGGCGGGCAGTGGACAAGGTCTCGCGGCGGCGGTGGGAGTGCGGGTTGGCGCGGATGGAAGGCAAACCACCGTCGACACGCAACCATTCGACATGGGCGGCCCTTCCGAACAATTCGTACTCGTCCTGTTTGGAACAGGAATTCGCGGAAATGTTCGCGACGCGGTGCGCGTCACGATTGCCGGCGTCGCTGCGGAAGTGCAGTATGCGGGAGCGCAGGGTTCCTTCGCGGGCCTGGATCAGGTGAACGTGCTCGTGCCGCGCAGCCTTGCGGGCCGGGGGACGGTGGATGTACAACTGCTCGCGGATGGCAAACCGGCGAATCCCGTGCATGTCTCGTTTCGCTGACGTGTTGCGCGCCGTGATACATCTGAGAGGATGTCTGAACAAGCAACGGCAGTCTGCCTCACCGCGCCGCAAGCGCCAGCTAAACGATGCTCATGACGCGATTGCTGATGCCAATGCCGCGTATGAGGTGCTGCTTGGTCAAATCGGGAAATACTCTGACTTGGATAATGACATTGATTTCTTGAGCAAGCTTTCCCAACCGCGAGCTCCACAAAAAGCTTACGCAGTACCAGAACGTGGTAAAGGCCTGGTTCTGAATTTTGGGAAATACAAAGGGATCGGTCTTCGGGAAGTGAACGCGACGGATCCCGCCTACTTTTCTTGGATTTTGAAATCGGATTTCCCACAAGATTTCAAGGACCTCATCTTAAAGGAACTTTTCTCAGATCAAGAAAAGCCAATGCGCCGTAATGAGAAGGCATAAGACTTGATCGTCACTGTCGATGAAGTGCACCAAGCTTATCTCAAGCTGAAGGCAACCAATTATTTCGACAAGAGTTCCCTGGATCTTCGGTTCGCGATAGCTGCCTTCGAAAGTTCTCCCAGGTTTCTCTCAAGGATTGAAGGGTTAACGAGATTTCTCAATTCCCCGGGTAAGGCTTTAACGTCGTCGTATTTTAGATCATTGAGAAGCCAGGTTACAAGCGTTGTCGTCCCAAAAGCTTTTCGCCGCAGCGAAGAAGAACATAACGACAATTCGACACAGGTGATCAGCAACGACACTTCTTCGAGCACATACTCGGTTGCCAAGACGCATAGGTTCATTGATGCACCAGTGGAAATTCACGTCCTCGCTGTCCTCTGGCTAATGAAACTCGGATACAAATTGGACGCCGGCCTCAGCAGTGCAATCAGGGGCAACCGATTGAAGTCAATGGCCGACGGAAGCATTCCACAAGGAACACAGTTATTTAGGCCGTATCCTGCCCAGTACAACGCGTGGCAAGATGGTGCATTCAAAGTTGTCGAAGACCTCTGCGACAACCGATCCGTGTTTTTGGCTACGATGGATATAACAAGGTTCTATCCATCCGTTCGAGTATCGTTCTCTCGCATGGAAAGTGATCTTGGTCGTGAGTATGTTCAACGATTCAGGAAATTGCAGGAAGCATTCAAGCTAATTCATTTAGATTATTCTGAACCCAAGAATGGAAATACCGTGGCGCTACCGATAGGTCTCTTGTCCTCTAGCGTGATCGCCAATTGGTATTTGAAGCGTTTCGATCGTCGCATATTGAAATCGCCGAGAATTCAGTACTACTCTCGATACATCGATGATATTATTTTGGTCTGGACGACCAATGTCCCTCGCCATGCCGATCTGGGAGCGTCGGCGATTCGAGAATTAAAGGATCGAAGGATAATTATCCCTCAAACCTCAGGTGTCTCTGCCCTGAGAGGCTTTCCCCATCTCACGATTCAAAAAGAGAAGTTAAGGTTCTTTTTCTTTCGTAAGAACTTTTCTTCTGCATCAATTAAGGCAATCAGGAAAACAATAGCAGAGAGTAGCAGTGAGTTCCTTTTTCTTCCAGATGATAAATCTTATGACACGGATTTTCAGGAGGCGGCTTACGATCTTGTCTTCAGTGAGTCGCCACATAGACTGCGTAGTTATCGCGAGTTTACCGCAAGCCAGTATCGAACATCAAAACATCTCGCGCGCCTTTTATATTTGGCAAACTTATCCCACCTAACACGCCCCCAGCGTAAAAAGAACCTTCAACAAATCCATCAATTGTTCACTGGCGTCACAGGTCTTCAATTGTTCCCACTTTGGGAGAAGGTCATAACACTTCATTTGATCTATCGGGAGTTTGACGTATTGGGAAGTTGGATCAAACGGCTTCGAGTCGGTATTTTTCGAATAGCGATAGGTGAGGAGCCCAAGGCAACCCGCCAATTCTTACAAAGACACATGGCTCGGTGCCTAAGTTTAGCCTTTGCCTTAAATCCGGAAGCGGTGCAGCACTTGGGACAAATTCCCAACCTGATCCGACCTTCAGCAAAGGCTATGCGCAATCTGCGTTTCAGCAATCTAGTCAGGCATGAGTTCGTGGCTGAGAAACTGATTAATTACACCTCAGCTTGGCGAAGTTCTATCGACTATACGACCATTGCGGCCATTCGTAAGATGAGCGGGAAGGAAACATTCCGATTTGATAAACACCTGCTGGCTCACTCGCCAAGGTATGTCCATCCGGACGAGATCTGCTATTTCTTGGTCCGGCACGATAAACGAATGCTCATGCATGACATCGAGAACTTATACAAAGACGGCAACAGTCTCTGCGAAACTATCAATAATCCAGGTCTACACAAACGGACGGAATTGCTGGGGCCTCTTACCGAATCATTAATCTCAACCCAAGAGTTTAACGGAGTCAAAACGTTCAACCTAACTCCAGGTGGAAATTTCGCTGATTCGGCGCTCGACGCTTTTAAGAAAAGAACCATCAAACTTGCTATTGCAAATATGCAAACGTATAAGCACAACGTCCAATCAAGCTTTAAGGGGACACCGAATAAGAGTGCTAAGCGCCGGCGCGAGCTTTTCGCACTGTTGAATGACACGATTCGTCTACGACAAAAACCTGATTTACTCATCCTTCCAGAGCTTGCTATTCCTTTTGATTGGATGCCCTGGATTTCGGGCTTCGCCCGTAAGCACCAAATTGGTATCATTTGCGGATTCGAGTATTTCATTGATAGAAATCAGACCGCTTGGAATATTTCCGGAACCTTTCTGCCTTTCACCAGAGCAACGTATAAGCAAGTTCTTCCTATTTTGCGTGTTAAGAATCACTACGCTCCCGTGGAAACCAAGGGAATTCTCAAGGCTGGGTTGCATCTCCCTCCGACACCCTGGAAGGCTCGATACGACTTAGTTCGTTGGAGGGGCGCCGTGTTCTCCTTGTTCAATTGCTATGAACTCGCGAATATTCTTCATCGAGCTATTTTCCGCTCCCTTGTTGACTTCATTGCGGCAATTGAATGGAATAAGGACACATCGTACTTTGGTCATATTGCTGAGTCAATCGTCTACGATTTGCATTGTTATTTCGCTCAGTCGAACGTTGCACATTATGGGGATTCGTGTGTATTAGCTCCGAAGAGCAAACACGACAAGCAATTGTTGAGACTCAGTGGTGGTCAGAATTCCGTTGTACTCATGACTACCATACCCTTCGCAGAACTTCGCGCTTTTCAGGATGGTTCAAAGCCGGGGGAGGAATTCAAACCCCTGCCTCCAGATTTTGATCCCGCTGGTGTTGCGACTCGAGAGAATCAGGACTGGAATCCTATGCTCAAAGGTTTTTTTGATAACTTGCGCAGTTAAAGGCTGGGAAGGTAAGGCTATTTTGTCCTTCGAGATCAACCCTTCTCGGTTATTGTAGCATGCATAGGCGTTCACTCATCAGGGTCAATCCCTGACTTTTTGAGGTTGTAAGTTTCCTCCAGGGCCATCTTCTTGTTCTGAAGCAGTTTGGAGTGGTGAGGTTTTTCAGATATTGGGATTAGCTTAGGCAGATCTATCTAGGATTATGGGGAAGAAAACACGCAGGACAACCAAAGGAAGGACGCCGGCCAATAAATCCACCAAAGCGACTTCAACCTCTGATAAGCAACCAACAAAACATCGGATTAGTCTGTCTGCGAATCCTTCGCCGGTAACAAAGTCAGAATCGTTGAACAAGAGTTTGCTTGCTGATTACTCAATGATCTCACCGCTTGCGAAGATTTCAGAATCGCTGAACAAGAGTTTGCTTGCTGATTACTCAATGATCTCGCCGCTTGCGAAGATTTCAGAATCGCTGAACAAGGGTTTACTTGCTGATCATTCGATAACCTCATCCCTTGCGCAGATTTCGGGATCATGGAACAAACGGATGTTTGCCGACCAATCCATGACGGAAAACCTCCTGGGGATATCGCAATCGCCCGAGATATTTCCCACCCGGCGAAGGGGTTTGCCTACACAATCGGAGAATACGATGGATATTGACCAACTTGAAAATTATTCGCGACTCCAGAGAGAATACGCGGAGCTCCTGCGAAAATATGAAGCGAAGCAAGCTGACCCGGTGGTCTTGGAGCGAGAACACGAAAGGCTCTCTTTCCAAATTCGTCAGGCGGGTTTAATAAATCGTGTCTCAGCCTCTGCCGGGAAGCTTATTCGAGAACGCGAGGATTTTGCGAAGCAATTTGAAGTAAAGGATGCTGTCGAGACGACGGTTGTATCCATTGATATTCGACGCTCAACCGATTTGATGCTCAAGGCTGCGAGCCCCTTCCTTTACGCGGCATTCATCAGCGACCTTTCGGAACAGCTAAAGGTCATAGTGACTCGGAATTATGGCGTCTTCGACAAATTCACGGGCGATGGAATTCTGGCTTTTTTTCCGACATTCTATTCAGGCTCGCATTCAGTCTATTGGGCTTTGAAGGCCGCCCATGAATGCCATGACTACTTTCGTAATCACCTGGGCCGTCATCGTGACTCCTTCAAGATCGTAAACTTGGAGGTTGGGCTGGGTATCGGCATTGATCACGGCTCAGTCCACCTCGTCAGCGTCAATAGTGAGCCAACGGTAATTGGGGCGCCAGTTGTATATGCCTGTCGATTGTCGGCCGCCCGAGCATACCAGACTTTGTTGAATCAAGGTGCCTATGCTGCGGCAAAGACCAAGGGCAACTTCGATATACGTTTCAAGGAAACGCCTATCGAGCTGAAGCAGGAGGGAATAGTCCTTGCCTACGAAGCTGACGTCGAGTGGAAGAATGTTACTCTCGCATGGCCTGACTGGGACCGCGATTCATCCAGTGAACAATCAACCCCCGGGGCAGAATCGTCAGCAGAAACCAAATAGCCTGCCCGTGTTATGCCGCGCTGCGTTACAGTGGGGTTTCATTTATCGCGATGCATTCACGGATGATGTGTTGATTGAGCAAGCGCAGTTTTTCAAAATCATAATCCGCATAGGGAGATCTCATCTTTAGGAACAGAGAAACAAACTTCTCCTTGTTTTGGAGGGCTCCCTGGTAAGCATTCGATCGTTCGTTGTAAGTTTTCCAGCGAACCGAAGCTGGGGTGGTATTCTGATACGTAAGATCTAGAAAGCATTCTATAGATGCAGCCGTTCCGTTGATATTGGAGATCTTGGAACCGGACGGACCAATAGTCCTAAATTTGCGGAGGGATTTCAGATTCGGGAGTTTTGAGACGCGGATGTTGGCAGGCAATTGAAGCTCTGTTTGGCATTTGTCGAACTTGTCGGAACCTTCAGCATCATTATCGAAAACGACCAGGACGTTCATCACCATACCGATCCGAGAGAGCCCTTTCACAAAATTATACAAATTACCCGTGCCTGTGAATGGGTAGTTTTCTTGCATGTCAACGAATCTGAAGAACTTGGAAATCCCAGGATTTAATATTTCTAGGGACTTGCGAATTACATGGGTATCGGAGGATCCTTCTGTAACGATTAAGAAATTCGCCAAACTCGCGGTCGATTGGAATAGGCCCTTTTTGCTTATCCACCCTCCGTTAAGTATGTCTTGATATCCCCAGATGACGGACCGCTCATGGTTTGCCGGGTTCTCTATGAGAATCCTTAGAACAATGTAAGGATGAATGGAATCAAAGAACTCATCGTGCAGATTGTGATAATTTTCTGACGTCAGTCTCAGCTTTTCTTTGAGGCTATATTTGAAGTATTTGTAAAAGCCATGATCGTCAGGAAATTCTTCGTCAGCATGCGATTCCACAAGCTCGGGACGGAGTTGGATAAGGCCATCGTGGAAAGTGCGGTAGTCAAGGGGTACTGGCGTCCCGGAGTATCTCTTGTGATTTGCGCAAAGTTCTTGAAATCTCCGCCGGATATTCTTGAGAGAATAGCCGAGTAGTTCAAGCGTATCCTTAAGTTCGATTAGCCTGCGTGACAGGGCGTTCTTTTTGATGCGTTGATTTTCCGCGTAGTAATAATACTCTTTTTTTACGTCCGTTTCGCTGTACAAGACGGAATGATCAATGAAGGACTCATTCTTTCCCCAGTCCAGATCAAACTTATCAATTCGAAGAGTTACTACTGAACCCATAAACGCAAGAGTGGGAATTGATGAGACGCCGCGCCACAATTTTGCATAACTCTAGATGCTCAAGAAAGCAGTTTTCTATGGCGGCCTATCATTCACGGAAGATTTTAGCTAGTGTCCCGACTCAAGCTACCAGAGGGAGTTTTGGGCTACTTTACAATTGAAATTTCGGATACCGTGAACGTTCCCGGCATGGCGTCAAGAAGGCCAGAGATGGAAAGGAACTCCGGCTCATTCGGTTTGATTCTTCCCGCGATTGAATAGTTTGTCGAGCCTAAACGCTGAATTCTGATGTCTCCCTGCCTGATGACCGATTCAAAATAAGGTATGTTACCGCATTGGTTGGCTATCTCGTCGCTGATGAACAGGAGTTTGCCTTTAAGGAGAATCCACTTAAGTAGGAATTGATCTGCAAAGGTTATTTGATAATCGTTCGAGCGCTTTGCCAGAATGTGCTTTGTCAGTCTGATTAGTTCATCGTCAACGAGATCAGTCACCTTTTCGAACTCTTGTGTCAGAATGCTGAAAAGACCGGCGTTCAAGACGTCGAAGGGCTTGCCGAAGGCCTGGAGGAACGATATATCCCCTCCACCTTCCTTGTGAACCTTTTCGAATTCAATCTTGAAATCGTCGTCGATTGTTGTCTCAATGTTGGCGATTTCGTCACTCAGAGACTCGAGGATCGAGACCTCAAGATCCCTGAACACAAAAAATGCCCGCTCGACAGAGTTCAAAGTAAGCAATATCCGATCCCGCGCATTGTTTACAATATCCGTTTGAAGAATGTTGTGTGTAACGCGTTTTGCCTTCGCGTCGCGGAATCATTGCTTCATTTACACGGTATTTGATTTCCCCGTTCGGATCGCGTTCGGCGAAAAGAACATTTGGTTTCCTAGAATTGTCAAAAAAATAAACCCGATACGCCGGCGAGGAAGCTGAGTGTAGTAGATTCATGCCTCGCACATATCGGTCCATAATCTTGTCCTTATGGACGTCATGTCCTCCGATCCTAACTCTTTCCGCAACTCGCGCTATGTTGATGAGGGGATCCTCGGTACCAACAAAGTAAAGGTACACTCGATACCCCGCCGTTTTTGCCTTCTGCAGAAATTCAATCTTGGATTCATGTGAGAAGACGGTTTCAAACGAAAAACTGATTCTCAGTTCTAGTAGCTTTTGCCTCAGCACATCCGCCAAGGTCGCAGCAGCGTAACTGTCTATTAGAGTTTCGTTGAGAAGAATGTGCCCTTGGTCAATCGAGTATTTTGCAAGGGCAGTAGGATCGTGCTGTTTTGCCATGCCCGACTGCTCGAAAAACCGTTGGAGGCTTTCTGTTGTGAGGTTAACGCCGTAAGGCTCAAGGTTCAGTCGGTTCGATCGGTTCAGTTCTCTTTCAATATCGTCGGCGTTCACAAGGACACCAATGCGATCTGCACCGATGTTTTCCATGACGGATTTGACGAGAGTGGTTTTACCGGAACCATTAGGACCTGCAAAGACTCGCAAGCGAGGAGTTGCTGACGAAGGTCCGTGGGTCACGGATTAAGAATGCTTATTTCCGGTGTGGATTCAAGCTTCTTGACCTGTTCAATTTGTCCGTTCGGGTATTCCCGGACAATCCATCCGTCTTTTACAATCGTAATGGGCAAGCCCGCCTTGAAGGTCGCTTGTGCTGCACTTATGGAGCCGAGTCGGGCAGCACGCTCGAGGTCCAGTATACCTAAGGAAACGTCTTCTGGCGCGCCTGCATGCTGCCTAATTTCTTCCGCTGATCCCACAGCATCAGTTATAAGAAATTGATGGAATTAGACAAGAGTTTTTTCAACGTGATTCGAGTCGATCAGCGGGGGCCACTTTGACCTCATTTTCCTTCGCCAGCGCTTGTTTCTGATTTTCCGCCCTCCGCTCACCGATTTCAAGGAGTTGAAAGAAGCGAACCAGAGAGCGCCTATGTTCCTCGGTGAGCCATTCGTACGGTTTCGGCACTGGTGCATTTCGCTTATTTTTGATTTCGCTCATAATTAATTCTCCAAGAGTTTAGCTATGCTCGACTCGAAAGATGTTCGAGTTGCATTGCCAGGTGCTCAGGTTCCAAAATCCGGTCTTGTGGAACTATCATGTTCGATCAAAATCCATAGACTTCCTTTTTCATGATTATTCAGAACGACGATCGCCGACCTTCTTTTTTTGCCCTAAGAAACTCAAGATGTGAAACAATGTGCATGCCTTTCCCTCTTCATCAGCCTCAATGGCGGTTGCATTTACCTCACAGATGGATAAAGGCTTTGGATCCACACCGCAAATGGGAAGGTCGCGCCAAAAGGGACATTCAGTGATTGTGCTGAGGTCATCGAAATCGTGCAAAATGTGAAGAAATCCAAGCACGAATGCCAGATCATTAGGATCGTCCGACGTTTGTCCGAGCAAGGTACACTCCCCACCTTTGTACATTACGACGGGTGATCCAAATTCACTTACTGCCCATTCGAGCCACGTCGATCCTAAACCTCTTTTATAGACAGATGGAAATTGGCGCCTGAATTGAATCCCGGCGCGAATGCGATGATGAAGAATGGCCAAGGCGCGCATTCCATCGTTATCTGAATGCAATTCAAACCACAAAGTTAGGGGTGCCAGCAATTTCTCAAGCCCATCGAGATTCTCACGGACGCGCTCCTTCTCCCATGTGGTTTTCAAAAACTGGTTCATTGCATCGTCCGCTGAAGTCAAAGCACTGGCATGCTTTTTGGCGAATTCGATAAACTCTGAAATGATTCTAGGTCCTACAACGGTTGGTATATTGCTCATTAGTGCCAGTTCGCATAGGTAATACATGACAACACGGAGATCCCATTGGTCAGGTAGGTTCATAACGAGCTTTTCAAATAGAAGCCGATAAACTGGACTAACCTTTGTTTCGTTAAAGTGAACTAGCAAGGCGTCTATGCCCATACCGCGCGCAATGCCGTAAGCCATCATGGCCATGTGTTCACGTAACATTTGGGGAGTGATGCTAAAGTACGAATCGGAAACGGAATCATAAATCCTCTCCACGGGGACTTCAATTTTCTGAAGGACACGTTCGGTCCCTTCGGTGGCGTCTTCTTCCGTCTGTGCGGCGTGTTTCTCGGCGTAGTACTGATGTGTTCTAATCCTTCGAATCTTTTCAAACAGTTCAGCACTGAGCTTGCTCGTTTGATTGCGATTGAAATGATCGATTACGCGCATACAGGTGTCAGTGAGGAGTAGCAGGTAGTTAATGCCGTAAACAGTGGTTGTTAGCTGTAGATAGTGAGTGTATTCATGAACCAATTCAGCGTATACTTGATGTTTGAGAATTTCGTCTTTGGCTAGGCTTTTCTCCCTGTGAAGATAGATCAGCATTCGAGACGGGTCAAAGAAGGCATCACCCGGCTTGTCCAATACATCTATACAGAATTGGTTCTCCGACTTTTTAACATCCATCGAACGTTTCCCCTTCAGCTCCGACATATAGACAAGGTTCCTTTTGAGAACAACGTTTTCGAATCCCTGAGATCATTCGAGCGAAATCAATTTTATCCACTTCCAGCACTCGCGCCCGAGTCCGGCACTTCCCGAACCTTTGCGCGAGAGGTAGTTCGTTCAGGATGTTTGCTCCCAGAGACCATGTGTCGAAAGGTTTTGTAGCAGCCTTATGCAGGTTTTTCTTTCTTCGCGTGCCTCCCGCGAATATTCCCCATGCTTCCAATTCCCTTTTTTAGACTTCACTTTTCCCTCAATTGTCGTTGGACCAGTACTCATCCCCCCATGCATTCTGCATCGTCCGTTCTTCATGGCAGGCGATGCACAAGAAGTTCCCATCCTTGTTCGCGCACCACATCGCTTCGCTTTCGATAAGTCACCGCGAGGATTTCCGTTGCGTAAAGGCCCCGATCTCTCACTGTGCATGGGGTAGATCCCTCGGTTTTTTTTCAGAACCCCCACCCGCATGTTGCCCAACGAACGCTTGCCCTCCTTCGTTTACATGAACGTGTTCAACCCGCATCGACTGGCGGCCTATCTTTCCCTGTAGTTTCGCTAACGCCACGGCTTGCTCTGCAGCAATCCGGCAACCTTTGAACACAAGATTCATCCAGGCCAGAGAATTGTCAGCTGACGTCCTCTCGGATTGCCGCAATGCTCGCGCGATCAATCGCTGAGTCATTTCGATTTGCAAAGCAAGGACTCTTTCCTGATGAGTCTTGGTGGAATACGCGCCAATGGCGAGAATAAGTTCCTTAGCCTGGGCCGTCATTCCCTCCTGTGATGCACCGGAGTTTAGCGCGATGCTGACTCGCATTACATCGCGCAGGATTGCGTCTGAATTCTCTGGTTCCCCAAGGACGCTAACAAGAGCATTCACTTCTTGCTCAGAAAGAGCGGGCCCTGGTGGAGATTCTTGCGCAGACTGTAAGCTGGATTTTGTTTCCTTTCGCTTCATGGGTTCCTCCCATTATCTGATTTCGTTTGCGTATATCCAACTCGCATATTCCACCCAGGTAGGTCTCGCATCGAGGCACGTCGTATCCTAACGAATGCCAGTTGCCAAGCGGAGAAGGACCTTTTCACCCTAATACCACCTTGGATGTTCTTTCTGTTTCGTCTGAATGATTTGTCCCATGAATGAAGCAGTGGAACCTTTCCCAAAGTGGGTGTAGCAATCCTGTTTCGGTATTCCAACCTGGAAACTTCCAGATAGCCTCGAATGCGAAATAGATCAAACTTCTTATCGGATTCTGTTCGCCTTTGCATTGATTCCAGACAAACGCTGGCTCGATCAATCCAACCATTCGCACTGCGTTTGGCGGCTTTCTCGAGTATCGAAACGGAGTGAATGCGCGCTGCCTTCCAACCAGGGTGATCTGTCTCAGGTTGTAAATCTCGTTGAGCCAATTCAGTGATGAACCACCGAGTCGAATTCATCATACACCGACCCCAGGATACCCGATCGTTACGTAGAGGGATTATTCTCTGGCTTTGGTGATCAAAGTTGCCGCATATGCTTCGGACTTGCCAGTGCGGGAAGACGATCATAATTGGCCCTTCAACGAGCTTCGGGTTTTTCTGCGGTCCGCGTATAGGCAGATCTCGCGTGCGAGTTCGATAACTTCATTCTCCGTGGAGTACCTCTTCAATTTGGCAACGGCATCATCCACCAGGTATATATTGTCGAAGGAATGAAGGCCTCCTTTCCTCAAAGGAACAATGTGTTCGGCTGAAGTGTTCTCGGGTGTAAGTTCCCTTCCTGTGAGAGCACACTTGTATCCTTGCTTTTCCAATAGTTCATAGAAATGATTTGCTCGAAAAACAAATCGATCCGGATTCTTGGTGTGCGCTTTCGATTTCATGGAGACTCCTTTGTCTTCGCATAAAGAATGTGGGGCTGAGATTCTAGATTCATGGAGATGTGAAAATGATGCCCGCGGTGAATCGGATCGGAGATGTCTTTGAGTGATACGATCCCGTAGTTGTCCCAGAGTCTTACGATGCGATAAAGTGACCTTTGCGGAAGTCGATGGGCACGGGCTATTTCGTCCACGGAGATGAATCGTTCGGTCGCGCCCCGCTCAATTGCCGCATGCCATAATCGTTCGGCAAGCGCTGCGTAGAATCTTTCCTTTGTCCGCCTGTGCTTTGGTGCTGTTCCTGATTTCCAGAATTCCGAATGCGCAACGACAGCCTTTCTTAGCGATAGCCATTCTTCGCTGCCTAATGTTGAGAGCAGATCATGCTGCGCGTTGTGACTCGTGTCGGAACGATGGCGATCCTCAAGAGTTGGTGCAGCATATTTGTATTTTTGAATGCGGGATTGCAGCCAGGAAAGACGTTTGATACTGGATTTGGATGCGCATATCTGTTCTTCAGTAAGCACACATAAGCCCAGGTCTCCAGAATAGAACGTCCGTCCAGCCTCTGCACCGTCGATCGCTGGATGATTGTGTTCGCAAGAGTTCACGTAACCCTTCTTCAGAGCTGCACTCGATGGGATTGAG
>JAEUSB010000085.1 GCA_016788865.1 Leptospirales bacterium
AGCCTTCCCCCCACATTCCCCAATACCGTATGTATTCCGCAACAATTCCTTCAGTCCGTACACTCGTATTCCTTTTAGTGCGGCGTACTCTCTCACATACAGGGAAGAGTATTCAGGACTCACGTAAGTATAACCGGAAAGGAAGGCATGCTTCAATGCACGTTGGGTTCCCTCAGCACAGTTGTTATTAACACCGTCACGGCTCCACCTGTGTCGTGCCCACGTGTTCCGTTTGTCTCGTGCACGTGCTGAATGATTCACCGATCTGTGATTCCTGCGATAGCGAGACAGCCATGGATACCCATCGTCGGAAAACACTGGAGCGTCTGGTGGAAGGAAATCAAGCAGGGGTTCTACATGCTTCTGGCGGAAACCAGGAACTGAATCCAGGAGGATAGCACCGCGTGGAACAGCAATGGTGTGCACGAGAGTTCCGATCTGATACTTACCGCGAGCCTCTGCTACGGAATCCGTGAGGTATACACTCGCTGTCTGTCCGGAATGCTTCCACCGTGCACGTCCACCATTGGCACGACGACTGGCAGAGAACAAGGCGAGTCCATCTATGTGTACCACAGGGGTTTTACGCGTGAATTCTTTCAGATCACCTTGAGGTAGTTCACCGGTGTGCTTCAACTCGTTACGTATTCGTTCTCGTATGGCAGGTGTTAGATCGCCGAGGAATACCTGGAGTCTTCGCTTGAGCAGTGCCGCGGTATTCTTTGAAACCCCGAGTCTGTCCTGGATCTCTCTACTATTCAATACCTGGGGGAAACGATGCACCTGATCTTCCAGGAGAAAGGAGAACACCCACAGAGGTAGTTTGAGATGATGAAGGGGAGTATACGAGGTGCAGGAGTCGTGATGGTTGCAGGTGAGACAACGCACTACGGATTCCCGTGTGGATACCCTGCCAGTCATTACGGAGTGACAGATGGGACAGATCTTGGGATACCCCAGGTTTAATATAGAGAGAGTTAGCTCGTGGTAGTGCCGGTGGTTAACCCCGGGGTGCTTCAGTGAGAACCGCTGGCGGGCATTTATATACTTTGTGTTTTGAAGTTTGTCCCGACATTCAGGTGACCCGGCCGTATCCCATATTCCAGGCCGGGGAGGGCTTGGGGAATGTGGGGATGAACTATGCACCGTGGAAAGGGTCTTATCGTAAGGGGTGTGTGGCGTGATTTTCGACATTTTAGGGATTCTGGCGGGACTGACCCTAAATCCCTAGGGCCGCGCAGTCAAGTCGGTCAGTGCCTACTTCTCCCGAAAGAGACTCGCTCCGGAACAATTTGGTCCAGTTCGGGAGGGCATTCGATCACGTAGGCATAGCTCCGCCAGGGTGAGTCACGTCTTCTTGAGAAGAAAGGTGTCAGGACCGAGGACCGTAGCGAAACGCAGTGCAGCGGAGGGCGGAGCAGATACACTGTTGTTACGCGACGGGGCGCGAATTCAGCATTTATTTTTTATGGATTAAATCATCGAACAATAGCAACTTGGAAACATGAAAGCCAAGTTATGGCTGTTAGCCGCTCTACTGTTGTTTATTGCGTGTGGTAAAGATTCAGAAGAGAAGGGGAAGCAGCCGAAGGATTTGGCCCGACCTCCGACGGCGGCGACGATTACAGAAGCTGATTTGCCTTACACTTTTAGCGAAGGTGCCCTTAGAATAACGATCGCAGGGATCGTGCCAATGAAGAAGGGGCATGGAATTATTTACGACAAGGCTTACAGCCAATGGTCCATTTCCTTTCAGTATGAAAACACGCTCCCTCAGGATTGGGAGGCTCCGGACAAGGGTTGGCCAATGGGCCGATGCGCGGGCATTTCATCCTTCAAGGTTGTGACGGACGCAGGAAACACCTACAAGCCGCGCTTTGTTGGTGGGAGTCCCTTATGCGGGAGTCTGAAGCCGCAGCAGAAATTGAATCTTGAAGAGAGATACATCTTTGAGATCAAGAAAACGGAGAAACCAGTGGAGATTCTTGCATTTGACCAGAACGAGACTGAGACGCTGATTCTGCGGGTAAGACGATGAAGCTATTCCCTTTCGCGCCCATGTCGCATAACGTCCCGCGGATAACAGAAGTTGGCCGCAGGCCCAATTTGGTGAGGTGCGGCGCGGTGAGCGAGCTTTTATCCGCTGTTATGCGCAGTAACCCCAAAGGTGGAATTGATCACCAAGGGCCAACGTCACAGCAAGGTCGAGGCAATAGTGCGAGGCAATAGTGCGAGGCACCGCAGGCGGGTGTAGCCGGCTGGAATTGCCTGCTGGACCGATCCCGAAAAGGAACCGAGTAGCGCCTGATCCCAAACCTAGTGAGTTCCGAAAGAAAGAAAAGAACTGAGCAGCTTCCCCCCGCCGAGGTGCCGCCACGACAGGGTCATTGCGCATAACGTGTGTGTAGCGTTAGTTATGCGAAGTGCCCGGCTCTTTTACGCTCGAATTCTTTCACGCGTGGGTTGGGCGTCCAATGCCAGTAAGACAAGTTCGAGTGCCTGCGGATTGACAGCACGAAAAATCAGAAAATATATGAGATGATCCCGAAAGAGATTGTATGGGCGGCGGTCGGCATCCGCTATTGGACGATTGTTGTCATAAACCATGCCAACTAGCAGGAGGGCTGCAAAGGCTTCGTTAACGTATTTTACGTTTTGCCATTCGGTGAGAACCGCATCAGGTGGGTCGATTAGCGTCTGGATGGGTTTCCTGCGGGCGGTCCAATAGGCAGTGTAGGCCGCAACTTTGGTGGGATGGGTCCGTTCGATTAAATGAAAATCCTTCAGACGCCTAATATCTGCGTAATAGTCGAGGACCAGGTCTTCAACAATTGCCGCGCTGGCCTTGAAGCAGCCAGTGCACTGCGGTTCTTGTTTTTCAAGATGTGCTATGAAACTCTTGGCCTTGCTGAGAATGTACGCAAAGCGATCTCGCACCCTATCTTCCCCAAACGCTGTGAGAAGCTCTGCGTAGTCCTTTCCTGTTTCGTGCATTACTGAGGGGACTTTCTTTTCCCGAGCAGTGCGTCGAATTCCTCGGAGTTGAGGAGGCTATCAAAACTCTTGGAGGCAGCTTCCAATGGGTATTCATCAAAACTATTCGGGAGTATTTTCTTTGATAAGACACCGTCTTTGATGCGTCGAATGAACTGCGCACCGGCGTCCCTCGTGTCTTTATCCACTGTATTTATGAAATCAGACATAATGTGACATAATATCCTTACTGTCCCTTTTACAAGTCAAACTTTTTTGGATGACGCGCTGTGTTCAAGCAAATGATTCTGGGTCAATCCGTATACGTAACACATGACGGTATTCTTGAGCCGGGCATTTCGCATAACTACGTGAAGTTATGCGAGGTTGGCGCCCCCTTTCTACTTTGGCTCCTGGCAATGACTCGGAAATCAGATTATCGGATTCTGTCTGATCAAGTTTTCAAAGCTGAGATTTTGCCCGGGTTTCAAGATTGAGAACCACCGGCGAATCAACCTTATCGGACGTACTCGATAAATAAAGATCACTTCCTTTCAGGCGAATCCGATATGATTCCGTATCTTCTTTCACAAGTTCCCAGTATTGAAGGCGAGTGCCGCCAAGAGGTTGTTGCCAAATACCCACGCCGGGCATTGGTTCACCAGATGGTTGGAAGGTTTTTCGGTAAATAGCTTCTTCAAGAGGTAAGTATCACCGTCCAATTTAATCAACTCCCATGTCATACACTCCCAGTTGTACGGCTTGTAGAGGATAATTGGTGTCTTGTCTTCAATCTGAGCCTCATGAACGCGGGATGTTTACCGGTCTCCACATTCTGGATAGCGTAAAAGCCTTTCGCTGGGCACCTTGTTTGCGTTCCGGTGGCCACAAAAATTCGAATCCGCAGAGCGCATAACGTTTGGCGCGAGAGTTATGCGAAGCTGGCGCATTGCATGATCTAGTGCGGTCACTGGCCAAAGCCATCTTCAGCGATTTTGATGGTCGGAAAGGTGGAAAGAGCCGGATACTCAGCATTAAAGAGTCGCATAGTGTCATCATGCCCCCCTCCCTCCATGCGTTGCTGTAAGACGGGAACGACAGCTTTGGAGCTTGAGAAGTAAAACTTGCGACTTGGCAAGACATGGATTTTTCCTTGCAGAAAAGTCTTAGATGGCACAAAGCCGATTGTATACAAGCTGGAGCCCACTGTCATCACGCTTGGGGAACCACCGGAAGAAACATTCTGGCAGAAGAGAGTCACCGCCGCTGGAGGTGTGCCGTCGCTGGCCTTTGCAGCAAAAAAGCCATCATCGCGAATGTCAATGGCCATCATTTTGCCAGCGTTTGTTTCAAGATATCCGCCGCAAGTAAGGCTACCACCGAAAATCCCACGATCTAACCAGGAACCCGGCTTTGCCGTATCGGGATTCGTGCCCTCGTACCGCAACCAGCGCCCGATGACTATTGTATCTGTCGTAAGCGCATCTCCTTGGCGTAGGTTGGCGCTTGAAACGCACGCCGTCATGGTCAATGTTAGAAGGATGTGTAGTCTCATTTGGGTAGACACCTTTTGGGACTATAGTTTTCAAGCAATTTTTGCCGGGCAATTTCACAGTCGGAGATATCGCATAACGTAAGCTAGGGAGAGTTATGCGATGCGGAGCACTTTTAAGGATTGGGGCTGCGGCGAAATCAGCAAGAATAGAAGAATACCTGGAAAACCATACTTACTTGCAGCCCACCATGATCGAGAAGATAGTCGCTATAGCTTCAGAATCGAGACTTCTCTGCGCCTGTCCCGTGAGAGCCCGAGGTCAACGACATAAGTAAAAATAGCGCATAACGGTAATGGTCAAAAATGTCCGACGGGCGATGCGGGGGACTCGTCTCCCCGACTACGGGGACCCACTACCTAAAAGCGGTTAGGCGAAACATCGCCTAACGTAAAAGCGACTAGATACGGTACCGGCGCAAAGGCTCTATAGTTTCTCGGAGCGTCATTGTCCTGACTTTCTTAGGACTTGACGAGTTCAGTGTTTCAGTACGATCAGGTTTCAAATGCCAAGAATAATTTGCAGCCTGTTTGTGGTCGTCGCGTTGAGTTGCAATCCACCTCCACCGTCTTACAAATTTGATGAGCCACCTTTGAAAGAGAAAGGCCCATTCAAGATGACTGTCAGGATTGGAGAGAAGGTGATCTCTGTCGCGTTTCGAGGCGCAGACTTTCGGATATACGGGAAAACAGGAGATGGTCCTGCCCTGTTATCGGACCCGGATAGGGATGCCATAGCAAGAATGATGGATCAAATCGCTTCAGACTATTCCATCGAAGGTAAGACGGCCAAGGGAGTCTTGAGCCTATTGCGATCATGGCCGCCAAACCTGCCGCTGGCAATGGAACGAGACGGGGCACGCATCCGGATGATTCATCCGGAAAGCAAGGCGGCAATTGAACTCTCCTTACAGGATAACGCTACGCTCGGAGCCGTCTTGACGCAGGAACCTCGTGAATTGCCCCCGGAGTTCGCTTTTACCTCTTCCTTTCCGACCGCTGTCGGGGTTCAGAGTGTTCAGCCTGCGCTACATTCTACGAGTCTTTGCGACAAGCAATGGAAGATGCATACAGGAAACTACCCTATTGGGAAGACTTTTACCCACCTTGTGCACGACCAACAATGTTTTGGACGTTGTGGTATGGGTTGCGCCGGGATACCAAACAATGCCTACACACAAGCCTGTTTCAATCATGACGGATGCGTTGATGCGCGGGGCTATCTTGATTTTTACTGTGATATTATCTTCGGAGCGGCAGTTCCCGACTATACGCTCGCTCCGGGATGCTAATCTCCAGATTCCCTCCCAGGGGTATGGTCCACTCTGGGAGTCATCCAGTGTTAAGGAAAGGAACGATTTGCGAATTCATTGCTTTCGCGTGGAACGGGAGGCAAGGATTTGGGATTCATTGTTTGCAAAGACGAGTGATGGTCTCGCCCATCTAAGGCCAGGAGAAACCTAACATGAGCAAAGACACTGAGAAGAGATGGCGTATTGAGATGAGCCTCACAATTTTCGCGCTCGTTGTTTCATTCGGTTCACTACTGATTTCTGTAACGCAGATGCGTGAGTCTATTCGGTCCGATGCTGCTTCAAAGCGATTTGAGTACGTGAAAGCAATATTCGCCAGGACTGCATGTCATGATTCCGCGCGGCGTTGTGGCCTGGATCAAGCCAGTTGTAGCCCCGATGAACGGGTTTGCCCGGTTGAGCAAGACCTTGCCATCCGTATGGCTTCAGCGCAAGCCCTGGTGCGGCTCATGGAAGAGCCTTCGCACAGGAACTTGCTTAGCCACGCGAGCCTGTCGTGGGTTGACTTTGGCGGGCAAAACTTGCTTGGCGTTGATTTCTACGGTGCGGATTTGCGCTGCGCGAATTTCAAGAATGCCGATTTGAAGGGTGTGAAATTCATGTTCACTGACTTGCGGGGTTCCCTGCTGCCGGATAATCTTTCACACATAAGGTGGAATCCCGGCGTGATTTGCCCGGATGGGTCGATCCTAGGAAAATGCGGTGAGACCTGTGAGGGTCACACCTTAGAGCGGCTTGGGTCCAACGTGTGCAATGCCACCAAAGACCCCCTGTCATTGCCATCTGAGAAACCCATTCGACTTGAACTGGAGAAACTCAAAGTTGAGGAAGAATGTCCGTGACAAAGACGACCTCTTGCTGGACAAACGTCGTAAGAAGATCAGAGCAGAAACCGAGCGCTCGGTGTTTACCGATCCTCCCGGTTTGATCTGTTACCAATCCTCCGGTTTATTCACATTGGTATAGACCGGTCTGATCCCTAACAGGCTAGACCGGACTGATCGCTTACAGTCCATCCTTTCTCCTGAATTATGGAGGAACTGGATGCCCTGGAAGGAGATCAGAACCGTGGAAGAAAGACTTAAATTTGTTGCAGCTCTCAGGTCAGGGAACTGGTCTATGAGCGAATTATGTCGCCAATTTGGCATCAGCAGGGTAACCGGCTATAAGTTCATCAAGCGATATGAAACGGAAGGCATCGACGGCCTGAAAGATCGTTCGCATGCCGTCCACAATCAGCCCAGCAGGACAGCGGACAGATTCGTGCGAATGATTCTAGATATGCGCACCGATCATCCCACCTGGGGTTCGCGAAAGCTATTGGAACGTCTGCGCGGACGTTATCCGACAGTCAAAGAATGGCCCGCTGCGAGCACCGTGACAGAAATTCTCAGGCGGGCGGGTAGAATCCAGCCGCGAAGACAGCGACGTAAGAATCCCGTGAAAGTATACCCGTTGTCGCACGTGAAAGATCCCAACGATGTTTGGTGTGCGGACTTCAAGGGCCACTTTACGGTGGGTAATGGTCAGCGATGCGATCCACTCACGATCAGCGACGCACACAGTCGTTTCCTGCTTGCATGCGAAGGTGTGAAAAAGGCAAACACCGAGGAAGTTATGAGGGTTTTTACAGCTATTTTTCGGGAAAACGGGCTGCCGGAAGCAATTCGGACGGACAACGGAACACCGTTTGCTACATCGCAGGCCCTCGCAGGCCTCAGTCGACTTTCCGTTTGGTGGTTAAAGCTCGCAATCAGGCTTGAGCGAATCCGGCCCGGCAATCCCCAGGAGAACGGGCGTCACGAAAGAATGCATCGTACACTCAAACAGGAAACTGCATTGCCCGCGCGATCGTCCTTGCGCTCACAACAGGAGGCATTTGATCGCTTTCGATTCGTCTACAACAATGAACGTCCTCATGAAGCTCTCTCCATGAAATGCCCGGTTGAGATTTATCGCCCATCCAGGCGCGAGTCTCCCGAACGGCCACTTGTTGTTGAATACAACACAGGCATCGAGCCCTGCAAAGTCTCAGATGAGGGAGTCGCATACTACAGCGGATTCAGGATCTTTCTGTCATCCGCGCTGCGAAATGAAACAGTTGGGTTTGAGGATATCGATGAGAGACACAGGCGTATCTATTTCGCCTCGGCCGCACTCGGCATCCTCGATGCATTCACTGGAAAACTGTTGCATTACAAGAACCCAATGGCAATTTCAGATCAGGCTGTTGTAAGCGATCAGATCGGTCTACAGTGTAAATGATCAGCCCGGCTATACCCATTTGGTTTTTCGGCAGCAGGACATAAAGGACATTATCGGAACCGGCGAGACATAGCTTCGCCTGGGTGAGCCATATCTTCTTCAGAATAGACATGCCAGGACCGAGCACCGTAGCGGAACGAAGTGCAGCGGAGGGCGCCGTGGTTACTTGTTGTTATGCGATGTGCCCGCCATAGTCGTGACTTCTCGATTTCACCAAGTCTCGTTGTTTACGGTTATGTTCCGGATGAGGGGTTGCACGAACGTTCCTCGGATGCATTTCTGCAGAGTAGAAGTTGCTTGTGTCACATCACGAGGACCGAAAAGTGTTTTGTACTGGGCGACGACACTATAAGATCTGATATCTTGCACAATGATGCGCACTCGACCATCCTTTGCCTGAAAGTCAAAATCGAACTCATGCGTAGACGGTGTCGATTCCGTGGCAAGGTATCCGTCCGGTGCGCAACCTTCGATCGAGACGCGGGCAATGAGTCGTCCGGAGTACTCATCCTTGAGTTGAATGTCAGTGGTGATATTGCGGCGGCCCAGCCATACCAGCGTGCGGTGGAAGGCCTCCAAACGGCTGCGTCCCGTCTGCTCGACAATCTCTGAGTAAGAGCGCTGTTCTATTGGGACCAGTGTCACACAACCCGAAAGAACCGAGAGCAGTATCAAAAGCATTGTCCGGTTCATATTAGGGTTCACTAAGAAGGGATCTGGCGGGCATTTCGCATAACGCGTATACACTGTTGTTATGCGAAGGTCTGCGCTCTTCACTCAGTCCAGCAATTGGTTTTACACGTGCGAAAGTCTTCTTTTAGAACAACACAAGACGCATCCACACTTCTTTGCAAGCCGAGGACAACCTGCAGGGCGTCATAAGCGGAAAGGTCGCATTTGTATTTACCGGAGTGGACCGCAAGACACGGGCCTATGCCAAGTTCGCTCGGTCCCCATTCTGAACAAGCCTGGTGAGAGGCAAAAATATGCAAGTCGCCGTTCGATTGTGATTCGACGCCATCGATTCCGCATCCACCTTGACCGGCTCCGTAATAGCACTCAGTTTGATCACCATAACGGGCGTATTGGCCAATTTGACCGGTCGTAAGCTTCAGGTTAACGTTAAACTTACGTTTGGAGTCTATCAAGGCTATGGCCGTCCCCTGTGATAGGAACAAATCGACCAACTTTTGTTCGGATGAAGTTGGTGAACGGAGATACCCGCTGAACGCGAAGCCATTAAGTTTTCGAAAGTGGGTCTTTCTCCATTGCCCCCGGACACCGCCGATGGCCGTAGTTGGAGAAGTGCCATTCTCGACGAGGACCAATGCCTCATTCTGAATCAACGTTACAGAGGCATATTGCAGTCCTGGCCCTGAACGCAGGAATAAGCCGTGTTCCGCATGCACGAACATTGGTGTGAAGTTCGGCTCTGCATCCAAAGGGCTAAGACGGGGGCAAAGCAAGAAAAGTATTAAGAGCATTCGCATATGACGATTTCGAAGCGCGGACTTTCGCCTAACGTGTTTACACTGTTGTTATGCGAAGTCACCGCCGCGATCACACGTTCTTGATCTGCTTAGGGTGTATTCCAAATTTCGTGAATATGTTCAATCCGTTCTGATAGTCGTCATACGTAGCGTATAGAGTCAAAGAGGTTTTGGGAAGGATATCGCGAAATATGTCGTAGAATCGACGGACAAAACCTGCATTAAGCTTTGTATGCGATTGATTCACGATCGCGGGATTTATGAGAGTTATAGTCCGCAAGTGTTTTGAGCGTGCCTTCGTGAAAAGCCAGTTGGATTGGAAATCTGTGGGCGGAAGACTGTATCCCCAGACGACCAGCGAGCTAGCGTGAGACATAGCATCTGCTGCCAATGTCCATAAGCGGCGAATGAGCGGATATCGACGGTATTCCTTGTTAAGTACTGGCGGAATCAATAGAATAGACATTTGTTCATTGCATTCACCACAATACTGCACGTAGTCTGTCAAAGGGAGAGGGAAGACTCTATTATGGATTCGACATTGGGAGTTCGTACAGTAGTACCAGTTTACTGAGCCGTGGAGTTTCAAATAGTAACCAGGGCCACCGTGCACGGGGAGCACATGGTAAGGACCAGCGAACCGAATTCCAGACATACGCATTATTTGTTCGCCATAAGCCGAGAGTTTATCGTGAAAGAGTCGGAACTGGTTTTTGTTTTCAGCCTCTAAACAAGCATCAAGCAGTGTATCCCAATTGAACGTGACTACCGTATCCGAATCTTCCAAAGCCCGGCTGAACGATTGATAGTCGGTGGTCGTCGTGGTCAGAATCTTCCTCTGTAGCTCGCTTATCACGAATTGAACAATTTCGACGATCGCTTCGCGGATCTCCAACAGCTCGGGTAGCTCTCTCAGTTGAATTTCAATTGCGAGTAAAGTAAGCAACTCTTCGAGGTTGATGTGGCTACGTTTATTCCAAATGCTCTTACCTAAAATTCTCTTCGCATATTGCTCGATTCGTTTTATTCGCGGATCGGTTCCGCGAAGATTTAGGAGTTTGGCCTTGGCGAAGAACTCGAAAATTGATGGTAGCGCGTGGTTTCCAGCTGGCTTTGAGTGACCGATGGATGCACCAGCTCCGAGAAGAAATACGGTATCCATGAAATTTCCTAGCGGCGGTGATTTCGCATAACCGCCTATATACGCACCTTTTCGGCGCATTGCGGACACAGGGCTGCCGTCTCCGGATACAGCTTCGCCACATGAGTCCCAGGGGCTTGTTACTGAATTCTGGAGATTCTTTGTCAACCCTTGCGAAAGCGAAGATCGATATTATTTATATCGCCTGGACAGGCGAGCTGCTCGGCCCAGAGATGCAAGGCGTGTCTATGCGGTGTCCTTTCCCCGGAGGAACTGGAAGAACTCAAGGATGGCGGAGAAGTGAGCGCAGAGGATATCCTATCAGCTCAAATGGCAGCGCGCGCTGAGGACAAGGGCATCACGTTCGTGGCTTTCACCGCAACACCAAAGAACAAGACAATGGAAATCTTCGGCTCAAGGCCCGATCCTTCGAAGCCGGCAGGACCGGAGAATCTTCCAGCCCCGTTTCATGTGTATTCCATGCGCCAGGCAATTGAAGAGAAATTCATTCTGGATGTACTTCAGAATTACACAAGTTACAAGCTGGCCTTCCGACTCGCTCACGGCGGAGACGAATACAACGAGGCAGAAGTCGAAAAGAATGCAGCACTCAAGAAGGTAATGGGCTGGGTCCGCCTTCACCCTTACAATATCGCTCAAAAAGTCCAGGTCGTAGTAGAACACTATCGCGAGTTTGTTTCGCCCTTGCTGAGCAATTCCGCAAAAGCCATGGTAGTTGTTGCAAGCCGCCTCGAGGCTGTGCGCTGGCAACTCGCGATTAACAAATACATTAAGAGCCATGGGTATGCCATTCAGACACTCGTTGCATTTTCAGGAGAAGTAAACGATAAAGAATCTGGCCCGGACCCATTCACGGAGCGTTCAAAGGAGTTGAATCCGGGGCTACGTGGTCGGGACATTCGCGAGGCATTCAAGACGGATGAGTATCAGATCCTTCTGGTTGCCAATAAATTTCAGACCGGCTTTGACCAGCCCCTTCTCTGCGGGATGTATGTCGACAAACGGCTGGGTGGCATTCAGGCAGTGCAGACACTCTCTCGTCTGAATCGCGCCTACCCCGGCAAGAGCACTACCTACGTTGTGGATTTTGTAAATGACGCGGCTGAGATTCTTGAAGCGTTCAAGGTCTATCATCAGACCGCAACTCTCGCGGACATCACAGACCCGAACCTCGTATTCAACTTGCGTGCAAAGCTCGACGCGCTCGGTTTCTATGACGATCACGAGGTGGATCGCGCCGTTCGCGCGGAATTGGATGGCAGGTCCCAGGCAGAGCTTGCCGCCGCTCTCGATCCGGTTGTGGATCGGCTGGTGAAACGTTACAAAGCGGCGCAACAGGCGTTTCGCTCAGCAACTGAGAGGAACGATGATCCTGCGGCAAAAGCGGCAAAAGGCGAGATGGATTCTCTCACTCTCTTCAAGTCCGACATGGGCGCCTACCTGCGCCTCTATACATTCCTCTCCCAGATCTTCAACTACGGAAATACAGACATTGAAAAGCGAGCGATCTTCTTTCGCCGCCTGTTACCTCTGCTTGAATTTGGCCGCGAACGAGAAGGAATAGATATTTCAAAAGTCACATTAACTCATCACAACCTACGCAACCTTGGCAAGCAAACCATGTCGCTGTCTGGAGAAGCACCAAAGCTTGAGCCCATCACGGAGGCCGGCACAAGGATGGTCCACGATATCGAGAAGGTTCGCCTGAGCGAAATCATCGAGCGCGTGAATGATTTGTTTCAGGGAGAGCTAACGGAGCAGGATAAACTGGTCTATGTAAACAACGTCATTAAGGGTAAGCTTCTTGAATCGGATATCCTCCGAAAGCAGGCAGGAAGCAACAACAAGGAGCAATTTGGTGCTTCACCCGATCTGGACCGCGAACTGGACAACGCGATCATTGAGGCAATGGATGCGCACCAGCAAATGAGCAAGCAAGCACTCAACTCCGCACAAGTTCGTCAAGGACTCAAGGACATTCTCCTCAACCATGCGCGACTCTGGGAGACGTTGAGGGGGGGAATGAGGTGATCGCCTGACCGACGTGGCCCTCGGGTCCTTTCGGAACCCTGGCTTGCAAGGAAACCGCGCCCACACCCGATCCCTACTCTTGAGCCCGCGTTTTTCTCAGCGCAGACACAAGCTCAGGGCACCTGATCAAAAATGGCGGAAGATGGTGATAAACGGGTAATAAACGGCTGAGGAACCCGTAAATAACCGGTAGAACCTGTCAAAACCTGACACCGCTGCCCTGGGAACCTGAGAAAACCTGATACTTTGCTTGTGTGCCTGCATTGATCCAAACAAGGATTCAAAAGTAGCGATCGAGCGGGTGTGTCTCTAAGTTCACGTTCCGAATTTTTAGTCGACTCGGGCAACCATGCGCGTTATGATTCGCGTAGTGTTACTTGGAACCTGGGAGTCTGAACATGAAGAAACTAATCTATGCGATGCTCGTTTGTTTGGCGCTTCCTTTGCATGGGCAAACGGCCAACGCTACTATGGACAACGGCACAAGAATCGAAGTTAGGCCAGATGGTACCTGGAGCAAACCAAAGCCAAAGCCCAATCTTTACTGGGGACCATCGGAAGGCGAAATGTCGTGGCAAGCGGCAACAGACCTTTGCAGAGCGAAATCAATGCGACTCCCTACTAAAGACGAGTTACTCACTGCGTGGAAAAACGGAGAGAACGACTCTTGGGGTGATTGTAGCACGTGTATCCATTGGTCGTCGAACCCGATTGGTGACAATGCTTATGCCGTTTTCATGGCTCCGCCGGGCCCGCAGGTGCTTTACCTCTCTAACGCTGAAATTGAAAAACGAAAAGAACTCTCTAAGACAGTCCTCACAAGCATATTCCCCAAAGCACGCAGTGTCAGATTGAACAACTAGCTACCCAAACTCATGTGGTACACGTGCCGGTTTCTATCTCCCCTTCATATACACGCACAAATTTGTTCAGGCACTCGAGGTTTAACTAATGGAAAGAAGACAGCCACAAAAAAGGACACTGTCACTTTCTCTCTGACTCTGCCATCAGATATTTGCGCTATCATCGAGCAGGAAGCAGACGACCAAGAGCGAAGCCGACGCTCCCAGGTTCTATGGATTGTGAAAGAATGGATCCGCGCAAGAGGAGGCAACAGAATGAAACGAATTTCTTTGTTCTTTATCTTTATTTTTTCCCTGGGAAGTGTTTCGGCGCAGATTTCTAGCAGTGCCAGAACTCCCCGCAACGCCGCCCTAAAGAACTTTCTCGTGGGTCAAAGCTGGGAATGCACTTCCGTCTGGTTTAATACCTACCTCACATTTCATTCGAATAATACGCTTAGGCAGCAGATTACTGATAGTGTCAAAAGCTTCAATTACGAAATCCGAGATGCACAGGTAGTGCGCAAATCCCCGACAGAAAGCAAGATTCTGTTCTTCGTGGTGGATGCTGAAGCGCCGGGATCAATGAGTCTTTCTCACGGCGGAATGATGACATCGGAATGCAGACGCATTGCGAATCCGCCGCCTCCGGAGCTTTCTCAAAAAGTGAAGGAGGAACGAGAACGAAAAGATAGCGAGGAGAAGCTGCGCTTTGCCAAGGCATCTGTTTCTATTAGTGACGTCAAGAAACAGGAAGACAGTGATGACTGCGTCGAGTTCAAGATAAAGAACATCTCGGAAGTAACATTTAACTGGCTTCAGGTAACCGTTTACTTTCTGGACAAGAGCGGGAAAGTTTTTTCAGAAGAAGATCAGATCGTAGCCAGCGTTTCTGACTTTGCATCCGACGAAAGCGACACTCCCCTGAAACCAAATTATTCCAGAATTCAGAAAGCATGCGGTGGTGACGGATTTGATTCAAAAGAATGGGGCGGAGAAGTCCGCATCGAAGTCAAGAAGGCACAGGTGGCACGTTGAACCTGGTCAAATCACACCCTGTAGACGCTCCAGAAGACGACCAGATCCGCGCAAAGGAGGAAACAAAATGATTCGTCTGATTTCTGTGGTTCGATTTCTGATCTTGGCATTTGGGATTCTATTAGCCCTGCCAGTTATCGCTGAACCTGCCCCGGAAGGTTGGCAATGGGTTTTATTCCAAAAGGGCGATTCCTTTGATTCAAAACTGCGAGCAGCTGGCTTGCAATTGATCGCAGACAGATGTGCACCCATTATCAAATTCAATGCTGAGAGAGTAGAATTGTTAAGAACACAGAAACACAACGCCGGATTATTCGGGCCAGGAATTGAGGCGCTCAAATGCAGTGCTCCCCTGTCAGCTCCTAAAACATTCCTCATTCCTATTGATTTGGAGACCCACCAAGAACGGATGAAAGAATAACAGGTGGAAGCGTTGCGTCTCGCCAAAGCTTCAGTGTCCATAAGAACAGGCCGAGATCGATCGCTTTCGCTTAGTGTCCCCCGAGGCTTACCTTGTGTCTCTCGACGATGAGACAAGACGACTGTATCGGCATCGGATTCTCTCATTCTTTGCAATCTTGAGTCGAGGAGATCGTAGGACACCGGAGGAGAAAGCGGCAAGTCTCGAAGAGACGAAGACGCAACTTCGGGCTGGACCGAAGAAGATTTGAAGATGAGGATTCACCTCACTTCGGAGGAGGCTGCCCTCTTCGGCAAAACGAGAAGACTTGATCAGACGCTCAAACGCGGTCCCGTTACCGAACTCGGTCAGAATTGCATTGATTGGTGCGATACGAATTCCAACGCGGGTAATTCGCACCGGACATTGCAAGTTGACCTTGCGCCGAAGTACACGCTCAGATTCCCAGCGTATTCACAACCTCGCCGATTTGTCCGCACATGTCCGCTATCAAGACATCTTCCTGCTTCTCAAGAGCAGGGAAGAGTGGAATCCAGGGAATTCCCTTTAGGTAGTATACTTTTCGTGAGGACTTGACTTCGTAGAATCGCATTTTTTCTCGCAACTCGTCCGTGACGATCCAGCTCTCGGCTTTCTCTCTGACAGTAATCCAGAAAGGAGTCTCGGCAACCTCGAAGAAGTTTTTGAGATTAAGTTCGAGCACGAGTGCCCATTTCCCGATCACGAAACCTCTGCTGTAGCCACCTCTTTGTGGGGTTGCTTTTAGCCCATCGAGGTTCAGCGGAAAGTGTTCCTTCAGCTCATCAACAAGGTTGTCTATGAGCCCGTAGTAGCTGTAGATTCTCTTCCCAAGGGATGGCGACATATCGTCTGACGTTATCGGTTTGAAGGTTGTTTCGTCGATTATACGACAAAACCCGATGATCTGATCAACGTCCGACACCAGTGGGCTATTGTCTTGCACAAGGACATCCCGCACTGCGTTCAGAACTTGATCCCAGGTTCTGATGAACAGGACAACGTTCTTGTATGTGATCCTGTGCTTTTCGTCATCTGAAGTAATTTCAAACCCTTCGGTAACAACCCGCCTCTTTAGTTCGTCCCATATGCTTCGGACTCGAAGCGCCGGGCAAACAAACACTAGGGCGTTCCTTGGGCCATTTGCCGCCAGCCGTTCCAGATACGTGCAGGGTTGATTCTTGGTGAGTGAGGCCCAAAACTTGGCTTCGATCATGATGCGTTCTGTGGCACTTTCATCGTGGCCGACAATGTCCGGTCTATCATCCTCGGTGCCTGTGACCTGGGTTTGGAACGTGATGCCCTTCAGTGTAACGTCTCCAATCTCATTTCTGATTATACCCAGCAAAGCATCGTTGGCTTTTTGGGAGCCATTCAGAAGGTAGCACAGGCCTTCGGAGGCAATATCCTCTTGCGAACCCTTGATTCTGTTATAGAAGATCCCAAGCAATGAACTCATTTCAACTCCTTGTCAGCGGGATTCTTGAGCCGACGATGCGTCACGGGCTTTTGTCGCAGGCCTACTAAGATTCGGAGACAGAGTTTAGTTAGCATTCCAATATTTCACTTACTATCCAAAAACAGCGATTCCTTCCCATTCAAGCGGTAAGCCGTATTCTTAGTGCTCGGCAATACCGCTGAGGTAAATCGATGCAGCCGGGTCGTGCTCGTGTATGCGCAAAACGCTGGTAAAAAGCGCATGGGCCAACTCGAAATCCCGAGCCAGGTAGGCGGCTATTGCTTGCTCGAATTCGCCCTTGGTCTTGATTTTGTGACTCGCATCCTCAGAGATCCCCCTATCAAGGATCTCAATTACAGACATGGACTGGCTGTGACAATCGAGTCGGAACGTTCAGTTGCAAACGCGGCTTTCTGGTGTTAGGCTTCCATAACTCACGGAATCCATTCCACATGCAGGTGCGCCAATCGTTTCGTTCCCGAACCTTACGGGCCTTGTTTACAACCCCGATTGCCCAAGCGTCTGATTGGCTTATGCTTTGCTTCGTTATCCGTCCATACCCCGCCACAAGAACCTGACTCCAGTATTCCCTGTGCGCGAATAATCTGCGTGGGGCCTTCGCCAATCTGGTAGCTTTGACTACCTGTATGTCAGCCACAAAGGACCAAACTGCTCCGTAGATCCCAATCAGCTCCTGTCTGAATACCCCAGCATTCATTCTCTCCAGGACAAAGAATTCGCGACGCTGCCAGGCATTGATTTCGTCGATTCGATTAGACAATTTTTCAATTTGCGACGAGATCAGACTCACCCAGGCATCAAGAGACTTTTGCGAAAATTCGGAGGCGTGGCGATAGCGAAGCTTCACTTGATTTGCTTGAGAACAATCAGTCCATGTTCTACGCTTTCGGAGAACGTGGGGCCTTTTTGTCCGGCGCGCGTGCCGGAGCCGATCACGGTATCGATCCAGAACGCCACGCACGGCTGCCGGTAGTCTTGGTGCGCTAATATCTTGAGGAACGATCATTGTTTCATGCGAAGAGAAATGCCCCTTTCTTTTCCTCGGTGTTTCACGATTTCAATCGCTGTATCAATAATCTCAGATTCACTTGCATAGCGTGCCATGGCCGCCACAGATCGGATCACTAGGTAGTGATTGTCAAATTCTGTCCGGCCGATTTCCTTGTAAGGTTGCTTTAGTTCAACCTCTGTGTTGTCAGGTGTAAGCTTTCTTCCTGTAAGCGCACAGCATCCACCCTGGTCTTTCATCAGCTTCCAGAAATGTTCCGCAAAGAACTTGAACTTCTCATTTCGTTTCTTCATTTGAATACATCCTCATGTCGTTTTGCTCGATCCGACTTATCCATTGCGTATTTTGCAGTTTCGATCGCGGGAGTTGATTCCAGTTCCTGCCCTGGTTGATTTTGATATTCTTCCATGTCAAAGGAATAGAGCAGGTCGGGCAGCAGCGGAACTAACCGGTTCACGTAACAATAAATTCTCCGCTCACTCGGGTTCCATTTCTCATCAACTTTTGCTAACCCAAACTTCTTCCAGCGCCTTGCAATTCTCAAAAGCAGCCGATGCGGTGCCTGGATTTCCGCAGCAATTCGACTCAGCAACTTGCCGTCCCACCTTTCCAAGCGTGACCACGACTCACGAGCCACCGCGTTGTATTTCTTCTCTAACTGCTTTCTGTAAAGGGGTGCATCTTCCCAGAAATCCAGGTAATCGATGTGCGCCTGACGTGCGGCAAAGAAATCGTTTTGATTCAGAAGGTCCCTGAGTTTGCCCCGTATCTGTTTACGCGTATTACTGTGATCCAAACCGAAGCGGTACCCAGGTTTCGGTGGCAGATACTTCAGTTCTCGAATTCGGGCCCGCAGGTATGCATGGTCGGGTTTCAGCCTTCGTTGCTGAACACGGGGCAAAGCCTTCCCCCCACATTCCCCAATACCGTATGTATTCCGCAACAATTCCTTCAGTCCGTACACTCGTATTCCTTTTAGTGCGGCGTACTCTCTCACATACAGGGAAGAGTATTCAGGACTCACGTAAGTATAACCGGAAAG
>JAEUSB010000086.1 GCA_016788865.1 Leptospirales bacterium
AGAGATGCCCTGGATGATCTAGGGCGGATTGTTCCTTCCGCGGGCTTCCGCTTTGTGGGAGTTGCCACTCCAGGCGAAGCCATTGCCAAGCTCATTAAGCTGAAGCCACAAATTGTAATCATCGATCCCTCTGACCTGGATTTGGAACCAAACGCACTGGTGCGGGCCATTCAAAAACAGGATTCTGCCGTACAGATCTTAATCTACTCAACACGCGAGGTCGCGCTGGATGGAATGATCCGGCCATTCAAGATTGGCCAGAAGCCACTTCACGGAACTACCGTAATTCAGGACATCAAGAGCGCTCTGTCTTACTTTGAAGACAATGAGGAAAATGGAACGTTAACCGACGATAACTCGGAGCGAATCCAGAGTCAACTGGAGTGGTTGGTCTGGAGGGAAAGAGTACGCGTGGGAGATCGGGTGACTTTGATAATCTCCGTTCTTGACACAATCCGCCACGCAATTTCTCAAGGGGTGGGAATCGGATCGCTTGTGACAATGGCTGAGATGATAGAATTTCAGGCAAGTCGCGATCCTTCCGTGGAGCAGGCCCTTGGTCCGTCGCTAAAATCACTCCGAGATTCGGCTGTCGCTGTTCGACAATGGATGGCAAGAATCGAAAGCACCTCAAGATTACTTACGCGACGCTATGCAATCGAAGAAATTTCAGCGGATCGATTGAGTCTGATCCTGAGTCAGGCGCTTGCCTTAGTTGAACCGCTCCGTGCAATTAAGAATCAAACGATTGTTCTGAGAGAGCATTCGTTTCAGCAACCAATCCTTGCGAACCGAAACGTGCTTGATATGACCTTCCGTGAACTCTTGACGAACGCAATGAAATACTCCCCGGACAAGACAGAGATCGACGTCATTTGCAGTGAGACACCAGAATCAGCGGCAATTTCCGTAAGGAATGATGTTGCGCAGGTTTCGAATCTTGCATGTGGGGTTCCGTTGCAATACGAGAATCAGATATTTGAACCATTCTTCCGGCTCCAGAACGTTTTCGATGAAAGATTCAAAGACGAGGAGCTGGGGATGGGGGTTGGCCTTACGCTGGTTCAAAGCGCACTAAACCAGGTGGGTGCAAAGATATTTGTCCACGAAGTTCAAGAGCGTAAAAATGGAAGCAAGGTACGTCGGGTCTCTGCAGACGTTACCCTTTCGCTTGATTCACCGCATGCACCGGCCCACGGGAGTCGCCATTTTGTTGGAGTAAGTGGATGAGCGCGTTGCTTGCCACAGAATCGTCCGCGGCTCCGCTTGCGCGTCAACTAACCGGTGTTCTCGCTCTACTCAATAGTCGGACTCTTGAGTCGGGTGACATCGAAGCCGGGCTTCGGGAAATTTGCCAGTGTGCAAATGAATCCCTGCTGGCCACTCGAACCACGGTTTGGCATGCGGGTGAAGATGGGGCTCGATTGTATTGTGTGTACAGGCTGGTTGCGGTTTCCGGGGTGAATTCGGCGGGAGGTGAGCTGCGTGAAGCGGAACTTCCAGGGCTATTTGGAGAGCTCAGGGAGAACAGGCCTATAGTAATAACCAAAGCCGACGATCCTTTGCTAAAAGGACTCTTCGCAGACGTGGAAGGCAATATCGGAATACTGATCGTGCCGGTTCTGATGCAGGGCAGGTGGGTTGGGGCCATCATGGTGGAACGACTTTCCGGAGCAGAGTGGGCGCAGGGTGAAATCGTATTCTGTAAAAGTCTGACAAGCATGATCAGCCGCAGTATGGAGGCGACGCTGCGGACAAAGGCTCGCTCGGTTCAGGCGGTTGCCGAGCGCACGCGTTTATTGCGCGAAATGAGCAATAGACTTTCCGTTGAGGCTAATCTTCGTGATCAAAAACTCAACGTTGAGCGCGAGCTTCAGCTGGGAGCTGCAATTCAGGAAGGAATCAACGTCAGTGACTTGAAACCATGGAATGGAATTTCCTTTGCAAAATCTTACCTGCCCATGGAAACGATTTCTGGCGACTACATCGATATAGTGCGAAGGGCGGATAGCGTGCATATGCTCGTGGCAGACGTATCGGGCCATGGAATTCCCGCTGCGTTCTGGACAATGATGGCCAAACAGGTTTTTGTTGAAGCAATTCACAGAAGCACAGACCCGGCTAACGCATATGAGAGCATAAATGAGGTTCTGGTTCAAAGAATCAACACAGCTGACTACCTGACGTCTGCCATGATTAAGGTAGACTCGACAAATACCATGACCTACTCGCTGGCCGGTCATCCAGAATTGATTCATGTGCGCGCCTCCACGGGCGAGGTAACTGCGTTGCAGAGCGCCGGCTTTGTACTGGGCGTGGCGCATCCTTCTCCTGTCGCTTTTGGAACCGGAACCCTGCGGTTGCGAAGCGGCGACAAAGTCTTGTTGTATACGGATGGAATTACTGAACAAACCAATGAAAGCGGAGAACAGTTTGGTTCCGAGCGTTTGATGGCAGTTGTGCGCCAGTACAAAGAACAACCCCTGCAACTCTTATTGGACCGCATACTTTTTGCACTTGCGGAATTCATGCGGAACGCAGACGTCAAAGACGACATCTCGCTTCTGGCGCTCGAACTGACCCCTAATTGGGGCCGATTCGTGACCTGCTCAAACGCGGCAAACCGGGCCATGAAGGCCGGGAACCTGCAGGAGGCAATAAGCGGATTTCAAGAAGCAAACCAGCTTGTACCGACCTATCCAGAGCCAACTTTAATGCTTGCAAAGTTGTATTATCGTACCGGTGAGTATGCCGAATGCGAACGTTATCTGGAATTATACCGCAAGGTCAGGCCCTCTTGTCTCAGGGGTATCTCTGTCGCCATTCTTATCTATCGTCGGAACGGAAATCAGGCCGCCCTCAAGGGGCTTCTGGCAAAACTACAGATGCTCGCCGGAATTGATCGACGCGCGGGTCAATTGGCTCAATCCTTGAAATCAATCCTGTAGAGGGTCTACCCAGGAAACATGATATGAGGAAATCATCTATCATCCCGCAATCCCACGGAAAAGTATTGCAATCATTGCTATCGGGAAGAGCTTCAGGTCTGTATGGGAAATCATAGCTCCCCACTAGCAGAAATCCTCCTGGTCGAAGACAGTCCAAGCGACGCAATGATGACGCAGGAAGCATTGTTCGAGAACAATGTAATAAATCATGTGAACACGGTGAACGACGGAACGGAAGCTTTGCTATTCCTGAGGCGGCAGGGTGCCTACGCAGCCGTGGTAAGACCGGGACTTATTTTGCTCGATCTAAACCTGCCACGAAAGAACGGCCTGGAACTGCTTGAAGAAATCAAGCAGGACCCGGACCTGAAAACCATTCCGGTAATTGTGCTTACCACATCCCGAGCCCGTGAGGACATTGACCGGTCATATGCACTGCACGCAAATAGTTACATTCCCAAGCCGGTAGAGTTTGCCGAATTTGCCGAAGCTATGAGGGTAATGAAAGAGTTCTGGTTCAAAATCGTCGCGTTGCCCACCGAGGAAGTTTAGATGGAGAGGCCAATATCCGTACTCCTGGTTGAGGACAATCCAGTTGACGTCTTGCTGTTGCAGGAAGCGTTCAATGATTTGCCAGAAACAAACTTGCAGATAGATCAGACAGATCATCTGACCAAGGCCCTTGAACTTCTTGAAACCAAGAATTTTGACGCAGTATTGCTGGATCTGGGTTTGCCTGATTCTCAGGGATTAGACACGTTTGTAAAATTGCACAGCAAACATTCCCACGTGCCTATTCTGGTGCTTACGGCCCTTGAAGATGAAGAGGTTGGGCTCCAGATAGTTCGCACTGGTGCGCAGGACTTCATCGTGAAGGGTAAAATACATCCGCTATCGCTTTCTCGTTCATTGCGCTTTGCCGTGGAGCGAGCAGAGCGAGAAAGTAGAGTACAAGTCGATCGCGAATTGGAAATGGGAGACGTGGAGAGTCTGGCTGCATCTCCGGAGGCGGTAACTAGCACCCAATTGTTTTCCGCAGGACCATTGCGTTTGACACACCCCGATCAATTCGAGAGAATTGTTGAACGATATGCGGCCATGATCTTGACATCCCTGGATTTACGTAATGAAAACAGGCATCCAACGTATGAACCGTTGCAACCTCTGGCCACGGTCCTGGGTCGCATTCGTTGCTCGTCGACGGACCTGATTGAGATACATACGGCGGCGCTGAAGACCATAATGGAAGGGCAATCTTCCGCACGTGCTCAGGCCATCATGGCTCAGGGGCGCCTAATGATTCTTCAATTGATGGGCAATCTCGCAAACTTCTATAGAGTTGGACATGACACGGTGAGTGGAGTTGGGGGATTGTATCCGTCCTGAAGCAACAACGCTCAACTATCAGCAGCCTTACCTCAAGCCTGAGTTCCCGGCTCGACCGGGAGAGTAAAATAAAACGTGGATCCCTGACCCACGGTTGATTCCACCCAGATGCGCCCACCATGGCGTTCCACGATCCTTCTGCAAAGGGCCAGCCCAACGCCAGTTCCTGGATATTCTACGCGCGTGTGAAGTCGCTGAAAGATCGCGAAAATTCGGTCAGAGTACTCAGGGTCAATCCCGATTCCATTGTCTTGAACAGAGATCACAACCTCTGTCCCAAGGTTTTTTGACGTAATCAGGATTTCCGGATCTTGTTCCCCCTTGAACTTGACGGCATTTCCAATAAGATTCTGAAAGAGCATGGCCAATTGAGAAGCATCGCCGCGTATAGCTTTCGGGAGTCCGTCGGCCTTGATCCGGGCATTGGTTTCCTGGATGGCGACGGAGAGATTCTTCACGGCCAGATTCAGAGCCTGGTTGAGATTCGCTCGACCAAACGGCTCTCCCTGCGTAGTGACCCGGGAGTAGAGCAACAGATCGTCGATCAATCGCTGCATGCGTCTCGCGCCATCGACTGCATGAAAGATAAACTCGTTTCCGCGCGCATCCAATTGGTGCGAGTAGCGCTGTTCCAGGAGTTGCAGACAACCAGTAACCGCTCGCAATGGTTCCCTCAAATCATGGGAAGCCGCAAATGCAAATCGTTCCAGGTCCTGATTCGATTGAAGCAATTCATCAGATCGTGCCTTCAATTCAGCAACTGTTCTTGTGCGTTCCGTAATATCAATGATGGATACAATCGTGAAATCTCCGTCGTCGGTCTGCATAGGATTGAGGCCGATTTCTACCGGGAATTCCGAACCGTCCTTGCGTCTCGCGAACAGGTCACCCCCGCCACCCATCGTACGCGCCGTAGGTGCAGTTGTGAATACGTCTCGGTGTGCCGGATGCACGCTCCGAAAACGTTCTGGTATCAACTCTTCAACGTCTTTTTTCAGAATTTCCGATCGTTCATATCCGAAAAGAAGCTCTACCTGTGTGTTGGCCATCATGATCTGGCCGGATCGATTCACCATGAGCATGGCACTTGGCGCGGCATCAAAGGCCATTCGAAATTGGGCGTCAGCTTTCTTCAGATCAGAGATCGAGCGCGCGATCTTTGATGCGCCGATTACTTTACTATTCTCATCAAACAAAGGGGAAATGGCAATTGAGAGATCGATCAACTTGCCGCCGGCTCGAACTCGAACAGTCTCGAATGCCTCGATTTTTTCACCGGCGCGAATTCTTCTGAGGATGGTCTCCTCTTCCTCGCGAAGATTTTCCGGAATAATCAGGCTGATGTGCTTTCCAATTGCATGTTCAGGCGTATGGCCAAAGAGCCGCATGGCCCCGCGATTCCAGGATGTGATAATTCCGTCTACGTTCTTGGTTACAATCGCGTCAGCAGAGGATTCCACGATGGAGGCCAGAAAGGAATCGTTCACGGATCTTGCCTGCAACTGTCCGTGCATTTTATTCAGATACAGAGCGGCGAACCAGATCAGAATTCCAAACATCAAGATGTTTAACGTTGCAAACAGCGCATGCCCCGCTTCCACCTGGTAAAGGTGTGTTCTCTCAAGCGCAGAAAACCCCCACGCCAACAGTACCGGGATGAGAAGGGAAAAGCCCAGGAATCGACGCGCAAATATGCCGCCGATCTGGGGGCTTGTAAAGGTGGCCATGAAGCCCTTCTGTGAACTTCTGACCAGGATTCCAGCGCTGAGAATCAAAAGCGATGTAGCTGTATGCACAGCCACGGTTCGCAAAAGGAAAACAGAACTCAATGGTTCAGAACCCAGCAAGTATCCCTGGATGGTAATCAACGCGATAAATGCCACGAACACTGCGCTCAGTTGGGCAAGCCTCGCGAACCTTTCGAGGTGAAGCAAGAGCAATGCAGCCCCTGAGAGTGACAGGCAAATACCTGTCGCCGGAGACATTCTTCCCGGCAAGACAGACACCGGTGGATGCACGAAAAAAAGCTGATCGATCCCTGCATCGAACCCGAGGGCGTACTGTGCAGCTGAGACTCCTGCCACAATTGCAACGAAACCTGCTGCGAGTATGCCCAGGGTTCGGCCTGGTCTCGATGCATTGTCAGCTAAGTTCCAGAGACTTACGCCGCTGAAGAGAAAGCAGAGCGCCGTATTGAACTTCATTGTAGCCCAACCGGACACAATCGAAGTCAGCCACCCGATTCCAAGAAGCCAACCGCAGAGTACTGTTGTCGATGTGATTATCAGTAGCGCAGCGGCTGTTTTACTGATTCCGCGGTTTAATTTCATCTAGCTCACAGCCCCAGGCTAACCACGAAAAGCGCAACAGAAATAATCTCTCCGGTACCTCAGCGACCAATCAGGAAACTCTTGGCCACAAATCCGCACTTTCTGCACGCTATCAAAAGCAGATTCCCCACGCCCGTATAACTCTTCATGCCGAGAAGCGTTCCCTGGTTCTTAACAATACCACCGGCTTCGTATACGTAGGTGATGCCCATATCTTTGCCTCCGCATTCTGAACATTCGGATTTGCTTCTTATGTTTTCGTAAAATTCGTTCATGATTGCCCACCTCGGACTGTTCTTCCCGGATTTAGCCTCGGCCGCCATGGTTTGCCAGTCTTTTTCGCTCCACTCGATCCCGATTCGAAAGCTTTTCAAACGGGATTGCGGTCCGACATAGCTCCGCCAGCGTGAGTCCCATTTATCTTGCTCCCCGGTCCGCGCTCACCTATATCGCGCAAGGACTGGATCGACTTTTTCCCGGATCGATTCGATCAATTCCGGTTGCATGTAGTCGTATTGGTCAGGAATGTTCAGAACAACAATACGCTTCTTACCCACGGATTTACCAAATGCCTTTTGCAATTTGATACGGTGGGTTTGCTCCATCACGAAAATGAGATCTGCCCATTCAACATCATCAAGGGAGATCGGTGACTGAGAATTTGAATTCAGCCCTGCAGATCGTGTTTCCACTCCTGGAGTGTCAGAGTAGACCTCTTCCGCTGTGGGACTTCTGAGTTTGTTCTGACTGCATACAAAAAGCAAATTCAGCATAGCGGAAGCTCGCCCCGATGGGCGAGCGAATCGATTCATTTTGCGGACTTATCTTTGATTGCAATCCAGATCTCAAGTCCACCCTTTCCAGTGGTTGGGTTGAACTCGGGCCCGTATCGCTCGAGCATTGGTGATTCTGCTGCGACTTTGCCGGACTCGGGAAACCAGTCGGAGTACGCAGCGCTGATGGTTGAGCGAATATCGGCAACATGACCCTCATGCCGGAATACGACGTACTCTTGAGCTGGGATCAGAAGAGTTACAAAACCTTTTGGGAGATCGCTCTTTTCTGAAATCTCAACGGCTGTTAGATAGTCAAAATTACCTTCTTCGTCAAAGTTGTGGCAGATGCCGTACGCGACAGGGTCTTTTTGATTTTTTATTTGGCCGATAAAGGGACCGAACTCCTGCCATTGATCTGGCAGGCCATTTGGTTCATTGCAATCGTAGGTCCGCTGCAATCCGGCAAATAGTCTCTGCCCAGGTTTTTCGAATCTGGGTGTTTTTAGTTTTATTGTCCTGGTCTGATGCATATTCATTGGCTCCATTGTCTTTACCTGGGCCAGGCTTCTTGCCGCTCGCACTTCTTCTGGTGTTTTGCCAAATTGCTGCTTGAATGCTCGCGTGAATGCCTCGTGTGAACCATAGCCCGTTTCGAGGGCAAGTGACAGGATGTCTTCTGATCCAGCAGCGAGGCTCCGCGCGGCTTCAGAAAGTCGCCGGGCCCGTACGTAACGCGCTAAGGTTACCCCGGTCGTAGTCGCAAAAGTGCGCGTCAAATGGAACGGTGTTGTGTCGCATGCATCCGCGATCTCTGCCAGATCGGGCGAAGATCTAAAATGGCTCTCAACAAACCAGATGGCCTTTTGTGTAATACCGGGTTCTGACATAGGCGCTACGGAAATATTCTAGTAATTTGCGTGTTGGGTGATTTGATAGAAATTGCGGTATTTGTTTTTTTTGAGCTCGTTTTCGGAAAAAAAATAGCTCGCAGGGCCCGGTCAGGGTCCTTCCGATCCGGAGGTTTCGGAAAATCCGAGAGAGACTTGTGAAGCGTCGTCTCAGACCACTCTGGAAAGCAGAGCGAGCAGGCGGGCCATGAGATGCCGGGATTGAGTTTCAAAGTCTTGAAGATTCCCATAGGTTCGACTGCCGGAGGTGTTCACAACGTCAGAAACGCCTCTTAAGATAATCACTTGAACGTTGTTCTTCTTACAGATCCGCGCAATCGAGGCAGATTCCCAATCTGCGGCCACTGCATTGTATTTGAGCAAGAGTTCGGGGATTCGCTCAGGATCAATATCCTGGTCGGCTGAAATAATCGGCGATTCATGAACCATTTCTTTGAGCGAGTCCGGCGGCGGCCCGAGCTCCGTAGTATAGTCGTCAATCGCTTCCTGAGCGCTGCCCATCCTTTCAACAATGTCATATACAATTGTGCGCGTCGCAAAGACGATTTCACCTTCGCGTATTCGACCTGAAAAGCCACCGGCCGTTCCGATGTTCACAACAAGCCGAGGGCTCCACTTCGAGATTGCCCATTGCGCAGAAGCCGCTGCGTCAACTTTTCCCCAGCCGCCATGAAAGAAGATCAACGGTTTTGAGACTCCAGCAATCGAACCTGCGGGTGCAGAGAAATACTGTCCGTAAGGCGTCGCTTTAAGTGAAGCAGGGTCCGGTTTTAGAACGGCAAGCAATGAAGCCATTCTGCGTTTGCCGAAACGATAATTACAGCATCATGAGACCGTTGCGCACACGAGCCCCCGGCAAGAACGAAGACATACAAAACTGGGATCAAGGAAATGATTAGTCTCATAACAATTCTTTCACGCGCCCTACTTCACCGCTTTCGAGCCTAACCTTGATGCCATGTGGATGCGTCGGCGAATTCGTCAGGATATTCTTGACCAGGCCCTCAGTCAGTTTCCCGGATTTTTGATGCTGTTTTTGAACAACGCGGACGCGCTGGCCAGGTTTGATTTCAGATCGAGTTGGATTCAAGGTATTGAAGATGCGTCGACATACTGTGCTAAGCCTGCCACTCACGGGATCTTGTCGTTTTCCCCTGTAGGTCTGCCTGTGCAAACTCTTGCGAAAGTTTTGCTGCAAAGGGGCGCATGAATTTTCGGCAGTCCGATTTGAAAGCCAGAAAAAGGCAGAGTGAGGGTAGTAGCGAGAACAAAAGAAAAGGTAGGTAGGACACGAGAAAGCGAATCTCAAGTATCTCGGAAGAAAGTGCGGATGGGAACCATGAGGAAACAGTGAAAATCAGCCAGAAGAGACATACGATCACCGGGATCGGGGCGGGAAGAAGTACCACTTTCAAGAGAGCCGGCCCACCAGGAGGTTTCCCAAATATGATCATGCGGCTGTAGCCTTTGGTCCAAAAATTGAGGAAACGGAGAGAAAAGATCCGATCTGATATCCTGCGCCATTGTGGTTTCCCGGTCCAGAGCGGGTAGAATGAAATGCGCCACGCGCTTGCGTTGTGCTTTAGCCAGGCCTCAAGATCTGTGACAGTTCTGTTGTATGGGAGGAGAATGGTTTCCCATGGGCGGAACCAGCGAGCTGCAGTGTCAACCTTCTGAATCGACATGAGAGTAGCTCCAGGAGTAATGGTTGTCCTGCATGCCGCCTAACGGTATCGAAAAACTTGAGCAGATTTGTGAAACGAAGCGTCGGCGTATCATAGAAACATTTCCCTATATGGCGGCCTGGAACCGGGTGGCGCGAAGGGGCTCAGTCTTCAGAACTCTCGCGAATATGGCGAAGCATCTCCGCCATTCGTAAACTGTAGATGCCTTCACATGTGTCGATCAAGTTTGTGCCCAGAATTTGGTCGGCCAGGCGAATCATCAACCGATTTGGCAATGCTTGCGGGCGGATTGCCTGGAGGCGGCGCGCTGCTGCATCTTTGTCTCCTTCGAAAAGAAAAAGGAGAATCAAGCCAGCTGCAGTTGAACGAGAGACGCCGGCCTGACAATGGATCAGAATCCTGGGAGCCGGTTCTGTGATATTGCTAAAAAAATCTATTACAGATTGCACATGCTCCGTTTGAGGGAGGTTCGCGGCCGAAGTTTCGGCAGACGTCTCTTCAACGTCCATGAATTCAAGCCGAAGCACTTTCCGATTGGGCATGTGCAATCCGCGCGGTGGCGACCGGCCGGGATCTCCGAACGAAAGAACATGGAGGTAGGTGGATCCCGCTTCGCTCAGCAGAATTTCTTCTGCGGTCTGCGCATCTGTTATGGTGATTTCATAGGACTGTTGCATAAGATTGGCGATAAACGTCTTAATTTATCGTATAACGTCTTCTGGCGCGACTGCTTCTATGTTATACGACGAAAGACCTTGCGAACAAGACGGCCGATGATTCCTTTTTGCGCTTCCTCCGAAAGTTGATCGAGACGCTGCTGGCGCTTTTCTGCCTCTGCGCGCAGAACAATTTCCCGTTCATCGACCCGCATGGACTCTGGACTGTGACCGTGAGCTGCGAGCTGCATGGCAACGATCAAATCGCGGGCAGCTTCGAATGATTCAGCGTTTACGTAGATCTCGATCATCGGAATGGCTTCAATTCCGAGATGGCCTGATTTCTCCACCTGGCCGAATTCGATAGCATGCGCGTCGAGTATATCAAGGACTGCTTCGATTTCGACGGGACTGGAAGATTGGAAGAGCTTTTTCATTTTGTGCAGGACGCTCTTGTTCAGCGAAAAGGCCGCGCCACGCCAGATACAGCTTCGCCACATGAGTCCCAGGAGCATCTTCTTGATCTCTGTGGATCGGGTGTCAATCCTTGCCCCCGCCGGGATTAGATAATTTGCTCCCGGTGTGTCACCGGAACTTGCTGATTGCGGTTCCAGACCTTCCCTGCTCAAATCTCAGTCTACGGTCCCCATGCGAGCTGCAGTCGCTGCGTTCCTGTGTCCGGACTTATCCATCCGCATCCACCGTTCCCCGTGAGATTCATGACCTGTCCGCTCGATGATGGTGTGACCGTGCAATTGTACGGTCCTGAACCATTCTGGGCAAACTGAGACGTATTCACCACGAAAGGCAGTCCGATCAAATCGACAGTTCCTGTGCCGTCTTCGCTTCCGCACCCCGCCGCTTCTGCGTAGCGTGCCTGATGATACGGGTTTGTGCAAGGAGGCGTTGTGCACGAATCTGAAGCGAACGTATTGTCGGTAATACTAACTTGAAGCGTATCAGGAAAAAATCGAACGCGATCAAACGATCGGCGCCAGCCGCCTGCCGGTGGTGATGCGGCGTATGTATAGTTTGAATTCGGAAATCCAGAGCTCACGCTCCTTGGGAATGCAAGATACTCAAGAGGGGTTGTTGTCATGTTGTAGCAGAATACGTTCACTTGCCCGGCAGGGAGAGTAAGCAGATAGGTTCCGTCCGAGGAGGAAGGGACCTTGCTTTTCCATTCCGCGCACGAAGCGGCGATAACCGTGGGACCACCCGCGATGCCGAGGAGCGAAATCTCCGGTAGCGAATTGGAAGTAGCATTGAAGCATCCCGAAGCCGCGAGGAAGATCAATGGCAGAAAACTTCGCGCGGCGCATTCCAGAGAAACACGAATTCTCACGCGCCAGATCAAGCCGGGATCTCAATGAAGAATGTTGTGCCTTGCCCCGTCTCAAATCGAATAGTTCCCCCATGGGCCTCAACGATGCTCTTTGTAATCGCCATCCCAAGACCCGTACCGTGGGATTTTCCGTGGGTCACAAAAGGTTCAAACAGTGTTCCCTGGATCGATTCAGGAATTCCGGGACCGTTGTCCTGGAGTGCAAAGACTAGGTGTCCATTTTTCTGGACTAACACGTCAAATCGCCCATCGCTGCCAAGAACATCCGCTGCGTTGCCAGCTATGTTGATCAGCACGCGCAGAAATCTCTCTGGATCCAGGCGGACCTGGCCGTCATACTTTCTTCGAATTTCAAAATGGATTCCTTTCTCAGAGAAATATGGTTTGAGACTCTTTTCTGCATGAGAAAGAAATTCCCCCAAATCAATGATTTTACTTTCCGTAGTCATGGAACCGCGCGTATAGTCGAGTATGTCCTGAGCCATGGAAGAGAGCCGGTTGGCCTCTTGCTCGATTGTCTGCAGGTATTCGCGCCCCTCCTCACTGATTCCCGATTCGTCTTTCAGATACTCCGCATAGCCCAGAATCACGCCGACCGGGTTCTTGAAATCGTGTACGATTCCTGCAGCCATGGAACCCACGGCTGCCATTTTCTCCTTCTCCATAAGCTGATTGCGAAGCCGGAGAGTCTCCTCGTGCTTTTTTGCGAGGCTCACGCTGAGTTCTTCTGACTTTGTATGGGCGCTTGCGTTGCGAATCCCCACCGCAATGGCCATGCTCACCGTAAATGCCACATAGCCCGGGCCAATGAGCTCGGGGCCGTTCCATGACATTACATAAAGTATCACGGCATGCGTGCATGCGATCGAAAGCAATGAGATCCCGGCAGCGATCCCCGCACTTTGCGGAATACGCTGCCATAGTCCCTGGACGGCCAGTGTAACCAGTGAGATTGCAGAGAGCACCATGCAGACAAACCCCAGAGGCATGCCCAGGCGCATATAGGCTGTGAACACCGGGCCGCGGAGCGCAAGCCCGAGAATTAACCAGACTGTCAGACTGCCGGAAAATGCGAGGAAGAAATAACGCAGCATGCGATTGCGCAGCCCCAGGAAATTCTGAATAAACACATAGATGCAAAGCGCATTACTTGTGATTGGTATCTGGATCAGGAAAAGATTCCAGTAGAAGTTATCCCAGATCCTGGTTCCGATCCCGTTCCATCCCGCTATGAACATTGCGGCAAGCAGGGAAAGCAGAAGGAAATACAGGTTGTAACGATCTTTCCGCCGGATGGCGTAGATTGCGATATGATACAGAGCCATTCCAAACGCCACGGCGGCAAACATTGCATTGAATGCGAGTTCGCGATCGAAATCACTTTGCATGAGTTGTGCATTTCCGATCATTAAGCCGGACCTTGAAATGCCGCCCATGCCGTGCGCAGATCGAATTCGAATCGCCAGGACGTTTTCCCGGCGCAACAGATCTTTCGGGATTGGGTAGATGGCCAACTCGGAGCCTTCCCTGATCATTTGTCCCTCGCTTGAAATGATTCCTTTTCCGCCAATTTTTTCGCCGTTCCAGTAAACCTCCGAGGCCGCGTCCGCAAAAGGCACACGAACCGCAAGGGTGGGAATGGCTGGTGTTAAATCCTCAATCTGAATCCTTAGACGGTACCACGCGATGCCGTCGTAGTCCTTGCCTTGCATCAACCAATGGCCGACTGCGTTCGCCACGGGCCAGGCGCTGTCGTCAAATTCGGGATCACTGAACGGACCCTCTCCGAAATGCAGCCGCCACCCTCCATCCAGACTCACAAAAGGCGCTGCTATCAGATCGGCTGTGCGAATACTGATGGAACTGCTTTCAACTGCCCTTTGCGCCGGCTTTTCAGCATCTTTCTTGCTACAGGTAGCCAGGGCCAACACGCACAGGATCTGCAGTATACACAGGATTCGTTTCAACGCATGCTCCCGGCCAATTAAAGGCCGCACCATTCACCCTCATGCTCCTTTTGTCCATTGCGCAAGTGCTTTTCGCCTGGATCGGGATGAACTTCAAAACAGCCTTCCCCCCACATTCCCCAATACCGTATGTATTCCGCAACAATTCCTTCAGTCCGTACACTCGTATTCCTTTTAGTGCGGCGTACTCTCTCACATACAGGGAAGAGTATTCAGGACTCACGTAAGTATAACCGGAAAG
>JAEUSB010000087.1 GCA_016788865.1 Leptospirales bacterium
CGTAGAATTTATCAAGGATCATATCAACGACTTCTTCGCCGTATTGAAGTTGATGAGCTGAGAACGATGGTGGTGGTGTTAGTGTTTTAGCTGCCGGATCGAATGCAATTGGCGATTTGTGCTGATAGTATGTACCGAATATTCCTTTCGGCCTGTACTTTGCGTATGAATCAGTCTGTTCGGCGGCCACGGTACGCATCGGGCGCAGAATCAAAATGAGTACGAAAATTATCAACCGTATTTTCATTGTTGAAATTTCTGCAAACGCGTCGTGAGACGAGCCGTGAGGGTGTTCCTTACTTTGCGATATAATGCGAGAGGCAGTACATGGCGCAAAGTGCCGTCGAGTTCTTCGAAAACGGCACCAAGGATTGTCATAGTATCGCGAAGGGACGCGGTCGTAGGTTGCGAGGGACGGCGCGAAACGGGAGGTTTCGTTCTGATTCTATGTTTCATTGCTGAGACTCCATTGAGCGAGGCGGGCATACATTAGTGCCGAAAAGAAATGATCTTCGTAGTGCACGTACTTAATACAAGGTTGTATGACGTCATGGCGTCCACGCGGGAGATCACAAACGTACATGGATTGAAGATGATCCTCGACGGTCTGGAGATTTTCCAGATCATCGCGCAGCAATAGCCGCCCGTTTCGGAGAGCCTTTAATAGGCTTGAGACAGCCGCTACTTTGGAAACTGTGATTGAGGCTCCATGGAGATGGGGAGTCGTGAGGTCATTTTCTTTGCGGTCGTACGCGGCAGTGTCGAAGAATCCACCGATCACAGGTATTTCAGGACACATGCCTTTCAGTATTCTGTGCCGATCGGCGCCGATTCCGTTTGCATCATCCACGATCGTTTCGATTCCAAACTTGTGGACCAGTTCGGCAGCGCGATCGATGTCACGGTATCCATTGGGTTCATTCGCAAGGATTTCTTCGCTGTAGATTACAACGGACAAGTCCTGAGAAGCATCAGAAAGTTTTCCCAGGACGATGAAATGGCTCAAATCTTTCCCGTAGTCTAATCCGGCCACGACAGACTTTCTGATTGAAAGAGCAGTCTCGAGGGTGAGAGTTAGCTTCGCGCCTGTTAGTTCCTGTGCACTCAACGGTTTTTGCTGTTGTTGGAGCTTGTCGTCAGGAACGAACTGTCTGTGGATTTGGCGGAGGCACGCATTGACGAGATTGTCCATTGAAATGATGTGTTGAGTTTGACGATTCGTGTTTTGCATTTCTATTGATCTCCAGAATTCTCCGACGCCGCTAGACTCGGAGAGATGCGATTGAGGTGATAAATGTAACGCGGAGAGCCCGAGGCACCGTCTCTGACGCTACTTTGGGTTGCACCAATACTTTTGAGTGCGCGACCGATTCGCTCCACTTTGAGACTACCGGCGCACTCAGGCCGTGTCTCAGCGAAGAAGCGCAGGATCTCAGTGGATGTTCCCTGGAAATTGTGATCCTCCTTCGAACCTGCGCGGAACGATTCGCAAACGAGCTGTTCCTCGAGTGAACGCGACCTGTAGGATTGGTTGATTTGTTCAATCAGGCTGAGCTCTTGAGAAGTTGGATGCGTCTGTTCTCCGTGTTTGTAGAGAGTGTAGGCTTCTGCCCAGGCTTGATCGACAAGCTCCTGGGTCACTTGCTGGAAGGAAATTGATCCGACTTCAAGGACCGCGAAGCGTCGGTTCCCCGTGTCATCCTTCAGGAAATGGATTTCATTCAATGACCCGCATAGAGATGCGTGGCGTGGGATTGATTCTTCACGGCGCCCGTAAGGTCTTCTCTCATTTACCTGAGAGACGGTGACTAGCGATTTGATGCGTTGAAGGTCCCGATCGTTCGTTGCGCTGAACTCGTCAAGATTAACAAGAAAGTACCGACCGAGGCGAAGGCGACTTTCTCTGTCTCCCGGATTCAGCGGGCCGCAATAGCCGTATCCTTCGATTGGACAAAGTTTATTCAGGAATGTTGTTTTACCCGCACCCTGCAATCCCAGAAGGATGAGGAAAATATGGTTGGGTATTGAATAGCAACCACATGCGACTGCGGCGATCATCCAACGGCGGAACAGTACGATTCTCTTTTCATCAACGTCGAGTAATTTGAAGAGGGGTTCGATGCTTGGTCTCTGATTCCATTTTAGATTCTCGAAGTATTCGCGAATGGGATTAAAATCGTTTACGAAGCTCGACTGAAGCAGTGTTTTCAACTGCCCTGGCGTGCAGGAGATTCGACGTTCATCCAGGTGACAGATGATGTTCGCAAGTTTTCGATCTGTGATTTCAAAGAATTCACCATCAGCCTTTGAAGCGATTTCTGGACAGCAACGAACAGTGTTGAACCTTACATGGTAGTGCTCTGTCAAGAACCCCTTAACGCGCTGGAACGTCGTGCTTGCTTCTGAACGCGGAACAGTCTCCCCGACTTCGGCCTTGGGAGTTTCACGCAAGAATTTTGGGGCAGGGTAAGCGACCAATACATGCTCGCCATTAGATCGCTGACGGATGTTGGCTAAATGCTTGAATTTCATGACATCACCTGCGTTTTGTCTTTGGACTCATTAAGCCATCGTTTAGGAAGACGTGGCAATTGCTCTGGCTGGAGAGGGAGCTGAGTGATTAGCGCCTTCACGCAAGCCAGATCAGGGTCGCGACCCGAGATTGTACCAATCAACCTGTTGTAGTTTAGATTATGTACTATTGCGAATGCAGCAATGGTCTCGAACTTATCCTTGATTATGCTTTGGATGAAGTCCTGTTTCCGCTTAACTTCAGAGTTGTGTTCGTGCATGACCATCGAATGCAAATACCTGCAATGTTGTTCAAGTGATTCTTCAATTTATCTGCGCCGCCGAGCCTCCATCAATGATGGGCAGTGTCGCACACACCCTATTGCGTTTGGCCAGTCACAATTTTGAAGCGCTCAAAGATCATAGGAAGATTGCCTTTCTTCCGAACCTGGTCATCGGAAAATTTCAGTATTGAGCCGGCATTCCTCATGCTACCAAAGGTTCTCAGAATAGCGGCCTTCATTTGCGCCTCGGACAGAACAGGCTCGGGTTCGGTATCCGGAGACGGTCGATATTGAATCTTGCGCCTCCTTGATTCAGGTCTGATTGAGATTTGCGTCTTACCGGCATTTTGGGTATCGCACGGCGGTTTGCCACCAGGACATTCTAAAGACCTTATGAAGCCAGCTCCAATCAAGAATATAAGTTCATGCTCCAATTGTATCACAGGTCGAATCCCATGCTGTCTGTCCCATTCGATCCCGAGGATCCTGATCCACCAATCGGGCGTTGTATTCAGGGGCGAGATCCTTGAAGTGGAGATGAGCGCTAACAAGAATGCCGTTCGATGCTTCGTGTGATTCATTCGAAGAATATCTACCGGAATTGCTTGTGCAACACTAAGGGGAATCTTGCTGTGGATGTAGAAGCGATCATTGATTCGTGCGACACGGAACAACGGGCGTTGCAAAGTGGACTCTTCGATAATTCCTTTGAATCGGGAAAGGGAATCCAGGGAACTGTTTGCATTATCGCGGTCCCCTTTCCGGTAGCCGTTCTTTCGATTTTCCTTTTGCGTCTGGTTTCCCAGCACGTGCAGAATATCATTTGAAGTGACCAATTGCAGATTCTTTCCCTTAGAAAGGGCCATTAAGGCGAGAGCGTGCTTAATCCCTTGCTCACTGAATAACTTTTGCTCTCCATTTGAGAATGGAGGTTTAAACTTTGCCACGAATGTCCAACCCCACGGTTCGTCTGCTTCGATCTGAAGATCCCCATCCTCATCCACGTAATCACCGGCTCCATCAATCAGGGCCCGCAATGCATAGCGAATGTACCTGCGATCCACAATGAACAGTTGCTGCCGAAGTACAGATCGGTAAGGGAAGATCGCCCTTCTCAGCAGTACCCTGAAAGGTCCATCGTTTTCGCGTGACGGCTTGAATGCAGTTGTTTTCGGCGAACTGGTAATCTCAAGGGAACACTTAATGTGGTTATAAACAATGCTGAGAGCTAGCCGTGTACGAACATTTGTGACTAACTTACTTCCATCGAGAACTCGGCATTCGATTACAAGCGTCAGTGATTTGCGAGCGGCATGCCTCAACAGCTTCAAGAAGTATTTTGATCCTTGTGGGTTCTCAAGAAATTTCTGATCTATTCGAAATCGCCTTTCATCCAGCGTTTTCAACTTCGGAAAATACTCGGCCTTTTGTACTTTGTCGCTGAGGGTTATGGAGACTCCGGCGTTCTTTATGCAATCGGCCATCAACCACTGAAGGCAATGTGCAGCCAGAGGGCTTTTCCGAAACGGGAGAGCTCTTGAGATTTGCTTTGCAATGGGTTCAGATGTTTCGGCAACGATGACCCGTAAGGTTTCTGTCCTAGGTCCCTTTCTAAGAAGCTTTTCCTCTGGGCTCATGGTCAATTCCGTGCAAGTCCGTCGCGTCAATGAATGACTCACATAACCAACGCAATATGATCTCCTGCAACGCTACTTTGCATGCTACAATTTCATACATGAAACAAACAATCAAAATTGCAGGACCGTTTGCGCGGGAGCACCTCGCGCGCTTTATTCAGCAGTTGCATGCTACTGGGATCCAGGCGCGAATCAAGATGCGCGGAGAGAAGGCCGCCTCATTTATCGAGTACTCGGTTGGGCATGATTTCAAACCTGGATTTAGGGAGCGGGAGCACGGGTTCGATGCGCGATCAATTGCGAACCGTTTCAGGCAAACATTGGAACCCGTGATCTGCCAGGAGCGTATCCTGAGGGAGACCAGCTATCTCAGGGGAGTGCTCGCCAATCTCGAGACATACCGTCGAGCTCTGGAGCTGCGCCTGGCAGAGATAGATGTAGATCGAGGATCACCAATTCTACTCGAGCGGCAGCGCGAGCTTCGTGAAGCCCGATCCAGGTTGGAGGGACGCGCAAGCTCCTGATCTTTTGTGACGGGGCTTTCTGGCCCCGTGTTTTTTTAGCCCTGCCCGAATAACCAACGCAAATAAGCATGTGGAAGTCCCATCCACATGCTATGGTCCACGAATACCCCAGGAGGTTGGCATGAAGAATCCAGAGCTAATTGACTTACGAAAGAATTCGAAGCATTTTCCGGTACTGAGCCAATGGGAACCGGATCGCCTAACGGAGGTCCTTGTTGCCATGGTTGAAGCGGATAAGAAAGAAGTAACGAAAGAGACCCTGTTCGCTTACGCTGCAATTCTTGAAAGCGATCTCGAATCTAGTTTTGGAATCACGACAGACAGCGTGCAAACGAGGTCTCGCAAGAAAAAGCAGAACGCGGCTTTACCAGATCGTGAAAGGAGGGGTAGCGAGAGCAAGGATTGGCATGAGCTGCCCCTTGATTTGCGGGACCAGCTACTTTCGATGGAAGTAACCACAGACAACGATCGCATGGAAGATTGGAACAACAAAAACAAAGAAGGATTAGATCCAACCGAGTAACCCCTTCGGACATTCATTTGTCCGGACTGAGTAATACACCCAAATCAATCTTCAGCTTTGACCCAATAACCATCAAGGAACTGAGCCGGGGGTTTACCTTTCCGGATTCGATGTCTTGAAAAGATCGGGCCGATAGCCAGTCCAGGTCCTCCATCTGTTCCTGCGTAAGGCCCTCTTCCAGGCGAAGCTTCTTGATCCTCTGCCCCAGGCGCTTGCGGAACGCTTTAAAATCCCTTTCCGTCACGCGTGAACTTTATCACCGGACGAGGCAAACTTCCACGAGGTAAAGTTCGTATTGACAATTCTTTTAGCGAAAAACAATCAGGAGAAAAAATGAGAACCGTAGTATTCAACCTATCAATGACCCTTTCATGGCTCATTGCCTGTCAAAGTCCAATGGAGAGAGCTCGCGATTTTGGGTTTGATCCATGCCCTTCGCTCGGAGTGCTGAACACATTTCCGCCCAATGCCGTCTACAGTACCGACGATGGTCGCGAAATACTGGTGATTCGGTCGAAGTCCGGCAGCATATTCGAAATTGAGAAAAGTCAGATTATGGATGCCACTCAAATTTCGACCCGAGATCGATTTGTTGAGTTCATGAATCTATATGAGAAAGCGTGCGGTGATTCGGAACCGCCGTTCCTGAACGAAATCGCCTTTGTCCGGGCAGAGAAAAGGCTAAAGGATGAAGGACAGCAACGAAAGCGAGCGGAAGCCGCGGCAGCTCACCTCGAAGAGGGAAAGAAACTACTGACTCAACTTATTTCCATCCGGCAGGAGAAAAGTCAGGCAATTCGCCTCCGAGCCGCGAAGAGAGAGAGACTTCGTCAATCGGCCCCGGAACTGGTACGTTTGAAACCCGAGTCATTCATGATCGTAGGTGCCGTTAACGGCAAGGATGCAGGAGGCGTTTTCTTCTTTGGAAACGCGGTCCCATCTGGATCCAGTATGGTTTCACCCGGAGCCATGTTCTTGTATAAAAGCAACGGATACTTGAAGGCACCTAAGATCGACGATATTGTTCTGGGCCAGCAACTCGTTGCGCGAGACGTCTTCTTTCTCGGAGAAGGTAGGGCAACCAGACTCTCGGGTGCCCTTGAGAAAGTGAATATCTATTCTTACGAACCGGATCATAAAAGCTCTGCTCAATTCAATTCACTGAAACGAGAGACAGAGCAGCTAAAGAACGATTTGCGGGAGCTCGATGCTCAGTTGCGTGACCACGACGCGTTGGAGAACAGGCTTCGAAGTGATTATACAGAGATCCGAGTTCCGGAATCGAGTTTTCAACACAAGCAACCTGCTATGGTTGATTTTGTCGAATGGCTTGAGAGATCGACGGAAGGACTCAAAGCATAGCCGCTTCGAGGGATGTGGAATGCCAACGTGCTAATCTATCTCAAAAGACTGATGTCGCGCGTCGGGAATAACTCTTCTAAAAGCCGGACACTTCCAAAACATGAGATGTTGCAAATCCGATTGCGCCCTTTGTCCTTAGATTCGACAATGCTCTGGCTCCTGATTTTGAAATGATTTTTGATCCGCGACTGAGTAAACTTATTGAGATTCTGCGTTTTGCGTACAAAGTAATACGCCGTGAAGGGGTTGCTCGCAAAGGCGATCTTGTACCACCCATGTATCGGAACGATACGAGCCTCTTAGCCGCTCTACCTGACATCCTGGTCTACTTCAATATTGCGGATCGTTCGGGTCAGAATCTGTACTACAAGCTCCGCTCCATTCGTGGACAACGTCTGCGAGAATATGAGAAAAAGGTGGACCGACTGGTTGCCGTTAAGTTGAAACTCTTTCAGATTTTCTTCTGGAAAACGGTTTCACGAACCGCCGATGAATTTGAGCCCCATGAGAGGCTATCGGAGATTCGAGCGTTTCTAAGATCCTATGGCCTGAGGATAGATAATGCGCAGATCTATATCAAGATGATGATCCTGCTGGGTCGCGCGAAAACAGTTGTTGGTGCTGGCGGTGGGATTCGTATCAAAAGGGACGCTCCCAATTCGGATGCTCTCCTACCCCCACGAGGAGATCTAATTGCTATCACATCAAATAGAAACGGAGAACCCAAAGTGGAAAAAGCCATGGTCGAGTCGGATCTATATAAAAGTTTGAAATTCTTTTTCCAAAAACTAAGGGCAGCAGATGAAGTCAGTGAGCATTTCGAGTACAAGGGTTGGCAATGCTCAATTGTCAACAGCAAGCAGGACGGATCCACGCATCCTCTTGGCATTCGGATCATGAAGGACAAAGAGGGCAAGAAGCCTGACTGGGGCGATATGAGGAATCCGGATCTTGTTGGTTATCGTGTGGAAAAGTGTGACCCGTTTGGTGCGCCAGAAATCGAAGTCCTCGCAGTAGAGGTCAAGGACAAGGGAGAGTTCAAGCGGGAGAGTATTGCCCAGGCCATGAGCTACCTGGAGTTTTCAAACATCGTCTACATTGCGCTCGACGCACCATACTCACAGATAAAAAAGCATACGCTTCTGCTCAATAGTTGCATGAAGGCGGGAATTGGAATCATTACTCTGGAGGGAAACATTCCAGGGAATCGCGATGACGATGAAGCCTGGGCTTGGGACGAGGCCGTCCCGGCAAGATACCAGGCGCAGCGAAAGCGCGCAAATGCCTTTCTCCTGGAGAAATACTTTCCGCATGCACTCACACGAATCAAGAACGAATACTACAGTCACATGGGTCCGTTCAAACTCCAGGTGCCCAGCTGACATACGCGCATGATTCGGTCGCTAAAAAGAGCATCAGACTTCCGCTTTGAGCATAATTTCTTCCTCTGAAGAGCTTCGCATTGAAGGGCCTTTAATGCTTCAGTAGCCATAGCGCCTTATTTCGCCCAACGCAAAGATTGCGGAAACAAGGGATTTGACGCCTCTGCCAAGTACCTACGACATACTACCAGCGCTGTCCAGATGGGATGCTAAGGTCGAGTGCGTAATTCTTTTTGATTTACGCGGCATCCGCGTCACACAGCAATGATATGCTCGGCATTATCTGATGAGTCCCGTTACCCTCTCCCAGCTCGAATCCCATCTCTGGGAATCCGCTAACATCCTTCGGGGGCCCGTTGACGCGGCGGACTTCAAAACATACGTTTTCCCGCTCCTCTTCTTCAAGAGACTCTCGGATGTGCATGATGAGGAGTATGCTGCCGCCCTGCAGGAGGGGAGTGACGACGAAGAGTATGCTCTCTTTCCCCAGAATTATCGGTTCCAGATACCTAAAGGGTGTCACTGGATTGATGTGCGGGCAAAAGCTACTAACGTTGGACAAGCATTACAGAAGGCGCTGCGTGGAATCGAAAAAGCGAATCCGGAAACACTGTACGGAATCTTTGGTGACGCTCAATGGACCAACAAGGATCGCCTATCCGATGCATTGCTCCGAGACCTAATCGAACATTTTTCAAAGATCAACCTTGGAAACGAGGCAGCGGACTCAGACATCCTCGGTCAGTCTTACGAGTATTTGATTAAAAAATTCGCCGATGCCACAAACAAGAAAGCCGGTGAGTTTTACACGCCGCGCTCAGTTGTACGACTCCTGGTAAACATTCTGGATCCGCATGCGGGCGAATCTGTGTATGATCCGGCGTGTGGAACTGGCGGTATGCTCATTGAAGCGATCCATCACGTGAGAGAACACCATGAGGACGATCGCACGCTTTGGGGAAAATTGTTTGGTCAGGAAAAGAATCTGACCACTTCAGCAATTGCAAGAATGAATCTCTACTTGCACGGCTCCTCTGATTTTCAGATCGTGCGTGGAGATACACTGCGTCAGCCAGCATTCTTTTCCGTGGATGCCCTCGCCACGTTCGATTGCGTGATTGCGAATCCTCCCTTCTCGCTTGAGAAATGGGGAGAAGAAGTTTGGACAAGTGATCCCTTCGGAAGAAATTTCGCAGGGATGCCTCCGGGAAAAAGTGGGGACTATGCCTGGGTGCAGCACATGATCAAATCCATGGCGCCTGTTTCCGGACGTATGGCAGTTGTGTTACCGCACGGTGCGCTTTTTCGGATGGGGAAAGAGGGCGAGATCAGAAAGAAGATCCTGGGCATGGATCTGCTTGAAGCTGTCATTGGCCTCGGGCCCAATTTGTTTTATGGAACGGGTCTTGCCGCATGTGTGCTTGTATTTCGTCAGAAGAAAAGGAAAGATCGTAAGAACAAGATTCTAATCATAGATGCCTCGCGCGAGTTCAAAACCGGTCGTGCCCAGAATGAACTGCTACCAGAACACGTAGACCGGATTTACAAATGGTATAAAGATTGCAAGGATGTAGAAGGCACCGTGAAAGTGGTCTCACTTAGCGATGTTGCTATCAATGATTTTAATCTTAATATTCCACGCTACGTAGAACCCAGGTCGGATCAGGAAGTGATGAGTGTGGAAGAAGCAAAGAAACAACTTCTGAGTAGCGTGGAAGCGGCCTTTGCGGCAGAGGAGAAACTAATTTCACTTCTCATGAAAGAAGGCCTGCTTACAAAAAGTGGAAATGGGTAAAGAAAAAGCTCGGATGAAAACGATACCGCGTATTTCTCAGCAGCAACTGGAATCGTATCTCTGGGGCGCAGCCACACTCCTGCGCGGAACCATTGATGCCGGTGATTACAAGCAATTCATATTTCCGCTGCTATTTTTCAAACGGCTATGCGATGTATTCGATGAAGAGACGCAGAATGCACTGAAAGAGTCCGGTGGCGATTCTGAATTTGCCGCATATCCGGAGAACCATCGGTTTCAGATTCCGGAGCAGTCGCACTGGAACCAGGTGAGAAAAGCATCAAAGAATGTTGGCCAGGCGCTGCAATCTTCTATGCGCGCCATTGAAACCGCAAATCCGGAGAAGTTATACGGCATCTTTGGCGATGCGCAGTGGACTAACAAGGATCGCTTGTCAGACTCGATGCTTCGAGACCTCATAGAGCATTTTAGCTCGCTTGAGTTGACGGTTGCAAATCTGCCGGAGGATGAACTGGGGCAGGGATATGAATACCTGATCAAGAAGTTTGCGGATGACTCCGGTCACACGGCGGCGGAGTTTTACACAAATCGAACCGTTGTGCATCTTATGACGGAGCTACTACAGCCGCAGCCAGGTGAGTCGATCTATGATCCAACGTGCGGATCAGGCGGAATGCTTCTATCTGCAATCGCTCATTTGAAAAAGCAAGGAAAGGAATGGAGAAACGTCCGCCTCTTTGGCCAGGAGCGCAATCTCATGACATCCTCCATTGCCAGAATGAATTGCTTTTTGCATGGAGTGGAAGATTTCAGAATTGAGCGTGGCGATACGATTGCAGAACCAAAGCTGGTTGAGTCAGATAAGCTGATGAAATTTGATGTGGTGCTTGCAAATCCACCGTATTCAATCAAACAATGGGATCGCGATGCGTTTGCATCTGATCCCTGGGGCCGCAATCTATATGGAACGCCGCCGCAAGGCAGAGCGGACTATGTTTTCTGGCAGCACATTCTCTGCAGTATGGCGGCAAAGAGTGGGCGATGTGCGATTCTATTTCCGCACGGAGTTTTGTTTCGCCAGGAAGAGCAGGAGATGCGTCGAAAGCTAATCGATGCGGACCTTATTGAATGTGTGATTGGTCTGGGACCGAATTTGTTTTATAATTCTCCGATGGAAGCGTGCGTCGTCATCTGTCGCACCAGCAAACCCAAAAATCGCAAAGGAAAGATCCTCTTGATCAATGCCATTGGCGAGGTGACGCGCGAGCGTGCACAGAGTTTCCTCACCGATGAGCACATTGAGCGACTTGTGGAATCGTATGTGCAATTCAAAGACGAATCTGGTTTTACAAACACGGCGACGTTGGAACAGATTCGGGCGAAAGATTACAGTCTCAGCATTCCACTTTATGTGGCTGCGGCTGGTAAGGGAGGGACGCAGGAAAAGAAGAGCGATTCTGACCTATCCGGTTTACTGGATTCGTGGCTCAAATCAATCACGAACGTTCGCACAACTCTCAGTGATATTCTGCCCGAGGGAAATCTTTCTAGTGCTCGGAAAAGATATGCCGCGGAAACAACTTGGGCCAATCTTGCTCTATTCGATCGTGCCGAGTGGAAGCGGGTTCGCTTTGGCGACGTTGTAGAAAACATAAACGAAACGTGCGATCCGGTGTCAGCAGGCCTGGAGCGATTCATAGGATTGGATCATCTGGAGCCCGGGTCGTTTCAAATAACTCGTTGGGGTAATGTAGAGGACGGAACAACTTTCACCAGGCGCTGTCGTCCGGGGCAGGTACTTTTTGGAAAACGACGCGCGTACCAACGCAAAGTTGCTGTGGCAGATTTCGATGCAGTTGTCTCGGGTGATATTTATCTGTTGGCACCGCTTGGGAAACGAGTATTGCCAGAACTTTTACCTTTTCTGTGTATCTCCGAACCATTCTTCGATCACGCCGTGGGAACATCGGCCGGTTCCCTGTCTCCGCGAACAAATTGGAGTAGCCTGGCCGAATTCGAATTCGATCTCCCGCCGCTCGACCAGCAGCGGCGGATTGCGGAGATACTGTGGGCGTTGGATCTTGCAATTCAGAAGCTGCACGGCGTTGCTGGTGATCTTCAAGTGCTCCGTCGGGCGATTTTCGGACCCGACTTGGCGCGGTTTCCAACGCGACCCCTCATTGAGGTTGCAGACTTTCTCGACGGGAAACGTGTGCCGCTCAGTGAGAAAGAGCGGGCAAAAAGGAGGGGGCCGTACCCATATTATGGTGCATCGGGGATTATAGACTCGGTGGATGATTTTCTTTTCGACGAGGCATTGGTTTTACTTAGCGAAGACGGGTTTAATCTAGTGAATCGAACTTCCAGAATCGCTTTCAAAGTAGAAGGGAAAACTTGGGTTAACAACCACGCCCATGTGTTGCGTCCTCGGACAGAAGTAAACATCGACTTCTTGAGCGAGTACTTGGAGTCGATCTCTGTCGAGCCATACATTACGGGGACGTACCAAAGAAAACTGAATAAGTCCGAATGTGAGCGAATCCCGATTCCGATTCCCTCGGCCGCGTATCAAGCAGATATTGCACGAATGATCGCGCGGATTGAAAATGTGATGGCATCCCTCCAGGTACAAGTGGCTGTTTCCAAAAAGTTGGTATCCCTCTTGGTAAACCTGCCCGCTCAAACTCAATCCATCAGCAATGGGCACCAATGAGCTTCACTGAATCAAACACAGTTGAGCAGATGATCCTCGATTCTGCTCTGTCATCCGGATGGATTTACAAAACTGTCGCGCAGGTTCCGCGTAAGCCTGGAGATGTCATGATCGAGTCCTGGGTGCACGAGGCCCTGGTCCGATTGAATCCTGAAATTGCAGCACAGCCTGATCGCGCAGACGAAGTCATCTACAAACTTCGCGCCTGCATTCTTTCTGTTCAGGCTGAAGGCTTAGTTCGCGCAAATGAAAACTTTACGCAATGGCTTCGCGGCGAAAAGACAATGGCCTTCGGAAAAAACGGCGAGCATGTTACAATTCGATTGATGGACTTTGACAATCCGGCCAACAATCACCTGGTCATTACAAACCAGTGGACCTTTCAGGCCGGGCCTGTGGAGAAGCGATTCGACATTGTCTATGTTGTAAACGGATTGCCGCTTGTGCTTGGAGAGGCAAAGACTCCAACGCGAAATGCAATCACCTGGTTTGATGGTGCATTCCAGGTAAATGAAATCTATGAAAAACAAATCCCGGCCATGTTTGTTCCAAACGTTTTCTCTTTTGCAAGCGAAGGGAAGGTATTCAGGTACGGTTCGATTCGGATGCCCATCGGCATCTGGGGTCCATGGAGACTCAGAGAAAACGAACCGGAAGGAACCCTGGCCGATGTGAAGCGAACCGTCTCAGCAATGCTCAGGCCTGAAATCGTTCTTGATATTCTTTCCAGTTTTACTCTTTTTGCTACGGATAAAAAACATCGGCGCATCAAAACGATTTGTAGATATCAGCAATATTTCACCGCAAATCAGATGGTGGATCGTGTGGTGCAGGGGCATCCAAAGAAGGGACTCATCTGGCATTTTCAGGGCAGCGGCAAATCTCTGCTCATGGTTTTTGCAGCACAGAAACTGCGTCTGCATTCAAAGCTGGGCAATCCAACAGTCATTATTGTAGTGGATCGAATCGATCTGGACACACAGATCACTGCGACCTTTAACGCGGCCGATGTGCCCAACATGCTTGCATGCGACACGCGCCAGGAATTGCAGAAACTGCTCTCCCAGGATGTTCGCAAGGTGCTCATTACAACCATTCACAAATTTGGCGAAGCGGGAAAACTGAACGAACGTTCCAATATCATTGTAATGGTGGATGAAGCTCATAGAACGCAGGAAGGGAATCTGGGACGCAACATGCGCGAAGCTTTGCCCAATGCCTTCCTATTTGGACTGACTGGAACGCCAATCAATCGCGCTGACAAAAATACGTTCTGGGCATTTGGCGCGGATGAGGACGCGAAAGGATACATGAGCCGGTATTCGTTCCAGGATTCCATTAGAGACAAAGCCACTCTGCCTTTGCATTTTGAGGCGCCCGAGGTGAAGCTCAGGATTGATCGTACCGCAATCGATGAGGCGTATGCACAGATCACGGATCGAGTTACGGAGCAGGATCGTGACGATCTTGCAAAGCGCGCCGCAAAGATGGCTGTGCTTGTTAAGAATCCGGAACGAGTTCGCTCTGTTGTAAATCACATTGTAAATCACTTTCAGACAAAAATTGAGCCAAATGGATTTAAAGCGCAGGTCGTCACATTTGATCGAGAGTGCTGTGTTCTCTACAAACAGGTGATGGATGAAATACTCGGGCCCGATGCAAGCGCCGTTGTAATGACCGTGAACCCGACCGACCCGCCGGAATGGAAAGTTCACGCTCGGACTAAGGAAGATGAAGAGAAACTTCTGGATGATTTCCGGGATTCGTCTCATCCATTGCAATTCGTAATCGTTACAAGCAAACTGCTTACTGGTTTTGATGCACCCATCCTGCAGGCGATGTATCTGGATAAACCAATGAAGGATCACAATCTACTTCAGGCAATTTGCCGAACCAATCGGACGTTTGGCCACGAGAAGACGCACGGGTTGATCGTTGATTACATTGGCATTTTTGATGATGTTGCGCGTGCCCTGGATTTTGATGAGAAGGCCGTTCAGCTCGTTGTGTCAAACATCGACGATTTGCGGCAAGAGCTTCCGCAGCAGATGCAGAAGTGTCTTGCATTCTTTCCTGCGGTGGATCGCAAAATAACCGGATATGAAGGATTGATGGCCGCCCAGCAATGCCTGCCGAACAACGAAAGGCGAGATGCGTTTGCCGCAGAGTTTTCGGTCGTGGGGAGGATCTGGGAAGCCCTTTCACCAGATCCAGTTCTTACGCCATACGAAATCGACTATCGTTGGCTCTCTCAGGTGTATGAATCGGTAAAACCTCCCAGTGGGAATGGAAAACTGCTTTGGCATGCGCTGGGTGCCAAGACAATTGAGATCATAAACGCGAACGTGCACATCGATTCAATCCGTGATGATCTGGATACTCTCATACTGAATGCGGAAGTGCTGGATGATATACTCAAAGATTCGCACGCGGCAAGGAAAGTTGTGGAGATAGAAATCAAGCTTGTCGCGCGATTGCGCAAACATGCAGGCAATCCAGAGTTCACAGATCTGGGCGAACGCCTGGAACGTCTCAAGCAGCGTCATGAGGAAGGACTTCTGACAAGCCTTGAGTTTCTAAAAGATTTGTTACAACTTGCAAAGGATGTTGTGCACGCTGAAAAATCCGTCGATTCGGTTGATGAACAGGACAAAGCAAAGGAAGCATTGACGGAGCTATTCAAGGAAGCGCGCGGAAATAATACTCACATCATTGTAGAAAGAATTGTAAATGATGTGGATGAGATTGTGAAGAAGGTGCGCTTCCCGGATTGGCAGCGAACTTCTCAGGGAGAGAGGCTGGTGCAGAAGGAACTGCGGAAGGCGTTGCTCAGGTACCAATTGCACAAGGATCAGGATCTATTTGATCGTGCTTATGGATACGTGAAGCAGTATTATTGAGATTTGGATGGACTGACCCACGGATATATGCTTCGTTATGAGCATGCCCGAAACTACTCCCACCGGAACGTCAACATCATCCCTTACACTCGTTGATGAAATAAAGAACTCCGTCAGCGCGACACTCTACGAGAGGATTTCCGATCCGCTCATCGGAGCCTACGTAATTGCTTTTCTTCTCTGGAACTGGCAGCCTATATCAATCTTGATTTTTGGAGGCGGCATTCTGGAAATGCGGATCATCTGGGTGGGAGCCGTTTATGATTTTCCGGCGGGCAGTGCAGGTGAGAGTCTTTGTG
>JAEUSB010000099.1 GCA_016788865.1 Leptospirales bacterium
GGAATATCAAATGGTGCCGGATCGCACCGTGCCTCGGGCAAATGCTGCGGCGCGTTCGCACTCGCGCCAAATTCATTGTATCATGAGCCTGTGACATTAAATCCGGCTTTCTCTGAAATAAGCTCGGAATCGGGGAAACAATGCCAGGTTCCGGTATCCGGATCCTCGCCCCTTTCTACTTGTTTCTTGACTCAATTGTGAAGTAAGGCCTACTGATTCTGCGCTGCGTGCTCACTCTCGCTTCGCTCGGCCTTGCACTTCGCACATTCAAACACGTTATGCGCAAGAACCCTGTCGTGGAGGCACCTCGGCGGGGGAAAGCTGCTCGGCTACTTTTCCTTTTGTTCGCAACTCTCTAGGTAAGGTAGCAGGCGCTACTTTGTTACCTCCCGGGTTCAGTCCGGTCGGCTATTGCTGCGGGTTACACCCGCCTGCGGTGCCTCGGACCATTATCTCCACCTTGCTGTGACGTTGGTTCGTTAGCATCATTCCCACGTTTCGGGTTACTGCGCATAACAGCGGATAAAAGCTCGCTCACCCCACTCCGGGGGATCGCTCGGGTTCGGTGCTCTTCGCAAACGGCTCCGCCTGTTTGCTACGCGCGGAGGTGCGCGGAGTTAGGAATATTAGAAGCGCGCACACCGCGCCGCGCCTCACCAAATTGGGCCTGCGGCCCAACTTCTATTATCCGCGGGACGTTATGCGAAATCCACGCCCCTGAAACTGAAATGGCCGTTCACGTTCAGGTAAATAACCTAACTTGTGAGATCGGAACATCGGAATTCCTCTTCTCTTTCTTCTCCACCGTTGCAGGAAACCTTGAACCGAAAGGCTGGGGAACTCGCTTTCCAATCGTCATGAGGCAATTGTACTCCGGAGCGCTCCCTGCGGCCTCGGGCAGCGGCGCGCTAAGGGAACTAACAACGATTCATCGGGAGCTCTCCGCACTAGTACCCTCAAAAGTCATCTGGAACTTCGAGAATCGAGCCGCGTTACCGCCCTGGGGTACGCAGATAAGCCCTGATATCACATCGCTCGCGAACTACTTCGTTACAAGCAACGGCAAGGATCTTATTGGTGTGCTAACCCAGTGTCTTCAGGAGCTTGCCAAAAGCGGACAGGGTGAACTCAAAATTCAATGAGGGGCGTGGACTTCGCATAACTTCATGTAGCCACTCCGCTCCTCGGCGGGCAGGCCGCCTGCGGTGCTCGGCCACTCGTTCCTCTCGCGAAACATTCCGCTGCGCTCCATTTATTCGCTCGTGCGGATGCGCGCGGGGAAGGAGAATAGGGGCGCGCGCTCCGCACCGGAACTCGGGCAAATTGCTCGCTTCGCTCGCAACTTCGGCTACACATATACGTTATACGCAATTGGCCCTGTCGCGGAATGCACCTCCGGCGGGACGGCATCTCTTCTCTTTTTCTTTCGGAATCCCGTCGGCATGTTCTCAGGCGCAACCTAAGTCACGGTTCTTCTGACTTGCTGATGCATGGTTTCGGCACCCGCCTCCGGTGCACTCATCCTTGCGGTTGAAATTGCAGTGACAGTTGTTCTGGGGCAGCATCGCCACGATCGGTCCAACTGCGTATAACAGCGGATAAAAGCTCGCTCACCCCACTCTCTGCGCTCGGGGGATCGCTCGGGTTCGGTGCTCTTCGCAAACGGCTGCGCCTGTTTGCTACGCGCGGATGTGCGCGATCTTTGGAATATTAGAAGCGCGCACACCGCGCCGCGCCTCACCAAATTGGGCCTGCGGCCCAACTTCTATTATCCGCGGGACGTTATGCGAAAGCCACCGCGCGGGATCGTTTCCTAGAATTCTGTCCAGCCAAATGCAATGTCAGAAAGTATTCCGCTACACTGTTCTGTCGATGGAACCCTTCTTAGCATCCGAATAGATGGTGCGGGAAGGAGATATGGCGTCGAGTGTTCAAAATGCGGTCAACGGCTAATTGTGGAAAATCCGGAGCGCGCTACTCAGCTTATGGATGCGCTTCAGGCGCTCGGGGCTTCATATATTCACCTTGGCCACGATCCCTACGATCTCGAGGATACTTAACCATTCGGTCCATTGCCTAAGCTTTATGCAGTCATACGCGCGGTGGCCTTCGCATAACTCTCGTTACCAGCTCCGCCCTACGCTGCGCTGGCGCTTCGCTTCGGTGCTCGGTCCTGGCACTCTCAGCAAACGGCTCATTGCATTCGCCTTTTTACCTCGCGCGGATGCGCGCAAGCTTGGAATATAAGAAGTGCGCGCACCGCGCCGTGCTGCGGACAAATTGACCGGCGCGCCGGTCAGTCTCGCGCAAACCGCCGATAGCAAAGATTATCGGTTCTGGCCAGAGTCTTAGAAATAACTCGCTTCGCTCGAAGAGCCTTTAAATAGAAGGACCAAAAGTTAAGGCGGGCTTTTTCTGAATTCAGCTCGTCTGCCCGGCTCTCGCTACGCTCGGCCGGTCAACTTCTGGTAACTTCACACGTTATGCGAAATTCTTGCGGCGACGACCGTTGAATATCATGACGAATCAATATCAAGCACCTAGTGCTCCCAAACAATCCAGGGGAATGTTCGAATTTGCCCTTCGTATTCCCTTCCTGATGGCAACATTTCTCTTCTTTGCCATCGTCACATTGCGCTTGATCGTCGCCATTATTCGTTTCTTCCTAATCGCTGACCACCCACTTGGGCGTTTGGCCACATACCTCTCACCTAACAACTTTACGTTTCTCAGTATATGGAGCCTTATCGGGGCTGCGTTCCTGCTTATCGGTCTGCGACTTCGCAACGCTTCGCAAACCTTGTTCCTAACGTATTCGGGATCGGTGTTGATCATCGTTTGGGGTTTCTCCATGCTATCGCCTCCACCAAACGTGTTCTGGAATCTTAGATCCACGGCAGACTTTCTCCTCGTTCCCGTGCTACTGCTTCTTGGATTCTCAGTTGCCTTGTTCTCACGCCGCAAGAACTCCGCATAACAACAAGTAACCGCTGCGCCCTACGCTGCACTGCGTTTCGCTACGGTGCTCGGTCCTTACACTCTCAGCAAACGGCTTTCGCCTCTTTGCTTCGCGCGGATGCGCGCAGAGTTTGGTATTTTAGAAGTGCGCGCACCGCGCCGTGTGGCGGACAAATTGACCGGCACGCCGGACTTCTCGCACATTCCTGAATTACTCGGATATCACGTGAATGCGGGCGGACATAGCATGCGGTCGCTTTCGCTCCCAGGAATTCGGCTTTCAGAAAACCGCTGGAAATAAAGGCTTTTCTGGGATTTTGCTCGCCGCCCGGCTCTCGCTACGCTCGGCCGGTCAACTTCGGTTACTCAAACACGTTATGCGCCATGCGGGCTTGAATTTTTTTCACAAACGCCACAATGGATAAAACCACTGTCTCCATTCTGATGCTTTCGCTGGGTGCGTTGCTTGCATTTTTTAGGTGGCGGCGTCACAAACGGGCAAGACTGAGAGATCAGAATCAACTTAATAATCAACAAATCGAACTTCGAAAAACGCGCAGTCTTTCTGTACCGCAGAAATTCCCAAGGAAGACAATTCCCGAAATTCTTGGGAACGCCCCTCCCCGCGAGGTCACCCCGGTAGTCAAAGCGTTTCGCAAAGAAATAACTTTGCGCACATTCCAGGTAACCCTCTCTTGCCTGCCCACATTCATTGCCCTCGGCATTTCCATAAGCCTTGGCAAGTCTTTACTTGAGAGCGTCGGGATCACGATAATCGTCTTTGCCTTCCAGGTTCCTTTCCTCTATTATTCCGTTCCCCTCCTCGTTGCGCAATGGTCCCAGCGAAGACGATTGTTAAACATTTTCTATACCGGCCAGGCTCGGTACGGTCGCGTTACCAACGTCTCCTTCACCGATGCGGTCGTGGAGACATTCGGAAATCGGCGCAACTTGATCGTCGGAAAGAAAGTGTTTGAGATTGCTTTCTGGGATTTGACTCAGTCACGCATATTGCATTCTAAGTTCGGTCCTGCACCACAGACAACACCACTTGAGACTGGTAACTGCGCGTGGCTGCTTTACAATGAGTTGGAAGGCGAATGTGCCCTGTACGTCGGTCACGATGAATTCCACTGCGGCAAGATCCTAGAAAGCGCCCGCACGGCGCATAACAACAAGTAACCGCTCCGCCCTCCGCTGCACTTCGTTTCGCTACGGTGCTCGGTCCTTACACTCTCACGGAATCATTCCGCTTCGCTTCATTCTTTCCGTTCGCGCGATTCCGGCGCAAAGTCGGAATATCTAACGGCGCCGGATCGCGCCGTGCTGCGGACAAATGCTCGCTCCGCTCGCACTTCGGTTACTCAAACACGTTATACGCAATTGGCCCTGTCGCGGAATGCACCTTCGGCGGGATGGAATCTTCTTTCTTTTCTTTTCGAAACTCAATCTGGTTGTTCTCAGGCGCAACGCAATCACGGTTCTTCTGACTTACTAATACATGGTTTCGGCACCCGCCTCCGGTGCACTCGTCCTTGCGGTTGAACTTGCAGTCACGGTTAGTCTAGAACAGCATCGCCACGTTCGGTCCAACTGCGTATAACACCGGAATATGCGCTCCGCGCCTTCGCTGCACTGCGTTTCGCTTCGGTGCTCGGCCACTCGCACTCTCGCTTCGCTCGTGCGAATCCGGCACAATCTGGGCATTTTCTAAAGTGCCGGATCGCACCGTGCTTCGGGCAAATGCTGCGGCGCGTTCACACGCTGCGCCAAGCCATTATAATATACGGCTGTGACATTAAATACGGGCTTTCTTGAATTAAGCTCGGAAATTCGGGGAAAGTGAACGGTTCAGGGGTTCGATTCCTCGCAGGTTCTCCGTTCTAATTGAATTCTTGCTTGTAACTAGGCCAGTTTGACTCTGCGCAGCATGTTCACTCTCGCTGCGCTCGGCCTTGCACTTCGCACATTCTGGTACGTTATGCGAAAGCTTGGCGCCTTGAAATGTTAAAATACATCTCTTTACTCTGGAAGACTTGGACACCGCTAGAACTTGAAATACTAGCATCGAATTTGACAGAAGCAAATCGCTCGATTCTGAAAGGTCAGATCCAACTGGTTACGAAAGTTCAACGAACGCTCGCTTGGAATGAAATTAATCTCTATAGCATCAAGCAAGGTCGTGTCAATTGGAGCGCGGCCCCAACATGGGTTAACCATGACGAACAAGACCTCGCGAAAATGCGCGTCCGCGTCGGAGAAACTGAATTGAACGTTCGCTTTGTGGCCGTGGCAGGGCACCTTTTCTCAATCATAACAAGACCAAGTCCCAAACCTCTGGCCTTTCTCGTCGCAACCGATGTGCTGAGCTTTCAATCGTTTGAAAGTGAACTAAACAAGCCCGGAAAGCTCAAAGTTTCACCTCTCATTTTAGCTGAAATCGCGTCCGCCTTAAGCGGCGATTGGGGAATTCTAACTCCTGAAAAAGTGTACGGCGTGCATCTTCCGGAAGGAGATTTTCTTGTTGTCGCGACCAACGATTCCGACGGTTATTTAATGTTATTGGATCCACCAACGACCAAACTTTACTATGCTACACATGATGGGTCTACACCAGTCGCTGTTCAGGATCTCTCAGCGTGTTTCTATCAAGATTGAATGGATAAGCGGCGCCCAGCCTTCGCATAACTCCATGTAGCCACTCCGCTCCTCGGCTATCGCCTGCGGTGCTCGGCCACTCGTTCCTCTCGCGAAACATTCCGCTTTGCTTCATTTATTCGCTCGCCCGGACGCGCGCGAAAAGATGAGAATAAGAAGCGCGCGCCGGGTCGGAACTTCGGGCAAATTGCTCGCTTCGCTCGCAACTTCGGCTACACAAATACGTTATGCGAAATTCCGGGCCTGAAGCATCATGGCCAACCTTAGACAACTTACCACTTTTCTCTTTGCCGTCCTGTTGATCATTGCACATCTATCTAGTTCCCCGAGCGAAGCCGAACCGCCAGCTACCACACGGTTGCCCTCCTATGCTAACGTCTGTGACCAGAACTGGGCCGATCGCGCTTACGAATTAACGCTATTCAGCTGCAGCCAAGTCTTAAGGTTAGATCCCAAGAATGCCAAAGCTCTCCTGAATCGGGGCCGAGCCTACTTGGGCCTTCGAGAATATCGACTTGCGGAGTACGATCTCAACAGAGCGAACTCCATTCTGACCAACCAGATCGATTCTCACCATGCCAACGCCGTTACCTATTACCTGCGAGCTCTTGTGCGCAGGACCCTGTCAAATTCAGAAGGTGCTCTCACAGACGTAACAACTGCTATCAAGATTGATCCGCATTTTCTTGACGCGTTCGTCCTGCGTGCCTACATTTACGTAGGCGATTTCTTGGATGACGCCAGAGCCGAGGCAGACTACAGTTCAGCAATCTCTCTGGATCCATCTATCTCTCCCACTTATGCCGGCCGCGGAATCGTCAGACTAAACCAGGAAAAATATGAAGGGGCCATTTCCGATTTTGACCGTGCCCTTCAAGACAATCCATTCGATAAGCTCCTCAATGGTTATAGAATAGACGCCTGTCGGAAGCTGCCGTCCCATTGTAAGGACGAATAGTCCATTAAATACGGCCCGGAACATCGCATAACAACAAGTAACCGCTCCGCCCTCCGCTGCACTTCGTTTCGCTACGGTGCTCGGTCCTTACACTCTCAGCAAACGGCTTTCGCCTATTTGCTTCGCGCGGATGCGCGCAGGGTTTGGTATATCAGATGTGCGCGCACCGCGCCGTGTTGCGGACAAATTGACCGGCACGCCGGACTTCTCGCACTAACAGCGCATATCCAAAGTATCCGGTACCACTTGCGGCCTTCGCATTCCATCGCTTCGCTCCCAGGAATTAGACTTTCAGAAACCCGCTGGAAATAAGGGCTTTTCTGGGATTTCGCTCGCCGCCCGGCTCTCGCTGCGCTCGGCCGGTCAACTTCGGTTACTCAAACACGTTATGCGAAATAGTCCCGGCGAAAGAATATGGAACATCTTTTCATACAGAAGACCCCACTAGATCTCAAGGCAACACATGCAGCCTTGGCCGCGGCATTTCCCGCGGTCACATTTAGTCTATCGGGGCTGGCTTTTGCCGATTCACAACTTGCGGCCTTCCAAGTCTTCGCCCACGGGCGAGTTGAATCCCCCTTGACGGCTGCCTGGCCTGTTCACCCAGAGGTTCGCGCTTATGCAGCAATCGCTACCGTTTGCTCAGCTCGCACAAGCATATGTATGTGCTGGTTCGACGACGACCTGGGTTCAGCCGCGACAATAAGTTCTCAGAGCGGAATATCACATTTCTCCGCTGAGAGTGAGGATGCGGTATATTCCCTCAGATCGCAGAAGGTGGAAGTAACTGACCGAGTACTGTCAGACTCAGATACCATCGACGCGTTCAAGCTTCTCAACTCTACGTTGCGCGAATTCCTTCCGCACATGAACGTAACCTACGAAGAGCTAGCCGACAACTTCCACGCATCTTCGCAACACCACAGTTTTCCGATTTCCCAGACCCAGGCATCTGGAACCAATCCAATCCTTAGGTTTTGGCGCCAACCGGCCAACATGAGGGACCTTGAAGGATTCTCTCAGCTGATCCTCACTACTTTGGAATCGAACTCGCCTGAGAACACCTTGTCCCTGGCACTTGACTTTCTGAATCACCCGGGTTGCTCCAATCCAGCCCACCTCGGCCAAGCAATTGCTTTGATTCCGGGGTCCTTTGTTAACCAGATTTCGACACTGATCCGGGAGCCCTCACGCCCGGGGGCCTGGGTTCTCCCTCTGGTCTACAGCCACCCTACGTCTGAGGATCTGCGTACTTTGGTGAATAGAGGTCGTCCCTATTCATTTGCAGCACTCGAGTCGCTGGAGTATATTCTGAGCGGTGGAAGAAGACCCGAAAAATTGGCCCCTTCGCCCACTCTTCGCAAATATATCCTAGCTCATCCGATCCAGACCTACTTCGGCCGTGATCATATTAAGGAACTCCATCTCTATCTCTCAGCGCTTAGAGACAGATCAAAGCTCGGCCCGCGCGAAAGCAAATCACTCACTTATTGCCTAGAGGCCCTGTGAGAATTCGCCGGGACTACTTCGCATAACAACAGTGTATCTGCTCCGCCCTCCGCTGCACTGCGTTTCGCTCCGGTGCTCGGTCCTGGCACTCTCAGCAAACGGCTCACTTCATTCGCCTTTTTGCCTCGCGCGGTTGCGCGCGGATTTTGGAATATTAGAAGGGCGCGCACCGCGGCGTGCTGCGGACAAATTTGCGCTACGCGCAAACTTCAGATACACGAACACGTTAGACGCAATGCGCCTTGCAAGGGCGGCCATCCTTGGCCGCCTGTCTTTTGTTTGTAAGAAATGAATCCTTTTGAAAATCATTCGAAGCTCATTTTCCTGATCTTGCTGACAGGCATCGGCCTCCTAATACATTGTGGTGGGAAACATATGACGCCAAAAGAAGAAAGCGAAGAACTTATGAGCTCACTAGTTCCATTCGCGGAAGAAATGCTCACCAAGCACCGCGAGTTCTATCCGTTCGGGGGATTCATGCGAACGAATGGCAAGATTGAACACTTGGGAGGTTACGATGGAAACGAACATCCATCCTCCGATGAAATCATCAAATTACTCAGGGCTGGTCTGCGTGACTCTGCGAAGAAAGGAGAAATCAAAGCGGCCGCAATCGTTTTTGATGTTCGTGTTGTCGCTCCTGGAACCACGGAAAAATCTGATGCAATAGAAATATCATTAGAGCACAAAGAAGGTTATGCTGCAGAGGTTTATTTTCCGTACCATTTTTCCGAGGACGGGAAACTCGCCTTCGGACAGATTTTTGCGGCCAAAAAAATAGATAGCTTCTTTCGCTGAGAAGCCTCCGGCTCGCCGTCCATGGCTCGCACCTTGCACAATTCTTCAGAGGCGCACTGCGTCTAACTTCACGTAGCCGCTCCGCCCTCCGCTGCACTGCGTTTCGCTACGGTGCTCGGTCCTGGCACTCTCAGCAAACGGCTCACGTCGTTCGCCTTTTTGCTTCGCGCGGTTGCGCGCGGATTTTGGAATATTAGAAGCGCGCGCACCGCGCCGTGCGGCGGACAAATTGACCGGCACGCCGGACAGTCTCGCACTCACTGCGCATAATAGTATTTAACCGCTCTAAGTGCATTTTTGAGTTAACTCGCTTCGCTCGAAGAGCCTTTAAGACAAGAAGTATTAGTTAAGGCGGGCTTTTTTCGGAATACCGCTCGCTGCCCGGCTCTCCGCTTCGCTACGGCCGGTCAACTTCGGCTACGCACACACGTTATGCGAAAGCGGCTGGTCCGGGATCTTGGCCTACATATCTAACAAAACGAGGAGAAACCACGTGAACAAGCGCTTTAAGACTATCTTCCCCATGTTACTGATCCTCTTCTCACCGATCTTAGGAGAAGATGCACGTTTCGTCCCTTCCAGCCTAGCACTTCTTGCGCAACAGGACGCCATTAACTTAAAACAATTCGCCAATGCGCCCGGCATGCATACGTTCAATAACTATCTGCGACTCGAAGTCCCCGTCAATTCGCACGCGATCGACATCACTCCGGACGGGGCGATGACTCTCAACGCTTGGGCACAAATCGGACGGATCGACCTCAATACTATGCAACAGTTCAAGAAACAATGGCAGATCAGTGTGCAGGGGCAAAAATTTATCTTCTTTCTGCCCCAAAACCTTTCGGATGCCTTAGACACCGTTGAGGAAGGCAATAGCGTAATGCTCTGGGTCTTCAACGGCACTTTGGATGACTTTTCAAAAGAGCATGCAATGCTCGTACTAAAACTCGCGACACCACGCAAACCGAACCAAACGGATGCTCAAGTCTCGGACCAGCCGCCTTCGCATAACAACAAGTAACCGCTGCGCCCTCCGCTGCACTTCGTTTCGCTCCGGTGCTCGGTCCTTACACTCTCAGCAAACGGCTCATTTCATTCTCCAATTTGCTTCGCGCGGATGCGCGCAGAGTCTGGTATATTAGATGTGCGCGCACCGCGCCGTGTTGCGGACAAATTGACCGGCACGCCGGACTTTCTCGCACATTCCTGTATTATTAGGATATCCCGTGAAAGCAGGGGCCATTAGATTCAGTCGCTTCGCTCCCAGGAATTCGGCCTTCAGAAAACCGCTGGAAATAAGGGCTGTTCTGACCTATCGCTCGCCGCCCGGCTCTCGCTGCGCTCGGCCGGTCAACTTCGGTTACTCAAACACGTTATCTGCAATTGCGGAAAGCTGCATTGCCTCGGAGCCGGCCATCCGTGGCCGGCAAAAAAATCGCTTCCAAAAATCGGAGAAAAATGAATTTCTTTCAACACTTAGAGAAACATGCACCAGATTTAAGAAAATATTTGAACCGCCCCGTTTCTGCGCGTGCCTTAAAACAACTTGAAACCAAGACAAAATTCAAGCTCCCTCCAGCTCTAGTGAAGTTACTCCAAGAACACAATGGGGAGCAGGCCTTGTCAGCGGGTGTCTTTTTTGGTCTTCAATTCCTGAGTGCTGAGGAAATGCTGAGCGATTGGACTTTGAACATTCAATTTCACGAAGATCAGGATACCAATGCATTCTCCTTTCCACCCGGCCATATCAAGGAAGATTATTATAATCCGGGGTGGCTCCCCATCGCGTCCAATTTTGATGGAAACTACTTGGGCATAGATTTTTCCCCAGGCCCCGAAGGAAAGAAAGGACAAATCATCAACTTTGGCCGCGACGAACACCGCATGTTTGTTATCGCCCCTAGCTTCGCAAAATTCTTAGATCTCATGGCTCAAAGCGTCGACCTTGGAAATTGCGTGTGGCGCACCGAAAAGGACCGCTCTTTCTTTACATGGAAGGATGACTCCAGTTTCTTAGATCATGTAAAAGAAGTCGTAGCCAGCAACACCGCGACTGCTCCCAAAGCCGAACTACTTTCATTTGATTCTGAATGGCGCGCATTTCTGCTCAAATTAGTCGGCACTGAGAAGCCCTCAGTTGCCGACTTGCACGCAATAACTTCGCTCTATTTGATGGGTGCTGGAGTCACGGATCTATCCCCGCTCAAATACTTCAAGAACACGAGGGAACTCATAGCTAGCACCATTAGGAGCAAAGTTTTTGATCCCATAGCCTCATTGAGGCAGCTCAAACGTCTGTACCTCGCAAGAACCAGTCTCGCCGATATTTCTTTCCTTTCGGGAATGCCTCTTTTGGCAGAACTTTCCATAGGCAACACACGCGTTTCAAATCTAGAAGTGCTGACAACGCTGCCATCGTTGAAAGAGGTCTCACTCGAAAACCTTTCCGTTCCAGATCTTTCGCCTCTCAAGCGCTGCAAAAAACTCCGGTCGCTCACCATCAGTGGAATCAAAACTTCCGACTTATCAGTCGTTGGTGATCTAAGCCAGCTGACTCGGCTTGAGATGTTGGATATACAACCGCCAAACATTGAGTTCTTGAAAGGATTGCGAAATCTGAATCGCTTGACTCTTGAAGGCTGCAAAACCCACGATTATTCGCCGCTTGCGGCTTTATCCAAGCTCTCCGATGTGATGGCACCCTTTGACGTTTTTCAGAGAATCACGCCGCTGTTTGACCGCAAACTGTCATTCGGGATTTGCCGCGAAATGACAAAGGCTCAGGAAGCCAAATACCACGAATACATAATGTCCAGAGGTTAGGCTCCCGGACGTCCTGTCCGGGAGCTCTCTTGCGATTCCCGCAACTGCAGATAACTCTCGCTAGCCGTTCCGCCCTCCGCTGCACTTCGTTTCGCTACGTGCTCAGCCACTCGTTCCTCTCGCGAATCATTTCGCTTCGCTTCATTCATTCGCTCGTGCGGACGCGGGCAGGTTTGGAATATTAGAAGTGCCCGCGCCGCACCGGAACTCGGGCACATTGACCGGCACGGGTCAAACTCGCAATTACTACGTAGTACACACTTTCTTCTTTCAGTAAGGGCGCCTTCAGAACTAGCTCGCTGCGCTCGAAGAACCTTTAGTAAAAGAAGCAGAACTTAAAGCGGGCTTTTTTCGGAATTCGGCTCGTCTGTCCGGCTCTCGCTACGCTCGGCCGGTCAACGTCGGCTAGCTTCACACGTTATGCGAAATCAGGCGCAAAGGAAGAAAATCTAATGCAAAAGCATTTTCTTAAATTAACACTCCTATTATTACCCACAATGCTGGCGGGGCAACCCAATCCTGATCTTTCGGGGTTTCTTCAGCCTTACTCCTTTCAGAAACTCCACATACTTTTTAACGATAAGCTTGCTGTTGTAGTCGGACCAGATTACCGTAACTCCTTCGTTCTTTACTCTGAGGAGCATTCCTGCGCCGATCAATCAATGTACCCGGGGGCGCCAGTCGCGATACAGAACTTCACCTACCGTATGTTATCCTTGGTCGGACCTATTGCTTCGTATGCAGCCGATATGTACTTCGAAGGCGGAGCCCACCCAACGGGCGGCCGAACTTACTTCGCGTATGATATTGCCCGCAAAAAACCTGCCTTGCTAACCGATTTTTTTAGGAAGGATGACATCCTTCACGCTCTACGCAATGATCCATTTCTCAAAACAAAGATTGTACCGAACGCGAAGATCACTAGCCTCGATGATTTCCTGCTCAAGGTAGACGGGAGTCCTGATGTCCGCCTGTCTCCTGCTGTACTCGGGTATTTCGCATTCCATCATGTTCGGGGAAACCAAGTTGCAGTCCGGATTAGCTTACCATATGCCACCGAAGCCTATAGGCATTTCACAGAAATCGGAATCTACCTCCCAATGTCCGGGAATGTTGCCGCGTGGCTATCAGATGCGACCCGAGATCACCGCTTGATGCAGGATTTGGCTCCCTAGTCCTTTGCGCCTGACTTCGCATAACAACAGTGTATCTGCTCCGCCCTCCGCTGCACTTCGTTTCGCTACGGTGCTCGGTCCTTACACTCTCAGCAAACGGCTCACTTCATTCGCCTTTTTGCTACGCGCGGTTGCGCGCGGATTTTGGAATATTAGAAGCGCGCGCACCGCGGCGTGCTGCGGACAAATTTGCGCTACGCGCAAACTTCAGATACACGAACACGTTATGCGAAATTGCGCCCCAGATCTCAGAATTCGTAACCAGACAACCACAATAGGAGAAACAAAATGACCGCCAGTGAATTCAAAAAAATGGTTCCCGCTACAGGGATTCTTGGACGCCTGCTCGGACAAAAGAAAGCCAACTACGCCTTGGGCGTTTCGCTCGCTCCGACCGCGCCAGAGGCCATTGCAAGCGAGATGACTCTAACCGCCAGTGCCTTGGCAGACTGGACATCAAAACGCGGGGCGGACGCAGCAATGATTATGATCACCGTCATGTCGCAACCCGAAATTGCAACATTGATCAAAATCGAGCTGCAAAAACTGAAATCCAGTTTGCCTGCCTTAGCGTCGATCCCAATGGAGTTCAATTCAAAAGCTGCAGATGGCAAAATGCAGGCTGCAATGATCTAAGGAACTGGGGCGCAACTTCGCATAACAACAAGTAACACGTTATGCGAAAGCCCCACGCCAGAACTTCTAAACTATCTTTCCTTTGAGATCCAAACTATATGAGATACGTTCTTCTCGTTTCCATACTATTTTTGAACTGCGCTTTTGGCGCCACTCGTCAAAGCATGAATGTCGATCAACCTGCCGTCAAGCTTCCCATTGCGGATGTCATCTATGTTGCACAATCCACAGGTGGACAGACAGCAATTCCCTTTCTGAGATCTGCTGCCAGCGACGTGGAATTCTCGGCAGCTTTGCGGCAATCCATTCGCTCCGCCGGCCTATTCAATGAGACCAAAGATCAGCCCGGGACCGAATGGAAGCTGACAACCCAGATCGTTCGCATGGAGCAAAAACCTTTTCCCTTTCCGTCTGTGGAGGTCGAAGCTGAGATTCGCTATGTGCTTTCCCGGCAGGATGTTCTGGTAAAAGAGTTCTATCTCTTATCCGACGGAAGGTCTACTTTCGCTGACTCCATTTTCTTTCCGGCAAGGTCACGTTTCGCCTTCGAACGCGCAGCTCGTGCGAATATTCAGAGCCTCATTGTCAAACTTGGGCAGTTCCAGTCTGCTTCAAATGGCGTGGGGCCATCGCATAACAACAAGTAACACGTTATGCGAAATGCCCGGTCCGGAGAAAATGGAAATACTCGATCTACTTAACGCAAATGTAAACGCTAGGTCAACGAAAGGCTTGCTCCGCACTCTTGCTCCACTCGAGTTCGAGCGTCTCGACTATCCGACTGAGAACATTCCGCCGGAAAATTTTCTGAGCAACGAGAACCTTGGTGTGGAAATCAGACACACGGATGTCGGAATTATTGAAGTAATTGTTCTGTTTCTTCCACAATGCAAAGGCGTTCTACCACGTACTCTCACGCCCGAGTCGGGACCCGCGGAGTGTTTACAAAAACTCGGACCAGCAACTTCCACGCGCCCACCCGGAACTGTGCCCGTTCTCGGAGCTTTCGGCCTTGGCCTTGGGTTTCAAATGTCAAATCATTACCTCCACCTCGAATTCACTCCCGACGAAATACTATCTCGGATCACGCTATCAGTTGGAGCACCTGCAGTTAAGTAGCTTTGGCCAATTTTGCGATCGCGGGAAAAACAAAACAATACTCCGGACCGGGCACTTCGCATAACAACAGTGTATACACACGTTATGCGAAATGCGACCATATGAGACACAAACGGCGCACCGGCTCTGTCCAGATCAAGCACCTCAGCAAGTGCTCAGAATGGTTGCACAGTCTCCCTGATCTGCCTATTTCAGAATTTGTTGTCTCAGAATCCCAATGGGGTTACTCGATAGACTACTTTTTAATGCGGCGACATTCAGAGGGCTGCTGGTGCGCCTATCCAATCCAAGGTTCCGAGCTGAGATTGCCGATTCCTAACCTTAAGGTGGGGACGCCCTGCGTGAAAATTGACTTATCGAATTTACCCAGCGCACGCGCGTTCATCCGGCTCGGTGACCTATTCCTTTCAAACCCGCCAACAACGCGAATGATTCCGCTCAACGAATATCTACAGGCAAACAGGAAGCCGCCCCGACTAATCATGATGGTCCTCGGGATCCTGATTTCAGTCCTGTCCCTCCTGTTCTTTCAGATATGCCCTGCCTTTGATGCTGGCCTCTTAGCCGTCATAGTCGTCCTTGGTGTAGCTGCACTGTTTGCCTATGGCAAGAGAATCGGGAAAATCTGGCACGTGTCGCACTTCGCATAACAACAAGTACGTTATGCGAAATGCACCCCCCATTGTACTGATTCTGGTCATGCTTTATTCCTCGAGCTGCGCCAAGAAGCAAGTCACGCCGACGGAAACGGTCTATAACTTTTATACAGCCCTCGCAACCGATCAGTACTCGGCTGCTTTTGCGCTCCTTGATCCGGATTTTCAAAGGAGGCTCGGCAATTTCGAAGCTTTCCAGAGTAACTTTCCCTTTCCGATTGCCCTCATTGGCGTCCAAGATGTCGGGTCAGATGAAGCACTGGCCACCGTAGCTACATATTCTAGCACTGTTCATTACAAGACTTATGCCTACCGGGTTATGGACGGAAAAATCATCGCGGGGGTAGACAGGCCGGCCCAAATCCCTCACCGTCTGTTGCCCGGTAGATTCTCGTTCATTGAATCTTGGCCAGACAATTCTGGGTTAACCGCGACAAACGAAAATACTCTTCTTATTGCAATGGTTAACGGAAACCTTCGATGCTATTTCATGTCATCCGGATTTCAACATTTCGACCGCTATCCCGATTGCGACGTACGTCAGTACGAGGACGATACTTGGGCAATCGATGGGGTCACTAAGATCTCGGCTCCTGACATCTATCTCTCGGCCGCCGGCACATTGTTTCTCCTCACCCTCCGGAATAATCGTTGGGAGACACAGTGGCATACTATCACGCCCGTACTGTCCGATTCAAAGAATCGTGGCTTCACCAAACTTTAGGGGAGTGCACTTCGCATAACTTCACGTAGCACACGTTATGCAAAAGAGTGGGGCGGGAAACTGATTCTGATGTACAAACTAGCGCTATTCATCGCGTTTTGTTGCTCCGCGAATTGCGGCGCCAATCTCCTTCGCACCGATCCAGGAGGAGTTGAAATTACTAGATGGCAAACTCAGCAAGATGGTAGCAGTATTTCCGTCCTGTTTCTTGCCAACGTGCCGCCGCACGAAATGTTTCTTGAACAGTTCATGATCGATTTCCCCAATCAGAAACTTGTCACCTTCGCACCGTCTATCGGCCCCGAGTGGAAAACCGCCCAGATTATTGGCTCATTCGTTTACGAAAATCAAGAACCTACGAAAGGTTGGTTCCCCGTTCCTGTAAAGCGTCCTGGAGTCACTTGGACTGCTGACACTCTATCTATATCCACGGCCTCAGGGACTTCGTGCTACCATTTACAAAACGGGATGCTTTATGAGTTCACCACATCCCGTACATCCCCCGATTTCCAGTGTTCCCGAAATTTTCCAACGGATATGCTCCCGAAGGATCACTTGCTTCGATACTCTGTTGGTAATCCGATACGATCGGTCCTGTTCAAGGATTCATCGGGCGAATTCTTTCTTGAACAGAAACCAGAGGAGCAGTCTGAGTCAGCCCCATCCATTGCACTTACTCTTTACGAGCGCTCCTGTTGCGCGGAAGTAATGGAACGCAATGTGTCTAGGGAGGGCACTCCCGTTTGCGAGCGCGTCTCGCAAGGTTTCAAAGACTTCCCAGACAAGAAGTTACGCACCATTCTCACCCTCACAAAGTCCGGCTCCGAGGGGAAGTTCCGCATTCCGACCGCTCCATCAGACACATCCCTGTCCGCGCTATGCCCTCGAACTATGACCCATTATTTCCGTTCCTTCTCTTGGCGCCCCACTCCTTCGCATAACAACAGTTGAGCTCACGTTATGCGAAATGAGACGCTTCGGAAACGGAATTACTGAATGAACATTTACAAATCCCCGAACGCTGCTCTGCCCGATTCAACCTCCGGACCAAACATCGCGAGGCGCAGGTCGTTCGTTCTCGTCGCCATCGTTAGCGCGAGTCTGGTCCTGTTGGTTCTATTTTTCTTGGTCCTTCGTCATGAGGTCGCAAATCAACGTCTCAGCCGGGGGCAATTCACCGCCTACCTCGTTCTCCTGCAAATACCCGCGGGCGCAATAGGTTTAATGAGCGTTGCGGGTCTGCATCAGTCAATACGGGCACTGACCGGTTCGGGGAAAGCTAATGTTCGTATCGTCGGAGCGTTAGCTTTCTTCTCGGTGATCGTCATCGGGTTTACCCTGATCTTGACCGGCTTCGTCCCTATTTAGGAAACGTCTCACTTCGCATAACAACAGTGCACACGTTATGCGAAATGCCCGCCCGGGCCTTGTTTTATGACCTTCAATTTCGTAACGCTGGCTCTTATTGCAGGGGTAATGTTGATTCTAGGTTTTGTGTTTCGTTTTCGCAAAATCCTTCGGATTGCTCTATTCTCGTTAGTAGTAGCTCTAGTCTTTGTAGTCTCTCTCCCTGTCTTTTTCAGCATCAGCGCGTCCAAACTCACAACGCTGGTTTGGATGGTGCTCTGGCCGTTGGGCTTCGCGTTGTTTTGGTCAGGGGTTGGTCGATCCTATCGCCGCATTTTCGACGCGCTCCAACCGGCCGAGCCCTCCGTTTTCTCGCGCATAGCTGTGTTTCACACAATTAGTTGCCTAGCCTTCTTGATCGCATTTCAATCACCGGAAGACGAACTCCCTCTCGGAGCGCAGCTTGCCATATTTTCAGTTGGTATATTCGGGCAAGTTTTTGCAGCACTGTTAATGCAACCTCTATTCAAAGTGCTGCGCCGGAGTCAGCTTCTCCTCCCCATTACGTCACCATTGTTACCCTTCTTGGCCAGCTACCTCATGTCTATCGTGCACCTTCTCGTCCTGTTCAGCATCAATCTCAACTCCTAGCTCGGCCGAACTTCGCATAACAACAAGTAACACACGTTATGCGAAATCGCCGGCAATCGGATTGGAGAAACTAGTATGAAGACTCGAAGCAACAAACAATCAAAGGATGGAGGCCACACCACTTTTCAACGCGGTCCCGTTTCGCATGCATGGGCGAGACAATTTCTCCGATTCCTGGGACTTTGTCTACTCACCTGGTGTTTGGACTGCGCCACCTTGATGTCGATCGGCGTCCGGGGTATGCATGCAGGAAATGAACCGAGCTACATTCCTCTTACCACAGCCGGATTCATACTGGATGAAGCAATTGCCTATCCCATCGTAGTTGGTGCTACCGCCCCGTCATTCGGCTGGTTTTATGGCGGCTTTGCTTTGTTTATGTACATTGTAGACACCTGGAAAAACATTTTCTCATAAGCCCTAACGTCTTCGCCCCTGCTCGGGTTTATTATCGCAGAAATTCCGGCCACTGCGCATGACAAACAGTGTATCGTTATGCGAAAGCCTCACGCCACGAACTTCACTTTTCCATGAAACCAAAGCTACTCTTACCAAAGGATCTTCTGAAGCGGACAAAAGATACCATATCCAAGATTGCGGATTTAACCCCAGAAAGCACGCTCGACTGCGTTGCGGGTTTATATCGAGAACATCCGGCAAAGGACTACGATCGAGAAGAAGATGGAGACATGCTCCTATTTCAGTACGGAGTTTACGATTGGGGGAGCGGAGAAAACTTCGAAATAGATTTCACCAGGCAATTCTACCGCGAAGACGAAATACTCCAATTGCGATGCACGCTGTATTTCCCTCCCAACGTCGGGAAAAGAACCGCGACCAGGAATCTCTGGTCAACAAACTGTCCGACCCTGAATGATTGGGTCAGGGATGTTGCCAACTCAGAAGGCTTCTTGCTCGCACAATCATTGAAACCAAAATCATATCGAGTCGAATTAGAGAAGCAATAGTGGCGTGAGGCCTTCGCATAACAAAAAGGAACACACGTTATGCGAAATCGCCGCGATTGGAGCAAGATATGACTACAACCTGGACGCTCACAAACTTTGTTGATCGTGGCCGCACTTGGTCCGCCCAATATTCCATCCGGACCGACCACCTTTGCTCAAACCTGTCGTACACGCGACGCGGCGGCACGACCGCCTGGCTGCACCGGCACCAGCCTCTTGCTGTTCTGAAAGAGGATCGACCCGCCCGAGTTGCCAGCAATCCGTCCCAAATTGAGCTGCCCATTCACATCGAATTCTTAAAGACCAAAGCGCTTGAGACCACCCTGCTCGCCACAGACAACAAAGCGCCAATCCTTTGGGTTTATTGGGAATCGTGGCGTCCTGAATTTGAAATCTTAATCGCACCGAGATCCGGAAACTCACCGTTCTCCTTGTTTTACCAGTTGGGATCGGATCTGCTTGTCAAAACTGTTTCAGGTCTGCTTCCTTTCGGAACATTCGATCAGGATCTGCAAACTCTTGCTTTGAAAGGAGCCAACGACCCACGAACAGAAAACGTACTGGCTGCCCTTTTGCTCGTACTCCAGATGGAATGGAACAACAAAACCATTCCCGGCGCCGCATCTTCGCATAACTCCATGTAGATACGTTATACGCAATTGGCCCTTGTCGTGGAATGCAACTTCGGCGGGACGGAATCTTCTTTCTTCTCTTTTCGAAACTCAGCCTGTTTGTTCTCAGGCGCAACGTCATCACACTTTTTCTGACTTGTTGATCCATGATTGCGGCACCCGCCTCCGGTGCACTCGCCCTGCCGGTTGAACTTACCGTCACGGTCTATCTGGAACAGCATCGCCACGATCGGTCCAACTGCGTATAACAGCGGAACGTTATGCGATATATGGTCGCGAGAAAACGCCGTATCTCCCAGCGCAATATTCACGGCTTATGGAATACGAAGAACCACAGCCTATCTCCCACGCTGAACTCATAACTGGCCTCACCTCGAACGATCCCAACATTATCCAGGAAAGTCTCGTCTCTCTAGCCTTGCACAACCCGGATTTCTCCTTTTGTTGGACAACGATAACACCGTTCACGAAACACTCGATCGCAGCGGTGCGACAGGTTGCCTTCACTTGTCTCGGGCACTTGGCTCGACTTCATCGACAACTCGATGCAGAGCAATTCATCGATTTGATTTTACACGGACTCTCCGACACCGAAACCTACGTTAGAGGATGTGCGGAGAATGCGCTCAGTGACGCTGGGGTTTTTGTCCCTGGCTTCAAACGGACAGCACTCAAGCATGGTCTCCGCAAATACCTCTGAACGCGACCCTGCTTCGCATAACAACAAGTAATACGTTACGCGCAATGGGCGCGCCAAGGAAAACGAAACTCAATTCCGAATTGCTTTTTGAATTTGAGAAAGAAATTCGGCCAGACACATGTCAGCCGCGCTCGCACCCGGGGTGATTCTGTAGTTATACTCCACCCATTTCTTCAATACCCTGATTCGAGCTCCCCCAATGTCATCGATATCCGAATCATACCGCGTTTCAAAGCCTGTCGTTCTCTCAAACTCTAATACTTGTTCAAGCATGATCCTCAGTTCCCCGGACACCGTAAGCTCCGTGTATGTCTCTTGTTTGCCCGATTGTTGAACCCTGACCTTTCCCACTCCCGAAGAAAAAAACTCAACGGTAAAAATAGTGTCCTCCCCAAATCCGGGAATACTTCGCACGACAACGGCCGCAGCCGGGTCCCCTTCCATTCGGGAAACGCGGACACTCATCTCGTTTTTCAAGCTCCGTAGCCGCGAGCGCAATCTGTGAGTCTCTTCCGCCACTGCCCTTTGCGCTTGCATGTCTCCTGAAAATCCAAGATGCGCCTCAAGCCTTTGTAGAATCACAATCTTGGGCTCGAGTATCACAAAGGCCATTGAAGGCTCCGGATACTCTGCAGACCGTTCATACTCCAGTAACGCTTCGTCGTGCAACGTTAATGCCTTGCGCAAAAGCTCCTCGTACCTGATCCCATTACCTCGCTTGACGAAGGACTCAGCCCACGCCAGCAGAGCCTGCGCAGCTCTGTCTCGGTTTCCGTTCTCAATCTGAACGTTGAACGCCCGCTCGAACAATTCGTCGGCCTGATCGAACTGCCCGGCTCCGGCTTTCACTTGGGCCAATGCAAGGTCATGCTTTCCCATATGCCCTTGTAGTCACCGCACCCGTAGGCATCAAGCGTTAACAGGTCGCCGCAAGCGAAACGGCGCGCCCACTGCGCATAACTACATGTAGCACGTTATGCGCAATGGGCAAGCGGCCAACCGCAAAGCAGCACATCTATCACATGCCACGAAAACCCCGGCCAGAAAAACTGGAGGCAGAATGGATTGGTGCTTTCGCCAAGGAGATACCGATCAGTGAGGACCGCTTTGCACCCCTGATTGGTATCCAACTCGCACAAGCTGTCCTGTATCCCTACCGGGGCCAAGCGTTTGCGTGGGATCTCAGGGATCTGAAGGGCATCATTCGCTGTTTTCGAAGTGAGATCAATCATGGCACACTATCAAATTACACCCCAATTGATTTCCACTCAGACCGGGCTTTGCGCTTTCTCAAGGGATTTGAAGGTCGAACATTGCCGCTGCTGCCGCATGATTCAAAGTACTGGGGCTTAGATGGAGAGACTCGCGAACTTCACCTTTTCTACGGCTTCGCCAGAGTCTCCTTCCGGTGGTGGTCGCTTTTTCCGGACGAATGGAACCCGGTTATTAGCGCAGCAGAGAAGCTTATCCAAGAGCTAGAAAGTGCTCCAATACTGCCGTTGAAGATAGTCGTGGAATCCGTCTTATCCCAACCTTGAAGGCCGCTTGCCAACTGGCATAACTTCCCGTAACACGTTATGCGACATATGGAGCTCGGAAAACATGAAAATACCTGACTCCCTAATCAAAGCAGTAGATAATCTACCGCTCAACTCAGTCTCCCTGGGATATTCTGAGATCATTCTGTTTAAGTCAACGGAGCTAGCGCAAAGGCAAGTCGGCTACCGCTCGCACGGCCTGACCGGCGAATCTCTGCTCGGCGAAAACGACGGGGACTGGTTGGCGGAATGGTTTGTCATCGGCTATGATTCCTTGTGCGGAGACCCCTTCCTCGTTGATACTTCGGATTCAAAATTACCTGTCCTGAATGCTATGCATGGGGAAGGATCATGGAATCCTGATATCGTCTCAACAACCTTCGACGGATTCTCTGAAGCCTTGCTAGTGCTGGAAAAGTTAGCCAAAGGTCGGGAGCATCCGGTCGGTTTGGAGTCTAATCCAATTTCGGAGAAAGAAAGGACCAGGTTTCTTGCTCAGGTGGCGCGGCTAGCAGGAACAGAATCCAACTACTGGTCGCTCATTACTCGGGTGCCTAAGTAACATCACTCGCGCCATACCTCGCACAACAACAGTGCAACCGTTATGCGCCATTGTGGCTTAAATACATGAAATATTTTGCAACATTACTTTTCGCCATTACAGTAAGCTGTGCTAACAAGAATTCCGTCTCGACGTTCCGCATTCCGGCTATCACTCAACACCTCAGAGATGGGAGTCCCTACTTTTCGAGTGTCAATTCGACACCGTACAAGGCAGACAACCCCGGCGCTCGAATTTGTTCCCCGAGCGTAGAGTATTGTGCCGACTGGATACCGATCAAGTACGACGCAACGAAGTTTCTGAATCTCTTCGTCGTCCAACTCTCCCGGGCTAAGTGGGACGCTCTCGGCTTCGGCGACTATTCGCCTCCCGATGAATGTGAAAAACAAGGGACGATTTACAAAGATCACGAAACGACAACGCTGTACGGCTCTGAGCGTGGTACATTCTCTGGACACGTAGTCATGAATCATGGAGGAACTTACCACTACAAGAACGCTCCCGTTCTAGCCCTCTATTGTTTCTCATCGTACTAGTTGAGATTTCGCCACAACGGCGAACAACAACAGTATGTACGTTATGCGAAACGCGACCATATGAGACACAAACGGCGCACCGGCTCTGTCCAGATCAAACACCTCAGCAAGTGCTCAGAATGGTTGCACAGTCTCCCTGATCTGCCTATTTCAGAATTTGTTGTCTCAGAATCCGAATGGGGTTACTCGATAGACTACTTTTTAATGCGGCGACATTCAGATGGCTGCTGGTGCGCCTATCCAATCCAGGGTTCCGAGCTGAGAGTGCCGATTCCTAACCTTAAGGTGGGGACGCCCTGCGTGAAAATTGACATATCGAACTTACCCAGCGCACGCGCGTTCATCCGGCTCGGTGACCTATTCCTTTCAAACCCGCCAACAACGCGAATGATTCCGCTCGACGAATATCTACAGGCAAACAGGAAGCCGCCCCGACTAATCATGGTGGCCCTCGGGATCCTGATTTCAGTCCTGTCCCTCCTATTCTTTCGGATATGCCCTGCCTTTGAAGCTGGCCTCTTGGCCGTCATAGTCGTCCTTGGTGTGGCTGCACTTGCCTATGGCAAGAGAACCGGGTAAATCTGGCACCTGTCGCACTTCGCATAACAACAAGTAACGTTATGCGACATTTTGCAGACCGGAACAAGTTCTGTGTGGATATGAGGACAAGATACTTCGTGGCCCCGGCGCTGTCGATACTCATCGGCTGCACGACAATTTCGTCGGCTGAAAAGGCTTCGATAGATAAGATGGTCCATTATCAGTTCCCCCAGGATTCGAAACAGCTAAGCCAGGTGGCCGCTTCACTCAATCCTCGGCCAGCCCTTTCAAGGTACATCAGGCACCGATATTCACAGGAGCTGAGCCCGGCGTTCAGAGCAAATTTAGTGGCTCTGGTCTTCGAGCTCGGCAGCAAGCATTGTTTCGACACCATTGGGTGGGAATTCATAATGGGAGTCGCCGCAAGTGAAAAGGGAACGATAGCCCGCGAGGCTGCAATTGGATCCATGTGCTTGTATTCTCCACGCGAGACTGGCATCGGCCCAATTCTTGTCGATGCGCTTGATGACCCGAGCCTTCGGACCCGCGCAATCAGCCAGAAGTGTCTCATTCGCTTCGCAGTAGAAATGCACGATATCGTGCCGTTTCCGAATGTCAGTGCAGGTCAAACAACCGAGGGTCTGAGGGCCTGGTGGAGACAGTACGAGCCCATCATCGAACAAAAACGAATCTCCCTTGATTTCGCGGCCTGCAAAACATCGCATAACAACAAGTAACACGTTATGCGCAGTCCGCGCGGGGAAACTCCATTTTTAAGAGAACAATGTCACCGTTACTTCGAATAATGAACTTCGATCCCACAAACCAATCGTGGCTCGACTTAGATAAAGCAATCACAGAGTTTTGTTCGGATTCACCACGTGCTAAAGTTCTACCCGTTTTGTTTGACTTGCTCGAAAGGTTGTCAGACACCTACAGCGAGGTTCTCTGGTCAGTGGTGCACTTTGCGGAACTTAGCGACGACTACGAGCCATTTCTGCTTGATTCCCTCCGCCGGAAGCCAACGGAATTCGCATTGGTTATGCTCCATCGTAAATTGAACGCGGGCCAACAAACAATTCGTGGAGAATCCATTTCCTCGGTTGTCTTGGAGCTGCGCTCGCGGGAACATTTGCCGGAAGCGTTTCAAAGGTTATTCTCTTGAGGCGAAAGAAAAACAGCCCAGACGACTTCGCATAACAACAAAGTAACACACGTTATGCGCAATGGCGGAATCTCGAAATGACATCTCTCCAACAGAAACTATCTCCAGAGTTAACGGACAGCGTCTCCTTTCACCTTGCGCCTCTCCCGTTGGCCGTATGTCTCTATCAGGCGTCTCACCCCAACGTTGCCCGGCTATTCCCTTCCTACTTTCGTTTGTCTCTGGCCATGCCCCAAAAGCTTGTTTTTATCACAAAGCCAACAATCGATTTCCAGATACCGCTGCATTGGGAAGCAACGCTCTCTCCCCACAAGAAAGGGACACTGGCCGCCATCAAGGTAACGACCCAGGTTATGCGGTCGGCGCTCGGGACATTTGCGATTGCTCTAATCTTTGGGGGGCTTTTTACCGCGTCAGGCGGACCCATAGCCTGGTATGGAAATGCATTGATACTGTTGGTTTTGTTGGGACTCAGTGCATTACGCCTCCAGCAGATTCCATACCGTTTGCGACAATTCCACGACGATGTCATCGCGCATGTGAATTTGCAGTGTAAGACCAACAAGAACAGTCATAAGCTAAAAGATCCCGCCACTGCGCATAACAACAAATAACACACGTTACCTGAAATTCATGAGCTGATTGGTTCGCGGCGGACGCGGACGTTGATGCGGGTACCCCTGGTCCAGTTGACAACGATTTATACTCCTTCTTTCTTCCCATTCGTGTTGCGCGGGAAAACGCGCTACTATTGCGAGGAGGTCACTTCCAGGCAGCTGGCGCGCATCCGCCTCTCTTTGTATGCTCGCTTGATGGATCTTGGAACGGAACCAACCGCAATTCACGAGATCGTCTATTTCCAGAATCTACTAGTGGCGCGCCGCATGGCCGAGGAAGCATGGATCCAGGTCACATTGGAGGATGATCACTACCTTACTTTCAGATACACCTGTCGTAATCTTCGTAATACTATGGTCCTTTCCATAAGTGCCCTGGGTTTTGCGCTTCCTCTCGCCATATTTGCATCAGCACAATTTCCCCACTACCTGGTGCCACCCGCTATCATGTGGGGAGTCGGACTTCTCGCTCATTCCCTGAGCGTTTCTTTTCGCTTTTCTGACCTCTTTGAAAAAGTCATCCGTCCCGTCTTTCCAGAAGCTTTGTAGTTAGTGGCACTCGTCCAGCCGGACCGAATCTGACCTAGCTATCAGCGAAGTGATCCTCTTCAAGAAATTGACGCCAGACTTGAACTGCGTATAACCACAAGTAACGCACGTTATCCGCAATATACTCGCCCGGGAAACCCCATGACCGTTTCATATTTTCTTCCATGTACCAGATTCATATTCCCAATCCCTATGAACTTCGAGGATTTCGTGGACAAACTCAAGCTCGAGCTAAGAATCTTTGATATCGAGGCGCTATTCGGAAAGAAGTATCCATACTATGACATCAGAAAGTGGACTCCCTTCTTCCCCTGGTCGGAGCCGCGTCGTGCCCTCATATTTACTCCGCCCCCGCGCAATTGGGATTGTTCTGTAGTTGTTATTCGCGACCGTTCACACCTGGGCGCAATTGAGGTAACTGTTCGGTTGCCCTTCTTCTATTTATTGCTTGTGTTGCTATGGCCTGCCATCTTCACCCTCTTACAACTCACGGTCGATGGCGCACGGCCCCTAACCGTTGGGGCTGTCTCCCCGTTCATTCTTATTTCCCTGATCCAATATTTGCTCTTTGTCATTTCTATGCGAGAGCAAACGAACAGTAGGATTCTCACTCAGATCCGGCGCCTTTCGGAAGGGCGGGCACACGGCGCACAATAACAAGTAACACGCGTTAGCCGCCATACCGCGGAATTTTTGATTGTCAAGACGACTCGTTGCATCAGGAGACAATTTACTCCGAAAGGCCCCCAGCCAAATGAAAGAGGCCGTGGCATATTCTATCATTCTCGGAATCTATTGCCTTTACTTTACCTTGCTTGAATACTTTACGGGGCGCACCCTTGGTAAGATTCTGACACGCACCAGGGTCGTTATGCACGATGGTCGTCCGCTTGAATTTACTGCTGCCGTATATCGAACCCTCTTCCGGTCCGTTCTGATCGGGGCGTTTTCCTTCCTCCCGGATCGACAGCCCATAGGTTTGCATGATAGAATAACCAAAACTCGTGTAATCCAGGCCTAGCCGGAAGCGGCACGGCGATTAACAACCGTGTATACGATATGCGCAATGCACTGTCAACCGCTCTTACTACGTTATGCGAAATTCTCCCGCAAGAAATAAGCCATGAAAAAACAGACCTTTTTTGGTTTATACACGGATTACAAACCACAAATCGTTAGATCCTTAGGCCTTGCTATCGGGATTGTGCTTTTTGGTTACCCGATTAGTAGTGTCTTGCAGGAGTTTAACGCTAATATCTGGAAACTGGAAACAAATGTGTTCGCTGTCTCGTTCCTCACGTTCGTCGCGCTAGCCGCACTTCCTCTTATTGGGGCCGGTCGCAAACTTTTCGCTGGGATCGTTGTCGTGGAGCACCAGGGTTTCACGTTCGGAGAGGATCTCTATCGTTGGGGGGATATCACGGACGTTTTTCTTGTTTATGACCATGTAGTAATACATGAGTATGTGCAACACGGCTTGATCTACAACGGAAGCACAAATAGGCTGTATCAAACGTTTCTCGTTCGATCCAACAAGAGAGATTTCACGTTTTCATATTTGAAGGAGCGATTTGCCGGAACGCGCAGCTCCCCGGATCAGAACGAATTACCTCCGTTCCCAACTGAAGATTTCTTCGCTCTGCACGTCGGCATGCAGCCGCACCTGCTCGTTCTGGCCCGGACAAGATTTGAAGACCTCCGCAAGACCATTGAATCCTATTCTGGCAAAGCAGCAAAATCTCTCAAGGTCTGAAAGGTGGGGAAACTTCGCATAACAACAAGTAACCGCTGGGCCTCCCCTGCACGTTATGCGAAATTCTGACTGCAAGCTTTGGCGCGAAAGCCGGCCGTCCGTGGCCGGCGCGCACCGGCATAGCCAAAAAGATATCATCGCACGCAACACGCCCCATGAACATTCCTAACGTGTCTTGTTCGCGCCGGATCACAGTTTCGATTTCGTTTCAGAGCATCCGGGGTGCCCACCGTACTCCTAATGTGATATTGCCGGCGCCGCAAATTTCGAGCATTGGGTAGAACAGCTCGCTGAGCAGTGCCTCAAACTTCTCTGAAACCCGGCCCAAAAACTTCGCATAACTCTCATTGCACACACGAAATGCGTAATTCCGACCACAAGCAAACCAAATCCAAAAGACCCCGGATACGGTCGCAGACAATCTTGTTGTTTGTATTCCTTGGCGGTACGCTATTCGCCCTCTATCTTCCCTGGTTCTACTTGCGCACACCAGCCGACCATATTCCCTTGGTCCCGCTCGTGTTAACATTTCTGGCATTGTTCGCCTTTCTTTTCTATGCCCTGCGCTCTGGACTCAGGTTAGTCAAAGACGCTATTGAGCCTGAGGCACCGCCGCCGACACCCAGCGGAAACTTAATCGGGAATCCGGACCTCGATCTGAATCCTGTCAATCTCCTGATTGGATTGCTGGTTTGGTTGCTGATTTCCCTTATCGTCGAGTTTGTTATCCTCGCTCTTTTTTCTGCAGCAGTTTATATGATCAGTGCCCTCGCTGCGGGGATCAACTGGATTCTCCTACGAACGTTTCGGTACGTACTTCGGACTCATGGCTCCCTCAAGTCGCGTTCTTTAGTTTCATTCTGGGTGAGCTTCGGATATGCACTGCTCGCTACGATTTGGCTGGCGTTGCTGCTCGTAGGACCGCGGATGCTAATTCTCGGGCATTAGGGACCGGAACTCCGCATAACAACAGGTAGCACGTTATGCGCCATATTGCGGAGTCAGGACTGTAGAATGCAGTTACTCGGAACTAGATGAATCGGCCTGGCTTAAAAAGGAGATCTAAATCATGAAACTTACTCTTATCCCTGCGGCTGTAGCGCTAGCACTCACAGGCTTCTGCACCAAGACACCTTCCCAGGATCGCATGTTCGTGTCTGCAAAGGCTGGCTTGAATCTCCGGACGGCGCCTTCGGCCACTGCCTCGGTTGTTCGACTCGTGCCCATGAACGCCGAGCTGAAGATTCTTTCCGTAGATCCATCATCAACCTCAACGATCGGAGGACAGACCGCACCCTGGTATCATGTCGAATTTCAAGGCTCCCAGGGTTTCGTGTTTGGCGCTTTTCTTTCAGCCGAACCTTCACAAGAAATTTCGGCCGGGCTCCCGGTTGGTGGAAAGTACGTGTGCTCCGGGGATTCTACCAGTTACATTCTCATCTCCAGCTCTACCGAGGCCAAGCTCAACAAGAATGAATGTGAGGGTTATCAGGTTGTTAACATCACTTACTCGGTGCAAGGCGATGAGGTTTACTTTTCGCTCGGGATGACTAACCAGGCGTTCAACATTAAAGGGAATGAGCTCGTTCCGCGGGGCCAGCATGAGAATTTCTCCTGCGGAACTTGTTCAGAATCAAAACCTTACAAACTTATAGAATGAGTTCGCGACACGGCGCATGACAAAAGCTTAGCACGTTATGCGAAATCGCCCATATGGAGAATCCCGTGACAAAACACTGTTGCCAGGCCATGCAAGACAACCTCACTCTGAACTGCAGCATCCATCTTGATGGATTTGATTGTCCAGACGTCTTGGTGAACTACATTGAAAAATTTAGTGAGTATGGAATCATCGTCCACAATGGAGGAACGGGACATATTGCCATCAACTTCTGTCCGTGGTGCGGAACCCGTCTCCCTCCATCCAGGCGCGATCTTTGGTTCGACACTCTTGCCGACCTCGGGTTTCAGAATCCAACTGAAGAGCCCATACCGGAAAAGTTTCACACGGACGCCTGGTATCGCCGAGACAATTGATTATTGGACACGAATGTCCTGAATGAGCGACTTCGCGCAACAACAAGTAACGCACGTTATACGCAATGCAGCGCCCGGAAGAAAATACCCGCACTATCACCTCTGCATCCGCGTACGCGGTGATCGCTGGTTTCATTAATTCGTGGTGTTCAGAGGATAAACTAAAGATACTTCTCTATCCTTTGACAAACCGCGGTGCATACGGTTTTGATTTTGATAGCGGCCCAATGCCGATCTCAGTCTTCTCCAACATTCCTGACGTAATGCAATCAATTGCCGACGACTACGAACGAAACAATCAAGAGGCCTGGCTTCTGGACTTCGATCGATTGAGATCGCTAGTATCGGATTCCGTCCAACTCAACTTCGTATCACCGCCAACGCCAGATTCACTTTTTGCGGGACGCTCCAAAGAAACCGTGTCAAGAGTATCATACCCGGGCTTCTCGGAGGATGGACTCCACGCGGGCCTGTACTTTGACGCTTATGGAAAAGGGCGTTCGCAAATTGGCTGGAGCATTGGCCTTATTCTCCGCGGAGAAACCTGGACTCTGGAAAGCCAGAAGGCCCTGTTTCACTGAGAAGGGCGCTGCACTGCGTATAACTTCACGTCGCACACATTATGCGACAGGGGAGCGCTCGGTATACTTTATGAAGGGAATCACGGTTACCCTGGCGACGCGCCAATTATCGGCGGTTTCTTCTTTCGTTGTTTCGGTAGAGCGCTTCTGTGATTTGATCGAGCATACCAGCGAATTGCCGGTACATGAATTCCTGAAACGCATCTCTGCATCAATGTCACAACTTTACGCACTCGCGCTCGATCTGCCCGATGTCTACCTTCGCAGCAATTCGGGTTTACCCCCTTCGGAATCCGGGTTGTTCGAAGCCGCCCTGACCGCATACCTGGGACCGTACAATTTCTACAACATATCACTTGCCCCGCGTGATATCCAAAATCCGGAATTGGCAGTCGGTTCTCTCGCCGATGATCTTGGTGAACTCTATTCTGATCTCCACCGAGAGTTGGTCTATTATCGTAGCGACGATCTGGGAAAACTTGAGCATGCGATCTGGAGTTGGAAATTCGGTCTCCATGCCCATTGGGGAGAACACCTTACCAACGCTCTAAGATACATTCACTACTTATTATACACTGAGCGTATCGAATACGCGAAAGAATAAGCACCCCACGTCGCATAACCAACCTCGGTTACTTGAACACGTTATGCGAAAGAGGCGCCCAGGAGGTAGGCCCGCGTGACCAGCCGTTCGAAACTATGCTATCCGTCCAATTAGACCGAAAAGGAAATCTCCTCATCGCTCGTGTGGCCGGCATTGTGCCCTCCGGTTCTGAGGGAAACCAGACTGTTGCGCCGGCCCGCGACCAAATTCTTAGGGCCATCGACGGTGATCCATCGCTGACTTCCCTTCTTCTGGATTTCTCTCGCTTGCAGTATTCGTTTGGTGATAGTGTTGGGAGCCTGTGGATTCTTCCATGGCAGCGTAGACTCGCCGTCGTCATCCTCGCCACGGGAGCCACCGCAGCGGCCCTCCGCTCGCTCATTGCCCTCTCGATCCCCGTTCCTCTGGTGTCAGAGGAGGCCGAAGCGATTCGCCTGTGTGAAAGCACCCAGCAACGGCGGTGATTGCCCCAGGCGAAATCAATTGGTTTACTTCTTTCCAGTGCTGAGAAGCAAGCACTCGTGGGGCGCCCCCTTCACATAACTCCATGTAGCATATACGTTATGCGCCATACATCACGCGATGAAAAAAACTCTTTTACTTTCCGCACGTTACTCTGAAGACAGCATCAATCTCAGGTCTGCCGCCGCTGACGCCGGTTATGACATAATTCGCCTGCAGCAGTGGCGCGCTCCGGAGTTCCTGGATCCCGAGCATGTCATAGTCTATGGTGAGGTAGTGTTTGTCCTTGCCATGGCTGATCAGCTTTCCCTTGGCATCCTCGAGCCTACCTCCGACCTGCTACCACAGATCCCCTTTGACTATCTCCGAAGGGAAGTTCGCTCCGTCACTTACGCAGAGGCTCAACTCCTCACATCCCCGCTGTTTCTTAAACCGGCTGCAGAGAAGTTCTTCACAGCCGGTGTTTACAAAACGGGAGCTGACCTTCCACCCCGGGAGGCTCTGTATTCAAACTTGAC
>JAEUSB010000003.1 GCA_016788865.1 Leptospirales bacterium
GGAATCGCTAGTAATCGCGGATCAGCATGCCGCGGTGAATACGTTCCCGGGCCTTGTACACACCGCCCGTCACACCACCCGAGTTGATTGCACCCGAAGAGGCCGAGCTAACCGCAAGGAGGCAAGTTTCTAAGGTGAAATCGGTGAGGGGGGTGAAGTCGTAACAAGGTAGCCGTACGGGAACGTGCGGCTGGATCACCTCCTTATAAAAGGAGTAGAGAAGTCACTCACGTGACTCTCAGGTTAATCACCTTGTTTCCTAGACTGACATTTCGTGTCTGTTCAGCTCTTAAAGATCCAGATAGGTCTTTCTGATTGATGATTGTAACGCTGACGCGGAAACAATCTGACATACGACAATCAAATTAAGATCAATTTGGAAAATACAATTTTGTCGAAAATAGCAAATGCAAATCTCTCGAGAAGACACAACCCCGAAGGTTAGTGTCTTAACAAGATGATCGCTACAAAATAACTGAAAGCAAAGCATTCTCTTCAAGCTCAGAATGATAGCGCGAGCAATCGCGACTAACGTTTACCAATGAGTTCCAGCAAGAGAAAAGTAATATGGTCAAGCAAGTAAGGGCCTACGGCGGATGCCTGGGCATCAGTTGGCGATGAAGGACGTGGCTTGCTGCGATAAGCGTCGGGGAGTGGTAAGCACACTTTGATCCGGCGATTTCCGAATGGGGAAACCCAACGCTCAGAAAGGGCGTTACCCGAAAGGGAGCAAACGAGGGGAATTGAAACATCTTAGTACCCTCAGGAAAAGAAAGAAACTTCGATTCCGCAAGTAGCGGCGAGCGAACGCGGACAATCAGCCCAAACCCGTGTCTACGTGATAGCTTCAAGGCGTTGTAGCATGGGGGTTGAAGGACTAACAGGAGTCGCTTGAACGGCTCGATGGAGTTACCAAGGTAGCATCTATCTGAACAGTTTGGAAAAACTGGCCAGAGACGGTGATAGCCCGGTAAGGGAAAGGTGACTACCCTCCAGTTAGTATCCTGAGTACGATCCAACACGAGGAATTGGGTCGGAATCCACGGAGACCACTCCGTAAGGCTAAATACACACTGATGACCGATAGTGTACGAGTACCGTGAGGGAAAGGTGAAAAGAACCCCGAAAGGGGAGTGAAATAGAACCTGAAACCGTAGGCTTACAAGGTGTGGCGGCGCCATATGTGCGTTGCCGCGTGCCTTTTGCATAATGAGCCGGCGAGTTGTTTTACGTTGCGAGCTTAAGGCAGTTAATGTCGAAGGCGCAGGGAAACCGAGTCCAAATAGGGCGCATAGTAACGTGGAGCAGACCCGAAGCCGAGTGATCTACCTATGAGCAGGGTGAAATCAGGGTAAAACCTGATGGAGGCCCGAACGGGTCAGAATTAAAAATCTGTCCGATGACTTGTTGGTAGGGGCGAAAGACCAATCAAACTCGGCAATAGCTGGTTCTCCCCGAAATAGCTTTAGGGCTAGCGTCACATGTTCATTTGAGGGGGTAGAGCACTGCATGGATCAGGGGGCCTACAAGCCTACCAAACCCTAGCAAACTCCGAATACCTCAAATCCAGAATGTGGCAGTCAGAAGGCGGGGGCTAAGCTTCGTGTTCAAAAGGGAAACAGCCCAGACCATCATCTAAGGTCCCCAAGTTAACGCTAAGTGTTAAAGGAAGTGGGGGCGCTCAGACAACCAGGATGTTGGCTTAGAAGCAGCCATCATTTAAAGAGTGCGTAATAGCTCACTGGTCGAGTGCCTCTGCGCCGAAAATGTAATGGGACTAAGCGTTACACCGAAGGTATGGACTCCGTAAGGAGTGGTAGGGGAGCGTTGTAATCTGCAGGGAAGGTATACCGCAAGGAGTACTGGAGCGATTACAAGTGAGAATGCCGGCATGAGTAGCGATTATGGGGGTGAGATTCCCCCACGCCGATCACCCAAGGATTCCCCGGCAAGGCCAATCCGCCGGGGGTTAGTCGGTCCCTAAGGCAAACCCGAAAGGGGTAGTCGATGGGAAGCAGGTTAATATTCCTGCACCGCCATGGGTTCGTTTGAGCGATGGAGTGACGAAGAAGGATAAACAGGCAGAGCGTTGGTTTCTGTTCCTGGCTGTAGGCGCTGAGGGTTCCAGGAAAATCCGGGACCTGAGCTGAGGGTTGGGACGAGTGATCCTACGGGTAATCGAAGCTGTTGATTCCATGCTTCCGAGAAAAACTTCTAAGTGAGAACTCGTGGTGACCGTACCGCAAACGGACACACGTGGGTAAGTAGAATATACTAAGGCGCTCGAGAGAACTCCTCCTAAGGAACTCGGCAAGCTAGCTCCGTAACTTCGGAAGAAGGAGCGCCTCATCAGGTGAAGGTCCTGCGACCGGAGCCAGATGGGGCCGCAGTGAAAGGGGGGTAGCGACTGTTTAACAAAAACACAGGTCTCTGCGAACTCGTAAGAGGACGTATAGGGGCTGACACCTGCCCGGTGCCGGAAGGTTAAGAGGATCCGTTAGCTTGTTTAACTTGCGAAGCGGAGAATTGAAGCCCCGGTAAACGGCGGCCGTAACTATGACGGTCCTAAGGTAGCGAAATTCCTTGTCGGGTAAGTTCCGACCCGCACGAATGGTGTAACGACTGCCCCACTGTCTCAGGAGGAGGCTCGGCGAAATTGTAGTGCCCGTGAAGATGCGGGCTTCCAGTAGCTGGACGGAAAGACCCCGTGAACCTTTACTATAACCTGGCATTGACCTTCGGTCGAATATGTGTAGGATAGGTGGGAGACTTTGATGCAGGGACGCTAGTTCTTGCGGAGTCAACCTTGAAATACCACCCTTATTCCGCTGGAGGTCTAACCCGCTGCAGAACAGCAGGGACATTGTCAGGCGGGTAGTTTGACTGGGGCGGTCGCCTCCTAAAGAGTAACGGAGGCGCCCTAAGGTCTTCTCAGCGCGGCCGGAAATCGCGCATAGAGTGCAAAGGCATAAGAAGGCTTAACTGTGAGACAAACAAGTCAAGCAGGTACGAAAGTAGGGCTTAGTGATCCGGTGGTTCTGTGTGGAAGGGCCATCGCTCAACGGATAAAAGGTACTCCGGGGATAACAGGCTTATCGCGCCCAAGAGTTCATATCGACGGCGCGGTTTGGCACCTCGATGTCGGCTCGTCGCATCCTGGGGCTGGAGCAGGTCCCAAGGGTTTGGCTGTTCGCCAATTAAAGCGGCACGCGAGCTGGGTTCAGAACGTCGTGAGACAGTTCGGTCCCTATCCGCTACTGGCGTTGGAGATTTGAGAGGTCCTGTCCCTAGTACGAGAGGACCGGGATGGACGAACCTCTAGTGCACCTGCTGTCATGCCAATGGCACCGCAGGGTAGCTATGTTCGGATAGGATAACCGCTGAAAGCATCTAAGCGGGAAACCTGCCTCAAGATAAGATCTCCCTGGACTTCGGTCCCTGAAGACGCCTCAAAGACTATGAGGTTGATAGGCTACAAGTGTAAGTGCAGTAATGCATTCAGCTGAGTAGTACTAATATGTCGTGAGGCTTGACCATATTACTCTGCTCTCAATCGAAAGCTTGAGAGCGGTGTTGGTCCAAGTAACGCTCGGTTATCGAAAGATAGCCGCTGATTACAGCACATCGTTTTGATAAGCGCGATGTGTTGATGCACCCAAATCCGGCGCTCCGTATGTCGCGCCGGTAGTTCTTTGCGCAAGGCTTTGCCGTAGCGCATTGGATTCAAAAGAGAGAACCCGCATCACTGCGGGTTTTTTTTTGCTTTCGAATGAGACATTCCCCGCTCGAGGCACTATTACTTTCGGTGAAGCGATTTTTCAATGGGAGGAAACGTGAATCTCACAAGCACGAGCCGCCCGGGGGCCACCTCATATGTCACGAACTTACCGTAAAAGCTCCTCAGAACAACCTGGTTGCTGGAGGATCATAACCACGATAACGTTAGGCGCTATTGATACGAGGATTCGGTTGGCTAGGCCTTTTGGATTATCGCCGGAGGCGGGTAGCTCTTTGGCAGAAAATTATCCTGGATTTCTTCTTCGTTGCATGTTTCGTCGCAACTTTCTTCGCTCGTCTTGTCATTCAAGTATGCGTCTCACTTCGATCGGTCTGGCCCTGGCATTGAGTCTAACATGGCTCGGTTGTAAACAGGGATCCTCAAGTCCGCTGAGCACACTCTTGCTCGCTGGTGCTGCTGCCGGCGGGCCGGGGACTTCCGATCAGAGTCTTACGGGAGATATTCCGGCCGGGCCTTCTGCATCGGATGCGACGCTCTCGATTCCAGAGGTTGTGGATCCAAACAGTACGGTTTCAGATTTCGACCCCAATCACCCGCTGCACATTTTACCATCCGCCGCGGGGACTGGTTTCGCCGGCGGACTGACAGTTGTATTTTCCAAACAGATTGATTGTAAATCATTTGGTAATCTAGACTCGGGTGGACGCTGGTATACGCGGATGACCGCTGCAAGTGCTTCGGACTTTCTAGTAATTAAGAAAATCAATTCTGATGGCACCTTGAAGGATGTGAAGACTAACGGCCTATTGCTCTGCTACACTGGATGGCACGTCTTTGATCCAGGTCGTGAGTACTATGGGCCGCAGCAGTTGCTGATATGGCATCCCGGAGATCCTGGAGAATTCAGGTTGGATAATCCATCTGGACTTGAGGGTGACGGCCAATACCTATTTCTCATCTCCCATAAGATTCGCGGAATAAGGGGAGATCAATTCCAGCAAACAGATAGCAGAGTTACTGAGTTACCGGCAGGATCCCCATACTACCCAATTAAAGTACCGATTTACTCCTGCGTTGCCGCAACATATGCGCCACGGACAATGTTGAGAGCCAACCTGATGAAGGATAGTTCCGGAGAAAGGTATATTCACCCAACCGGACCAGGTTTCATAAACAGCCCGCTCGCTTTTCCTTGGACCGAGGATACCCTGTACACTCCGCTTAAACTGTTGCAAAGGACGTACGTTCCTGAATGGAAAAACCTGCATATGTTCGAGACACAGGCTCCTCCGAGTCTGAGTCTTCCCTCGTGCATAAAGAATCCAGGCAAGCTTGATGAGTTCGTCATCTCTGTGGCGTCTGCGGCCGACCAGGCCGAATGGTCCACTCGATGCGGTGCAGAGGGTGGAATGTGGATTCCGTCCTGGCAGGCAAGAACACCGGCGCAATTGTATGCGTCCCCATCGAGCTGCATTGTGCCAGAGACTCAATCTTGCAATCGTACCACAAGCCTCGTTCCTGTCGGGCGCTGGTTTTCACCCGAAGGGAAGCCTTCACAAAAGTACACCTATTGGGATACGGAAGTAATGCGGATTGAGGTGAAGGATAGCTGCCAGGCAGGTTGGCAGAAAATAAAACTGACGGGAATGAATATCGACGGCCCGCTTCCAGCCTGGTATAAATACTATGCTTTGACGCTGCAGAATGAACAATCCAACGCAGTCTACGGCGTTACTCTCGCGGCATCGGACACAAAGAGTTCTTCCGCAACAGCGCTCGTATATATCCCCAAAGGAAATAGCTCCTTCCAGATTCGGTGGCACAATGACGCTGCCCGGAAAGGTGTTTATGATGCGAATTTGCTGTTGAAAACGGTTGGGATCGTTCCTTCAGACACTCCGCTTCCCGCGCCTGCAAGTCCGATGAAACGGACAGGAAGAAGCTACTGTGATGTTGCCGGACGCTTGTACTTCTCTGAAAAGGGAGCTATCTGGTACGCTGCCCATAGTACCGCCACGTATTGCTTCTCAAATCTGCAACCTGGCAGGTACCGCATACGACTGACGGGGGGCGGCCTTGGAAATTTACCAACTGATTACCAGGCATTTGCATTGAAGGTGACCGGTGGACGTGACGTCGCCGTGGCGTCCTTGCCGGCAAATATTTCGCAGGCAACGGCCGATGTGTTCCTGAACCTGGATGAGACTGCGATGCTCAGTGTTTCTCTTCAGAATGGCTTTGGTTCAAGCAATGAAACGACGGCCGGGTTCGAATTGCGCGCCATTGAGCTTAAGCGACTGGGGCCCGCACAGTAGCCCATCTCAGAAATTGAGCTTGAACTAAAAAACTGCCAAAAGCCATCCTAACTCCGGCGCCCGTCCGGGGCCGGGGGTTATATGCAGAAGACGATTGTAATTGTAGGTGCGGCGTTGTCCGGTCCGACTGCTGCCGCGCGCGCCCGTGAACTGGATGAATCCGCGCGCATTATTCTAATAGAAAGAAACACCCGCGTCAGTTACGCCCTGGCTGGCCTTTCGCTTCACCTGAGCGGCGAGGTCGCAAATCTAGACGATCTCAATCGCGAGCGGGAAGACTTTTTCCGCTCCGTGTACAACATCGAGGTCCTCACCAGAACCGAAGTCATCTCGATTGATGCGGCGGGCAAGAAAGTGGAAATCCAGACGCCGTCGGGACGCGAAACAGTCAATTACACATCCCTCATTTATGCGGCTGGCGCTGCATCGCTTGAACCTTCCGGGGCGGCCGGTGCTTCCAATCATTGCGTGTTTAGAACGTTAGACGACCTTGAGAAAATTTCCGGAGTCTTAAAATCGGGCAAGAAACGGTTCGTGATCCTCGGTGGCGGACCCATGGGCATTGAGGCGGCGGATGGCCTGGTTCGTGCCGGTGCGGAAGTCACAATTGTGGAGCGTTCGCGCCGTGTTTTGCCTTTATTCAGCACGCTCTTCTCCAGCCTGGCGGAAGAAACACTGGCCAGGAAGATGCGCATTCTCACCGGCGCAGAGAGCGATTCCTTCGAAATTCAGAACGGACAGATTGTTTCGGTGAGTGCGAAGTTTGCAGAGGACCGAAGTGAAAAGGTGGAAACAGATTTTGTAATTTCCTGCACGGGTGTGCGGCCGCGCACAGAGATCCTGGGAAATGCCGGCGCAAACCTCGCGGCCGACGGATCCGTAATCATCGATGAATATTGCCGCACGAGTCTTCCGGATGTTTTTGCCTGCGGAGTGGGCGTGCACCTGCCCGAGCGCGACGGCGCCAGGTTCTTGCCGCAGGCGGCCGCGGCAGACCGGACGGCGCAGGCAGCCGGCGCGAATGCTGCAGGGGCTTCGGTCCGTCTCGAAAATCTGGCGGGGGCTATGCTGCTTCGGCTTCCTGCCGATCACGGCGAAGAAATAGGCCGCACCGGTCTCTCCCTCCGTGAAGCAAAAGATATGGGAAAGGACGCGTCTCGAGTGATCGTTCATGTAATGGATCGAGAGGCGTACATGCCCGGCGCGGCCCCCGTGATATTACAGCTGATATTTGAGAAAGGTAGCGGCCGCATTCTGGGTCTTGAGGGAATTGGCCCGGGGCTGGCGCGCAGACTGGACACTGCTTCTGCTGCGATTGCAGGTGGCCTTTCGATTCACAAACTGGCAGGACTGGACAGCGCCTATCATCCTTCGAGCGGAGCCGTTCGCGATGCACTTATGGTGGCGGCTACCGTTGCCAGTCAGGCTGAGCGTGGCCAGACGCGTTTTGTTGAGGTTGCAGACATCTCGAAGAAACCCGGCGAGTATCTGATTCTGGACGCTGGCAAAAAGGCGGACGGCTCTGTGCATCTCCATATTCCTCTGGAAGATCTACGGGGCAGGCTGACCGAGGTAAAGCAGGCCCTCGAAAAATCGCAAGCTCGCAGAGTGGCCGTTCTCAGCGAAACAGGGAGGCGCGGACATCTGGCGGAACGGATTCTTGCACACAATGGAATCGAAGCTGTCAATATTCAGGGGGGCCGCAGACTCTTCGGGAGATCTGTATGAACGATTCAAACCTCAGCAGCTCGGACTGGGCTCTGCGCTCAGCGGCGGACCTGCAGTCCTATGACCCGGCCCAAGTATTTTCTGCCGGCGAACACTGCCATCACATCTCGAATACAGCGTATCCATTGTCGCATAACGTTACCTGGCTCCCGTACCGCGTGAAACGAGAAGGTCATAGAGATCTGGTGGAGTCTGCTTTCGACCGGATACGAAATGGCGGACTTACTCTGTACTCTCACATCCCTTTCTGTCAGACGCGGTGCTACTTCTGCGAATACACCGTAGTAGGCCGTTCCGAGTTAAGTGCAACGGAAGAATACATGTCGCTGCTCTCACGTGAACTGCAGATGTACGGCGGCCTGCTCGGCAAGAGACGGCTGTCTGGTTTTGATATCGGGGGAGGCACGCCCTCTTTTGTGGATGCGAGTCTAATCGAGGCACATTTGAGCGAAGTTCGACGTACATTCGACGTCGGTGCGGAGTGTCTGGTAAGTATTGAAACCACTCCGGCCATCGCGGCGATCGAACCGGCGAAAATCCGCGCCTATAGACAGATGGGCATAGACCGGATCTCCATGGGCATTCAGGTAACCGAACCGGATTTACTGAAACGCCTGAATCGTGATTCAAACGGAGTCTCCGAGATCTACCGCGCCGCTGAGCACATCCGTGATGCCGGGTTTCGGAATTTCAACCTCGACGTTATGTACGGCTTCGCAAGGCAGTCATTGGAAAGTCTGGAACATACGTTGCAGGTTGCAGTTTCACCTGCTCCAGAGTCCATAACACTGTACCGAATGCGTTACAAACTCACACGCATTTCCGATGAGGCGGATCAGGTGGGTCTTGATTTTGTGCGTTCGCATGCTGCACTTGCGTCCCGCATTCTAAAAGAAGCCGGCTATGTTTCCAACCCCGGCAAAAACACATACACACGCCGAGATCAGGCGCGGCTTCATTCCGGGACGAGTGCGTACCTGACGCGGCGCGTCATTCAGGGTATGCCGTATCTGGGCATTGGTCTTGGCGCGCAGACCTTTACGGACACGTCGATTGCGTACAACGACGGGGCTGCATCCAAATCCATTGCACCGTACAGAAAGAGTGTGGAGTTAAGCCGGCTGCCGATTCAGGATCAATACAACCTGCCGCTGATTCAAATGGCTGCCAAAATGACTGCGGTGAGTTTCTATTTTGGCGAAGTCAATCTTGCGAGCTTCAGCCAGAAGTTTGGCACAACATTCGAGAATGTCTACCCGAATGAGGTGCGTTATGCGATTTCCGAAGGGCTTATGCACTACACCGAGTCCGAGAATGGTCCTGAGCTGGCGGGCCTGAATCGGCACAGCCTTTCGCTGACGGAAAAAGGTGCGCGGCATTTCAACGGGACAATCGCCCTGTTTTTTGCACCGTCGGTCCAGAGAGTTCTGCTGGAAAACACTGTGGATTTAAGAAGAAACAGAGCTGCGGCTCTATCGACGGCGGTTGCGTGAACGGCAAAGATCCAACATGGGATTTTGCGAATGTTCTATTCGCGGGGCCCTGCAATCGGTTCTGCCCTTTCTGCATAGGCAAAGAAATTCCAGGCCGTGTGAATCAAGAGAATCTGGATTTGTTTCCACTCCGCAATCAGGACGAGTTTGTGAACCGGATCAGGGATCTCGTGATACCGGAGGTCGTCTTTACCGGGACAACAACAGATCCGCAGCTTTACAAACACGAGGAGCAGTTGCTCTTGCTATTGAAAGAGCAACTATCAGGCGGCGAGAGCCCGGTGCGTTTTTCTGTTCATACCAACGGGGTGCTCGCACTTCAGAAGATCCGCGTATTTAATCAGTACAACCGCGCCTGCATTTCTTTTCCCTCTTTCTCGCCGGATATCTACGAGAAGATGATGGGCTCAAGGCGCGTGCCGGATTTAGCAGCAATTGTTCGGGAAAGCGAAATTCCTGTGAAAGTCAGCTGCATTGTAAACGAGCATAATTTTCGCGATACCGATCGGTTCCTCGATCTTGCTGCGGATGCCGGAATCAAGCGCATTGTTTTCCGAAAGCTGTTTGGAGAGGCGCGGAATTTTCCGATCCTGGAAGACCGGGCAGTGGAAAGTTACTACAGGGAAAATCCTGTGTACCGGATCAACGGCCTGGAAGTAACGGTCTGGGATTTTGACAGAAGTACCAGCAAGAGCATCAATCTCTTTCCCGACGGAACGATTGGCAGTTCTTACTTGCTTGCGCGGACACCGGAATTTACGCGAGTTTGAATTTCCTGGATGGTAAATGGCGCGCGAATCGCCCTGGCTCCGATACTGCTTGCTTAATCGATTTAAGAAATCATGAAGTATGAATGCCAATGGCGAAATAAGATTGCCTGCGACTCTTGCATATAATGTGAGTTGACCTTCGAGCGCGATTCTGAGTGATCGAAAGTGAATTCGGCATCGGACATCTACCCGAAATCAGGTATCATAGGCTGGCCGATCTGCGCATGCATTTGATTTGGCCACACCGCGCATAGCGCAAACCTCTGGAGTAACCACTCGATGACGGAAATATCTTCTCCGGAAAAACAAAATCAGAAAATCGTTTGCATCCTATAGACAATCCGGCCCGTTGCCTAAGGCATAGGAGGCAGTTAGGCGACGAATCGTGCTGAGTCTTTTGGTGTTACCCCTGGTTACCAGTTGCTTCACATTTAACTGGGGAAACATCGGCTATATGGAACCGGGCGGGGCGGGAAACGGAAACGCAACCAACCTGCGTACTACCAAACATTGCGAACTATTGAACAATCCCATCTTTCAAAATACACTTGCGCAAGCAAACTCTGAAAACGGGAACCCAAAAATGTGGAAAGACGTTGATACAGAGGTGCCGTTCTTCGCAATCCCACCTTGTGTGATTATCACAGGCACACCGGTCAACTAGGAGACAACCCAAATGAAATTCAGAATCCTATTCGTTTTAGTTGCAATCACAATGCTCTGTTCTTCGTGCCATGTCCTCAAGACAATGGGGCGTTATAAGGTTCTTGCGACGCAAGCCCCTGCGGACAAGGTTGCCGTCAGCACCACCCCTGTGAAAGGAGAGGATTGCACATTTCTTGCGGACACCATTGGCTGGCCTAGCGTTCAAGTGGCCGCAGAAAACGCACTGGCGCAGGCACCCGGCGCAACAGGCCTGAAGGATGCGAGAGTGGAAATGATGCACACTTTTTTCGCCCTCGGTTACAAATGCGCAAAAGTCAGTGGGATCCCGGTTAAGTAAGCGGCACCGCTTTCTTTGTACGCCTTCGACGAACCTCTCTTTCGCCGGAAACCAAATTCTGCTTCCATTCAAATGTGATCTGGAAGCAGAATTGCCGGCGCAACAGATTTTCAACCAGTGTCACGGCTGGAATGCTTGGCCGTGGCGCGGTGTTTTCTGAATGCAACTCTACGCCTGTGACCACCAATGGAAATCGCGAAACAAAATCAAGATTCGCGAGCCAGGCCGACTCTCACTGAATCAATTCTGGCGCAAAGGCAACTAAGTTACTTTTCGGTCGGATGGGTCTTTGAACCGATTCGAATGCTGATCCCTTGCTTGGGAGCAGCCATAACGCCAACCGCTTCCAGGGTTTTTACACAGCATCGCATTTAAGCATTCTTCCAGGGCATTCCAGTTTTCGCCAAAATATCCCGGCAAGCTGAGACCCGAGTCCAGAGCAGCGAAAAGGTGATCAACGTCTTTTACTCCCACCGGAACTCTTGCGATCGTGGCTTCTGCGTCCAAGACGCCGGGGTGTAATTCAAATACGAAATGCATAACCCTTCCTGGTTCCAATAGACTTTAATTTTACTCCCGAATTCCACGAACTCGCTCCCATAACGCCTGAAATGGCAACCAATTCCAGTGCTTTCTTCCTGCGCGTAACGACTTTCTTGCTAGCGAGACGTTATGTGATCAGTGTTTCGCTTGCATATTTGTGAAATTCCCTTTTTTGGTTCCTCCAAATAGACAGACCGCATAGAGCCCATTGAAAAATGCGGTTCTCGACTTCCTTCCATCAGTCGAATAATTGTTATTGCACGACGGCCACCTCGTTCGTAGGCTCTCGCGTTAGTGGAAGCTTCGCCCAACCTCACCCTCCAGGAGAAATATCGACTGGCAATCGAGTCGCTTATGCGTTTCGATTTTCAAAGACGAGAAGCGGATCTAAGATGGATGCTGGCCGAGTCCAGAAAACCCCGTATGGGGCTTTCCTGGCTGAAGGAGCAATACTACGCGTTGCTCCGCAAATGTGAAGAGCATCCAGTTCCCTTTCAACTCATCTACGACCTTGAGACAATTGCGGCTAGAATCTTCCCAAGAGCGGCGAGAAAATTCTCATTCCTTCCTGAGCCTATCAACGAGTATTTCAAGACTCGCCTGAAATACTATGATTCGGATATCAGAAGCCTGGTCGATTCAGAAACCTTCCAAATTAGAGATCTGCTGGCTGTGCTCGGCGCAATGGGTGAGCGGGACGGGAGAAGCATGGTTGCAATGTTTCTTGCGCAAATGAGCCAAGGAAAGGTCCACAAATCCCTCGCCGCTCGCCTGGGTTCAGATCAGCTCTCGAGACTAGTCCGTGCGCTTGATGAAATTCCACTAACCGCCGACGCGGATGATTTGCCAGTCTTGCTCCAGCACGCGGCAGAGATTGACTCCCCTTTCGTTGAAGGCAGTGATACGCCCGGACTTGACGAAGGCGGCGCATTTGCAACTACGCTGCATGGAAGCGGGCCTGCGAGCGAAGAAGCAGGCCTGTCCGCCGCCAATGTCTATGCAAATCCATATACCGATGATGTCGCGGAGTCACCCACGATGCCTGCTCAGGTGCAGAGTGTTGCGTGGTCGGATGAAGAAATGTCGGTCCCTGACGGGGATGCTCTGGGGCAAGAGTCGAGTGTAGATGACCAACCGTGGAGTTTAAACGATCCGGAGACGACGCTTGAATCGCGGCACCTGCAAGATCCGCAAGACGTGCAAATCGCCGACGGGTTTTGGGATTCTCCTGACTCGCCTGCGCGAGAGGCTCCGGGCTCCGGCGATTCTGAGGAGTCCGCTGCTGCCTCACTCACCGACGACGATGTCGAAAATCTAGGCCGGACAAATGATTTTCTTTCGGGACAGGACGCATATATCGATGCGTATCGTGAGGATTTGCTGGACGATGAAGGAGCGCATCAGCTAGAAGAAACGTTAGACGATCATAAGTCGCGCGATCTCAGATCGGACGCGGCATACAAGGAATTCCTCCTTGAACAATCCGGGCGCGTAATCACGCGTAAGGATCAAATCCTTGGGCTCTCTGGTCTTGGCTCCCGCATCGATCGCGCACTTGAGCAGAGGGAAGAAGAAAATTCCGTCCAACTACTCGCAGAGCTGCACCCGCTTGCGTTTCTGACAGAGCAAGAACGGCTGCTGCGCGGACTCGATGCAATCGAAAGTCCGCTTGGGAAAATCATGGCTCATCTTTCGGCGATGTATCGGAAGCTGAACATCCCCGATATGCGCGCATACGTGGACTACTACGCGTCGCAACTCGAAGAGGCCGGGCTCTTTGATTCCTTTCCAACAATTCGTGAACGACTACTAAACTATCGCAATAGCCTGGTGGATCCACCACCCGAACTCTTGAAGCAAGTGCACATGGGGCTTCATGAAATTGAGGATTCGCTAAAAGAGGACCATCGCAAATGCGTTGAGTCGCAAGTGCACTTTCTACACGAATGCCTGGAGAACGAAGTTTTTAGGCGAGTCTGGCCAACGATTGCGGTAATTCTTGAAAATCTAATCAAGGCTGAGCTCCTCTCTCTGGGTGAAAACATTGAAGTTTCTCCCTGGCGCGACCGCCTCCACGCGGAGGAGCGTCCAAAACCAAGAGACTTTCCCACTATTCTTGCCGATGTTGAGCCGGAAAGCTCTGAAGGTATCGCTGCCCTCCTTGCAGAGCATATGAAGGGCTCAGTTCCGGACGGAGCGAGCTCTTCTCGTCCCAACTTTCTGGCAAATAGATCGAATGATCCGCAAAAAGACGCAACGCGGATGCAAGCTTCGCTGCTCCATCTTTTTTCTCAGGACTCACACGCGGCCATGGAGCTCTCAGGTGAAATCCTGAACGGAACCGAGTACAGTTCGCTAGAAAGAGAAACGATTTTGCGTGTTTTGCAAAGACAGGAACCGACTCCGGCCGCCGAGCTATTTCATTTTGATCAATTCGTGCGCTCTGCTCGTGGAGCCGAGGAACAGCGGCAATGCACCGAGTCCTTACGCGGAGGCGTCTCGTCGCATTTAATCGACGCAAGGATATCATCGATCAATCTGGAGCAGGCGCAGAACGGGTCGATGCAGCGGCTATCCCGGTTCCTTCAAAGCCGTGAGCCCACGGTCAAGCTCAGAATCTTCCAGGAGATAGCAAAGGACCATCACATTCCGGAAGGGATGAAAACGCTATTTCGCAAGAGTGCGGATGTGAATGAGTTTGAAAACTATCTCGAAAGCATTACAACATCGAATCTATCCAGTGCAAACAAGCTAAAGTTGCTCCGCATACTGAAGCAGGTCGCTGTCCATCGTAACTGGCTGACCGCTGCGTCGGAGGCGCGAATCAATAGTAAGATTCTATTCTATGAGCGCATCTTAGCCGCAGATCAGGTTCGCGAAGCAATCGTCGCAAAACGACATAGCTTTTACAGAAGGCACCGCGACGAAATCAGGCAAGCTCTCATGGAAGGAAGAGCGAAATCTATTCGCGCCATACTCAGGAGTCATTCGCCCGATCCCGCTCCATCAACGCATTCGCGCAAGGGGACCCTTGACCAGGACGAGATGGAGAAACCAATTGAGGAATCGCATCAACACGGATTTAGCGACGAATTTCTTGAGGATTTGATTCAGAACAGGATGCGCGCGGCCAGGTGGTTTACAAGGCTTCCCGAAGGCTCCCGAGAACAACTCCACAAACAGGCAGAACTCCCGGGGAAAGCCCAGGTTCTTATCCACCAGATTGAGAAGGACAATGCATTTAAGAAGGCTTTGCGCCATCTAAAGAAACCAGTGGACCAGGCAGTGCTTGAGAAATTGTCCGAGGAATTTCCTGAACCGGAATACCAGGCAAGGTTAAAAGAGTTCCGTACTCCCGTCCGCGCACCTTCCGGTGCACCTGCCGCGGCTCCCTCGTCAAAGCCCGGCGCATCTGGAAAATCTCATGAACAGAACGCGATCCAGATGGATGCCAGTTTTGATCACATTGTGGAAAATATGGTTCGTTCCAGCCAGGACTTCGAAGAACTTCCTCCGGTATCCATGGAGGATGCTGAGTTGGAACCGTCCCGCGCGGAGTCCGTGAAGCCTGCACAATCAAAGGCACATGTTTCACACGATCGCGTCGCCATTTCTGCGCATGCGGCATCGGACGAGGGACGAAACGTGCAAGAGAAACATCCTGGTCACGATCATCACAAGAGTGCGGATCATCACAAGAGTGCGGATCATCACAAGAGTGCGGATCATCACCATCACGAAGATCGGGATAGCCAGAGCAGCGGCGTTGACGGATTTACGTCCACACTGGCGCGCGGCTTCAGCAATCTGTTTTCAAAAGCCAGGCCTGCGTCTCGATCGAACGCGGAAAAACGCGGCGCACATCCACATGGTCCATCGGCAAAGGTGAAAGAAAAGAATTCCGGAGCAAAGAAAGTACAAAAGGCTGCCGGGGAATTGATGAAAGGTATCAAGGCGTACTCAAAAGGAGAAGTCTATCTGAGCGAGAAAGATCACAAGTCTCTTGAGAAAGACATGGAAAAGCATCCTGACTCAAAAAGGCTCATGGACGATCATTCCTATCTTTTCAAAGTAGATCATCCGGATCCGGCCCAGTTTCAGCCGCCGATCTTTGTAATCATTCCCGAAATGAAAGCACTGAATCACGATCCGTCTAAGAAAAAGGCGGCAATGCAAAAAATCGAACAATCGATGAGCGGGGCACCGGCCAAGAAGAAGGCACATCTGCAAGCTCTCCTCACATTCATGGAGCGCTACAAGACTAAGTAGTCAGGTATTGTCGGAACATCAGACTTGTGAATATTTGCCAACGAGCCCGCCCCGTGAGGTGGGCTATTGTGCGCTAGACGATTAGAAGATTTTGCTGAAGACCTTGATAATCTGAACGGAGAATGAGTTGGAGGGCGCTGTTTCCTTGCACTGCTTCTTTTCCCGAACAGTGGCGCCACCTTTCAGGCCTACCATTACTGTGCATTTTCCTCTGGCTCCTGCCGGTTCCTTGACTGTGTTATCATTCAGCTGGATTTCTACCTGGACGCTGTGATCAGTACTCCGGTTACTTTTGAGTGTGACATCAAACGTTTTGAAGCCCGGGATTTCATCGGCCAGGGGGCTTACTGTGACCTCGATTCCATCTTCCGTTGCTCGCTGTGGTTCTGCCCAAACCAGTGCGGGAATTACAAGGGCTAGAAAGGCTATTGTTCTGAGTTTCATGAAATCTCCTCCATACTTTTACTATGCCTGTTAGATGCCAGAACAGCAGGGTGTGGCTATCCTTTTTCTACAGACTGAAAGAAAAGGATCATTGTAGCAATGGGATGACTCCTGTCGAACCGTCCGCCGAGCTTCCCATGGATCCTGAAGCTTGTTTTAGACCTCGGAAAAATAGTTGTGCTCTTTCTTTTGGAATGTCTCTAATAGCTCATGAGACGATTCGTCCCGTTCTTTTGTCTGTTCCTGGTTTCGGCAAAGTTCCCCGTGTTCGATGCTCTGGAGTTTCGTCCCCAGGGCGAAGCCTGGGGAGTCGTACATTCCATTTTCCTGGAAGACTTTTCCCTCACATCAGCCAGGTACACTCCGGATGGAAACGCAGTAATCGCCGGAAGTGATTATGGACACCTCATTCTTGCTGACATCAACACGGGAAAAATTCGCTGGAAGGTGAGGCCTTTTCCGGAAAGCAAGAACGAAATTTTTGTGACCGATGTGGATCCAAGCGGAACGAAGTTTCTTACCATCACCTCTATTGGCGCAAGAGAAGATCATTTTACTTTGAATATTCATCAAACCTCAGACGGCAAGATCATCCAGTCAATTGCCGAGGAATCATATTTCTATCACAAGGACCATCAATATGTAGTGGATAATCGCAAACCAGATCCCGCAAAAGTACAGGAGATTGAAGCAGAGGAAGGATCTCGGTACTGGATCATGCGGCCAATGGGGGCAAGGTCTGCGCATGGGGGCCGCCACATCCTTTCCAGGTGGAAGAATGCGAGGGAGGACTTCGGACTATTTGACGTGAGCTTTCGCCTTCATGACGTGCAGACGTCTCGGAGATTGTGGCACTACCAGCTCAGACCAGATAAGGTCACATTCGACGATGGACAGCCCGGTGGATGGCAGATAACGTTGCCAACAGCACCTATTGCAGAGCTGAAAGACGGAACGTACATATATGGGAACCCGCACGCCAGGTTACACATTCTGGACGAGGGTCTCATCAAGAAGAATGAACCTATTGCAAACATCATGGAAAAAACAACCCCTCCGGTGTTCGCCATTCCTCTGAGTGTCCACAAAGGGTTTACTGATATGGCGATGTCAATCTGTGACATTCAGCAATCGCCCGATGGTCAAACTGTCTACGTTGTTGCGGGGACGGGTGGCAATCGCCAGACGTACGCGTTCGATCTGAAAACAAAAAAGGAAACCTGGCATAGTCACGAGTACGACGTAGGGATGGCTACTGTGAATCCTGGCGGCACAATGCTCGCCACGGGCTACCTGAGTGGTGGCGGCAGTCGCGTTCACCTAATTGATTTGCAATCCATGAAACACGTCTATTCAGGCCCGCGTTTCGGAACCATGACAACCAATAGTGTTCAGTGGAATCCGGTGTACGCAGAGGCCCTTGTTGTGCGCGGGAACATGGTTGTGTTCCTACGCAAGCTACAGCTTAGACGAATTCAGATCGGCGACTCCTGGAAAGCTGCCGGGTTTTACGTTAGAAGGGGCGTGTCATTTTACGCATTCGGAAAAGGTGAGATCAACGTTTCCACGCTGAATAAACCGGAATCTGAACGCTGGTCCAGAGGGGAGACGGATGAGTTGTTCTTTGGAGAGTCTGATGGAAGAATCGATCTGGCGCGCGATGCAGACCTGGAAGGCGAGGTGTACTTACAGGGCGATCCGGCAACGTGGGAAATATACGGAGGATTGTCTGCTGAAGAATTCGAATCAGTCGCGCGTGTCCGCTCGCGGAAATGGAAATGATTCGTGCGTAGCTCCGTAGTAGTCTGACCGACGTTCACAGTTTATTCAGGTAGCTGCTCTGAATAATGCCGGAGCACAGCCGTCCCGTTAGAATGCGGGTCAATCTCTGCAAAGGTTGTGGCGTTATGCGACGCCATGTAGATCTTACCGTCGGGACCCAGGATGCTTCCCGCGTAACCCGCCGTTGCCGAAAGGATAGCCACGGAATTGGTGGTAGTATCCACGACTGCAATCACGTTCGTCTGTCATCAGCCTTAGCAACACAGCCTGTCTTCTTTTCACTTGTAAGGAAAAGTAAATCAATAAAAGTTAATAATACTTACTAATTGCCCGCCCGTAAAGGTTGTCCCTCGAGCCCCTGGGTCTGCGCCGCAGGACGAACAGAGGCCTAAATCTATTACAGGGAAACGAGCGCTTGTTGGGCGCCGGGAAGCCATGGAAAAAAGTGGCAGCACAGGTATGCACTGGCGGCTTTGACGCAGTCATCTGGGCCTGTTTTTTTCGCTTACCCGCATCCGGCGAAGGTTAAGTTTGGAAATTATTGAGACAAACGGAGCATGGATTCGTAGAGTAGTTATGATGAAGAGTGTTTGTTCTTTGATTCCAGTCATTTTGCTCACGGCGCAGTGCTGGGTCATGGGAACCGGAGGCGATGCTGGCGGAGACGGTAAAGGGGACTCGATGCTGAAAATGCTGGGGCTTACCGCTGCATTTTCGATTCGGGATGTGGCCACCAACTCGCAAGGTAGCGGGATCGCCAATGAATCAACGACGCTCCAGCTAGCGCCGGTAAATTTGATAGGAGCGGACCGAGTAAACCCTGTCGTAACCATTGGAGCGGACGATACTAACCTCTACCTGGGCACCAGTCATTCGATTGTCGCGTACAATAGGGCGACCGGTACGAACACCTGGCTGGGCGGGGGCACAGCACAGTCCGAAAGTATCTTTCGCTATCCACAGGATTTTGCCTGGGACAATGGTTACTTGTATTTCGGCGGCGGCGGTCAAATCCAGCGTCTCTTCACCGGGAGCGATGGGAAGGGGGCGATCGAGACGGCCGTGCCCTACTCCCAGATCGGCGGGTCTAACGGCGTCCGGGGACTTTCAACGAACAGCAGGACTGCTTTCTGGGTTGCTTACAATGGGAGTTACGATATAGTCATGGCGCGGAGTTTGACGCAAGCGGGGCCGCCTCAATCGTTACTGACCATTCCGAATGAGGTCACCATCCGCGCCAGCGAGTCTGCGTTATACGTAATGGTTCTGCCACGGCCGGGTAATGGGGCCGTTTTGCGCTATGATCTGGCTACTGGGACGATCACAGTTATCCAGGCCGGTCTTTCACTTGCCCCTTACTACCGAATTCCAAACGCCATCTCGGGTGGGCGATTCTTTTGGGCGAGCGGTAGCAATATCTACTCGGTCTCGCATACTGCGACGGTCCCGGAGTTGGTTGCTGCCGGAATTCCTAATGTCAGGGAAATTTCAGTGGAGGGAAACCAACTGCTTGCGCTGCAGTATGAATACGCATCTAGTCCTAGCAAGATATTCAGGGTGGATTTGCCCACGGGAGTTGTGACTCAGGCGGCGTCTGGTGCAGGTCACGGAGCCTTGCGTACGGTTCTACGACATGGTGGTGTCTCGTACTGGGCTACACCATGGGCCCTGTACAAGCTCAATTCAGACGGATCTACAAGCGCGTTGTATTCACAAGATCCCGTCTCGAGTTCAACTCCCATTGGAGCAACAGGCGATGCCACGCTGATCGGGGTCGGTGATCGAATAATTCTAGCTTTCGGCAGTTCAAGCCATTTGCTTTCACATGACATTACGACTGGCGTGAACAACATAATTGAACCAGCCTCTCTGAGGTGCGGTCGGGATTGCTTGTCAACGGATGGTACCTGGATCTATGCCGGGTCGGGTGCAGGTATTTACAGAATCCCCTCCGACCTTCGCCTGAGAAGTGCGGACCAGGTCACCCAGGGGCCGGTAAGTTCTCACCAATGGCTAATCGATGGGGATTCAATTTATTGGTCTGGCCGCGACGGGGCCAATCCAGACGGAATTTTCCGAGCAGGAAAGGACGGTTCTGCGCGGCAGCAGCTCTTCGCCGGTCCACATCGTGGCCTTATTCTTTACAATGATCGTCTCTATTTCACCTGCAATAGTTGCACAACGGTACCCGGTTGGGTCATCGCATCCATTCCGAAAGAGGGCGGGGCAGTAATTCCGGAAGTCGGTCTGGGCCTGGAACCGGGCAAGCTCGTGCGGAAGGGAGACATATTTTATATCACGGATAGGCTGGCTGGAACACCCTGGCTTCTCTTCGCGTTAAATATGCCTTTGCAGCAAGCTGCAGTCGTTGGCGAAGTTGGAGGCAACGACTATGACTTGAGTGTGTCGGATAAATACGTCTACGCTATCTCTTCCGGTTGGACTATGCGATTCAAAACTAAGGCATGGGATTCCTATTCGTCGCGTCAAACCATCCCAATTAGTTCCAATGCAATTCACTTCAGCGGTAACTCCCTTTACTGGTGGGACTCAACCAAAGGCCTGCAGAAAATCGACGAGTAGTTCCGTCTCGGGAGTGCCTGGCTAAGCGCTACGGAGGCCAGCTGCTTTCTCCCCAAGGAATCCACTCCCGATAACGAGACTGGATTCGGCGTGACATCTTTTTATTTAACGTGAAAATCGACTTTCATGAAAGCAGTTCTGGGTCTTGGTTTTGTTTTTGTAAGTGTTTGCAGCATCCATGCGCAGATCAACGCCATAACCTCAACCGGTGACCAGGTAATTCTCCACGAGAATGGAACGTGGAACTATGTAAAGGAATCGGATGCAGCGCCCCGGCAAATTGAAACCAATCCAAATCCGTTTGTTGCGGACAAGGCATCATCATTCCTGGTCCGGAGTCGCAAGGTAAACACAGGCGTCTGGATCGATCCAAAAGTATGGACATTCTCAAAGGGCAAGCCGGGAACAGCGCAGGAATTTTCTTTTAAGAAAGGAAGCGATGATCTCTACGCGCTTATGATCTCAGAGGAGATATCTGTTCCGCTCAGCACGCTGAAGGAGCTTGCGCTTGACAATGCTCGCAAAGCAGCCCCGGACATCAGAATCGTAAAGCAGGAATACAGAACGGTGAACCAGAAGCGGGTCCTTTACATGCAGATGACAGGGACTCTGAGAGGTGTTCGATTCGTGTATCATGGCTATTACTTTTCAAACGCTCGAGGAACAATTCAACTTCTGGCCTATACGAGCGAGCGGCTCGGTGAGCGATTTACGTCAGAAATAGAAACATTCCTGAACGGATTTGTCGAACTCGACGCAACAACGGAGTCGGACACAGATCGGACCACACACCTGACTCTGGATCGCGGCTCAACTGCTCTGCGCGCGATTCGATAAGTCCAACCTGCTTTCTTCGGGTTTCATTTAGGATAGCTTGCAAATCAAAGGCTTGTCGGCTGAGGAGGTTCAATGATACTGCACAGCATGCACATAAAGCGAGCCGCGTTGGCCTTCACGTTACTTGTTTGCTTCTCATCCCTGGTGGCTTGTCGTGCTTCAAGCAACTGCTCGGATTCAGATGCACGCTGCGACGCGCTTATCGCAGGATTGCTTTTTATCCCTTACTGGAAACCCGTGGCGCGGGTTGCGTACAGCACCAACTCAGCCACCAATTCCGTAATGGCGGTTAAGATCGATTCTAAAACCGGCGCAGTCGCGTCCATAGCCGGTTCCTTTTCTGCAGGAACTGCACCTAACGTTGTTGTTGCGGATTCTTCCGCAAAGTTCCTCTATTGCGCCAGCTTTACTTCTGATACGGTCTCCGTGTTTGCTATCAATGAGGGTTCCGGTACTCTGACATTGGTTCAAACCGTTAACACTCCGGGCGGTTCAAACCCGGCCGGACTCGTTCTATTTTCCGATTTTCTCATGGTGAGTCAACGCACGGCCAACCAGGTTCAGGTTTACCGGCGCGATCCGTCCACCGGTATGCTTACGATTCATGGTTCCGCCGTTGCTGCGGGCACGGAGCCTCGACATGGCGTTGTTCACCCGAATGGGCGTTTCATTTACGTTGGTCTTGAGAACGGAGCTCTGGGGGTTGGCCGACTAACTGCGAATAACGGCACTCTGACATATGGCGGCAATATTGCCCTTACAGGCGGGGCAACGAACCTTTACACAGTGACAATCACCTACGACGGTCGGTTCGTGATAGCAAGTGCTCTCGGTGGAAGCAGAACGTGGGTCTACAGCGTCGATCAAACCACCGGTGCTCTTACCGAGGTGTATTCCGTTGCAGCAACCAGTACGGTTTCACACGGGATTGTCGCGCATCCCTATTTGCCAGTAGTCTACCTTGGCTTTGACAGCGTATCTTCCAATATTGAAGCATTTCAGATTTCAAACAGCGGTGCGCTGACGCTTCTTTCAACGATCACTGTCGCAGCGGGATTCAACCGGGGGCTGGCTGTAGATCCGCAGGGAGGCTTTCTGTATTCTGTAAATTCTTCGCAAGGTTTTGTCCTGGCACCACTGAGTCCTTCAACAGGAGCATTCACGACTGGGAGTGCCAGTGCCGTTGCTCCAGGTGGTACACCCGTTCACGTGACGCTTGCGACTTCCTATCAGGCCTTCTGGTAGCTTCTTCTGGGTCACAATTATTACGAGGGTTGTCCAGGCAACGCCTGGGCCCGGTCTAGAATACAAGCTTGTATGACAGGTCGTGGCCAATCCTTTCTGAGAATTTACGCACAGACTTCGCAGTCATTGCTTCGCTAATTCCTGATGGCAATAGAGTGAGAAGCCATCCTGCAAGGGGGAGTTGTTCCCCCTTCACTCGCGCAAAGAAGGGGGGAGCAGTGTAATTGATCTTTGCTTCCAGCTTACCTGTGTCTTGAAGAAACTTGTAGAGCTTTCTAAATAGGATAAAAGAAGAATCCGCGTAGTGCGCTGACCAGTTGCTCACTGGAATGAAATCTGTGAGATGGATGAGCTGATAGTTCAGCTGAATCCAGAAGTCTTTGCCGGACATCATAATAGGCTCATTGTCGATCACTCGGTGAAAGTGAACCTCCTTGAGGGAATCTCTGCGTGCGGCATTCTCTTGCAATTCCACAAAGAGCGCATTGTCGTATAGCAGGCGTAATACGGAAGGAAAGGCTTGCACGTGATTCCATTCGTCAGGGCTCATCAAGGGTTTGAGACGCGGAATTTTCTCCTTACCCATGGCGAACGTATTGGTCCCTGTTCCAAGTATGGAGTGCAGAAGCATCACCAGTGCCGAGTGTCCCGGAAAATAGTGATGAGTATACTCGTAGCAATAGTACAGATGATCGAGGAACGAACCGTCCGCATGTTCCACATCAAAATCGCACTCTTCTGTTAGGAAGCGGAGAAGCTTTTCGTCGATTGGCGGAAGCTTTTTGGATTGCGATTTGGCGCGGTATTCTTGCTCAATGGAACGCGCAGCTTCTGCATCCCAGGACACGTCTTTGGCAATTCTAGTCTGGATCACAAGGCGCGGCAGGCTGCCTTCCAGTGTATTGAAGATGGTCCTGTTAAGGTCAAAATTCTGAATGGGCCGGACGTGAGTCAGAAGAGCGTGGTCGGCGATCCCTCCCCTGGCTATGGCGGCCTTTCTTTGATGGCTGTGCTCCGGTACTGTGCCTGCGCTTTGTTTCATGGTAGTTGAATTGCCTTTCTCTGCCAACTGTCAACTCTTTGGACACTCGATTGCCTGCCTGGAAAGGGTTGTCTTATCCTGCGCAGAATTGCCCCTGGATTTGATGTCAACGGCTGGCGCGAATCTATATCAGGTCCACGACAATGGTGGACGACCCTTTACCGTTCTTGTGGAAGGTCCGTCCGGCGCGCAGCGTGTTTCCGTTTATCATACTCGCGCAGACCGAACGGAAGGCTACCCGGTCTACTATGATCTAGAAGTGTACCAGGATTCACCGCCCCGGCCAGAAGAGCTCGCCATTTCCTGGGAGAAAGTACCGCGCGTTTGGATTGCCGGTTGTCCTTCGATGTACGCAGGCGAAGAAGAATCGTTGGGAAATTCGCTGCTCATCAAGTTGCCCAACTCAGAATCCACGCCTGGCAATAACTCCTATGTGCACATTGGTGTCAGTATTTTCAAATTCACTACGGTGGATCCAATCACCGCTTTCGATAGTCCCATTGACAATAACGATGTAACATATCCGGCAGCACTCTCGAATAGTGAGACATTCTTCCTTGGAGATCAACAAAGACTCCCGCGCTCTTTAATCAAAGCTCTCGGACCAGTCGAGGAAAACATGAAGCATCTGCCGGTAGAAGCGCTCGAATGGATCTTCATTCATGAAGCATTGTATGGCTCGCCGGAAGAGCAGAAGCTCTGGCGAAAAAGTGATTCCGGATTCAACCCGCAGGCAAAACCGCTTGAAGGGTATGAGGAACTCGTTGCGCGGCCAGAGAATTAGACCAGGATCTTTCTAAGCGCTGTTCCCATCATCCACATCGAAATTGCGAGTGCGTAGTGATACAGGTCGACGCGCCGCAACTTCCAGATCTCCCCTGATGAACCAATTGCGAGTCCGGCCACGATCAGAACAATCGCGCCGCCAATTGCAAGCACGCCAGCAACGGAAACCATCGATCGAACTCCTGCAACAATTATGATTAGAGCCCCGATTCCACCAATCACCGTCGCATAAAAAGGAATTGGAAAAACAAATCGATTCACGAGGCATACAGCCAGCAAAGCAACGCCAGCAGCTTCAAGCTGCAAAGTCGTAACCGGGACGCGAAAGACCGCGTGGGCAAAACTCAAACCGAGTAGCGGAATACCAACCTGGCCTGCCATGGCAGAAAGCGTTGAATGTACTGGAACTATCCCCGGGAATACGGAAAAGCGGAGAACGCCGGCGAATGCGGCAGCGCCGGTAAGGAGAAAGGCAATTGCTCCAGGGCGCAAGCCAGCATTGTACACAATCCAGGCGGCCCAGAAAGAAACCACGGCCAACACCCCATCCGAAAGAACCGTTGAAAGCTGCATTCTGCTTTATCACTACGGGGTTTCGGTTGTCTACAAAAACAGGGGGGAGAAGGCACCTAACGGTCCCAACCGGTAGGGATTCAGGAATAGCGTCCTCGCGTTTCACTTTTTGTGCGTTTTTTTTTGGGTGCCGAGTTTCGATTTTGCTCGTCGTTTCTTCATAGTGCTGGCGAAAAAAGATACTCTTCGCCGGTTGCGTGAGGAGTTTGGAAGATCTTGAGACCCCTTGAGATAGAAGAGGTTTACCGTGACGTTCGTGATCGGCTCTGGAGCTACATCAACTCAATTGTCCGGGATAGCGATGCGAGCGAGGATATCTTCCAGCGTGCCTGGCTGAAAGTGCTGCCGGTCATCTCAAAAAAGGGCCTGGACCGTGAATCTCTTGTCCCTTATCTCTTCGGGATTGCTCGAAACGAGTGCATGGACCATTTCAGGCGCCGTACGCGCGAACTCCGTGCGCTCGAAAAAATTGCTACGCCACAGGCAACGGCGGCCGCAGATGAATCCGGCGACATTCGAGATGCAATCGACGATTGCCTGAACAACGCTGCACTGGCTGAGTCAAGGCGGGAAATGCTCCGCCTCCGATTGATTGGGCAGCTGTCTATGGAAGAAATTGCGTCGATTTTGAAGCTATCACGATCCACGGCGTACCGAGAGCTCGAGGCAGGGCTTCAGTTTCTGGCAGCGGCACTCGAAAGAGCCGGTATTGGACGTGAAATTCTGCAAAAATAATGAGATGAAAGGGCAATTGGAGCGTTGAGATTTTGGAAGAAGCAGGAAACAGGGCAAGAATGGACGAAATGATCAAAACCTTGCTTGAGCGCCCACCCGGTCAATGGCCGGCCGGGGTCCGTCGTGCTGTGTCTGAATCCCCTCCTGAATCGGTGGATGCAAAAGTCCTCGCCGCGATACGTGCTATGCCAGAGCCATCCGGTTTTCAGATAGTTCGGTACCGGTTTCATTTTGCCGCCGCAGCGACCGTGGTTCTTGCCTTCCTGGCCTTTCTCTGGTTCCCCAATACCGGAGCCGATTTGCGAATGCAACATTCGGGTGCGGCGATTCTTGAGCGTGAGGGCAAAGTCATCGCATTAGATACAGTCAGAAGCGAGGATATCCTGACGACCGGTCCCCGAGCTTCTGTCGTATTGACCCAGGATGCCAGGGTCTTTCGTCTTCTGGCCGATTCTCGAATCAAACTGAAGAACACGAGCCCTTTGCGGATTGAACTGGTGGAAGGTGGCCTTCTTCTGGATTCCGGTGGACAACACGACTTTGTAGTTTTGTGGCAGGGAGCGGAGTTTCGGCCGCTGGGTACCCAGGCAAAGTTCGAAGTTCACGGCGACAGACTGGAAATCTCCGTAGTGTCCGGCGCTTTCTCCCTCCAAAAATACTCAACGACAGAAACCATTCAGGCGAACCAAACCATCCGGATTTTCCGAGATGCAATAACCAGGAGCAATTTGAGTTCCGCAGAACTTCAAGCAATCGAACGTGAGCTTGTGGCCCTCAAAGACGTTTCCAGGGAAGATATGTCATCGCTTGAATCCATAAAGAGATTTTATGGCTCAATTCAGTCTGTTCGGATGCGCGACGGAAAAACAATGGTGGGATTCTACTTCGTTAGAAATGGGCAACCGTTCTTGCATACGATCGACGGGGTGATCCCCCTGCTTTCAAAACAAATTGAAGAGGTCCGTCCGGTCCAGTAGGTCTGTGTATGCAATGTTTCGTCAGCAATTTTGCGTCTCGCAGGAAGCTACAGTGTCTTGTTTTATTCCTTCTGAGTGCAGGATTCGCATCCTGCACCATACAGAAGTTTCAAGCGCCTGCACAGCATGCCACAATTCTCCTGGAAACGCCAGTGAACGACAAGTGCCGCGAGCACACGGCGCAGCATCGCTACTACCTCCTGTTTGGAGCTATTCCGGTTCACGTTCCGCCTCTGGTATTTCCGGATAACACGCACTCGTATCGCATAACAGAACGGTCCACGGTGGGGGACGCCTTCTTTACCGCCATACTGGGGTTCTTCATAACATTGCGCCGTGACACCATTGTGCTTGAGATTTGCGATTCGTCAATGCTGGTAATTTCATCTGAGAAGTTGAAGCGACAGATCGAAGAAGAGCGCGAAAAGGTAAATCAGGAGGTTGCCAGGAAGCAGGAAGAGAAATTGAATGCAATCCTGGATGCCCTGAAGCCAGATCCAAACCTACCAGAACTGCAGGCAGTATTCCTAAAGAGCGGAGAAATTCTCAGGGGTGAGATCTCTGAAACGACTACAACAGAGATTCTAATCAAGATCAATGGGAGCGAACCGCGAAAGATCCTTAGAACAGACATTGTTCGCATTGTTTACCTTTCAAAAGAGCAATCCTGAGCAATTGGCGAGCACTCACCACAGGCCCATGCTTCACCGGCACCTGATCTGCCGTTAAGTGGCGTTCATGTCGTCGAAAGTGCTCATTTTTCCTGAGACACTTACCTCGCGGCCGCATACTACTCTTGTTGGACGATTTCAACAGGAGGTTTATACATATGTCACTGGTACGAAATCTACGGAGGGGGAGCGCATTTTTCATTGTTTTAATGACGATTGCGATGCTTGCCCAATGTTCAAAAGATAAACACGGCGATAGCCAATTCTTGCTTTTCAGCGCCCCACAGGCTTCTGCCGGGCAAATTCCCGGTTTTGATCCTGCCAATCCTGCGAGTTCGGTCTCCCAGCACGTATCTGCTGCAAGCGGCGGCACATTGTACCTGAACAATGAGGTCACGCTCACGATTCCTCCGGGATCCCTTTCCGAGGATACAACGATCGAAATCAAGAAACTGGCTCAGATTCCCGACGCAGATCGTCAGGGATTTACAGCATTCTCGCAGGCTTACGAACTTCTTCCAGAGGGGACAACTTTTGATCCGTCAAAGCCGGCTCGCCTGAGCGTTCGCTATGACAATGCTAAAATGGCTGCGGATCTCCTGGATCCAGCCCAAGGCCAAATAATGTATCTCAATGAGCAAATGAATGCTTACGTCGGGGTCCCGAACTCCGTTGATACAGACACGGCAGTCATTAACGCCGAGATCACGCACTTCACAATCTATATGCCGGTCGCCAAATCGTTCGCCGCGATCAGCAGCGGGCCGACCGTAATGATCCTCGATACAATGCCGGTCTCCGCGCAGGTAGTTGTTGGCGCTCCTGTATACGTGCGAGCGCAAGTAACTCACCCCCAGGCCGCTACTGGCGGTTCTGTGGCCAGTGTTCAGCTGACGTACACTATCAAGGGCCAAACCCCAAAAACGGTTATCATGCAGCCTGAGAAAGTCCCCGATCCAAACTATACACCAACCACAGCCTCAAATGACATTTACGGTTTTGTTATTCCGTCGGGCGAATGGGGTAGTAATCCATGCGGGGTTGTTGGAGTTGGAAATGAAATAGATCTACAGGTTGTAGCTTACGACAACGGGGGAAAAGTTGCAGGACCGGTGAACTATGCGGTCAATACCACTCGGGTCCTGACGCCAGGAAGCTCCTCGCTCCAAACAACCGGCACATCGAACGTTATCACAGCAGGCTATACTAGAACGTATCGAGTTCGAGCTAACTACCGGAACTCTTGTGCCGGAGGTCAGGTCGCAGCAACACTTCCTGCTGATCCATCTACGGTATCAGTACCAGCGTCCCCCGGAGACGTTGATGTCGCAGTCTATCCCGGGTACTCCACGATTGCGGTTACGCCCAAAAGGACTCTTAAGGACACGAACCAACTAACGGATCCGACCAAGGCATACACTCTCAATGTTGCGTTTGCACCAGCGGATCTGCCATTTGCGTCCTTCAAGGTAATGCCAGGCTCAATCGTAAGTATGGAGATTCTTGATACAAACGGAAATTCCATCAGCGGGCCAATTACAGTTCCCGGCAGAAGCACCTACCAACTGGATGCACGCGGTGTTGATGTCTTCGGAAACCAAGTCGCGATCTACCCTTCGTGGAGCGTTGATCCATCCATAGGAACAGTCGCTGCTGACGGAACGGTATCCATTCAGAATAACGCGACGCTTGCTGGCATTAGTGCTTCGTTTGGTATTCTCAGTGCGCCGCCGATCCAGATGAACGTAATTCCACGTTATACGGTCACCGCGAATGTGACTGGATTGGTAGGTAGTACTACCCTTGAGTTAAATGGTGTCACTGAACCCGCTGCAATTACCTCAAACGGTAGCTACGTCCTTCAGGGTTTTGTGGCTGATTTCACGACGCCAACCGTTATGGCAGCCGTCCAGCCCTTCATGGGCGCATGTCACGCCGACAATACTCAATTCGTTGGAAGCGCAGACATTGTAGTCAATGTGAAATGCTTCCAGTTGCAGGGAAATAGCATTGTGGGCTCGGCTCCTACTGCCATTGGCTTTTCAAGTTTCGCAGGTTCCGGAGCCGCTGGAAGCACCGATGCTTTTGGGAGCTTCGCGAGTTTTAACAACCCGTACAGCATGACGACAGACGGAAAGTATCTCTATGTAACCGAAACCTCGGGGAATAGAATCCGCAGAATCAACGCAACGGATGGGAAGGTTGACACAGTTGCCGGCGGCGCTTCCGGATACCTGGACGGAATTGGTGCCGCGGCGCGCTTCAGCAGCCCTGTGGGCATCACGACAGACGGCACCGCCTTGTATGTAGCGGAATCCGGGAATTGCGATGTTCGCAGGATTGATTTGCGGACAAAGAATGTGACCACCCTTGCAGGAAGCGCTGGAAGTTGCAGTGCCCTGGACGGTACCGGTACGGCAGCTCGATTTAGCACACCGCAGGGCGTCGTCACGGACGGGACGCACGTTTACGTTGCAGATGCCGGAGCCCATGCAATTCGCAAAGTTCACATTGCAAGTAGAATCGTAAGCGCCGTGGCTGGCTTGTATGGCACTGCCGGAAACGCTGACTCCAACGTTTCGACGTCCGTGCGATTCAATACGCCTCACCTTATCACCGCTGACGCCACGCACTTGTACGTTGGAGACTATTACAACTATAGTGTTCGCAAAGTTCCAAAGACGATGTCTGGTCCCTCGACAATTACGCTTGCGATCCTCTCGCCGGGCGAGTCTCCGGGTGGAATGACCTTCATTGGAGGTGAGCTGTTTCTCACGGCGCATGATTCAGGGTTTACTCGGGATGTTATTCGGATGGATCCGGTCACCGGGTCATTCACCACAATTTTCAATTGGGGTACCCATGGTTTCGGCATCACTTCGCCGGATGGGTCGCGACTTTTCTTCACCAGCTATGCTGGCCACAGCATCAATGTGACGAACTAGACTGCAAGCAGTCGACCGGGTAATGGAAACCCCGGTTGAGTCTCAGTGGTCAACGGCACTGATGTTTCCCTGATCCTTCCTCAAACCCGTCGCTCTGACGGGTTTTCTTTTTCCAGGAAGTCCCTTTTTGCCGTTATCCGCCGGATTTCTCAATAAATCTTTCTGATTCGTCGTTAACACTAAAAACTACTCGCCACATCCATGCGGGCCAGTGTTTGGTTTTCCTTTTGTTCTTCCAGCCTTCAAGGCAGGCAATAATGTCCACCAGCAGATGTCGGTTGAATTGCATTGAAAATTCGATTTTTTGTTCTGCGGCTTTAGCGGCCATGCGATTCAGATTCTGCTGCGTGTTCTTCAGTCGATCAATGTACTGTGTGAGAAACTCCGTCATGGGTTCAGGGTGTTTTCTGCGCAGAGTTTCAATCTTCTCCAGTTCTGCCTCCTGTAGCCTGACTCCGTTCTTTGATTGTTCTTCAGCGGACTCCCATTCATTTTCTGAGATCCAACCGTGATCTCTGGCCCAGTCCATTCCCGACATTTCTGGAGCTTTGTTGTTCAGCGCGACAAGCCTCTCGCTGATCAGACGAATTTCCCTTTCAATCCCTGCGGCTGTCAATTTCCAACCTCCAGCGCATTTGCGCAAAAAAAAGAACCTTGCCCCTGGGACTCATCACAGGCAATATGAGGCATGGAAACGATCACACCACATCTCTGGTTCGACAAGGAAGCCATAGAAGCGGCCAGGTTCTACACATCAGTATTCCCTCGATCGCGAGTAAAGCGTGTGTCGAAAATTACCGGGACCCCGTCAGGGGACTGTGATATTGTGTCCTTTGAACTTCGCGGCCAACCTTTTGAAGCCATCAGCGCTGGCCCGTATTTCAAATTCAATCCATCCATTTCTTTCATAGTAAATTTCGATCCTTCGAAAGAGCAAAAAGCAGAACAAAGTATCAATTCTATCTGGGAAAAGTTGCTGCCTGGCGGAACTGTGCTCATGCCACTTCAGGAATATCCTTTTTCAAAGCGGTACGGCTGGATACAGGACAGATTCGGATTGTCCTGGCAGTTGATCCTTTCAAATCCTGAGGGAGAGGATCGCCCGGACATCATGCCATCGCTTCTGTTCGTGGGAGAGAGCTGTGGCAGAGCGGAGGAGGCAGTGACCTTCTACACGTCAGTGTTCAAGAATTCGAAGCGCGGCTCTTTCATGCGTTATGATTCAAGCCAGCCACCGGAAAGGGAAGGAACGGTGATGTTCACTGATTTCAGACTTCAGAACCTTTGGCTCGCCGCAATGGATAGTGCGAGGGACCACAAGTTTGGATTCAACGAGTCCATCTCTTTGATGGTGAACTGTGACACGCAGCGGGAGATAGACTATTACTGGCAAAAGCTCTCTGCCGTTCCCCAGGCTGAGCAATGCGGTTGGTTGAAGGACAAGTTTGGACTGTCATGGCAAATCGTACCGCGGGCCATGCAAGAAATGATGGCAAAAGCCGATAAAGTGCAGCTTGATCGGATCACAAAGGCGTTTCTGAAGATGAAAAAGTTCGACATTAAGGAGTTGGAACGGGCTGCAAACGCAAAGAGCGTTGGTAAGAAACAGGTCGCTAAGTCAAAAGCAATAGCCAAACCAGGAGGCACGCTCAAAAGGAAGGTTGTGGCCAAAAAGACAGTCAGTAAGCGGACCTCCGCAAAGAAGTCTGCACACAGAGTGAAACCAAAAAAAAGGACGAGCGCTCGCGGACCATCTACCAGGAAAGCCCGCGGCAAATCACATTCAGTCAGATAGGCACTTCGCCAGAAGGTGATGGAGGGCTTGACGTTCTCAGGCGTCGACTCTCCTTGAGGATATGACAATCCTTAAGGCTCTTTTCGAAAAACCGGCAAATCTCTCCGCCGCCTCTCGATTTACGGCGCTTAACGGTGTGCTATATATAGCCTCGGGACTGGTCCTTGTCGTTTGGCCCGGAATTGCACAGAGCATATTCATGGAGAGTGAATTTGTCGGTCGCGAAGAAGCGTTACTTCGGGTAATAGGGCTCACCCTGGGGGTAATAGGCTGGTTCTATTTCTTTGGTGGGCGATCAGGGGCGGGACAAATTGTCGCGGCCTCAGTTGTGGACCGGCTCATTTTCGTCCCGGCAGTCCTCATCCCCATTGCCCTAATGGGGGTCTTCCCAAAGCTGATGTTTGCCTTTGGCCTCATGGACCCGGCGTTGGCAATAGTTGCCTGGATTCTGTTTCGTAAACAGTAGCCCTGACCGCGTGAAATTGCCTGTATCCCCCGATCTGGTTAAGCGCGGAGCTGACGTGCATTTTCACTGCTGGTCGGTTTCAATCTTATAAATGCGCACCGGGAAGTCTTTTCCTCTGAGCATTACTTCTCCCAGCGCCCCGAAGCTTTCTGTATTCCTAACGCGCTGTTTAACGCTTTCTGAGACAATGATGTCGGTGTTGAATTGTTTGCACAGTGATTCCATGCGGCTTGCAATATTGACTGTATCTCCGATTACCGTATACTCCAGCCGTTCCCGCGTACCAATGTTGCCCACGATCGCTTCGCCAAAATTAACCGCGATACCATGAGCTAACTCTTGCTGATTCTTTGCGCGTTGATTGGCGTTGAAATCGACAAGCGCCCGCCGCATGCCAATTGCCGCCTGGACAGCGTTCTGGGCATCGTTTGCCGTTTGCGTTGGCGTTCCAAATGTTGCCATGATTGCATCGCCAATGTACTTGTCCAGGGTCCCGCCATTCTGAAAGATCACATCAACCATACAGGCGTGATAGTTGGACAGAATTTCTACGACTTCCTCTGGTGAAAGAGACTCGCTGAGTTTGGTAAAGCCGCGAATGTCGCAGAACATAACTGCAACGCTTCGACGTGTTCCTCCTGGTTTGAGGAAATCTTCGTCGGCTGAAGTAATTTTCTCTGCAACCCCGGGAGAAAAGTAGCGTTCCATTTGCGATTTGTCTTTTTCAAGTTGAACGGCGCGCCGCACGGTTACGCGCGCAATATACGTAAGGTAGGTAAGCGCGAAACACCCGAAGAATAACGGGAGTACAATATGCACGGCGAAATACAGGAAGAAACTCACCCCGTTTCCAAGCAAGTGATCAACGAACGAGTCTGTGTTCATTCCAGCCTGGATTCCAATTGAATAGACGAAGAAACCTATCTGGCTGATCGTGAAGCCGATTCCTACAATTGCAGGATAGAGTGGTCTGAGCGCAAAACTGTTAAGAATCATCAGGCCGGCGCTGAAAGTGTAGATTGTGGACTTCAATAAGAAGGCCGGTGAGACTTGCGTTCCGCCCACAGCCAGATACCAGATGATTGCAATGACGGTTAGGAAGACACAATCTGTCACTGCACTTGCAGAACCAATCAGAGTTAAGTGCGCTCTTTTTCGAATCAGGAAGAGGAAGAAGAGCAATAATCCGATGACTACGAATGATGTAATTCCGCCATAAACCCGCTCGAAGTGGGTCGCCTCAGGCGAAAAGCTGCCCGCAAGCATTGTCAGGAAAAAAACAATCTTCAGGATCAGGGAAACGCGAAGGCCTGAATACTCTCGTTCTAGAAACAGGCCTTCTGTTCTGGTCATCTTGTGGCTAATCGACGTGGTTGGGCCACCGTTTACGTTCTCAGAGTTTCTTCAGTTGCTTGTTCAGGGCTTTTATCTGGTCGCGCAGACGTTCCAGATTCTGCTCAATCACAGCAACTCGCACTTCAGTGCTCTCAACTGGTGCGTCTATTCCCTGTGCCTCCATATCCTGACGGGTCTCCTCTTCCTTGGCGCTTTCCATGGCACCCACGATAATTCCAAATAAGAGGTTCAGTGTAGTGAAAGTTGTCAGGAGGATAAATGGAATGAAAAACATCCATGCGTTTGGCACTTTCTCCATAACAGGGCGTGCAACATCCGGCCAACCTTCCATAGTCAGGAACTGGAAAAGAGTGAAGAAACTCACGCCCAGATGTCCAAAAAATTTAGGCTCTGCCTTCCCAAAGAAATTTGTCGCCATGATTGCTGCAACATAGAACATTACGAAGAGGACTCCACCAACCGACGCCGTACCCGGGATTGCGGCGAACATTCCGTTTATAACCCTTCGCATGGACGGAATCGCGGTGACCAGGCGCATAAGACGAAATACGCGAAGCGCACGCAAAACGGAAAGCGGACCGGAGGCCGGAACAAGCGCCACGGCAACCACAACGAAATCGAAAACATTCCATCCATCCCGGAAGAAGCTGAGTCGCTGGGCGATCAACTTGAGCACCAGCTCAAAGCAAAAGATAAAAAGGCATATGTGATCCAATACTTCAATAATATGATGGATGTCCGGCGGTAAACCCTTGAAGGTGAGTATTCCCAACGCGAGGGCGTTGAAGAGAATTGTTCCAATGATGAAGCGTTGGAAGAATTGTTTTTCTGGAAGTGAAAGAATAGAAGCGAGCATGACTTATTTCCCCTTGCCTGAACGGCCTGTCTTGATCAGCCTTTGCAGGTTGTTTTGAAGCGCGGCGAGATCTGCAACCGCTTCCTTTATGTTTTTTTCTATTAGAGCGAGTCGCACTTCAACCTTTTCGGGCGGCGCGTCGATACCCTGCGCTGACATCTCTTCCCGCGCCGCCTCTTCCTTGGCCTCTTCCATTGAGTTAACTACGATACCAAACACGAGGTTCAACGTGGTGAATGTAGTCATTACTATGAATGGAATGAAAAACAGCCAGGCCAGCGGAGACGTTTCCATGATTGTGCGAGCCATGTTCGGCCAGCCTTCCGTCGTCATAAGCTGAAAGAGTGTGAAGAAGGCAGGACCAAGCCCTCCAAAATTCTCCGGATCGATTTCCCCGAAGAATCCGATGCCCATGACGGCGGCCACATAGAAGATTACGAGAAGTATTCCAGCGACGGACGCAACACCCGGAATAGCCCCAAACATACCAGAAATTACCTGACGCATGGAAGGAAACGCGGTGACCAGACGCATGAGTCGAAACACACGCAATGCCCGCAACACTGATAGCGGACCGGCCGCCGGCGCAAGTGCTATGGCCACTACCACGAAATCGAAAATGTTCCAGCCATCCCGAAAAAATCCGACACGCAGGGTAATCAGTTTTAGCAGTATTTCAATACAAAATACAATCAGGCAGGCATGATCGAGCCAGTGTAAAGCATCGACGATGGCCGGGTCAAGATCAGGAACTGTTAGGATTCCAAGGATGGCCGCGTTCAGCAGGATCACCCCGATAATTGCATTCTGAAATATGCGATTGGCCAATAAGGCTTCGATAGCTTTCATAACTCTCCTGAATAATTCCGAAAGGATTCGCTACGCACAAGGTTTCTAGCGCAACCAAGTTTTTCCTCTCGTAGATTAATTTCGCGCCCCGGCTATCGCGAGCGTGCCGCAAATTCCTCCACAGGAGTCCTTTTGGTGCGGATCATTCGTGAATGTACGTACTGGGCCCTGCGTAGACCAGCCCGTGAAGTCCGGAGTGGGCTCGCACACCGAGCATCGCGGAACAAATCCGAGCTACATCCGGCGTTCCGGGAACCGGACGGGACTTCTGATCCCACTTGATCAGCAAACCACCGGTTTTGTGCTCCACAGGAGACGGTAAATTGTCGCAGTCTGGCTGACAACGATCCGTTTGGTGTAAGTTTCAGCGGACTATGAGTACAAAAATTCGCTCGCCGTTTCTCGCCTGACGTCGCGCTGGTCTTGCGGCTCTTTTTTCAGAGGCGATACTTGTGGATCTCAAGGAGCGAATTACCGAGTCGGGGGTCATGGAGTTGCTTTCGCGAAGTCCGGGATCAGCGTCTGTTCGGCAGAAACTCCTGTGTGGCGCGGATCTGTCCGCCATGTCCCCACCCTCGTATCGAAAAATCGAGACGCGGCTGCAGTCCGCGTCTGAATCTTACTTCATGAAATGTTCGCGCAGATCCTTGATGGAGTCAGCGGCTTTTGCGCGCTGCTCCGGCTTCAGGATGGCGTGAAATGCCACGATCTTGTCGAGGACAAGACTCTCCATTTCTGCGTGAATTGCCTCGCGGCGTTTCTGCAGGTCCTTGAGTTTGTTCTTGTCCATTGAGTCCGAACGAACCATTGCTTCAAATTCCGAAGAAATTTGTGTCATCTGTGGTTTGTTGGATTTTGCTTTGGCTACAAGCTCGTCGCGGATTTGTCCCAACGTTTGTGTTTGGGACTTATCGAGATCAAGCTTGCTTTCGATCTTGTCGGTGATCCATTCAGCCCGCTTCTCAAGCGATTTTCCTGGATGGCGGCAGTTTGCCCCGACTAACGCAACAAGCGCGAATATAACCAGGGCGTACAATTTTTTCATCCGATACTCCTCTGTGATGTATCGAGTAAGACCTGGAAAAGGTTAAAAAGGTTCCGTGCTCTTGTGCTTGCGTGACAAGAACAGTCCGACCAGGACTGCCAGCCAGGCAAACAAGCTCACCGTGATACAGATTTTTAGAAGCCAGGGATTGAAAGTAAAGACGACCACGTGTCTTCCTGGTTTTAGCTGAACTCCACGGTAAAGCAAATCCACGGGAAAGATTTCTGTTTCGACGCCATCGACGTGCGCCTTCCAGCCCGGATAGAATTGGTCTGTCAGGACCATGACCGATTCGCCACGGCTTTCTATCTCCACTTCCACGCGCTCAGAAGAGTAGCTACGAAACGTCCCAGGTCGCATAACGTCCGAGGGGTCCGTATGCAAGCGGGTGAGTCGCTCGAAAGTCTCGCGCGTTGTCTCAACGATGAGTCTGGCCTGTGGATCGAATTTCGAGTCCATTAGGGCGGCAGCTGCCACGGGCGATGTTGCATGCAAGAAGGAAGTATGAAGGAATATTCTTGGCAGGGGGTTATCCAGGGCGTACGCGCCGAGAATCGCTTTCTCGGCTATCGTCTTGGCCACGTCTTTCTGATTGAGCCAGCCCGGATGTTTGGTAAACAGGAATTTTGCAATGGGATCCTTGATCTCAAATCCTTCAACTTTGCGAAGAGGAAATGTGCCATGGGTTTTGAGATGTCTTTCCCGAAGTTCTTCAAAATGATCTTTTCTGGAGAGAATGTATCTCACCCCTGCCAGTCGGTACAGGTTGAAGTTGAGCTCGCGGTCCTTCCCAAGAATGTAGTAATCACCAATCCAGATAAACTGAGGATCTGGTTTGTGATTTATGGAAAGCTGGTTTTGATAGAGGTAAGATCGGTGAGTCCCCATACGATCGTAGGAGTTGACTTGCGGAATTCTCGCCAGCATACCTGTGTTCTGACAGAAATTCGCTTCGAAGTTGCAAATGATTTCGAAACGATCCTCCGGTTGCATCTTGAGTTCGTTCAAGAGTTTTGATCTGAACTCATTGACGTACTGCGGCAGCTCGTAAGGCGGCAAATAGGTGAGCTCAATCGATTTCCGATCGAAAAAAAGAAAGAGAGGTGTTAACAGCAATAACCCCAGCGCCGCCTTGAGATAGAACCCGCGCGGTCCCTTAGAGACTGACATTAGCTTCCTGACCAAGGATGGTCCGCGTTCAGGCGAATATATCTGTCTCTGGCGCCAGAAAAGAATCAAGGTGTGCAAGCCCATTCCCAGAAAGAACGAGCAAGAGAAGATAAAGAGGAAGCCCATTCGTTTGGGCATTCGGAATTGAGAACCAAGGGGATTGAGTTCAAAGTAAAGCTTTGAGAAAGGCGTTGTCTCCCCGATTGTCGCCAGGTAATAGTAAACAAAACAAAAGGCCATGAAGCCAAACAGGGTTCGGCGTCGTTTCAGTCTGAAGGCCAGCAGCATGGAAAGCAAAATAGTTCCGAGAGCAATAGATTCAGAAACGGCGGTAGCCCGTGCGTCGTTCGATTTGTCCTCAAACAGCTTTCGCATTTGAAGTAGTTGAAAGGGTGTCCAGAGATCTGTGTCGGTAGAGCGGAATTGTGTGTAAGTGAGCGACGACTTGGTAAAGGGACCTTCGCGAGCTGCCTCGTAAACGCCCTGAAGCTGGCCCAGGATCAAGGCCAGAAAAACGATGCCGGCGAGAGTTTCCAGCAAGAACAGGCGAGCAACGGCTCCGTATTCTTTGCGCACAAGTCTTCGAATCTTCAGCGTGGCCAGTAGCAGAATAAGAAACTCAGTCATATAGTAAAACCACTGAGCTGCGCCGCCGAGAAAGGCCAGGGCAAAGAGCAACGCAAAGTAGATTGCAGTCCTTATCTGCAAGCGATCAGCCAGGTGAAGAGCGCATAACGTCATCCATGGAAGCCAGCAGAACGTGGACAGGACCGGTGTGTTCCAATCAACCCAGCCGATTGCATACAGAAAGAATAGCAATGCGGCCCCTGCCGCCGCGAGCGGCTGCATTCTCAGGTATCGTAGCAGGGCATAAACACCAATCAGCGCAATATAAAGCGAGACAATCAGTTCTGCAAAGATTCCGCGCTCTGGGCCCAGGAGGAAGTGCAGTATGAGTCTTGGTGGATAGAAGATGCGATGTTGCCACGAGCCAGTAAAGGCCATACCGCCGGACTGATAGGGGTTCCAGTATGGTATTTCAAGCTGCGAGAATCGAGAATGAATGTAGGCCTGCCAGGGATAATCCTGGTGTAGAAAGTCGTTCCACATGAAGTTTGTTCCCGGGTTGACCGCGCCTTTTATTAGAAGGAAGCAAACCGGAAAGAGTGCCAGTAGAATGATTCCGCTGTGTTTTTTGATGAATCTGCCAGCCATGAAACAAATCGTTTAGGAAACTCTAACTCACCAACGAAAACAGCAGTCGTATCGAATACAACTCTAAATCAGAACCGTCTCATTGGGTCAGGTTCCCACACCGAGGCCAGAATAAAGGAGGGAGGGTCGCCTTTGTCGATGCGATTCCATCCGCACATTGTTAGCAATTCACGGGTCTCCGCGATCCGATTTTGATACCCTGCTTTGTAGACGTCATCGATTACATAGATCGTCTCAACACGATTCGCCCTTAAGGTATCTCGAATCTTTGCGCAGGTCGCGGATTGCTGTTCCACAGAATAGCCCCGGATCCGGCCCGGCTCCATGAACAGTTCCAGAAGGCCTGCGTTTCTCAGGGGCGCATATCGGAGGATAGGTGAAAGCCTCGGGTAGTCGGCGTCAACGATCGCGGCGCCCGTTCTCACCTGCAGGAAGAAGGTGTGTTTTGAATCCAGGTCGGGTGGGAGGCCCATGACTACGGCTCCCGGCTTAGCCTTTGCAGCGCGCTCCAATGTTTGCGGAAATACAAGCGATGGTTTTTGAAATTGATTGGCATTCCAATGATTTTCAATGCCGATCAGTGCAGGGAACAGGATTGCAACATAGCGCAATCGACTCGCAGAAATCCCGAAACGAGAAAATATAAAATCAACACCACAACCAGCCATTAAGCAAAGGAAAACCAGAGTGAGAAAGAAATAGCGATCGGGTGCCCGGTCAGCCTGCAGAATAGGGACAACCTGTTTGAAGTAGTGATAGGGCAGGGTAATGCCGGTTGGATGACCTGCCCAATTCAAATGAGTACCAGCAAAAAACACAATTCCAATCAAACCTATGAGGCCAAAGCTCCAACGAGCCAGTACGCTGGATTGGAACTTGAAAAATCCAATCAGCGCGAAGATATAAATGAGCAGGCCCGGGAAGATGTGGTTGTGAACGGGCATGGTCCACCACGGAAACAGAGCTTTGAATGTGGTCTGATGTATGCCGGGTCTGAAGGGTCGGGTTACGTCGGGATCTAAAGTCCCCAGAGGAAGGAAGGGATACGCATCTGCGAATTCCTTGAGGGCAATGAGATACGGGAGGCTTAGAATAACGAACGTTAGCCCCGCGAGGCCCGCACCCGCGTATGTCCACGGTTGTCGGAATAGCTCGCGGTGGCGTATCAGATAAGCCAGTATGAGAATGTTCCCTATCAGAATGAAGTGCAAAGAGTAGGTCTGACTGCTGAGAACAAGCAAGGTCAGCATTACTCCAAGGAAGACACCGTTCAATAAGGACTCTCGCATTGTCTGGCTTTTCAGTAGGCGTAGCAGCGCAAGCAGAGCACCTACTGGCATCTCGATGCAGCCCAGGTGAAGGCGCGTAATATTCTCCAGATGGATGGTCGAAATCGTCAGGAAGATTCCCGAGTACAGGGCTGCGCGATTGCTGAAGCCGAGCTCGCGACAGAAGAGAAACATTGCTATTCCTGACGCCGCAAACGAGAATTGGATTACCAGGAAAAAGGACAAGGGGACTGCAATATCTCCTGGTAACCAGGAGAGCAGCACGTAGAATATGCCATACGGTAGGCTTAGAGTCGCCATCGCAAGATTGGCCTTTTCTGGATAGAAGAGCGTCGTGGAGTAGAAAGGGGAGTGTAGATTTACAATGGAATCCTTCAGCCACCAGAAACTCCAGCTGAAGAGAAAGGTATCCGTAGTTGAATCTGCCGGTAAGTGCAGCGGGAAGCGGATCAGAGGCCAGGTAGCGATAGCCCCCAGTGCAATGCAGATGGCGCCAACCTTCCAGAGTGAGGTGCTCTTCTCTTGTGCATTACCCACGGTATGTTAACGAAGGCCGGGGCCCCTGTGTGCAAGCATCTTTTGACAGGCGCACAATGAAATGGGATGACTTTTGATCAGGATGCAGCGAAGTGGTTTTGTCGTGCAGAAAGAAAACGATGTGCTCCTATCGAGACCAATGCGCTGGTATTCGCGCCTTGTAGTTGTCGCTGTTGGTCTCCTGTTCGTATTTGCGGTGGTTCTCGCCCGGAAAGAAAACAGCGCTCGCAAAACAGATCTGCGCGATTCGCAAAATCTTCACAATGAATTGAGCAAGCTTAAACCATCCATCGCGCAGCAAGAGCGCCTGTCGGTCTTTACCGGTCCAGGATTCTTCACGGTTGAATCTGCCCGATTCATTGAATATGAGCTCCATCCAATCCAGGTCGAATGGGTGGCAACGCCGCTGGTTCCACAAAAACAAAACGTCCTCGTGCATTCATCCCATCCGGATTTTGCTAACGCCGGAGGTCAGAGAACACAGAACTTCGCCCTCGTGGAGCCACGTCGTTGATTTCGCGGATTCTGCACATAGCGTTCTATTATCTGAGCGTGATGCCCCTTGTGGCCTTCTTGCTTTTTAAGTTCCTCCCTGCTGGAGAGCTGAATAAGGCAAGGCTTGCGATGGTTGGGATTCTGATTATGCTTGCCCTGCCACTGAGATTGATTCTGAAAACGATTCCTACGCAGCCCATTAAGCTGAACAGGAACCATGCATGGTTTGCTGTTGTCCTGACTTTCGGATCAGCGTTCCTCCTCTGGCGCATTTCTCAACACACACAGGGCATGACAGACGCCTGGCAGATGTGGAATATGAAGGGGAAATTCTATTTCCTTTCATTTGTGAACGGAGTGGAGTTCCGGCTTGTCCTACCAGAATGGTTTCATCCTGGATATCCGGCTTTCTTTCCGTTCCAGTTGGCCGGGATCGCTCTGCTGCTTGGGACCTGGGTTTCAGAAGTTGCAATTTTCGTTGCGCTGCTTTATTACGCTCTAATCGCTCTGATGTTTTTCGATCTAGCCGGGCGTATTCAAGGCGCCAGACCTTTTTGGCCCACTACGTTAGGCGATATTTCTCTGCTCCTCGCAATTCTTCTACCGGTCTTGCCGGGGATTATTATGGCCACGGCCGAGCAGTGTGCTGATATACCGCTCGGCGTGTTTCTATTGTATGCGTATTATTTGACTCGTGAACTCACTGGCTCGGGGAAAGGCAGCGTGGGACTGTTTGCCTTGCTGGGGCTATCGTTCGCTGTGATGCTTCATGTCAAAAACGAAGGCGTGCTCCTGGTACTCATGGTCTTTCCTGCATTTCTCTGGCTTTTTCGTTCCAGCCTGAAATCACTGAAGCATACCGCCATGCTCCTCGGTAGCTTTGGGCTCTCTTTCGTGTTGCTGGTTTTGTTCAAGGTCCATGCTCCTGAGCTGCAGCCTTACAAATTCCAGTTGAGCCGCGTAGTTCAGGACCTGGTGGATCTCTCCCGTTACGCATTCATTCTCAAGGGCTTCCTGGCTTTCCAGATACTGACGGCCTTCTTTGCACCCATTGCAGCTGCAATCCTGGTCTTCCAATTTCGTAAGAAGGACCTCTTTCTGTTGGTTCCTCTGTTGCTGAATTTCGCGTTCTATCACGCCTTCTTCCTGATCACGCCTGAGGATCTGCCATGGCACTGGATCAGCGCCTACCATCGCATTAATATTCAAGTCATGCCTGCCTGGTTCTTTGTTTCGGCTGCTTCTCTCGGCGGGCTCCTCCTCCACAAGGAGTCGGGGAATCCATGATTTTTCGATTGATCGCGGAAGCAAGGCTGTGACTTTTTCCACCTTGAACAATTGGGGCAAAATTAAATGAAAGCAGTAATCCTGGCAGGTGGCCTGGGATCCAGGATCAGCGAAGAGAGCTCTGTTAGACCCAAGCCACTGATTGAAGTGGGCGGAAAACCCGTGCTCTGGCATATCATGAAGATATATTCCCACTATGGTGTGAATGATTTCATTATTTGTCTGGGTTACAAAGGGTACATGATTAAAGAGTACTTTGCCAATTACTTCCTGCATATGTCGGATGTAACCATTGAACTCGCAAACAACAAGATGAGCGTTCACCAGCAGTACGCAGAGCCATGGCGCATAACGCTGATTGATACGGGTGAAAAGACAATGACGGGTGGCCGGTTGAAGCGAGTTCGCGACCACGTTTCCGGAGAGGATTTTTGTCTCACGTACGGTGATGGCGTTGCGGACATCAACATTGAACAATTGGTCAAGTTTCACAAGAGTCACGGCAAAGCAGCAACGTTAACGGCTGTTCAGCCTCCCGGTAGATTTGGCGTATTGCGCTTGCAGAATGATTCGATTACAGCATTCGAAGAGAAGCCAAGCGAAGGCGGGTGGATCAATGGGGGATTCTTTGTCCTTTCCCCGTCGGTGATTGATCTAATCCAGGACGATGAGACAGTTTGGGAGCGCGAACCAATGGTGAAGCTCGCAGCAGACGGTAATCTGAAGGCATATTTTCACGATGGGTTCTGGCAGCCCATGGATACGTTACGCGACAAGCAGCAGTTGGAAGGACTCTGGGAAAGTCGGAAGGCTCCCTGGAGAGTCTGGTGAACCATGCGGTCTGGTCTGGGCGCCGGGTCTTTTTGACCGGTCATACAGGCTTCAAGGGTTCCTGGATGGTGGCCTACCTGAAGCGCCTTGGCGCGGAAGTTACCGGGTACAGCCTGGCGCCCCTGACGGACCCGTCCCTCTTTATCGAAGCAAACATCCAACCATTGCTCGCAAATCATCACCTCGCGGACGTAGAAGACCTGGCAACGCTCAAGAAGGCCATGCAGGAATCTCGCCCGGAAATTGTGTTTCATATGGCTGCGCAACCCCTGGTTCGTGAGTCATACGTGAAGCCAATTGAGACCTTTCGGACAAACGTGTTGGGAACCGCCAATGTGCTCGAATCTGTCCGGGCAGTTGATACGGTGCGAGCCGTAGTAAATGTTACAACAGACAAAGTCTACGAAAACCCGGAACATGCCAAACCATTCCTCGAAGATGAAAAGCTCGGCGGCTATGATCCGTACTCTGCAAGCAAGGCTTGTTCGGAAATTGTCACTGCCGCCTATCGTCAGTCCTTCTTCAATGCAGCCAGTTATCGAGAACACAAAGTGGCGGTGGCAAGTGCCCGCGCGGGAAATGTCATTGGTGGTGGTGATTGGTCGCCGGATCGGTTGGTCCCGGATTTGCTTAAGGCGCTACTCAAAGACGAAAAACCGCTGATTAGAAATCCCGTGGCAGTGCGACCCTGGCAGCATGTGCTCGAACCAATCTCGGGCTACTTGAACCTGGCTGAGAAGCTTTTTCAAGAGGGGCCTGCCTTTGCGGAACCATTTAACTTTGGCCCCGATGCGAGCGACATGCAACCAGTCCTCAAAGTTGCAGAATTGATCCTGGAAGTATGGGGCAAAGGCGAGCTCAATGTTCAAAAGTCGCCTAACGGACCTCATGAGGCTGGCGCTTTGCTTTTGGACAATACCAAAGCAAAGAAACGGCTGCACTGGCATCCAGTCTGGAATCTCAAGACTGCTCTAGCGCGAACCGTAGAGTGGACGCAGCACTGGCATCAGGCAAAAGGTAATTTGATGGATCTGATGTCGCATCAGATCGCTCAGTACGAAAAAGACGCAAGCAATGGAAGAGGCTAGAACCTGGAAACAAATCTGACACCCCTCACAGCCGGCGATATTTGCAAGTTACAATGGATGAGCCAGGAGCGCATGGCGCTGGTAGTTTCCATCGAACAGGATGAAGCGCAAATCGTGTTCGCTTGCGATCCGGCGCAATCGCTATTCAATCTGAATTCCGAGGAGTTCGAAGGTCCATTTGAAAGTCTGGCTTTCCCCGTTAAGATATCCGCTTCTGTGCCCGTTGCGACAACTACGCGTGTGGGCCGCCTGAAGAGGACGGCGCTTGAACGCTTTCTAAGAAAGTTCATGGAGAGTCAGACCCGCAACTATTACCAGGCAATCCACAAACCCGCGCAGGACTCGCCTTTTGAGCCTGGTAAGACTCGAGTGACGTACGCGGGACGTGTTTTTGATGCAGGCGAGATGGTGAACCTGACCAATTCCGCGCTGGATTTCTGGCTGACAAGCGGTCCTTTCTCGGCTGAGTTTGAGAAGCGATTTGCAAAGCTCCTTGGTGTCAGGAAATCCCTCCTGGTAAACTCTGGCTCCTCGGCTAATTTGCTCGCGTTTTTTACTCTGACGTCTCCAAAGCTCGAGGAACGGGCCATAGAAAGAGGCGATGAGATCATCACTGTAGCCGCTGGTTTTCCAACCACAGTTGCACCAATGCTGCAGTACGGTGCTAAGCCGGTCTTCATCGATGTGAGCGTAGACGATGGAAACTACAATGCGGATGTATCCTTGCTTGAGGCGGCGCGTTCTGAGCGCACCAAGGGTGTGATGATGGCGCATACACTCGGGAATCCATTTGATCTGAATACGGTACGCGAATTTTGCAAGAAGTACAATCTCTGGTTAGTGGAAGATAACTGTGACGCATTGGGCACTCGTTATGAAGGGCAACTAACGGGCAGCATTGGCGATCTGGCAACATCGAGTTTTTATCCGCCACACCATCTTACAATGGGTGAGGGCGGCGCTGTGTACACCGGGAACTTGAAGCTCGCAAGCATTGCGGAATCCATGCGCGATTGGGGTCGCGATTGCTGGTGTGCATCCGGTAAGGACAATACGTGCGGCAAGCGCTTTGAATGGGAACTGGGTGAATTGCCCGCAGGATACGATCACAAGTACATTTACAGCCACCTGGGCTTCAATCTCAAGGTCACTGATATGCAGGCGGCCATTGGCCTTGCGCAACTGGACAAACTGGATGAGTTCGTCACGTTGCGACGGAAGAACTGGCAGACCCTGCGCGATGGCCTTGCGGACTTGCAGGATGTCTTCATATTACCAACTCCAACAAAGGGATCTGAACCGAGTTGGTTTGGTTTTGCACTGACAATTCGTGAAAACTCCGGAGTAAAACGTCGTGAGCTGATTGATTATCTGGAAGCCGAGAGCATCCAGACCAGGCTGGTATTTGCAGGAAACCTGCTGCGCCACCCGGCCTTTGACAAAATGAGAAAAACCGGCACCGACTACCGGGTAGTTGGGGACTTGAAGAACACGGATCGCGTGATGAACCAGACCTTCTGGCTTGGCGTTTATCCAGGAATGAAGACCGGTATGATTGAATACATGATCGAGAAGATTCGCAAGTTTGTGAGACGTTAGTCGCACATAAAATGGAATTGTTTCAGAAAAGATCTTTTGGATTATTCCTGATCGTCGGTGGAATAAACACCGTATTTGGCTATCTCGTCTTTGCTCTGCTAACTCTAACCGGGCTTCACTATTCACTTGCTGCTTTTTTGGCCACGGTCATTGGTGTGATCTTTAATTTTTTTACAACGGGAAGAATCGTATTTGAGAACCGTTCTCCAGCGCTCATCTTCCGTTTCTTCCTGGGATATGGCGTGTACTATGTCCTGTACGTAATTTCGATCGGCCTGCTAAAGCATTTTGGTCTCGACTCGTTGGTTGCGGCAGCAATTGCGCTTCCCCCGCTTTCAGTAGTATCCTATCTATTGAATAAGTACTTCGTTTTCCCGCAGGCCAACGGAAACCCGGGATGAAGCCAATCGATTCTCGGGACCTTGGGCATTTCCTGGAAAAAACAAGGAGTTGCTGGGAAACGTTAGGCGGTAAACGAGTTTTCATTACGGGAGGGAGTGGCTTTGTAGGTCGGTGGTTGCTCGAAACGATTCTCTACGCCAATGCTCGCCTGGGCCTTTCACTTTCAGTGGGAACAATGACGCGGGATGCGAAGACTCTTAGAGCATCCCTGCCGCACCTGGTGAATGATTCCGCGCTGACCATATACCAGGGTGGATTTGCTTTTTTAAAGGGTCTAAACGGTGAGTTCGATTTCGTAGTCCACGCAGCGGCCGATACTCGTGTTGCCCCTGAACGCGCCGATGAAATCCTCGCAAGCATGCTCGATGGAACGCGAATCGCTCTCGATTTTACTGAACGTGTTGGTGCGAGGGACTTCCTTTTAACCAGTTCTGGAGCCGCATACGGCCGGCAACCTCCCGATATCACCCATTTGTCGGAGGAATACCCGGGCAAGCCCGACGCCAACGATCCATCATCTGCATATGGCGAGGGGAAACGCCTGGCGGAATTGATGTGTGCCCGGAGCTCGGAGCAAACCGGAATTCGGACGAAGATCGCGCGACTGTTTGCCTTTGTTGGTCCGCATCTGGCGTTGGACCGGCAGTATGCTGCTGGAAACTTTATTCGAGACGCCCTTCGCGGAGAAACCATTCGGATTGCTGGAGATGGGACCGATCTCCGGTCGTATCTTTACGCGGCTGATATGGCCATCTGGCTCTGGACAATTCTCTTTCGCGGCGAGCCGGGGAGAATCTACAATGTGGGTTCTGATCAAGAGATAAGCATAGAGGAGCTTGCAAAGCTCGTCGCGCAGGCCGCCGGCTCACGGGCTCCAATTTCAATCGCAAAAACCCCGGTACCGGGTAAATTACCGGCCCGGTATATTCCGAGCACGGCGCGGGCGCGTACGGAATTGCACTTGCAGGAATGGGTGCCGACTGCGGAATCTATCAAGCGTACCGTCGAATGGTTTCGGGACCAGACCCACGGTATTGTTTGATTGTTTATGTCTAACTTTGATCCGCGAAAGCTCAGAAAGACTGTCCTTGAAATGGCATACGCCGGGTCAACGGTGCATATCGCATGTGCCTTTTCCATAATAGAAATACTCGCCGTTCTGTATCGTTCGCATCTGAATCTTGGCGACCGCACAGTCGACGCGCAAGATCGCGACTTCCTCGTCTTGAGTAAAGGCCATGGTGTTATGGCGCAGTATGCTTGCATGCGCGAACTCGGCTGGCTCAAGGACAAAGATATTTCGAATTATTTTGGTGATGGCACCCTTCTCAAAGGGCTATCAGACGGTCACGTACCGGGCCTTGAGGTAACGTCTGGATCGCTCGGGCACGGTCTATCAGTTGGCGTTGGGTTAGCACTGGCTGCGAAACGGAAAGGCACAGGTCAGCGTTGTTTTGCGATCGTGGGAGACGGGGAACTGAACGAAGGTGCTATCTGGGAAGCAATGCTTTTTGCAGCGCAGGTCGAACTGAGCAATTTGCTAATCATTGTAGATGCCAATGGATTTCAGGCTATGGGGCGTATTGACGAAATCATCCGTCTCGAGAGCATTGCGGACAAATTCAAATCGTTTGGATTTGAGACGCGCGATATTGATGGTCACGATCAGGATCTGCTGACTAGGACCATCGATGAGTTGATGCGGTTGAACTCGCCAGCCCCGCGTGCTCTTGTTGCGCGGACCATCAAGGGTCAGGGAATTTCCTTCATGGCCAATGACAACCGCTGGCACTACACCAGGTTGAGTCCTGAAAGCTATGCAAAGGCTCTGGCAGAGCTGGAAGAGCAGGGCAAATGAGAAACGCGTTTTCAGATGCACTCGTTTCGGCTGCAAGAAAAGATTCCCGGGTGCTCCTGTTGACAGGGGACCATGGGTACGCGCTGTTCGATCCGTTCCGCGCCGCGTGTCCGGATCAGTACATCAACGCTGGAGTGGCAGAGCAAAACATGGTTGGCGTAGCTGCCGGTCTTGCCAAGGGAGGGTTCCGGCCGTTTGTCTATGGCTTGAGCGCCTTTGTGCCCATTCGTGTACTCGAACAAATCAAAATGGATGTTTGTTATCACGAACTGCCCGTCATATTTATTGGTGATGGGGCCGGGGTGGTTTATAGCTCGCTTGGATCAAGCCATCAAAGCACGGAGGATATTGCCGCGCTCCGTTCCTTGCCCTCGATTTCCATTTTTTCGCCGGCGGACGCAGCGGAGATGACCGCTTGCATGGAAGCAGCGCTGGCCAGCACAGGCCCCGTGTATCTGCGCATGGGCAAGGCAGATCTTGGAAAGATTCACGATTCGCCACCGGTTGTGAAGAGCGGAGGGCTAATCAATGTTCAACAAGGTCGCTCTAAAATGGCCTTCATTGCGACGGGTTCCATGGTATTCGCTGCGCGCGCAGCTTCGCAGGAATGGTCGGATGTGGCTGTATGGAGCGCGCCTTCATTGAAACCCATCAGTTCTGAATCCATTGAACAAATCGCAAAACAGCATGAGATTATCGTTACATTTGAAGAGCATTCAGTTTCCGGCGGACTTGGCTCAATCGTCACGGAAGTATGCTCAGAGCGATTTCCACGCCACGTGCTGCGAATAGGCATCCAGGATCGGTTTTCTCAGTTTTGCGGATCATACGAGTATCTAATGCGCGAACATAAGTTGGATCTGGAATCCGTTGTTGAGAAGATTCGCAACTACCTGGTGCAGTTGGGAATGGAAGAGACGCATGGGCTGAAGAATAGGGCAAAATGAAAAAGAAGCGAATTTCGATAGTCACTCCCTGTTACAACGAAGAAGCGAATGTGCAGGAAGTCTACCGCCAGGTGAAGGAGCAGTTTAAGAAGCTTCCCGCTTACACGTATCATCACATCTTCATAGATAACGCGTCAAAAGACGGTACGGTCAGCATTCTGAAGGATCTTGCAAAGAAAGATAAGAACGTTCGCATCATAGTCAATTCGAGAAACTTTGGTCCGCTTCGATCTCCCTACCATGGACTGCTTGAGGCAGACGGTGATGCGGTAATCCTCCTGGTCGCCGACCTGCAGGATCCGCCGGAGATGATTGGAAAGTTCATAGAACAATGGGAAGCCGGGTTTAAGGTTGTGCTTGGGATCAAGACGTCAAGCGCCGAGTCATGGTTGATGTTCCTCGTGCGGAAGCTATTCTATTATCTGATTGGCGTTCTCTCTGACACGACGGTTCAACTTACCAAGAACAACACGGGATTTGGCCTTTATGACAGACAGATTATCCAGATCCTGCGCGGACTGGAGGATGCAAATCCATATCTGCGTGGCATGATTTCAGAATTGGGCTTTCCCAGCGCAAAAATTCCTTACAAGCAGCCTGCGCGCGCTGGCGGCAAAAGCAGTCATAATTTCTACGTAAATTATGACTTTGCAATGCAGGGAATCGTAAACCATTCCAAACTCCCTCTGAGAATGGCGACTTTTTCCGGATTCATCCTTTCTGGACTTTGTGCTCTGGTTGCTCTTGGATACCTTATAGCCAAGCTTCTCTTCTGGACGGAGTTTCAGTTAGGTATTGCGCCCCTTGTTGTTGGTGTATTTCTATTTGCGTCCGTTCAATTGTTCTTCATTGGAATCCTGGGTGAATACATTGGTGCGATTCACACACAGGTATTGAAAAGACCTCTAGTGATAGAGAAAGAACGCGTGAACTTCGACTGATTTCCTTTCCTTTGTATCGTCGGAAATTTCGGGGTGCATTCGCGGCCGATGCTATCGTTTCATGTGATAACGCCTCATGAGAAAAGAAATTGACTCAGACCTTTGCCCATCTGCTTCGACAGTGGCAGACAATGAGGAAAAGCATTATGGCCAAAAGGCCGAATCCGGAGAACGCTAGCAGCACAACCAATAACGTGGGTTTGTATTCAAATTCAACACGGTGTGTTCCCGGAGGAAGTTTGATCGTGCGAAAGATCAGGTTTGCAGCATAAACCTCAACCTGAACTCCATCAATTCTTGCGATCCATCCGGGAAAGAACTTGTCACCAAGGACCAGGAAGGTGTCGCCCGCCGCATTTGTTTCAAGCACTACCCGTTCCGGCTCATCTACAAGAAATTTGGCCGGTGCCAGGTGATCACCGGGGGAGGTTCTGGTAAGTAGCCCTTCCTGGGCTGGAATTTCGACTGCGGTTTGCAGGAGAGGGTTCAGAGATTTCGACATGAGGATTGCGCTTTCGCGGGGTCCTGAAACGGGGACAATTCTATTGGTCAGGTAGGCTCTTGGTAGTACGGGCCCGCGCATTTGGAATAGCAAGTACTGATCAAGATGGTCACCCATGGCCAATAAGGTCGTTGATCCCAGGGTCTTGCTTACAAACTCAAGCATCTCTGGAGTCGCAACGGCATCATTGATCACAATGAAACTCTGCAACACTTTCGCTTTCGTCTCTGGGTCTGCTCTCAGCCAGAGGCCGCGATTCCCGAGTATCCATTTGACCGATCCGGCGCCTAATAGTTGTAAGGTGGTGTTCTTGGCCAATGCTTTGTAATCCAGATGGGTTTCTCCAAGCCAGATGCTGTCCTTGTTCTGGTTTCGCAGGTCTTCAGCAAGCAAGGACGAGAATAAGAAAGAGCGGTAGGTGTTGGAAGGTTCGTAGTCCGAGAGGTTCCGCCTGGAAGCCAGCATGCCAACTTTCTCGCAAGGTGCGAAGAATGAATTGCAGACGGAATCAAAACGATATGCCTTTTGATCCGGCAGGACACTTTGTGCGGTGCGCGCGTAGCCATCAATGTACCGGGCCACATGGATAAATGCAACAGCTGGGAGATGTTTTTGCGGCACTACGACAGCCAGAACAAGCAAGGCCAGTAGCAAATTTCGGTGGGCCAATTTGATTGAAGAAAATTTGCGCAAGAGGCGGTTGGCGTTTTGAATGAAGAAGGCCATACCTACAGATGCGGGAATAAGTAAAATATGGTTCGCGCGCTCAGGGATCCTGAACGCGGATCCCAGTGGGTAGTGATTGAAGTACCATTCAGCTATGGGACCCTGACGGCCCATCGAAAGCAGAGCAATAGGAATGGCCAGACAGATCATGGCAACTACCAGTGGACGGTTTCGTGGAGATAAGAGCGCGCTTACTAGTCCGGCAGCGATTAACAATGGCAAGACGATTTTGGTGATCGTGTTGCCTCCCAGGAGATCGGGCAGGATGCTTCCTGCGGGTCGTCCGCCTAATCGATTGAACTGATGGATGGTCACTCCGATTTCTCCCCGGATTCCCAGCGCAAAGAACTCTCCGGCGGAGACCATCTGCGGGGCGGTGAGGATTGCGAAGAACACGATCGCCATTCCCAACAAGAGGGCGGTTCGTAATTTCTGCGTTTTCAATACGCGAGCGTTTTCAACGAGTGAGAAAATAAACACAAGTGCGCAGGCATGCAAAGCAAAGAACGCGTACTGTGGATACCCAGCGTACAGGAGCATGCTAAAGGCAAGGCATATCCCAAGTGCGCTTCTGACGCGCGGGCGGAAAGCAAACTTGCGAATTGCTAAGATGCATATCGGCAACCAGGTCACGCACGCCAGGAGATTTAATAGTTTGAAAGTATTTAGAAACTCTGCGGACAGTACAAACACCAGCGCCCCACTGAGAGATGGGACTTCCGAACCGAAAAGAACGCAGCATGGCATAGGATCCGATCATCCCAAGGAAGAAATGAAACAGGATCTCGATGAATTGTCCCACCTCAAGACCCAAGAGAATTGTCAAAAGCAGATGTGGGGGGTATAGCAAGCGCGCTTGCAGTGTGCCAATTACGGGATTGCCCGATGAAATATACGGATTCCACAGAGGCAGCTCGCCATTCATGACACGATTGTGAAAATACTTCTGCATGGGATATTCGTAAGTGACAATGTCGGAGAAGATATACGTGCGGTCTATTCCGCCCAGGTTACTACGGGCCAATAGGAACAGTACGCCGAGGAGAATTAGAACAAGCGGCGTAAGGCGGCCAACCGATATCAAGAGTTCTCCTCCCACACATCATTTCTGCGCGAAGGCATGCAGGGGGAAACTCTGTTTTTGCTCAGTTTTGTGCGCGGTGGTGGAAGTACCAGGTTCCTTGAAGATTATCCAACTCGCCTCCGCAGTCCAATCCATTGGACAGGTGCGGAGGGTATTTATTGCTCTTTTTTCAGCCGTTTCCGGCCCACCACAAGAAATGCAATTAGAATCGCGTACCCGACCAGCGATACTATGAATGAAACATAGAAATTCCACGGTTTGTAAACGAACTCTACTTCATGTTTCCCGGGTGATAACCGAATTGCTCGAAACATAATGTTAGCCGGATAGATCGTTGTGAGTTGACCATCGACTCTGCACTCCCAGCCGGGAAAATACTTATCGTTCAGGACCAGGAATGCCTCACCCGCTGCGTCCGTCCGGATTACGATATGTTCGGGTTTATCGACAATAAAGTCCGCACGTTTCATATGATCGGCCGGGACGGTCTTCCCAGCCGTTAGTCGTAAATGCTCGGGTATTTCTAATACCGTTTGTTTCATGGGGTCAAACGGTGGTTCGAGGATTCGAGCGCTGTCTTTCGCACTTGCACTGGTTTCGATCCGATTGGTCAGATAGGCTCGGGATACTGTGCCTTCCAGCTTGAAGATAGTATACAGCGACGTATCTTTCGGTAAAAGCTCCAGAAGTATCTTCAGTTTCTCTTCGCCGACCTTCTCAAGAAGGCGAGCTCGCGCCGTATCATCCGGCACAATATCCACCGGGGTGACAAGACCTACCCCTTTGATTCTAGTCCGGTGTTCTGGAGTTGTTTTGCGCCAGAGCTCAGAGCTTGCCATAACCCACTTCACTGAGGCGGCTTGCAGTAGCTTCAGGGCGGCCGGATCCGTGAATGTATCAATATTGATATTTGTTTCCCCTAACCACAAATAGCCCTCAGGCAAGTTGCGCAGCTCGCTGGAAACCAGACGTGAAAACAAATAGGAGCGATACGTGTTTGCAGGTTCGTAGTCTGTGAGGCTGCGCCGTCTGGCTATCATTCCTGCCTTCTGGCAGGGCTCCAGTCCAAAATAGCATATTGTGTCGTACCGATCGTAGCTGCTTTCCGGAATAACCTTCCTCAGATTTTCCGCGTAATGATCAATGTGTTTTGAGATATGCATGAAAGCCTGTGTTTTCAGTGCCTTTCCGGGCACCAGCAGCAGGGCCAGGGCAAACAAGAGCGCAACTGTCCCTGCCAATCGCAAACTTGTTTTCCTGATCTTCCGATCAACGATTACGAATGCCAGTCCAAGAAAGAAGGCTGAAGGGAACAATAGCAGGAATAGTAAGCGCTGGGGAACACGAAAGGCAGAGCCCAGTGGATAGTTGTTGAATATCCAGTTTGCGAACTCGCCGCCTGAAGCAAGCAAGGCGAATGGAATCACAATAGCAACCATTGTCAAGATGCGTAATCGATATTCCCGCAACATTGCGTATCCCAGGATCGCACTGAGGGCTACCATCAGGGGCAGGGCGTACAAATGTGGGGGATATTGAATAGTTGGGGCTTGACCGGGTTGCGGCGGCACCATTTGAGCCCCTCCGTAGAGGTGCGGGAGCAATACAAGAATTGAACGACTGCCGAAGGGGTTGAACTGCTGCAAGGTTACACCGACTTCACTGCGAAGACCTCTTGAGAATAGCTCGGCTGATGTGATAATTTGGGCACCGGAAACCAGGGCGAATAACGTTAAGGCGGTGCTGATCAACAGCAGGAAACGAACAGGGTGCCTCATAAGACGCCGCCGCAGATGGAACGCTCCAAACAGAAAAACGATTACGCAAACGTGTGCCGCGTAGTACGCGTATTGAGGGTAGCCGGCGTAAATCAGCATCGAGAAGCTGAATGCCAGGATGGCTGAAGTCGTAAGGTCTGGCCGATAAAGAAATTTCCGTATGGACCAGATGCAAACGGGCACCCAGGCCACTGTAGCAATGACATTGAAAGCGGCAAAGGCGTTCAGAAACTCGACTGAAAGCATGACGCTCAGGGCGCCAACCATGCTGGCCATGCGCTTCAACCGAAACGATCTCAACATTGCGTAAGATCCAATTACAGTTAGGCAGAAGTGGAAAATAACCTCGAGCAATTGGCCCACATTCAGTCCAAAGACCAGAGTCAAGATGAGCCGCGGTGGATAGATCAGGCGCGCCTCAAGCGTACCGATCATTGGATTACCCCCGGATTGGTACGCGTTCCAGAGCGGTAGTTCTCCATTCAGCAAGCGTTCGTTGAAATACTGCTGCATTGGCAGATCGTAGCTGAGGTTATCAGCGAAGTTATAGGCTTCATCCAGCCGGTCGAGGTTGGATCTTCCGAGCAAAAACAGGAAGATCAATAGAATTAAGGCGAATAGCGGTGTTCGCCTGGAACGTCCCATGCTGCGAACCAGTTCAAGCATTCCCAAAGCGTGCTTATCTCGTCACTCCATCAACCTTTTTTTCAATGCTTCCGTTCGAATACACTAGCAAGCGGCTCAGGAGTCTTGTGGTCCACAAGACTCCAATCTCGGACTGTCCGCCCGGCATCGAGCGACGGCAATTTTCTCAGAGGGTTACAGACGGGAAAAGTAACTCCTTCAATTTTCTGTCATATATTAGATGTTAGGCGATCACGGTCGCGGTATCAGGCGTCTAACTACGGTCACGAGGAAAACAGTCAGTATTGTCAGATATCCAAGGGCTGCGATGGCAAGCAGCGCAATGAGGGTTTTAGGCCGATAAGTAAATTCAACGATATGTTTTCCCGGAGGAATCTTAATTGCGCGGAAAATTAGGTTGGCAGGAAAGATTTCGACGGCTTGCCCATCGACTGTTGCAACCCATCCCGGGAAGAACTTATCATTGAAAACCAGAAAAGTATGCCCGGATGAGTTGGTTGTGAATCCTACTCTTTCCGGTGAATCTGTTGCGAAATCCACCGGCTGCATATGATCTTCTCGTTTAGGGATTTCCGGATACGATTCGGTAGCCTGGGATTCAATAACTGTCTCGACCATTGGATTTATCTTCTTGAGCAGTTCAAAGGATTCCGTTGGACCTGAGCTGAAGCGTATTCGGTTTGTGAGGTAAGCACGGGGAGCTACATCCTTCTCAACTTTGAATACATGGTAGAGAGGGAGTTGGCCTCCGAACCCTTCAAGCAGTTCTGTCGTAAAACCAGAGCCAAAGCGCTTCTGCATGATCAATTGTGCCGCGTGATTTACAACAACGCCGATAGGTTTGGAAATTCCATTCTGTTCCATCTTGGCGCGGTCTTCAGGCGGCGTTTGCTTCCAGAGTCTGGAATCCCCCAGGATCCACTTAACCGAGCTCGCCCTTAGAATGTTCAATGCCTGCTGGTTGGTCAGGCTAATAAATGTGAGATTGGTCTCGCCGAGCCAGATATCAAATCCGGGACCATTGCCCACTTTTTCCGAAACCAATTGAGCGTGGAGAAAGGTTCTATAGGTATTTGCCGGTTCGTAGTCGTTCAAGCTCAAACGCCTTGCAACCATGCCGGCCTTCTGGCAGGGCTCCAGAAAGAAGAATGCGCAGATCGATTCGAAGCGATACGAACTCTGCGCCGGGATAGTCTCCTGGATATCCTTCGCGAATATATGCATCATGCCGGAAACGTGGGGGAACGCCTGCGTGCGAAGCCTCTTCTGTGGAGCCATGATGGCAAGGAAGATCAACACCCATATGCTCAAAAAAACGCGAAAACGCAGAATACTGCCCGGTGCGGTTCTTTTGAATGCAATGACAACTTGTGTCAAAATTCCCACGAGGAACGCACAGGGTATGAGCAGTACCCAGGAGGCGCGCTGCGGATAGCGAAAAGACGATCCAAGGGGATAATGATAGTAGAACCATTCAGAAATGGGCGTGGCCGCGGCCATTGCAAGAAGGAGAAAGGGTATCCCCAACAAAATGTTTGCAATGATCTTTTCACGGAAGCGCCTGAGTCGCCAGTACCCCGTCACGATTCCGGCAATGATGACTAGATTAATAATCTGAAACTGCGGTTTGTATGCGCCACCAATTGCTTCGGGCAAGATCCTTAAGGCAGATCGGCCTCCGTATGGGTTGAACTGCTGAAAACTCAAGCCGGCTTCCCCTCGCCACCCGAGGGAAAAGAATTCGAACGAAGCAAACAGCTGCGGCGCGGTGACGACAAGCAGGCTCAATCCGGCCAGCACTGAGTAGGCGGCCAGGGGGGTGAGTTGTCGCCGCAGGCGTTTCCGTCTTAAATACAAGCCGCTCAGGAAGACGATCACGCAGGCATGCGCCGCAAAGAAACCGTACTGTGGATGACCGGCGTAGACCAGCATCGCATGCGTGATTGCGATTGCCATGGCGCGCATGAAAGTTGGCCAGATCAGGAACAGGTTGATCGTCGCGATGCAGGCGGGTAACCAAACGATTGTTGCAATTAAATTCTGGGTAACGTTGAAGCTTGCAAGGTAGTCGTTTGCGAGCATGAAGAAGATTGCTCCCAGAATTGCCGGGCCGCTCTTCAACGAATAGGAGCGCAGCATGAAATACGTTCCGAGCAAGCCGAGGGCAAAATGAAAAACTAATTCGCAGAATTGTCCCCAATCCAGGCCCAGAAGCAATGTAAAGACAAGACGGGGAGGGTAAATCAGGCGATGCTGCAATGTTCCAATCGTGGGATTGCCCGCCGATTGATATGGATTCCAGAGGGGCAATTCGCCCTGGCGCAATCGAGAATTGAAGTATTCCTGCGCTGGCCAATCTTGCGTGACGTTATCGGCAAAGACGTACGAATCATCAAATCCCGCAAGGTTGGATCGAAATATGAGAAATAGGGCGCCGATGCAGCAAAGGAGAACTACCGGTGCATATCCTGCGAGAGATCTAGGGAGGAATCGCAGCATTCCTGATTGTTGCTCGATTGATCGGGGTGCAAGGATTTTTTACGGTCGCATTTCTTGTTGACAGGAGTAAAAATGTAGCTTGATCCTGTTTTCCAGGGCATGCAGTTTCAGTCAGCGCAGTTTCTTTTCTTCTTTATAGCTGTCTTCATCCTCAACGCCTTCCTGAATCGCTTTCAAACAACATCCTGGCCTAGAAACGCGGTACTCGTTATTGCCAGCTATATCTTTTATGCTGCCTGGAAGCCTGCGTTTCTAATTCTGATTTTGTTCGTGACCGGGTTCAACTACCTGACCGGTAGTGCACTGGCGTCGAATAACGTCCAACGGCGAAAAAGTTTTCTTGTGTTCGCGATCGCAGTCAATCTTGGTTTACTGTTCTATTTCAAATACTTTGCTTTCGCGATGCATTCTGTCTTTGTGCTTCTGGGTTGGATCGGATTTTCACAGGGCGATTTTACTACTAACATCATTTTGCCGATTGCCATCTCATTCATAACATTCGAGGCCATAAGCTATAATGTGGATGTATACAGGGGTAGTTTTCGGCCTGAATCGAATTTGCTCTCCTTCGCGTTGTACTTTGCATTTTTCCCGCGATTGGTTTCCGGTCCAATTGTTCGACCGTATCAAATATTACCGCAGCTGAAGCGAGCGCGTAATCGACTGCATATCCGTTCCGGCTTGTTTCTGGTGGTTCAGGGGTTATTCAAGAAAGTCTGCGTTTCTGACTTGATAAGCTATTTCCCCAATGCGGTTTTCAAGAACCCGGATGCACATTCGGCCCAGGACATCATCCTCGCAGTGATGGCCTTCACGGTGCAAATTTATTGCGACTTTTCTGGTTATACGGACATAGCGATTGGTGTTGGGCGTATGCTTGGAATTCGCCTTCCACAAAATTTTCGCCTGCCGTACACAGCCCTCAATATTCGAGAATTCTGGCAGAGATGGCATATAACGTTGTCCACGTGGCTTCGCGACTATCTCTACATAGGACTGGGGGGAAACCAGACCGGTCATACGTACAGAAACCTGTTCCTGACTATGCTGCTCGGTGGTTTGTGGCACGGAGCGTCATGGAACTTTGTGATTTGGGGGGCTTTGCACGGATCCGTCTTGGTGGCCTATCATTGGTTCTCTCGCTTTCGCCCAAACTTCAATATCCCGTGGCCCATTTCCTGGGTGATTACTCAGCTGGTCGTGGTCGTTGCCTGGATCTTCTTCCGCGCTGATACGTTTACAACCGCATCCCAAATGATAACCGGTGTCTTTCAGCCGACCCGCTATACTGGATTTTTCACAAGAGATGCGGATCTGGTGGTCTATACAATTCTGGGATTCTATGTTTTTCACATTGGCGCAACGTTATTCCGCCGATTCAAGCGCCCAACATATAAGTATGGTCGTTTTTTTCTGGGTGCTTATCAGGCCTTATTGTTTCTCGCGGTATTGTTTGCAATTAAACCAGATGACACTCCTTTCATCTATTTTCAGTTTTAATCATGCGACCAGGTAGAAAGCACATTCGGTTAGGTATCGTTCAGGCACTATCCGCGCTCATTGTACTGGTTGCGGCACATTTCTTTGTGAAGCGTTTTGTCGAGGCGACGGCGTTTTCTCCCGGTTTCTTTATTTACGCCCCTGGCGGTGAGTCGCTCGCGTACGAGGAATTTGAAAAGACTTCCGGCCGGAAGGTTGCTTTCGTTGGCAATTCTGTGATGGCGGCCCTCGATTTTCCGAGGTTACGGAAAGTCATCAAGCGTCATTACGGCGAAGACATCGAAGCCTTTAACTTTGGACGACCAGCCCAGGGTGTGGGCGACTATAGAGTAATCCTGTCACGAATGGCTGACTTGAAGCCTGACCTGATTGTAATGCAAATCCACGAAATCTCAATTGCCGGTCAGGTGTTTAGAACAAACGTCCGCGGGCAGATTGCAAATCGTACAGTTCTGGAACGCGTTGGTCCTGAGTTGTTCCTTGATTCCTATGGCGTCGAGGGCTTTTTTCAATCACCCCTGTACCGGCTTCCGCTTTATCCGTATCGGGATCCATTTCGTCAGACTCAATTGCAGCGATCCATTTACTTCGGTTCTACGTTAAGCGACGTTCAAAGCCGATTCTGGCGTCATTTGTTCCAGGGGTCGGATCCTTTCCTGGGGACACCGCAAGACGCACGCAGCAAGCACCAGGAAGCCATTCCCGAACTAGAACCGCGCGACAAGAAAATAAAGGGATACGGTATCGAGCTCAATCCGCTTCAAATCAAATTGTTTGAAGATATGCTCGAGGATCTGAAGGCAATGGGTGTACCATATTTCGTCTACCTCCAACCGGTGCCCCCGGCTATGGCTGACGCTCCCACTGGTGACTTCTTTCGACAGACACTGAGGAAACACAATGTTGAGTTTACGGACATTCGCAACGACTATCCGGAGAGTCTCTTCACCACAATGGCCGTTCATATGCGCGATTCAAGACACATGTTCGACCTGTTATTCGCAACTCAGCCGGCGGTAAATGTAGGATTCTCTGAAATAGACTGGAAAGAGGCTGGCCTGACGGTGGCCGTTCGTTCGCGATTTGACCTGCGAAGTTTCGACGAGTATGGAATGTTCAAACAGCTAAACATTGAAGGCGACCTCAAACGGAGAAACTACTTTCTATTCTCCGGTGACGGGCTGATCAACGTGAGACCAGGTTCACCCGTTCAAATGGATCAGAAGGTTATTTCTGATTTTGCCGCCGGGCTGCCTGTTGCCATCGAGGACGAGATGCATTTTTGGGCACCAGCGCGAATAATGGAGAAACTCAAAGTGATTCGTTTCGAGAAAGGTCCGCCGGCCGCCGATATCGCAGCCTTGAAGCAACTCAGGTTCTATTCTGTTTCCGTTCCAGTAGGAAGAATTTCCGACTTATTTCAGGTCTCAGTGAATGGAGAATTCATTCCGGAGCTGGATTCGATGGAGGCTCCCATGAACCACGGCTACTGGCTTGCGGATCGTGCTACGGGCCGGGTCACATTGATCCTTCCGCGCGGCCACTCGGTCAACAGCGTTCAAGTGTCGTACATCAACCAGGAGCGGGCATTAGGTAGTCGATTGAAAGCGCTTATCAAGTAGCTCGGGATCGCGCCATGAACCATCCTCCAATCAAGCAACCGGCGAGCAAAGCGTACGCAAGTAGCGACAGGATGAAGGTATTTCTGAATCGATCATCCCTGTAGGTGAATTCAATTTCATGAACGCCGGGAGGGAGCGGCACAGCGCGGAAAAGAATATTCGCGGCGAGAATGGGGGCTTGTTTTCCATCCACCGTACACTCCCATCCGGGAAAGAACTTGTCATTCAGGATAAGGAACGCGTTGCCTCTGGTTTCCGTGCGAATTAAGATTCGCTCAGGATCGTCCTTCAAAAACGTTGCTGGTTTGAAAGAATCCTCAGGAAACTTTTCCTTTGGTATCAGTTCCATAGTGTCAGGCATCTCAATGATGGTCCCTTTCATCGGATTAAAAGGGGGCTGCATCATCTGAATGCTTGTTTGGATATCCTGTGATGCGCTGACAACGTTCGAAACATAGGCCCGCGGAAGAGATCCTTGAATGGCGAAAACTTCATAAAGGGGAAGGCCTTCGCCATGATATTGGCTTATCAGATTAAAGGCCGCCTCACCTATCCTGGCGCGTAAGAGGTTGATTTTTCGCGAATCCGGGATGGCTCCGGTTCGCGATAGCACACTGGAGTTAAGGATCCTTTTGCGCAACTCGTCGGGTTTGGATTTCCATTCCACACTATCAGCGACTACGTGGTTTACGGATGCTGCCTGTAAAAATCGTAGAGCTACAGGATCGTCTAACGTTTTAAGACTGACCATCGCGTCTCCAAGCCAGACCAAGTCGCGTCGATTAGTCCGAATCGTTTCCGAATAGAGTGAAGCATATTCAAAAAACCTGTGAGTATTGGATGGTTCGTACTCAGAGAAGCTCCGGAGTTCCGCCATCATTCCGGCGCGGCGGTAGGGTTCCGTTTGAAATCCGGTAACTGTGACGAAGCGATGATTGCTGCCCATTGGAATGGCATGCTTTAGATCCTGAATGAAGGTATTCATATAGGGCATTGTATGCAGGAAGGCGTGAGCCCGGAATCGATTCAATGGCAAAAGGATTGACGCGAGGATTACAGGAACTGCAAAACAGGCGATAACACCGTATGGCTTTCTGATACTCAATAAGGCTTGAGATAGAACCGCAATGCTGAACGCGCATGGAAAAAGCAAGAGGTAAAGGGCTCGCATGGGCGCGCGAAACGATGATCCAAGGGGATAGGTTTCAAAAACCCAGGTCGAGAATGGGGTTGCCGGACCCATGACCAAAAGAACGAAAGGAATGGAGCTTATCACCATTGTAAATGAATGCAAGCGCAGGCGTTTCAGTCGAAACCAACCGCTCACCAGTCCGCCAAATATCAGCAACGGAATTACATTTAGTACAGGATGCTTGCCTTCAGCGTAGAGCCTTGTGAATATTTCTGACGGTGAATAGCCTCCAAATAGATGGAACTGTTCTTTGCTTACCCCGGTGACGCCTCGGATTCCCAACGAAAAGAACTCTGCGGCAGTGAGCACTTGAGGCAAAGCTATCAGGACAGAAATCAGGAGAGCGAGAGAGAGGAGCAGTACAATACGAATCGGGTTCTGAAAAATCCGGTCTCTACGCGAGAGGAGTGAAACCACGAATACCGCAAAGCAAAGATGCAGTGCGTAGTAGGCGTACTGAGGATAACCTGCGTAAATCAACATTGAAAATGTCAAGGCAAGAAGGCTACTATTGAATAGTACAGGGCGCATTGCAAAGACTCGAACTCCGTAAAGGCAAGCCGGAACCCATGCCACGGAGGCGAAAACATTGTGTGAATAGGTCGCAGAAAGAAATTCCACCGAGAGCAGGACAGACAGGGTTCCAGTGGCCGCCGCCAATGGATGGAGCGAGTAGGTTCGTAGGAAGGCGTAAGTGGCAATGATTGTGAGGAAGAAATGGAATAGAATTTCAAGCAGTTGTCCCCATGCAATACCAAACATCAAAGCGGGAAGAAGCCTGGGGGGATAGAGCAGTCTCTGTTGGAGCGTACCGATGACAGGATTGCCGGCCGATTGATAAGGGTTCCAGAGGGGAATCTCACCCTTGCTCAATCGATCGTGGAAGTAGCTAACTACCGGAAACTCAAACGAAACATCATCATAATTGCGATTGTTCTCCAGGTCTTCGACTGGATCAAACCGAACCAGATCTGAACGAAAGTATATGAAAGCGATGGCAAAAAGCAGCAGCAAGATCGGACTTCGCCGAGTATTGCGAAGGAGCTGCGAAACGGACATAGACGATTGCTCTCCAGGATCATAGCATGACAACTGTTTTTGGCATACTCAAGGAAGGGATGGCGTGCCCTTGCGGGAGGCGGTCGATTTTATTTCCTCAAATCTCCGAGAATGCTAGTATGTATCACGCATCCGGTGGATTGTGACTGCGGTTTAAACGATGACGAAAGGAACGATATTGCTGACCGGGGCATCGGGATTCATAGGCAGTCACATTGCAGAAACGCTCTTGCTAGGGGGGTGGAAGGTTGTGTGCTTGAGACGATCGACGTCAAATACCTGGAGACTATCAGCACAACCAAACATCATCTGGCATGACATAGATCTGAATCAGGACCTGGCCCCGCTATTCGTAGAGCATAGCTTTGATGCTGTGATCCACGCTGCAACGGCTTATGGTAAGAAAGGTGAAGACAATTCTAGCCTGCTGTTCGCAAACGTGTATTTCCCTTTGCGTTTGCTGGATCTTGCAATCAAGCATCATGTTTCGCTTTTCGTCAGCACAGACACCTTTTTCAAAACAGCGGTGCACAACTATTCGTATATGCAAAACTATACCCTTAGCAAATCCCATTTTTCCGATTGGATGGCTTTGGCCGGAGACGCAATCAAACTGGTAAGTCTTTCGCTCTTTCAGGTCTACGGTGAACGCGATTCGGACACCAAGTTTATTACCAACTTGCTTCTGAAGTTGCAACTCGGAGTGCCCGCAATGGACTTTACCAGGGGTGAGCAAAAGCGAGACTTCATTTATGTGAAAGATGTTGCCGCAGCGTATCAGTCCGTCATTGACGCGCGTGCATCTATCAAACCGGGGCTGCATCTCTTTGATGTTGGTACTGGCGCCGAAACCGAGCTCCGGAAATTTATTGAACTCGCGGCACAGCTGACGGGCTCCAGGACCTGCCTGAACTTTGGGGTAATCCCGTACCTTGCGGATGAGATATTCTCGTCCCGAGCCAACGTTGAACCCTTCAAGACTGCTTTCGGTTGGAAGCCCGAGTTTTCTTTGAATGCCGGCCTAAAAAGAACAGTTGATTGGTTTGCCGAGAATGCCCATCTTTATGCTAGCGTCTCAGGACCCTGAGACCATTGGCTATCAGGGTTACAAAGAAAATCAGATAACCTACCCCAGAGCCGGCAAGTGCAATCAGCAGAAAACGGGGTCTATAAAGAAACTCTACGTGATGTTCGCCGGACGTTAGGCGCACAGAGCGGTACAATATGTTGGCGGGTAAAATGGGACTGGGATTGCCATCAACTCGGCATTCCCAGCCGGGGAAAAACGCATCGTTCAAGACAAGAAAGGAATCACCAGTTGTCCGTGTCCGCACAATGACGTGCTCTGGCTCATCAAGGACGAATTCAGCTGGCCGGAATGCATCCGCCAGCGACAGCGTTCCTTGCGCCATTCTGGCATAGTCCTTAAGGTTTTCGGGTTCCTCAATCACAGTTTCTCGAAGCGGGTTGAAGTCCCCTTTCATTCGCTGGAACGCATCGCCAGCTGATTGCGCAACGTTTATACGATTCGTTGTATAAGCGCGAGGGAGGCTGCCATCGATCCTGTACACTTCGAATAGCGATTCTAAGTTCTGGATATATGATTGTAGTAATTGCATCTGCATGGGTTCGAGTCTCTGATTCAAGAGATTGGTTAGCCGTGAATTGGGAATTTCCCCGGATCTACGAAGGGCTGCCACGGAGGACAATTGTGCTTGTTTTTCCGGTGTGAGTTTTGACGAGAAGACTGAATCGGCAATTACCCAATTTACTGATGCGGCTTGAAGGAAGGAAATCGTTCTGGAATCCAGGAGCGCGTCGAACGATAACTTAAGATCGCCGAGCCAGACGTCATTGCGGGCTTGCCGGCGCAATTCTTCCGAAACAAGGTTTGCATAAAGATAAAACCGGTATCCATTTGACGGCTCGTACTCAGATAGGCTGCGGCGTCTGGCCATAAGGCCGGCTCTGCGATAAGGCTCCGTCTGGAATCCGGTGATACTCGCAAAGCGTTGCTGGCTCCCGGACGGGATCAGGGCCTGCAGGTCACGAACAAAAGCGCCCATGTAAGGGGCAGAATGCAAGAAAGCATGAGAATGAAATCGCTTATTCGGAAGGAGAAGGAACAACAGGAGCCCAACCGCAACAGGAAAGGATAGCCATGCCAGAGATACTCCCTTGATAGCCGGCGTTCTGAGTCTCAAACCACATTGAACCAGTAGACCCATCGCATAGGCACAGGGGAAGAGCATCAGATAAAGCGCGCGCACCGGCTGTCGGAAAGCATTTCCGAGCGGATAATGGTCGAACATCCATCTCGCAAAAGGTGTATGGGTACCCATCGCAAGGCAGGCGGCGGCGCCCCCGATCAGCACCATGGTCGCGATGATTAAGCGATGGTTTCGAAATCGAATCCAGCCCACAATAAATCCAACTGGGACCATCGCTGTTATGATATACATAGGGCCGGGGTCCGTGGACGCGGAGTACATGTAGGCGATCAAGCCTGCCGCAGGATATCCGCCATACTTACTGAACTGTTCAAATGTAACACCTATCGCTCCGCGAATTCCGAGTCCAAAGAACTCTGCCGCGGCTGCCAATTGTGGAAGCGTAATGAGCACAAACAGGGATGCAGCGATACTCAAGTACATTGCCACACTTGCAACCTTGGGCCGGAGCCGGGTCCAATACGACACAAGGCCGGCCAGGAAAACTGCAATGCAAAGATGCATCGCGTAATACGCGAACTGCGGGTATCCGGCATAGATCAGCATCGAGAAAGCCAGCGCGAGGATTACGGATCGTGCCGGGCCTGGTCGGATCAGAAAGAACCGAATGCTCCAGACGCAAACAGGTACCCAGGAAAGCGTGGCGAAGACGTTATGCGAAAACGTAGTGTAATGAAACTCTGAGGCAAGCAGAACGGAAATTGAACCAACAAAAGCTGCGGGCTGCCGCAACCCAAACGACCGCAGCATTGCGAAAGTTCCAAACACGGCCAGAAAGAAGTGGAAAACTATTTCAACCAACTGCCCCCATTCAAGGCCAAGGAGGGCGTAAAAGACGAGTCGTGGTGGGTACAACAGGCGCTGCTGGAGCGTTCCGATTACCGGATTGCCCGCTGCCTGATACGGGTTCCAGAGCGCCAGTTCACCCTGGGACAATCGCTCGTGAAAATAGTGAACCATGGGTAGTTCGAATGAAACGTCGTCGTGATTTGTATTTGTTGCGAAATCAGCCCAGGCATCGAAGCGAACAATGTCGGAACGACTGTATAGAAACGCAACGCAGGAAAGCAAAAGCAGCAGCGGGATTCCGTTCCGAAATCGCAGAGAGAACATATAGCTGGTTCACAGCCTATGTGCCTTCTGGCAATTGCTTTTTGCTGCTGTGCCTGCGTTTGAAAAACCAGAAGAAGCTCACGAGCAAAATGAACAAGTGTGTGCTGGCTGCTACCATGCAAGCAGCGAAAAGAACGCCTGGTCTATATGTGAATTCAACCCGATGAGTCCCCGCCGGAAGCCGTATGGCCCGAAACAAGACGTTGGCTGGAAAAATCGGGGTCTTGTTGCCGTCGACGGTGCATTCCCATCCAGGAAAGAATTTGTCGTTGAGCACCAGAAATGACTCCGCAACAGTTTCCGTGTGCAGAATGATTTGCTCAGGCAGGTCCACCTCGAACCTCGCTGGTTTCATATGGTCTGTCGGGTGAATTGCGTAGAGCTCGTGCGTCACTCCTGCTGGTAGTTCAAGAATAGTTGTTGATGCAGGATCAGAGGAATTCTGCAACTTGAGAGCACTGTCCTTCGCGTTGAGGCTGAGCTCGATTCGATTTGAAGTGTAGGCACGCGGCAACGGGTCGTTGAGTCGAAAAACCTGGTAAAGTGGCAAGGGATTCGCCTGTGCAATGGCAAGCACGGCAGGATCCACTTCCCTGGCCAGGAAGCGGATCATCCGTGAATCCGGGATGCTTCCGGCCATTTGAACTGAATCCATACGCGCAATTCTGGCTTTGAGCTGAGGGTCAACATCTCGCCAGAAAACGGCATCCCCCAGTACCCAGCCAACTGAAGCAGCTCTCAAAAGTCGTATAACGTTAGGATCTGCGAGGGTAGCAAAGCTGATTTCCGTGTTACCCAGCCATACCCATCCGGGATTCTGGTTGCGAAGTTCTGGCGAAAGGACTCTCGCCAGAAGGTACGAACGGTATGTATTGGCCGGTTCGTAATCGGAAAGGCTGCCCCTTTGGGCAAGCATGCCGGATTTCTTGTACGGCTCTGTGGCGAATCCAGTAATATTGATAGAGCGCGTGCGGCTGCCCGGTGGCAGGATACTTCCCATGCTTTGAGCAACATCCATGGCGTAAGGGGATATCTGCAGAAATACTTGCGGCCTAAAATACTTTCCGGGCAAAAGTGATGCGCAAATGATAACGAGCACCACGATTGAACCAAGGTCATTCTGGATGCCGGACCGTTTGCGCCACTGTGAAATGATTTGAACGAGGCCACTGGCACAGAGCGAAATGCCGAACGCCGCTATGAACAACAGGATCGCCTTTGCGCGGAGGGGAACGCGAAATGTTGAACCGAGTGGATAATAATCGTATATCAAGTCCGCGAAAGGTGATGCAGTTCCCATTGCCAGCAATGCGAAAGGTAACGCTACTAGAAGCATGACGGTCGAAACCTTGCGGTAACGTGCTTGCGTTAGCCCGAACAGAAACCCGGAGAAAACAATGAACGAGATGATGTACGTAGTTTGATGCCCGGCCAGAACTCTCCAGGCTTCCGGATAGGCCTTCTCCCCGGTAAAGACCAGGGGAATAAGCGTCCAGAAGGGTCGCCCGCCCAAATTTTGAAACTGCTCCTTTGTGACTCCAACTTCTCCGCGCAGACCTTGCGCGAAGAATTCCGCAGACGACAAGACCTGAGGTCCGGCAAGTAGTGTGAACAAAATTAGCGATAGCACCAGCGGCCCAAGAAGGTGTCGAGGAATTCGCACCACGGATCTTGTTCGTAGCGGTATGGAGAAAAAGCAAATGATAGCGCAAGCGTGCAACGTGTAATACCCGTACTGCGGATACCCGGCATAAACAAGCATGCTGAAGGTAACCCCAACCCAGAGGCCACGCCACAGATTGCCATGGATCGAGAGTCGCCTGACGCTGAGCACGCACACCGGTACCCAGGCAATCGTCGCAAGAACATTATGCGAATAGCTGCTACCCAGGAATTCCGCAGATAGTAACACAGCGATCGCGCCAACGGCAGCCGGCCCACTCTTGACCCGGAGCGAACGGAGCATGCCAAAAGTTCCGAAAACACCAAGCGCAATGTGAAATAGTATCTCAATCCACTGGCCGTGTTCAACCCCCAAGAGTAGCGTAAAGATTAACCGCGGAGGGTACAGCAATCTTGCTTCGAGCGTGCCAATCGTTGGATTCCCCGCTGATTGATACGGATTCCATAAGGCCAGTTCCCCTTTAGCAAGCCGTTCGTTGAACATCTTTTGCATTGGAAAATCGTACGAGACGTCATCATATTCAACGCGTTCGAATAATTCAAAGAGGGGTTCCTCGCGAAGCAGGTTTGATCGGCTGACCAGGAAGAGCGCAATTGCGGAAATGATTACAAGGAACCAGACCCTGTGTTGTGTCAGATCTGGAAACTTCATCTCTCTGATTCTCTTTAAACTCTCTCGCCGCAACTTTTTTTCATTGTTATCCGCCTTGCAGTGACGGTTATTTCAAGGTTGACATAGGGGCTGTCGCATGTGGCATGAAAGTTCGATGGCAGCAAAGAAGAAACTCCTTTCCATCATTGTACCCGTTTTCAATGAGGCTGACAATATCGAAAGGACATATCAAACCCTTTTGCGAACCCTGAAGCTGCTACCCGGATATGAATACGAGATCATATTCACGGATAACCACAGTACGGACAATTCTTTTGCCATCCTGGAGCAGATGGGCAAGAAAGACCGTCGGGTAAAGGTTATACGCTTCTCACGAAATTTTGGTTATCAGAAATCTATTCTGACGGGCTACTTGAGCGCATCCGGTGCGGCTGCAATTCAAGTAGACTGCGATCTTCAGGATCCACCGGAGATAATCCTTGAGTTTGTAAGGAAATGGGAAGAGGGGGCCGTGGTTGTCTACGGTGTGCGAAGAACCAGAAAGGAAAACTGGTTCATTAATGCGCTTCGAAAAATTTTTTATAGGATCGTTGCGACATTAAGTGAAGATACTCTTCCGGTAGACGCTGGGGATTTTCGCCTGGTGGATCGTAAGATTATTGAAGAGCTGAAACGGATGGAAGATGCTACTCCGTACTTGCGCGGCGCCATTGCCACCATGGGTTACAAACAGATAGGGATACCATATGACCGAGCAGAACGAGATATCGGAGACAGTAAGTTTTCGTTTGGCGGATATTTCAAGCTGGCAATCGACGGGATCGTCAACCATTCGGTCATTCCTCTAAGGATCGCAACATACGTTGGGCTTGTGATCTCGGTAATTACGTTTCTGGCAATCCTCGTCTATATTGCCCTCCGGATTTTTGTCGGTGCAAACTGGCCGTCCGGATTTACAACCATTACAATTTTCTTATTACTGTCTATTAGCTTGAACGCACTCTTTCTGGGTGTTATTGGCGAGTATCTAGCAAGAATCTTTAAACAGGTCAAGAAGCGATCGCTTACTCTTGTCGAAAAAACGGTAAACGTCTAGATGCGTAAGAACCTCCTGCTAACCTTTGCGTCAGTCTTGTTGACTTATTTGCTCGTAGAGATTGTCTATAGCCTGGCCGGCATTTCAATTTATCGTCGCGGGGAAGCGTCGGGATTTCAGTGGGTTGTGTTTGATCCAATCGGCGGCTGGGTTAATCGTCCACGATACTCGCACGGTGATACCTTTCGCATTGATTCGAAAGGATTTCGTGAGGTTCCACGACCACCCGGTGAAGCAGTCAGGACTCTCGTTTGTATGGGAGATTCCGGCACTTTCGGAATCTGGGACGATGGAGCGTGGCCTCAGTTTCCCGATTTTCCGTCCCGCTTACAGAATCTATTGCCGTCCGATCGGGTGATCAATGCGGGGGTGATCGGATACACTTCATCACACATTATTCGGCAATATAAGACACGCATTCGTCACTTGAGACCGCAGATCGTCATTCTCCGTGTGGGATTCAATGATCACTCCATGGTCTGGGACGCCCGCGGTGAGATTCGCGAGCCCGCGTCAGCACTTGGCCGGACTCTGGTATATTCCCTTTCGCGAACGTTTGCGGTTCAAACCGCGCTTACACTGCAGAGAGTCTCCGGGAGCACCAAGGAATTTGAAACGCGTTGGAACGATGTGTCTAGTTTCAAGGAAAACCTCGAAAAACTTGCGCGCTACGTCTCCGATGATGGTGCACAGCTAATTCTGGTCGACTATCCAATTCGTCCGACGTCGTTTCCGGGGCGCGTGGATCAGAAAAGATTTCCGGTGAAGCTGTGGGGAGTCAGGGATTATATTGAACTGAGTGCGCTTCACAGACCATATGCCGAAGCGATACTGGAAACCGGTCAACGGTTGTCTTTGCCAACTGTGAAAACGGCTCCTCGCCTTGAGGAGCCAGCCCAGGCCGCATTCTCATCTACCGACATTGTGCACCCAACTGCTCGGGGTTACGATGTGATAGCAGAGATGGTAGCAGCAATGGTCCGGAGTCTGTAAAGCCGAGGAGGCGGACGAAATGCGAAGCAAAGGCTATTTACAGAATCTATCCCTGGTGTTTTTTTCAGTATTCTTGACCTACTTTGTGGTTGAGATTGTCTATTCGCTATCAGGCTATTCCGTCTATCGTCGGGGTAAGGCAGTATTTCAGTGGCTTGTCTATGATTCGATTCAGGGGTGGATGAATCTACCCCATTACAACCATGATGGTAACTTCAGGATCGATCGAAACGGATTCCGCATTGTCGAGCGTGCGCCGGTCCTGGCAGATCAAACCATAGTTTGCCTTGGAGATTCTGGTACATTCGGATTCTGGGCTGATGGTACCTGGCCCAGATTTCCGAATTTCCCGGACAAATTGCAGGAAAGCCTTGATGCAAGAACATATCGAATTGTAAATGCGGGTGTTATTGGATATACATCGTCCCACATACTCAGACAATACATGGTCCGAGTTCGGAAACTCAAGCCACACACAATCGTAATCCGAATCGGATTCAATGATCATTCGCCAAGCTGGGACATAAGGCGAGCAGTACGAGATCCTGATTCGAGCTTTAAACGCTTTCTGATCTATTCGATGGGATCCACTTTTACGGTCCAAACGGCGGTGACTTTGAAGCAAATTGGAGAACCGGATCGGGCAATGGAAATCCCCTGGAATACTATTTCGCAATTTAAAGAGAACTTAACGAGGCTTGTCGATTACGCTCGTGCGGACGGGGTACGGGTGGTGCTTCTCGACTATCCAATCAGGCCGCCAGCTTTTCCCGGCCGTGTAGACCAGAGCAAGTTCCCCACCATGGGCTGGGGTGTCAGGGATTATCAGAGTTTGCTCGAACTTCACCGCCCTTACACAGAGGCAATCCGCGAAATTGCTCAGGTCAAGCAGGTGCCATTGATCGAAACAGCTCCAGAGCTCGAATCGCGCCAGCAAGAAGGCTTTTCCGAGACTGACATTGTTCATCCAAATGAGAAGGGATACAGTCTGATTGCGAAAGCAGTGGCTCGATTCCTCGGAGGGCGTTGAGAGCGTTCTCGCCGTAGGTTTCTCGATGTTGAAAAAGGGCTGGGCACGTTCAATTGATTGCGGAATGTCTGACTGTGAATAGACTCAACTTGAGGGAAATTGTAAGCAATGGTGCTCTGGTTGTATGTTCCCTTTTGCTGACCTTCGCGCTTGTAGAAATCGTATATTCCAGTATTGGACTTTCCATTTATCGCAAAGGAAAGGTTACCGGGCCGCGCTGGCAATGGCAGTGGCTTGTTTTTGATCCGATCGAAGGTTGGGTAAATCGACCAAAGTACAAACATGACGAAAATTTTGAGATTGATGTGAACGGATTTCGAATAGTTTCGGGAATGGCCAATTCCGCGGTGAGAACCGTCGTGTGCATGGGAGACTCAGGTACTTTCGGGATCTGGAATGACGGGGAGTGGATTCGATTTCCCAGCTATCCTCCGAAGTTGCAGGAATTGCTGGGCATTGACTGGCGGGTTCTGAACGCGGGTGTTGTCGGTTATACTTCGTCACACTTACTCAGGCAGTACATGACGCGAATCAGAAAGCTGAAGAACAAGCCTACGTACATTCTCATTCGCACCGGATTTAATGATCACAAGCTTGAATGGGATAGTCGCCGCGCAGTCCGAGAACCTGTGAGTCCATTGAAGCGCACCCTGCTTTACAACTTTGGGTCGACCTTTACGATTCAAACGGCAATTGCACTGAACAACCGCAATCCCGTTGCAGGAACACCAGGGCGGCGCTGGCACAGTCTTGAGGAATTCAAGACAAACCTGGAAAAGCTTATCACCTACGCCAGAGCCGATGGTGTGACACCGGTTCTTGTGGATTATCCCATTCGTCCGGCGAGTTTTCCCGGTCTGATTCCTGCCGGTGAGCTACCACCGGATCTGGGAGTTGCGGATTATGCGGATTTGATTCGGTTGCATGCGGAATACAATGGGGCAATCGTCGCAGTCGGCCGAGATACGGGCACACCGGTTATCGAAACTACCCATCTTCTAACCGATATTCGCAGCCAGGGATTTTCCAGCACGGACGTTGCCCATCCGAATGCGCGCGGTATGGCGATCGTTGCGCAGCAAATAGCAAGTTTTTTGAGAAGTACGCCCTAGCCGGGAAGACCGGGGCATTTGCATTCAGATTTTCCCGGCGAATCTTCAATATAGCACAGTAGAATAGGCGGATTTGTGCGCGTGAAGATCATGCGAAGTACCCCTTCCTTCTCGGACCATTCGCCAGAAATTTCGTGGTTGGATGTCTCGGCGGCAAAGATTCCTGTGAAGTAGTACCCATCGTCGTTTGGAATGCTGCGACTGCAGCGCTCCTGAAAGTGCAACTGCCAATCATCCGCAGCCATTCGAGCGTCTGCCGGGAAGGCGCGTTCTGTCAGGATGGGACCTTGCGCGCCCTTTGGCGCCATTCGCATCCCGGAGAGCTCGATAATCTCTTTAGGTACGGCGCCTTTGTGTGGGTGTTTGCGCAAATACTCCTGCACAACTTCATGCTGGTTTATTGCCGTGACCACGTCCTTTTGTCCGCAGGCAATCAGGATGACGAGAATGAACAATGAAGCGCGATGCATAGGGAACAGGAGCGTCAATGTGCCTGGGGAATAAAGTATTTTTTGGGCGCGCCAAACAGGTCTATTTGTTCGCGTTAAAGGCCGTTCGCGGGTTTGGGTACATAAATGTAATACATTTCCGGAGTATACGGCGTGCCCGGATACTTGCCGACTAGCATGTAGCGCTGGGCGATGGCATCCGCCTGTTCCACGCTGATGCGCTCCACATATTGCCGTTTTGCTTTTCTTACTTCATGCGCGGGGAAGTTCAGAGTGATAATGTCGATCTTGCCGTTGCGCAGTTCCTCTAGAAAAGGAGCATCCGATCGTTTCTTGTTGCGGATATGCTGGTTGTAGAGAAACGGATCATCGATGACGAGATCAACTCTGTTTCCCATACGTGGAAAGTGACCGGTTGTGCCACCCACAACGCGCGGGGTTCCGCCGTGAGCGGAAACAATCTTATCCAGTGCCTGCATGAAAGTGGCATCGCGCTGGATATCATTGGCATCTGGCCGACCTTTGTAAGCGTATGGATCGTATCGCTTGAAAAAGAGTGCGACAACGATGATCAGACTCCAACGAACTATTTTTCTCACAGTGCCTGCGTCAGTCGTTGGTCGGTTCAATGCCGCTGCGCACCCGTACATTACGATCAAGAAGAGCGAGAGCATTGGTTCACTGAAATAGTGAATGTAAGCACCGGCTTTTCCCGCTGCGGGAATATGGAATAGAAAACTTACAATGCAATAGATGGTGAGCAGCGGCTGTCTCGCGTAGATTTGAACGACTATGGCTGTGATGATAAAAGGCAATAGACCTATGAACTGCCGGTACGGTTCAACTATGAAGGCGCGGGTCGAATCAAATATGGCTACGTTGTAGAAGACGAAATGTTCAATGAAGCCGGTAAACCCAAATCGCAGAGCCCACACTCCGACGATCACTGCAGTGGTTGCAATTCCCGCTAAGGTAAATCGTACAAACTGTTTCCGATCCCGCCACAGCAGGAAGATACTCACAGCCACAGGTGCCGGGAGTGCGCTCTGCTTATAGCATAGCGCGCAGGCAAATAGTATCCCTGCAAAGCCAATCCCGGTCCTGGTATACTGAGCACGCAGGGCAAAGCAAATCCCGGTCAGGGACATCGCCAGAGCAATTGAATCAGGTTTGGCATTAATGCCATACAGCAACATGCTCGGCGGAAATAAGACCGCGCAACCACCAAGGATTGCAAACAGACGGTTTCGTGTACCCAGGTAGACAACGTAGCAGCCTGCCAGAAAGCAAATGGTCAATCCCAGGAACGAGAGGAGTCGGAATGGTAGAAATGAATTCTGAGCAATGGGAGCGACAAGCTCTGCGAAGAGATAGTAGATTGGGCCATAGTTGGCCGCTACAAATGGCAGGCCGTCTGAGGTTGGGTAGAGCTGACCCCCGGATTTCAGTATCTGGATCTCCCGCAGAATTACGCCTTCTCCGTAGTCAACTTCCCCTGGATAGATGACCATGGACGCCAGATAACGGATGGTTATGAGTACCCCAAAGGAGAGGTATGCGACAAAGGCATACCCGAAATAGCGTATTACCTTATCCCAGGCGATTTTTGAAAGTAGCCTGGTCAGGATAGATCCCCAGGACTGAATGCGCGCAGTGAAGGACAGCCGTTCACTTTCATTTTTTGGGAACATAGACCCAGAAGTCGCCTTGGGTAAAGCCTGTGCCGGGAAGTTTTTTCCAGAGATCATAATTTAATACCAGAGCCCGGCATTGGTCGGCTGAAAGTCTTTCCAGGAAAGCCCTGTCAATCTTGAGGTGCTCATTGGGGTCGAAGTGCGTTATCACAACGTCCACTGAACGCTTCTCAAGCGCCGCAAGGAGAAAGTCTCTGCGTATCACCTTTTTCTTTACATGCTGATTATAGAGAAAGGGGTCGTCAATGAAGATTTCAAACTGAGATCGCAGGCGTGGGAGGGGATCTGCAAACGCGGAAAAAGCTTGCAAACCAGGCCTAGATTTTTTTGGCAAATCCTGGGCCAGCAGAACAAGCTCTTGAACAATAGCTGCATCACGCTGTGCCGCAGCTTCGTCCGGTGGGGCCTTAAATCCCTTTGGCTTCACCAGCAGTGTGAAGATAATCGCGGCTGAAATTGCGATGGCGCCCCTGACATTCCATGTCCGCACAAGCGGAGCCAGTCCGCATGCAACAATAAGGTTAAGCGCCATTGCAGGTTCAGACAGATAGTTCAGGAATGAGCCGGCTTTTGCGCTTGCCAGCAGATGAAATACGACGCCAATCAAGAAGTAGAGCAGCAGCTCTTTTTGATTCCGCGCCCAGGCGCATATGGCACCAGCAATCAAGCCGAATCCGAAAAGACCGAGAAAGGCTTGAGGCAGGCGCGAGTAGATTTGCCAGTCAATCTCCGCTACATTGGAGAGCAGATAATGGTGGACCATATTCGAGAACCCGAATGCGAACCCAAATCCTGCGAAAAGAATTGTGAAGGAGGCTATGCCGGCTAACGCAAAGAGCATTGCTCCTTTTCGATTCTGTGTAAGCAAGAGTATGAATACGGTGAGAGGCGCCGGAAGCATGCTCTGCTTTACCAGACCGGCTGCAACGAAGAGCACCGCGGCACCGTAGGTCCTTTTCCCGTTGAGGTTCGACAATGCAACGGCTAGTCCTGCGTGGGACAAGCCCAGGGCCAGCGAATCGGGCTTATTCGAAATGCCAAACAGTACCACGATAACGGGCGTCAGTACCAGCAACCCCGCGAGCAAACCGACAATCTTGCTTCCGGTCTGCTTGATCGCAATCCAGCCAAGCGAGCTAGCCGAAAGTATCATTCCGGCGAGGGAAAGAATCCGGCCCGGAGCATAAGATCCGGGCGCAAACCAGGAAACAGCTGAAATAAGGGAATAGAACAGTGGTCCGTAATTTGAGGCCTGAAATCTTTCCGGCATTTCTCCGGGATAAACGGGCGCACCACTTAGAATTTGATTTACTTCGTGTAGTACCACGCCCTCACCGTAGTCGATTGCACCTGGAAAACGGATGACCCCAAGCCAGAAGCGAATTGAAAACCACGTCGCATAGACGAGGTAGAGCAGCAAGCCAGCGTACACTATGCGCAGAATCAAGTGAAGGGGGAAGCGGTTGGAAAGACTGGTGAGAGTTTCGTCAGCACCACGCATGACGGTTGTTTTTCTGCACGGGGGAGCGCTGTCAAGGATTGAGCGGTTCACCTAAGTCTTGACAGGGGTCGCTTGCCTGTCAGAGCGAACCTCAAGCCCAGAACAGAAGCTGAATGATCTACTTCCTCCTTTTCTTTACTTTTTTCATGGGTGTTGGCGCTTACCTGGCGAATCTGAGCCCGTATGTCCTGTCGCACTATCCTGAGCATGCGAACTCGATTTTTGCATCAACCCAGCTGGCGGGACCGGTGGGAGCGATTCTTGCCGGCTACACAACGGACAAGACGAAATTGCTGCGCGCGCCCCTGATCATTGCACTCTGCGGGTTTGGTGTTTTTCAAATCATGCTCTTTGCCGGGATGTCTGGCGGGCTGACGATTGCTGCAGCCGTTTTCATGCGGCTGTTTATGTCAGCCAGCGGACAGCTCCTCACAATCGCCTGCCTTGAAGACGGGAATGATCGATTCGCCAGATCGCGAACGGCCGGGACAATTGGATTTTGCGTGGTACAAGGCCTTCTCTATTTTGTCTCCGTTTCGACGCAGACTGCGAACATACCACCGGGCTCATGGGCTCAGTTTGGGAGCATTTTCTATTTCATTGCTCTGCTTCTGGCTTTCAAGACCCCGGTACACAGAAAGGCCCGCGAGAAATATTTCTTCCGTGAAACGTTTGTTTATTTGCTCCAACCGCGATTCCTTGCCTTCTTTGCTACCTCCTTCGTTTTCTATGCCTGTTATCAGCTTGTGGACTTCTACATTGGCCGGTTCATAGAAATCACGCACGGCATTGCTTATGTCTATCTCGGTTGGGGGCTATCAGTAGTTTTGGAAATTGGACTGATGCCCTTCACTGCATCGCTCTTTGATCGGTATCATACAAGAATGTTATTTGTTGTATCTATCGTTGCCGGAGGGCTGCGGTTTCTTTTGCTGGCCACATCGGAAACTACGGGGATGCCTCCCCATTTTTCGCAGATTCTGCATGGTTTGCACTTCACTGGCTATTATGCCGCGGCTATCTTTCTGCTCAAGAGTTCGCTTCCAGACAGATTGTATGGAACCGGATTCGCGCTGTACTCTGCCTTTGCCTCGAGTCTCGGCGGTGTGGCTGGAAGCCTGATAACGACGGGAATGCTTACGAGAAATCCAACCGAATCAGGCTATGCCTTTGTGTTTGGCGTAACGGCCGTGGCTCATCTGTTCTTAATTCCCGTATTCTTGCTAATGAAGCTGCCGGATGCGCTTCAAGAAGGCAATCGGGACAATGCATCCTCGTACGCTTTGAAATAGTGTGCACTTAATATGTTCCAATCGAATTGATCTGAGAGCGATTCACACTTGTTTCGTAATACAATTCTGTCCCTGCGCTCCAATTGGCAGTATTCCCAGAGATGTTGAGCAAGGGCCGCGGAAGCATTGTCGAATGAAATGCCACGTCGCGGTAAAACGTACACCCCGTGTTCCTGATGTCCGGAAATATTTTGGGTTACGTAGCTTCCAAATCCCGCAAGGTCGCTCGTTACAGATGGAACGCCACGCACCACGCATTCGAGCGGAGTGTAGCCCCATGGTTCGTAGTAGCTTGGGAAAATGCCCATGTGGCAACCGCGCGTGAATTGTTCATAATCCATGCCAAAGAGCGGATTGGTTTCTGTGATAAAGTCAGGATGGTAGATCACTTTAACCGGGTCTTCAGGCGCGTTAAATAGCCCCAGGAACCGCAGTTGCTTCAGCACATCGTCTCCTGCGTCGTCCACTATGTTGTGGGTGATTATAGGAGGCAGGCGTTTTGTCTTCCATGCGTGCATGGTCCGGCGCAGTCGCAACCACCAGTAGTCGTCCACAAGCGTTTCGAGGGGCGGCTTGTTGCCGGAAGAGGCCTCATAGAAAAGCCGCTCGCCAATCTGCTCCTGGATTCCTTCACAGACGCGGCGGATCTCTTCCATCATGGCAAAGTTTGAAAGTACCCCTGGATTGATTGAATGTGTGGGCCGCCTGGTTACCAGGAACGCAACGATTGTCTTATCCGTTCCTTCGGCTTTCAGTTTTCTATTCAGGTGCGCCAGCGAATCGATCAATAGATCGTAGCCTTTGTTCCTGTATTCGTACCTGCCAGCAGAAAAGAAATAGAGGGTCTTGTCCAGGTCAAACGTGTAGCTGGGAAAGAAGTGACCAATGATAAATTGATTGATTCGCTCTTTGTAGGTCACGTGCAGATTCTGAAACTCATGCAACGCAACGGGTCTTTCAAAATTGATTCCATTGGGGGTCAGGTGATCTGGCTTTCGCTTGAGTAAGTGATCGCATTCGAGAGCCGTAATGTCACTTAACGTTGTGAAAATATCCGATTTCTGTGCGGCGGCGGCTTCAATGGCGCTACGCTGATGGATTCCGAATTTTCTTGCCTCCTCACCTGGATCTACAGCAGGCAAGTGTTCGAAGTACTTGTCATCTGCCTGAGCCAGGTACCTCCCGAGCAAGGTTGCATGTGTTGTGAAAACAGTGGAGATTTTGAGCTTCTTGCGTTTCACTTCTGGAATGGCACTGGCGGCCATCCATTCGTGAAAATGTGCAATGCTGCGAACTTCCGGCGTTTCTTTCAGGAAAGCCATGAGGAATTTTTCGACCATGAAGCCAAACAATAGAACCTGATCGGTCAGATCATCCGGGTCGCTGGTTGATATGCTGTGCTTTTCCCAGAGGAAATACTTTATTTCCGCCACATGCTTTCTTGCCCCTTCGATATCCAGGAGCACGACTCGGGGTCGACCGGGGATAAGCCAGGTGCCGGTAACGGCCTCAAAGCCATCGCGTCCCAGGGCATTGCAAACCGCGCTGTGAATTGGCGACGGATTTGCTTCAAATTCAAGGGCGGCCGTCTCTCGATTCAGCGGTCCGACGAGAGTATATTGATCCCCCAGCCGGCGCACAATGCTCGGTGCCTTACTACGGATTACGGTATAGATACCACCCAGCTGCTGGCAAACTTCCCAGGCGATCTCAACGAGGTGAAAAGCCACGTCAGGAAAAAATCGCCTGAAAATCGGTCGTCAACCAATTTATAGAATCCATCTAAGTGGATTGCCAGCCAGGGTGGCTGTGTCAGGCTTCGCTCATGGCCGGTAGCCTTGTAGACTTTTTGCAGACCGTTGCCTCAAAACAATTCCAGCAAGGGGATGTTATCTTCCGCGAAGGCGACCAGCCGGACGATACAATGTATTTTGTCTTCGGCGGGGAAGTGGGGATTTTCAAAAATCGCCCGGAAGGCGAGCGCAAGATCAATCACCTGGTCCCCGGAATGTTTTTTGGTGAAATGGCCCTGGTCAATAGCAGACCCAGACTGGCGACTGCCCGAGTGCTGACCTCTACAGCTCGGCTCGCAATGATCAATAAAGACATTTTGCTGAAGCTGGCGGGTCGGCGTCCGCAGTTTTTGTTTAATCTCCTTAAGTATTCCGTCAGTCGTCTCCTCGCAGGGGAAGATAAGTTACAACGATTGAAAGAGGAATATCAAACCATCAAGCGTCAGCGAGGGATTCCCTAGTGTCGCTCAACATATTTGAGTACGTCAACAACCTGGCCGTTGATATGCACAAGGATGGAGATGTTATTTTTGCTCAGAACGATGAATCAAACGGGCGCATGTATTTTGTGGCGGAAGGGGAACTTGCCGTTATTCGCGAGATTGACGGAGAACCGCATGAATTGAACCGGCTGCGCGAAGGTGCGTTTTTTGGCGAGATGGCAATCATTAACCGGAGCAAGCGAACTGCGACAGTAAGGGTTGTTTCACGGAAAGCCAAGCTGGGCTATCTTGATGAAGAGATCTTCATGCGGATTGGCAAAGCAAATCCGATTTTTCTGTATTCACTTCTGAAGCTAGTTATTCAACGAATTGGCGCGGTTGAGGACCAAATTGAAGAAGTCGCTCGCGACGTTGCAAAGCTCAAAAACGGCTAGCTCTGACGTTATTTGCCGTTGCTCGGGTCTTATTAAGAGCGAGCTGCATGAACTTGTGCAAAAACGTTTTTCTCTGGAAAGAATTACGGAAAGAACCGGGGCAACCCATGGTTGCTCAACCTGCGCGAACGAACTGCGTCGCGAATACGGTGAGGCCCGGCTTGTGATCGATTGCGAACGCAAAGGCCAGTATCGGTTGCTTTAGTTAAGAATTGTGGGCCCACCTGGACTTGAACCAGGGACCAAGAGATTATGAGTCTCCTGCTCTAACCGACTGAGCTATAGGCCCGTTGAAACCAGTGCACCCGAAGGCACGCCCGAATCAATCATTTCCCTGGTCGCAGGTGTTCGTCTCCGCAAGAACGGGAAAGTGATCGGAATAGGCAGGGTCGGGCTTCTTGCCGACCATCATGGCAGGCAATCTGACAATTCTAGCCTGCGCATTCATTCTACACTTCCCTGGCTTCATGTAGGCCCCATCGATACAGATCCATTTCGATTTTTCCAGAAAGCTGGCGCAGGCGGTCCGCTCAATAAGATCCATCAAACCAATAGAGCCCAGGCTCTGTCGCGCCGGTTCCGACGGTTCTTCATTGAAGTCTCCCAGCAGAATGTACGGAGGTTTGAGGGTCTTTGCGTGTGCGGCATTGCTGAGGCGTCTGGCTTGAGTCCGGCTACCCAGTTTCGATTTCCAGTGGGTGAAGGCAAAATCCGTCCCGCGATATGAACCCACAATGTAGCCCCGACCCGGCCCGGAATTTCGCACATTAGAGAGTTCCTTTCGGGATAGAATGCCAACGTCAATTCCGCGCGCGTCTTCGCGCTCAATCAAATAAGCATAGCGATATCCGGCAGCCTGACCGAGCCGCTTGAGCACGGTCATGTTTTCAACTTCCGCCAGGCCAACAATGTCAGCGTCTAATTCGGTTAGAATGGATGCCAGAGCCTCGATTCTGGTTGAAAGTCTTTCTTCCGTCCAATGGAATTTGCCCGTGGGAGTAAACTCCTCATCCTGCTTTAGCGGGTCGTCGACTGTGTCGAAAAGATTGTAAACATTCCAGAATGCTACCGTTATACGATCAGACCCGGGATCAGGCCGGGCCTCTTCAGTAAAGGTCAGGTAAAGCAGGCAAACCAGGGTCAGGAGGGCGAACCGGAATCCTCGTGCAGGCGCTCCGGGCAATGCGCTACTCCTCAACGCGATCAATCTGAGCGCCCAACGCTCGTAAGCGTTCGTCGATGCGAGTGAAGCCGCGATCGATCTGGATTACGTTCTGAATTTCCGATTCTCCCTGCGCGCACAGCGCTGCAATCAGCATGGCCATGCCGGCGCGAATATCAGGGCTCGAAATTCTGGACGCACTGAGCGGCGATGGTCCAATAATCACAGCACGATGTGGATCACAAAGCACAATCCTGGCACCCATAGAAATTAGACGGTCTGTGAAGAACAGACGCGATTCAAACATCTTCTCGTGAATGAGCATGGTACCTTTACATTGCGATGCCGTTACAAGAGCGACTGACGTCATGTCGGATGGGAATCCGGGCCATGGTGCGTCGTCAATTCGGGGGACAGCACCACCAAGATCCGAGACAATTTCCATGCTCTGATCTGCGGGAACACGCAATGCATCCCCTTCGGGGCGTGTCTCAATTCCAAGTCTCGAGAAGATCAAGCGAATCATGCGAAGATTTTCCAGATCCGCATCTTCAATCAAGAGTTCACCCCTCGTCACAGCGGCACAGGCAATAAAACTTCCTACCTCAAGGTAGTCTGGCCCGATTCGGTGGGTAACTCCAGTCAATGACGTAACACCCTGGATCCGCAGGATATTTGATCCTATCCCCTCGATTTTTGCACCCATGGACACGAGCATGCGACACAGGCCCTGCACGTGTGGTTCGCTGGCCGCATGTCGAATGATGGTTTCGCCTTCCGCAAGAACTGCCGCGCAAACTGCGTTTTCCGTTCCTGTGACGCTGGCCTCATCGAGCAAGATATCAGCCCCCTTCAAACGATCGGCTGTGAGTTCGTAGCCATCGGGGAATGCTTTGACACGCGCACCCAGTGCCTCGAGCGCCAGGATATGCGTATCAAGGCGCCGGCGCCCAATTCGATCTCCGCCTGGTCTGGGTAGAAACACTCGGCCAGTGCGTGCAAGCAGGGGGCCGGCCAGAGTGACAGAGCCACGCAGTTTGGTAGATAGGTCAACCGGTAGATCGCTTGCCGGGTTGGATGGGGTAGTAATGCGAACGGAGCTTTCCGGCCCAGAAGCAAAAACCTCCTGGACGTTACAGCCCAGGTTCTTCAGTATGTCAGCCATCAAGCGCACGTCTTCAATGTCTGGAATGTTGGTAAGAACTACGGGCTGCTCTGTTAAGATAGAAGCGGCCAGAAGTGGCAGGGCTTCGTTTTTATTTCCCTGGGGACGGATTGTACCTGAGAGCGGAAGACCGCCGCGGACGCGAAACATTGAGGATTGCACAATCAAGCGTTGTTTTGAATGGGGCGCGCGTCAAGGGGAATCCCATTTCTTAAGGTTTGCACCAGGATGAAGGGAGTCATTGTCTGGTTCAGGGATCACTGGCTTGCAAAGATTCTCTGTCTCTTTGCGGCCCTGCTCCTGGCCGTCTATGTGGATAACCTCAAAATCGGCACCGTGGCCTTGAACCTGCCCGTCGTTTATCGAAATAAACCTGAGACATTATCCTTTGTGAATGATCCGCCGCGATTCATGGAAATCAAATTTCGCGGAGACAAAGAGAAGTTGAATTTCCCAACCACCAAACTCCGCGTCGAAGTCGATCTCAAAGATGCTTCTGATCAACGCCGGAACTATCCGGTTTTCATTGATTCCAGGCTATTTCCGCAAACCGTGGAATTGCTGGACGCGCCTACGCAGGTTGCGCTTCGATTTGAGAAGTCAACGCAGAAGTTAATTCTCCTCAGGGTGACAACCACGGGCAATCCAAAGACCGGGTTCAAAAAGGGACGCGTCATACTCTCGCCGGATCGGATTCGTTTGTTGGGATCACAAGAACGGCTTTCCAGTATTCGCGAAATTGTTCTGCCTCCCATAGATATCGGCGGTGCTTCCGAAAACGTTATTCGCACTGTTGTAGCAAGGGAACCGGAGAGCGTTCAGTTTCTGAGCCCTCCTGAGATAGAAGTAACCGTTGTCATACTGGCCAACCAGGAGCAGAATCAGAAGACGGTCGACGTCCCCATTCAGATGAGGAACGTCGTTGCGAATGTCGTGCCAACCATCGGAGTGAAATCCGTACACATTCTTGTGCAGGGGGATGCTGATAGCCTTGGCGACGTGGATTCCCATGACATAGATGCTTTTCTGGACTTAGCCGGACTTGAAATCACGGGAGATGTAGACAACCTGACTTTCGAAATTCCTGTTAAAGCGCACATTAAGAATAATCCCAAAGTAACAGTCGTCTCTCTCGATCCGGAGTTTGTTTCTGTGAAGTTCGAAAAGAAAAAGTGACGAAATAGAAGACCATGTTGTATTCTCTGGATATATGCACCCCGTAGTCCTCACCATTGCCGGCTCTGATTCAGGAGGTGGAGCGGGAATCCAGGCGGATCTCAAGACCTTTCAGGCTCTCGGATGTTTTGGAACCTCGGCCATTACCGCCATTACCTGTCAGAACACGCTGGGCGTTTCTGCCGTGCACGGTGTGCCCCCTGAAATCGTCCAGGGGCAGATTAAAGCTGTGCTTGATGATTTTCCGGTTCGTGCGATTAAAACAGGAATGCTATTTTCGGCGGCCCTGATTGACACAATCGAGGCGGCCATTCCTCTTCGCGATTACATCGCGCTCGTGGTCGATCCTGTCATGGTTGCGTCCACTGGCGCTCGACTATTGGCCTCTGACGCAGAATCAGCTTTGAAACGCTTTTTGAAACGAGCGACCCTGATCACTCCCAATCTTCCAGAAGCGGAGGTTTTGCTGGGTCGCCAGATTTTCACGTTGAGTGACATGGAACAGGCGGCGATGGATCTCTTCGCGCAAACGCAGACTGCGGTGCTATTGAAAGGTGGCCACCGTGCCGAGCACGGCAAGATGGTGTTGGATGTTTTCTTCGATGGGACCCATATTGAGATCCTTGAGGCACCACTTATGGATGCGCGTCATACGCACGGAACGGGTTGTACCCTATCCGCTGGAATCGCTGCGGGCCTTGCACACGGCATGGGCTTGTTGGAATCTGTGAAACTGTCCAAGGAGTTCTTGATTGGTGCGATTGCAAATGCTCCCGGTCTGGGTGGTGGAACAGGGCCTCTCAATCATCTCTGGAAAATGGGCAAATAGTCCCCAGGAAATATTTTTACTTTTGACATACATTGATTCATCGCTTCCTATAGCCTGGCACAATGAGAATCGCCGCCGACTACATCGGGTTCGACAATCTAAATGATCTGAATCTGTTTCTGATCGACCAGGGCTTGCAGGGTGGATTCTTTCTGGCAGAACCCATCAAGGATAAGGCCGGCAATATTCTCATCAAAGAGAAGATCCTGGTTAAAGATAGTTCGCTGAAGCGCCTGGAAAGCATGGATGGGAACTATGAGACCGATTTCAGAGTTCTCTTAACTCCGGATTTATTAAAGCAACTTCGCACATACATGACGCGATACATAACCGGACTTCTGAAGAAGTCTGATTTTGCATTCATCGCGCATTTATTTCAGAACACAAGGTTGAATTATCATCTCTACATCCAGAATGCATTCAATACTGATATCTTGCTTCTTACTTTTTATAAGCAACTTACAGACAATCGGGAATTCTTTGATCACATCGCGCATGTTGCAATGCTTTCGATGGGCATTATTGTGCAAAAGGGATTCGGGATCCCCAGGCTCCATCGCTACGCATTCCTTTGCGGCCTGCTTGCAGATACACCGCTTGCAACTTCAGACGAGTGGCGGACGCCCCTGCCGGAAAAACGTCGATTAGAAATCGCGAATGCAGCTTGTAAGTTTGCTGCCAGGCTTGGAATTCCGCGCGAGGTTGGGGATGCCCTTCAGGACTATCCACTCCAGGTAAGCAAACCTGAGAAAGACGACACTCCAATTGCGATTGTGGAAGCTTCCGCGACGCCAGAAAACGAGGAAGTCGAAAAAGCACCTGAGGCTGCCGGCGAAACAGACGGGACAACCGTGCGCATTCTGACCCAGGTGCTGCGCCTTGCCATCTACATCCAGGAATTGTCCAATCATATCGAGGATCCAAAGACCTTCACAGAGAAGGTGGTCTCGATGGTGGCGTATAACGGTGCCAGGGGCTATTTTCATCCGGATCTGGTTGAGCTCATCATTGAACGATTTAAGGAGTTTGAGCAGGTTGCGCGGCGTATGATGGTAGTTGCAAAAGTTGAATCCAATTGCATCCATCCGCCCTCAGCGTGGGCATACCCCAAGCCGCGCGCCGCGCAGGTGCTTTGCCGCAATCGCGTGGATGGTTGTCCCAATCTGGTTTCTGGCTGGGATATTAACATTGTATCGCCATTGGAAGCATTTGGATGGATTGGTGCCACGCTCGATGCTGGCAGTTATCCAAAATGTACACTTGAAGGCGGGCTGGAAAAGGACTAGGGTCCGCGTACGCAACGAACGTCACCGATCACTGCCGTTCTGTTGATTATTCCGGACGATCCGTCTGCAAAATCGACTGTGAAAGCGTCCAGCGGGCCCGCTACATCGATCGTCGATGTCCAATACGTTCCTGTCGGTGATCCGACGAAGGCTGTAGTGTCAATGACGGGGCTTGTCGCCTGGGTTGCGTCTACAATGCTGTTTAATTCGCGAATGCTCGGCAGGCGCCAATCTGAGAATCCGGCGTAATTCATTCCTTCACAGTAGCTGATTGCGTTTGCATGATCAATGTTTGCAGGTGATGGACCGGCACAATTAGAAGTATTATCTGCTACTCCGCCAGCCTTTAGGACACACTGCATCCAGCTCAAGCCTGTGGAGCTGTCGTTAACGATGTTTGATCCATTGACCGTTGCGACTGTAAACGAAGATGCGGGCGCTGCCGATGAGTTTCCTGCCACACAGCGGACGTATGTGTTTGTGGCTATCGCGTTGGACTGACTCGCAAAGAATCCCTTGCGAAGATCCATTAGGAGAGAATTGGTCGGAGTGTTTGTGATGATCGTTGAAGTCCAGTAGTACGCATTTGCACCAATGGGGTGGTTGGGAAAGTTTTCGGTGTTCATGTTGGGTACGCTAACATCATAAACCGGTAACAGCGCCATCTCTCGCGCACTGGGCAAACGCCATTGTCGACCTGTGAAACTCAGATTATTGCAATAGTTGAGGGCCTGGGTGCGAGTCACCGTGGACGTCGCAGTTCCCGTGCAGGATGGCGGCGATTGTGGGTCTGAACACCTTAGCCAGAACAAGTCTTCGCGCACGTCCTGCGCGACGACACTCCCGGAATCAATAAGACGAAGCGAGTAGGGACCTGGTTGATTGATGTAGGCTCCATCCTGGCCGCTACCGGCACAGGACATTCGAGCGCCCACGGCATCATAGCACTGGGCTTGTTGTGTGTCTGGCCAGGTACTAACCCGGACGTAAAGAAGCGCGATCCAGGCATTGCAAGCAAGATCCTGCATAGAACAGTTTGCCGGATATTTGCAGCCCCCCACAAGAACGGCGAATAGCAGCGTAATTATTCGACCCGGCATCGCGAATCCAGGTTCGATTCAGGCACCCAGGCGAACAGCGAATTTCTCTACTGCTTGCGATTGCGAAATCATTGTCCCGACGAGAGATCCACCACGAAATCGAAGTGCAGCGAATTCAAAAAATGTATGTCGTGGCTTGAAACTATCAGAGCTCCTTCAAATTGACTCAGAAAGTTGCCAAGGATTCTACGGCTTTGAAGATCCAGGTGGTTGGTTGGTTCGTCGAGCAACAGCAACTGCGGGGAATGGTTCCTATGCAAGCAAAGGCAAAGCTCAATGCGCATTTTCTCTCCCCCGGAAAGTTGATTAACAGGTCTTTGCTGCTCGTCCTGCGTGAAACCCAATCTGCCCAGAATCGAACGAGTGCTTCCGACGTCTTGCTCGAGCCGAGGTTGCATCCAGCTCCATAGCGTCTCGGAGCTCTGAAATTGAGCCAGTTGCTGATCCATGAGCGAATGGCGCACGCCCAGAAAGAAATCGCCGCTGCATCGACGCCTTGCATCACCATCGCCGGAAAGTGTTCTCATAAGCGTGGACTTACCTGATCCGTTGGCACCGCGCAAATGAACGCGCATTGGTCCTGAAAGAACAAAGCTAACAGGACGCGGAGAGCTGCGCAGTGAGGTCTCCGTTTCAGTGAGCAGGACGAAATCACGCACTTCGCATACCCTCTTTGAGGCCGGCGGGCGAGTAAATGAGCCATCCCAAATGAAGTCGTTCGCGTCTCTTAGCCGTTGTCTTGCGAGGATCAGCTCTTCCCTTTCACCGGCCGTACGATCAGTCTGAACGGTCTTCAAGCGGGCCAGGGTGTTCTGAGCCTGGCGCTTCTTCATTCCGCGCAGGATCTGCGGCAGGTTGGCCTTCCTACCATGTCGTTCTCCGCGCGATGCCCGCTTTTCTTGCCGCTCTATAACAGCCCTGGCCTTTCTTTCGCGGGCTTTCAGGGCGCTCGTAATGTTCGAGATTTGCTCCTGAAGAGATGTCTCTTCCGTTGCGACTCGGTCCACAAAACTCTCAAATCCTGGGGGGTGCTTGATCAGGGTCCCATGCTTGATTTCATAGATTGCATCCACTGCATTGAGAACACTGGGATCATGAGAAACAATCAAAGCTGCGCCCGAGAACTGCATTAGCGAATGGAGGAACCATGTTCGCGCCGCCTCATCGAGATCGTTTGTCGGTTCATCGAGCAGCAACAGCGTCGTGGGGGAGTTGAAGGCCTCGCGCAATGCCGCCAGTCTTGCTTCTCCGCCGCTTACGCCGGAATTCTGAGAGTGTTGTTGAACGAATGCGAATGACGAAGAAGTCTGCACCTGACCTGTTGCTTCCAGAGCTCCAGCAAGGATTCTGAGTAATGACGTCTTTCCACTACCATTGGGGCCAACGAGTGCAGCCTTTTGCCCCAAATGCAAAGTAAAGCTGACATCCCGGAGCAAGGCCGTCTCCGAATACGAGAATGAAATACGATCTGCAAATAATTGCTGCGAACCCATAGCACGCCACCTCTTGAAGTGATTAAGAATGCCCGGTCGCGCTGATGCGTCCGATTCATTCAGGAAGAGAGTTGTTAGGCGTGCTTGCGCATAGAAGGGTCAGTCATTTGACCCGATCCCAGCTTAGTGATTCTTCAAAGAAAAATCAACAAAAAATATAGCAGGTGGAAGGCTTTGCTAACACTGGATAAAATCAGTAGATAGTGCGATGGCAAAACCCCGAGTTTCATCTCGGGGTAGGTCATCTAAAAACGGGCCGCTATTCGCGGCCAAAACGACGCTGTTGCGCAAAACGGAAGTAGCCGGACGCCTCTTCATTCTTGATGGATTCCGCTTCTTCACCAAATAGTTTTCTGCGCAGTTCATCGAGTTTCTTTTCGCGCTCATCACCGGAATATCTGGAGACAATCTCTTTGCGTTCCTGTGTGTAGATTTCGCCATTTGACCAGCGTTGATCGCGGTCGGCATCAAGTTTATCCCAGCGACTGATTGCGGCATCGTCCATTCCCATTGTGGTTCTAACTTCTTTTAAGTACGCGGACCTCTCGATCGAATTCATTGAGCTGAGTTCTGGCTGAACGGCATCAACGAAACTGTTCACGAGCAACTGACGTTGCTTCTCAAGAACTCCAGGCAATGCCTTACCGTAGGCGTCATTCAAGCTCGATTGATATGCCTTAAGTTTGTCTTTGGCACTCATGTCCTTTGATTCCTTGATTTTCTTCAGGGTATCTGCCACTTTCTCATTGCTGCGATCTCCGGCCCAGATCTGTTCTGCGTCCTCACCGAACAAATCGCGCCTTGCGCTCCACAGAGTGCTCCGCCGCTCTTCATCCGACATTTTGTTAAGCTTACCCTGGTTCTCTTCCAGATACTTATTGAACTTGTAGAGTTTCTCTGATTGGTCGAACAGTGAGGCCGCTTGATCCGGGAATGCAGTGCCCAGAATTTCCTGTAGCATCTGAACCCAGGTATCCGGGTACTTCTGTTTCAGAAAACGCAGCAGCTCTTCCAGCATGCGAATGCGCATGTACGGAAGCTTGAGTTGATCTCCGTATTTCTTGCGAAGCAAAGCTACGATTTGATCAAAGCTCAGGTCATCCAGGGACTGAGCACCTTCGCCCAGGTCTTTCCACTTAAGGTCTGAAAGCACGTTTTCGTTTATGGTGCGCGAAGGCATTGGCTTGTTCTTGAGATCTGCGAAGGTCTTTTCTACGGGGTCGTCGCCCCTGAGTAAGAAGAATAGAGCAATGACAAGGATTGCAACAATGCCGACTCCGGCTAGAACCACGGGCTTTTTCATTCAACTCTCCTGGGATCGCACTCGATTTTGCTAAACGAGTTCAATGGTTTTGTCTATCAACAAAAAACCCCGCATTGCTGCGGGGTTTGCAAGAAATTGAAACTGAGTTTCAATCAATCGTAGATTGCAATGTAGTGAATCGCTGCAGCATAGAATTCCATTTCATCAAACGTATCTGGCGGAACACCAACCACGTCTGCATGATCTTGCTCAACAATGCCAAGTGTTGAAGTCATTTGTGCTGAGCTAGGGCTGTTTGCTGGAGCTTCACCAAGTGAAGTGATGGTTGTGAATGAATCCAGGCAGAGGAAGCAGGAGTTGTATTGCAATCTCCAACCATTTTGCTGTGAATTGATACCGACGAGACCGTCATCGTCCAGATCTGTTGCAGTACCGTTGCCCTGGCCTTCTGCGCCATCATTGTCGCAGTCACCCACGCAGTATCCGTTACCATCAATGTTCTTCAGTGTTTTGACGACGAAGAGCGCTGGATTCACGTTCACACCGGCTTGTGCGGTTATGACGGAAACATAACGATAAGCAATGCTCGAGCTATTTGGATACAGCGCATTGAAGTTCTGAGTTCCAGTTGTAACACCATCTGTAGAAGAATAGTCTTTATGAATCAGTTGTTTGAGAGCTGCATGACCATCGTTTCCGGGTTGGTAAATTGCATTTCCAAACATGGATGCAAGTGCAGAAACTACACTTGTGATTCCTGGACCAAGATCCATCACGTATTTAGCTACCGGTGATCCACGGTGTGGAGTAGAAACAGTCATGAGCACGCGTACGATAGCTGTCCCTTTGCGTTGTTTCAGGACGTAGGCCGCTTTGCGCGCGTCGAGTCCACCCTGTGAATGCCCAATGATGTTGATCCGGGTTGCACCAACTGTTGCCATGTATCCTTCGATGTCGTTCGCGAGATCCACGCCACGAACTTCAGAAGTCTGGAAGGCTGCAACCTGGCCAATGAATGTTTTTTGTCCGGAGTTGAGATTGCTGTTGCAAGTAACTTCAAGGAACTCATCGCAAGGATCGCCTACGAAATTTCCGTAGTCATCCCCGAAGTAGTCGAATCCAAGAAGGTTATTAAAACCGCCCATACCGTGAGCAAATACGACCGGGTAGGTTGATTTGTCGGCTGCGGCTTGAAGGCTCATAGTCCCGCCAAAGGCGAGGAGAGCCAATAGAAGCTTAAGTCTTTGCATGTTTTCCCCCTATGCAGTGACCGAATTGAGGCAGACAGGTACAGATTGTAAATAATTTTCTGACAGGCTGTCATGACTTTCCGAGACTTTTTACCACCGGGAATCCTGTCTCTTGTCTTCCTGGTTTTGCAGGCATTTGCGGCCGGTCTGGTCGGTTACGGCATTTTTGCCGACGAGCTCTACTATCTGGCCTGTGCCAGGCATCTGGCGGCAGGGTATGTAGACCATCCCCCGCTTTCGATATGGATACTCTGGGCCCTACCCGTCACCGGGAAATCCCTCCTGGCTTTGCGGCTTGCCCCGGCCCTGGCAGGTGCATGCACCGTATTTCTGACAGGGCTCATGGCCCGTCGCCTGGGCGGTTCACCGGGGGCCGCATTTCTGGCCGCTGCCTGTGCTGCAGCCATGCCAGTTCTCCAGGTTGTCACGGGCTTCTATTCGATGAACGCATTCGAACTATTGATCTTTGTTACTCTGCTCCTGGTGTTACTAGAAATCCAACTCAGCGACCGGGTTCAACTCTGGCCCTGGGTTGGCCTTCTTGTTGGGCTGGGGGTCATGAACAAACACACGATGGGTCTGCTGTCACTCGTGTTTGTCTTACCGATAGTTTTGAATAAATGGCGTATGACGTTAAAATCTGGATATTTCTATCTGGCTGGTCTGGTGGTTGCAATTGTGATAGCGCCCAACGTTTACTGGATCATTGAGCACGACTTCATAAGTTTTGAATTCTATAGAAACGCAACCATTGAAAAGAACATTGCAACTTCGCCCGTCAAAGGTCTAATCGATCAGATACTCGCGACCAATCCTGCAACCTTGCCCGTCTGGGCCGTGGGTCTGTATGCTTCGTTTCGCAGAAACGAATTACGCCCGTTTGGGCTTGCATTCATCGGAATACTCGCAGTGTTTCTGGTTTCAGAATCCAGCCGACCCGATCGAATCATGAGTATCTATCCGATCATGTTTGCTGTTGGTGCCGTTTCACTGTCCGACCTGATCCGGCGTATTCTGTCGGTTGTTGTCCCTCTGGCCGGGCTATTCTTTGCACCAATTTCTATGCCTCTGCTTTCGCCTGAGCCGCTTGGGAAGTTTGTCAGAATGCTCGGTGTTGTGCCGCAAATTGAAAAGGGAAAGCAGACAATGTTACCGCAATGGTTTGCCGATCGGTTTGGATGGGAAGATGTAGCAAAAATTGTGGATGGGGTGATTGAAACCTTACCGCCAGGGGAAAGAGAAACTGCTGTGGTCATTGCGCCGTGGTACGGGCCGGCTGGAGCTATTGAACTGTACAGCAAAACTGCTCCCACAGTCGTAAGTGGCCATAACAGTTACTACCTTTGGGGACTGCCGCTGCGAGAAATGAAAACGTTTATTGTGATTGGATATCCAATCGAGGCATTGCGGCCGCGGTTCAAGTCAGTTGAACCGGCTGGATTTTACACGCGTCCATATTCCACAGAAGAAAATGTTCCCGTGGTGATTTGTCGCGATCCCGTCGCGCCATTGAGAGAACAATGGCGCGAGCTGAGACGCTTCAATTAGCCGCGCCAATTACTTCAGTTCGTCGAATTTCTTTTGAGCAATCGCGAAGACTTTCTTCTTGGTTTCTTCTGACATCTGTCCTTTTGTTCCAAGTGGGCTATCTTCCAACATTGAATGTGCGTGGCTATAGACGATCCCTTTGAGTTCTGCAGCATCGATGGTCACCGTCTTTCCGTTTTTTGTGAATACCACTGTGTCAGTGTGATGAACTGCATTGTAGTCTTTGCCAGAGGCAAACTCTACATCCCCTTCACAGTGGCATACAACGGTAATGTCTTCTTGCTGAGCAGTATAGAATTTGGTCCCACGGACTCCAGCCACTGCTGTTGGCGTATGAACCGTGAACTTTTCGTTTGATGCACGCTTTGCAACCGACAGCCACATGTTTCCTTTATCGAGCTTTACATCCGTATCTGCACCTGTGGATGTGATCATGAAACTTGCATTTGGCTGTACTTCCGCCTGTGCCAGGGTTCCGCGAATTGCAATTACAGCCACGCTGTCCGCGCCAGTGTAGACAGTGTCGCCTGATTCAAATTGATCTCCGATCTTGACGGGCTTTCTGGCTCCGGCATGTTCTACTTCTGCAGTGCCGCGCAGGCTGACAATAAGGCCACCTGTCTTGTTATCTGCCTTCTTGCAACTGCCCAGAGTTGCCATAGACACGATGGCGATTGATGTGATTGTGAGTAATTTCATTCTCCGACCCTTTTGGTTGCGGTCCCTTTCGTCAAGACGAAAGGTCTTGCCTGGGTGGAACTGCCTCGGAGGGGATGGCTAACGGCCTTTGAGCAAGACCGGTCTGGACATGTGAGGCGGACGGTCCCGAATCAGGGTTGCCGGGCTTTGTACTGTTTGACTTCCGCTTCAAGCTCCTGGATCCGATTTCTCTTTTCAGCGGAGTCCCACTCGCGATCACTGAAGCCATTTGGAGAATACTTTTGCGTTACGTATTTTTGATGGAGAGTCTTTAGCGCACCCTGCGGTGGTCTGGCCAGTTTTCCTTCCGCGAATTGCTGGAGTTCCTGGTCATTCGGCAGCCTTTCTCCGACGATTCCCGGGAATTGAAAGCTTGCCTTCACGTTTCCTGACGGAATTGCTTCGCGTACTATCAGACCGTAGAGCCGGAACGTCAATGTATGCGTTCCGGATTTCAAATCCTGAGTGAGAAGGCAAAGTGCCAGGGGTTTTTCTCTTTCATCCGCGACAATCGTCTTAAATGAATACCTTCCGGCAGTTTTAACCTGGACCTGAAACCGTACGCTCAGCGATCCGTCTTCCAGGGCGTCGCTCACAAAGCGTGCTATGCTTGCGTCTCGGGTAGCGTCTCCATCAACAAGCGGGATCTGCCCCAGGTCAAAACTCAGGTTCTGCGCAGGCCGCGAATCAGGCGGATACCGACTCTCCTTCCGATAGTGTTCAAGCCTGGTGATTGGATCAACTGCGGTATCTTCCGTCGACGAGTTCACAGGCGGCCGCTGGCAGTAGGCGGGTTGCAAGACCACAGCAAAGAAGAACAGGAGGCCCAACCTGGAAGCGGGATTTCGCATATTGCGCCTAACGTTATCCGGACGGTCGTTTGATTTTGCGCCACTGGAATTCAAAATTACTCTGATTCAGCCAGCTGTTTCAATTCTTTGATGCGTTCGCGTTTCAAGTCTGAATCGTATTCTGCATCTGAAAAGTCTGCAAGCTTATAGGGCTGAGTTGTGAATTCTTTATCGTATTCCGGAATGGTTCGATGGTCAGGCTCTGTAGTCCGCAGGGTTTCAAGCAGCTTGTTAACCTGTTCCTGTGGGCCATTGAGCAGTTCAGGATCAAGGGCTGACGTTTCCTGGATGCCGCGCAGTCCTTTCAGGATGTAAGGGCCGCTCGCCCGACGTTCGTGGAAGATTTTTCCAAAGAACAATAAGTCTACCATTTGCTTTCCACCGGTGAGGCGAGCATCGCTTTTGGCGTGGGCAACGGGCTTGTCCTCCGCTGCAAATAGATTGCCTTCAATGGTATAACGGCCTGGCATTCTCACATCGAGTTCCGCGGAAATAATCAGCGATCCGCTTTCAATGCGTTCGCGGAAATTTCCGGTGAACGTCGCGGGTGTAACAGGAGACGAGAAGAAATGCACCTTCATGTCGTGAACAAAGCCGGAGTTCTCTGCGGGAATTCCAAACTTGATTGAAAGCTGCATATCGCCCCAGTCTTCGCGACGAGGCTTGAATGCGATGATTGTCTTGAAACCATTTTCAGCCGTCCCGGGCTTCACCTGTGGTTCCGGGACTCCAAACGTTTTGTCATCGATGTAACGTTCGAGGCGAACCGATTCGAGCTTGGCCGCAGTTCCCTGGCCGTTCTCCGGATTTCTGCATTCAAGTTGAATATCGAGGGTTTCTCCTTCCAGTACCGTATGCTTCACGGGCTGCAGCTTGCATTCGAACTGCGCGGCTTTGAGCTGGCCATCTTTCACCGTTACCATTGCCTGATATGGCAGGGCGATCTGTTTGTACTCGATCACGTCCAGATACTCGGGCTTGAGGGGTCTTGAATTGGGCGGAAACTTTGCCCAGATTGTGTAATCGTTTAGAACCTCCGCATAAGGTACGGGCGCTCCACCCTGAGCGAGTTCTGCCAGCTTCTGTGATGGATCATCAAATCGCCCCTCTGCCTGCTGGCGATACTGCCGAATATTTTCAGGATCGCGTGACAGTAGAAAGAAGATTATGATTCCCAGAATGCCTGCGATTACCGCCAGACCAATGATTATGTTTCGCTTATTCACTTTCTATCCCCTGAACTTTATGTGCAACTAACGTTGAGGGCCGGAGTCTTCCTGCAAGGCCAAATCAAAAAAAAAGGGCAGCAAGCTGCCCTTTTGATTAACAAGTGTGTTGTAGCAGATCTTAGAGTCCGGACTTAACCATGTTTGCTTGATTTGGGAACTCAAGGTGTTTTACGCCTACGCCACCACGATTGTGGAGCGGATGCGCATAGTGGCCTGAGTGTGTTGCGTATGTTGTGGTCTTCTTCCACCAGAGAATTCCGGTAGTGATAGACTGCCCACCGCACTGAGTGAATTTTTCAATGTTACGATAGCTGCAAGTAGTGTGCATTGCAACTACGGTGTCATGACGACCTGGGAAGACCAGTTCTGCAAACGACAGGTACCATGGAAACGGAGTGTTACCGGCAACATGATAGAATGGAGTTCCGTTGTTCTGGTTGTGGTCATATGCACTACGCGCCGCGCTTGTTTGGAGTGCTCTTACTGCATCCGGGAAATTCAGGAAGTAGTCTGAGAGACCCAGTGTCAGAGCGTTGATGGCGCTAAGGATTGGAGATCCAATGTTTGCAAGCTCTGATCCGCCTTCAGCCGATACCAGCGAAGATACATACAGAATGTTGTAGGTTCCTGTGCGGTTGTAGTTAGCAAGTGTGTAACCGGTCACCAGTCCACCCATTGAGTGGTTTACAATGCGGCAGGATTTACCCTGATCGCGGCGGCAATACTGGTTCAGGATTTGAAGCATCCGTGGAACACCACGGTCTGAGTTGAAGGCAAGCGGGTTAAATCTTCCATCATATCCAACAAACACGACTGGCGTGCTGTTATCTTGCTGGCCCCAGTAAGTTGGGCAGGAAGTAGCTCCCTGGCAATTCTTGGCTGTTTCTGTTTTTTGAACGGAAAAATGGAATCCATGCACGTAAACGGTAGTTACGGCCTGCAGCGAGCCGGCTGCGAAGAGTGCGATTCCAGCAATGAGTGCTGTTTTGAGTTTCATGAACATCCCCCTGTATCGTGAACTGTGACCAGTGTGCAATCGGTACGCAATTCGGGTCAATCAGAAAAAATCCTAACAGTGTTAGGCAGCGACGCCGGCGCGTCGCTCTCGGGCGGAACGATCATCAATTTGTATACTCTCTTTGGAGTAGACCAGCGCAGGCTGTGCGGCAGAAAAAAAGGGTGAGGAAGTCTTGACATGACTACAGGCGTATGACTATAGTATTATTTATGATTCAGGCGGTTTCAAAGGGAAAATTCAAAGCGCGGGCGCTTGAATTCTTCAGGCAGGTTCAACAGAGTAGAAAACCGTTGATTGTAACCGATAACGGAAAGCCCGTTTTGAAAGTGATCCCATATGAAGAAGAACCGGAAGCGGAACTTGCAACTCTGCGCAATTCCGTGATCGAATTCAGAGATCCGCTTCTGCCCGTGGGTGAGAAGGACTGGAACGCTCTGAAATGATCGTGCTTGATACGCATGCCTGGATCTGGTGGGTAAGCAATCCAGATCTTCTGTCAAAGCATGCTGCTCAAGTTCTTAGTAAGGCGGTGCGCGAAAAATCGATCCTGGTTTCAAGCATTAGCGCCTGGGAAGTTGCGATGCTTGTAAAGAAAGGTCGCCTGAAGTTATCAATGCCCCCTGAGGAGTGGATTGCCAGGTCGGAGCGGCTTTCGTTTTTGAATTTTGTCCCCGTTGATAATTCAGTCTTGCTCAAGTCAGTCAATCTATCAGAGAAATTCAGTCAGGATCCAGCAGATAGAATCATCGTGGCTACGGCGCTTCTTCAGGGCGCGAAGCTCGTAAGCAAAGATGCTTCTATAAGAAAAGCGAAAGTGGTAGATGTAGTCTGGTAATCGCCAACTCGCTCAAAGTCCAATCTCCTTGAGAAAAGGATAACCACTATATTTCTTCAACGGTTTGTATTCCTGTAGATCCGTTGGACCGAGTAATGCGTGTTCGATATTGATTTTCATGCCCGCTCGATTCGCAAGTTTGATGAGAGCAAGGGTGTCGAGCGAGAGCATCTGGCTATTTGGGCAATTGTGCAGATTGCGCCATTTGTTGGTGCGTAATAATTCCGGTACAACATCTTTCAAAGCCTCCGGATCCTTCTGCAAGAGAGCCTCGAAAGCATACACAATGCCTTGTGAGTGCCTGTATTTGTGGCTCATTGAATCCTTGAGATCCTTAGTGGCTTTCTTAAGCTTCTTCGCGTCACCGACAATCGCTGCCTGGTAACCGCGAAAGACGTGGCTTTCTGCAATTTCAAACGCGGCCCCGCGCGTTGGCAGAGAACCATAAAGATTCATAACGGCTTCTGAATCACTTGCGATTGCGTAGCTGATGGACCAGCGATAGACCGCGGGGGCAATTACCTTGAAATTGTTCTTACGGATCGTCAAAAAGAAGTCGGCTTCCGCTCCGCGGAAAAAGAATTTGCGTGCCGCGATCGGATCGTTGTCCAGGAAAATCGCGGCGATTGCAAAATCGCAATTGAACGCACCTAACCCGGACCCGTGAGGCTTCACCACACCGGATTTCAATTGAGCTATCCGGATGGATTCGCCGTTCTGATTCTCAGTGTTCCAGCGCTTAAGTTTCTCAATTTGCGTCCGTTTCATTTTTTATGAGCGATTCAAATTTTCTGTAGACTCGGAGTCGTGACCCGCTGCGCGCCACTTCTTCCATCCTGAGTAGCTCTTGTCTGCAGGCTCGTGTTCCACACCTATTTTTTCAAACTGTCCAGGAAATGTAACTCACTTAAAGCTCCGACTTTGTTGGATCCGGCAGGGTCTTCAGGTAACTGAGAATTTGATTCGGGAACGTGCACGCGACCACTGCAATAGTTGCGACAAACCATCCGGTGACTGCGTGTATGAAGGGTGCAAGGTTTTCCAGATTGAAGTCCACGAAAAAGATCCAACGAAAGTCCCTCACTATTGCAACACAAAGGAACGCAAGGCAAGCAAGCAAAGTCAAATGCAACAGCCTCGCGCGCAATCCAATCACTGCAATTCCAATGGTTAGCGGTCCGTAGCGGAGAAAGCTTTCGCCACATGCCTTCGAGGGGCCAATCAGGAAAGCTGGCAGGCCAATTGCTCCAATAACCCAATGACTCCGGAGAATGGCCGGATTGAAAACCGTGGCCATCGTGCAGGAAAACCAGATAACAACACCGATTACGAATGCGATTCTTGTTGTGTATTTCACAGTGGCCGGTCTACTCTCACCCGCTTTCAGTCGCACCTCAGTAACTGACGAAGGAAAATCCAAACGGCCTCCATCAGGTCAATGCTTGTCGGGCGCCTTTCCCATGGGCGACATTGAACTTCGAAACCCCACTGGCCTATCATTTTCTTCTAGCTTTCTGTCACAGTTTTGATCGTTTGTTCGACGTATATCCATGACCCCCGAGCAAGTCTTCTTACAGCATCGCCCACTTTTGCTGGGCATAAGCTACCGCATCCTTGGAATGTATGCGGAAGCAGAGGATGTGGTTCAGGATGCCTACATTCGCTTTTCGCAGGCTAATGACGTGCGCGATGCGCGCGCCTTCCTTGCTACGATTGTAACGCGCGCCTCCATAGACAGACTACGTTCTGCAAAACATAAGCGCGAGGAATATATAGGGCCCTGGCTGCCGGAACCAATGGCAGATAACTCGATCTCTGATCCAGCCCTGCTTGCGGAGCAGCAAGAATCCGTCTCCATGGCGTTCCTCTTATTACTTGAGCAACTTGACCCGGTCGATCGCGCTGTGATAGTGCTCCGTGACATTTTCGATTTCGATTATGCAGAGATTGCTCGGTTCATTGACAAATCAGAAGAGGCCTCACGTCAGATAGCCTCGCGCGCACGGAAGCTGGTGCGACGACCCATTGAAGAGCCCGTGTTGCCGGATGCTCATAAGCAGAAACTCCTGGATGCATTCATGAAGGCCTGTTCGCGCGGGAATCTCGAAAGTTTGATGTCACTTCTGGCCCAGGACATCCAGGTCTATACGGATAGCGGCGGGCGAGTGCGCGCCGCTGCGCGCAATGTGGTATTTGGCCAGGACAACTGCGCCAGATTTTTCCTGGGGATTCTAAAAAAGTATCCTCCAGGGTCTGTAGCAGTGAAGCGATCCATCAATGGCCAGCCAGGAATTGCAGTTTTCGTTCACGGAAAACTGTATGCCGGTGTATCGTTTGCATTTGGCACGGATGGCAAGATCCATTCGGTTTATTCTACGCTAAATCCAGAAAAGCACAGCGGACTTAGAAAATTGAAAAAGCCAGGATTGCTCTATCGAATTGTGGCGCGTATCTATACTGGAATGTTGGGTTAGTCGTAAGCACAAAAAAGCCGCCCTGTTTCCAGGACGGCTTCTGGCTAAGTAGGCTAGCTCCTAAAATGTCGCTGTGTATCCAACGTTGGCCCAGTAGATCCATTTTGGAAGTTTTTGGCGTGGAGTCCAAGCGTACCTAGGGTTTAGGGCTAGGACTCGTTGGTTACTGTTCACAAATAGTTGGACCAAGTCGGACGCAAGACCGTTTCCAACTTTAGATGGATCATTTACCAGACCGTCATCCATGGTTGACTGTCCGTCAAGTGCAACTACCCGGTTAGTAGCCAAGTCACTATCATAAAAGCGCAGATCCGGACGATACGCGGCATTCAATCCCACAGTCAATCCGCCCAGGATTACGCTGACGTTGGAAGTCCAATCTTTCCATCCTTGAACGGTTTGCTGTGTGTCCTGTACGACGTTGGTCTGATTTAGTGCTCCGGCACCGGTAAGGCTGTACTGGTTGCTTACGATGCTGTAGGAAGGACCGGTTGTAACGCCAACAGAGACTTTGTCATTGATTGCAATTGTCTTGGAATAAACCAACTGGTAGTACTGGTTGGAGTTTACAATGTCATGATAGGCTTTTGCTGTCAGGTCAGGGAACATTGGCAAAGCATACGTGACGAACATTTCAGTTCCAAAGTAGTATGGAGAACCAGCCCCGCCGCCAGGATTCTGAGCAAATGGATTCCCTTTGGCCTTAGGATTCACATAGTTGTATGTAACAACACCAAAACCAATCACACCAACTCTGGTTGAGGAAGAATATCCAAGGGTAAGGTCAATCTCATCTGCTCGCTCAAGGCCATTGGGATCTTTATACAGATTGGGCGCATTTGTAGCCGCGATAGAGGTTGTTGGCCACTTGGTCCCGCCTTGCAATGTCTGAAGTTTCCCGTCAAGGATTGAATGGAAACTACCTGCTGTGCCAGTGTGCATGTCGACGAGTGTTTGAGCTACAATACTGTTTGCTGACGTCGCATCGGCGTTGTTGCCTGCTGGGCGGGCGTTTTGAATTCTCTGATCAATGTCCTTATCACCGCGACCAGCAAGAGCAAAAGCACCCAGAATGTTGAAAGTCAGACCATCAACTGGTGTTTTGAACGTAATGGAAGGCTGCAGCGAAGGGGACTGGTTGATGCTGTCAAAGGCCTGGCGCTTTTGCACAAAGCGGTTTGCATACATATCCTGGCCACGGAAAACATAGTTGGATGCTATCGAAACGTTCACGTCTACGTTAGCGTTGGGCAGTTTAGGGGGTTCTTCGGCCATGAGTGGCATTGAAGCACACAGCAGGACCCCTCCTGACCATTTAAATACTTTATTCATCGGATACCTCCGGGGATTTTACCTGTGTAGCCGTTTGCAGGAAATGTGCCAGCGTTTTCGGCGTCTTTGAGGTCGCTATGTGACTATTTTTTAGGCGTTTTTCCTCCGGAATCCTCCCTTTCGGCCGAACTCGCCTTAATATTGTGCAAGTTGCGCCTGAAGAGCTGCCATTGCCGGGCGACATCATCCTTTTGGATTAGTTCCCAGGGTGGGCATAATGCCTGAATTTTCCCGACGGTTTCGGAGAAACAGCCAAATCGCGGGATTATGTCTCATTAGAAATCGATCGGGCTATCGGACGGGCCACATCCGCGAATTATGTCTCATTCTGGAAGACCCGGGCGCAGCGATCAAGTAGCTATCAGAGCCGCCAGAAACGCGGATGCGTAATAGTCCGTACGGCGCAGAAGGCAAAATGTGTTTGCAAGAGCTATCAGCCTCGCGCAAATCGAATCAGGTATATCATGGCTGAAAGCCGAGCATTGCAGTATCTCACCACCGCTGATAAGATTCAGTATCTGTTGAAAAACCATCTGGCCGGCCGTAGCCTTTATGTTCGCAACAGCGGAGATCCACCCGTGGAACTTGCGAATCTGGGTTTTGATGCAAACAATGTGATGACCGTGGAGAATAAGAAGTTTCAGGTCGCGCTTGAAGAAGAAGTGGTACTGTTCAGAATTCTTGGCCGCTATATCGAACTCCATTGTTCCGTTGTGGCCAATCCGGAGCCGGGGAAGTATCAACTGCATGTGAAGACCGCGGGGATTTCCGCAAAAGAGCGCGGGAATCTGCGACTGCCTGTTGGCGCAGATCTGGTTGCAATTTCAAACATTCGCGCCAGCAAGCATGCAATCGACGTTAGTCTCTTTAGCATCCCAACGACTGTGAAGGTTAGCTTTGCTGAATATGAAAGAAAGCTCAAACTGACAGAAGACTTTGCAAAGATCGATGTGTACGGCCCGCGCGGTACCGTGTTTGATGAAATTCGCAAAACAAATCGCACCCTGTTTCTGGAAGAAACACAGAATCCTGCATGCTATAAGCCAAAGAGCGAGTTCTACCTGGACTACGATTCCATTTTGTTTGACGGTGTTCCCAAGCGGATGATGGAACTCAAGCGGGAGAAGGTTGTATCTGAGATCATTGTGCCCGTGACGTACATCACGCACGACATGACTTCAATTCCGCTTGGATACATTCATTTGCAGAGCAAGTCAAAGCGTTATGGTGAAGACAAGGTCCTTGAGCTGCAGCAGCTTGCCTTTGAAATGGTGGATCGAATTCGCGATTCCAATACGGTGATCATGAATCATCGTGAAACTGTGCTCAATCTTTCGCGCGGTGGCCTGAAAGTTCAAATTCATCATCCTGAACTGAAAGAATATCTGCAGCGGCAGGCCGGATTCACGTTCGATGTCGTCTTTAAAATGCAGGGACCAATTACGCTATTTGGCAAAATCAGGTCGAGCGTTACCGATCACGATGGTAACTTACTTCTGGGCGTTCAAATTTCAGGCAGTTCATCACGCGAAAATGAAATGAAACGATATCTGGACAACGTGGCCCTAATTGAGCAAAAGATTACCCAGGCAGCAGAAGAGCGAAAGCGGATGCTATTGAAAGGCCAGCAGCCTAAGCGAGCTTGAAGCTCTTTACAGTTTCCACCATTGCCTGAACATTATCGAGACCTGAGGCCGGATGGATTCCATGGCCCAGGTTGAAAATGTAGCGTGATCGCCTACCAAACGCTTCGAGCACCTTCAAAGTCTCTTTACGAGTGCGCTCCGGCGTGCCGTAGAGCACAAGCGGATCCATATTTCCCTGGAGCGCAATTTCGCTATCCACTTGCGATAGGGCCTGATCTGCCGTTATGCGCCAATCCAGTGAGATCGCGTCCGGTTTCTGGCCATTCATTTGCCCCAGTAAGTGGCTGCCGTTTCCCACAAAAAGGATTACTGGCTTACCTGCCTGCCTGATTGCGTCAATGATGCGTTTGGTAAAGGGCGCGCTGAATTCTGCGTAATGCGCGGGGGATAGAATCCCTCCCCAGCTGTCAAAAATCTGCACCGCGTCAGCGCCAGCTTTGAATTGCATCTTGAGATATTCAATTGTCAGATCCGCAAGAACGTCCGATAGCCTGAGAAACAATTCAGTATCCTTGAACAAGCAGGCCTTGGTTTTTTCAAACTTCTGCGTGCTTCCGCCCTCAATCAAGTAGCTTGCAAGCGTAAAGGGCGCTCCCGCAAAGCCAAGGAGGGCGGGGCGTGAGGGCAGGGGCTCAATCTCGGCGCGAAGGCGCTGCAGTATCTCTACAACGTAAGGACAGGCTTTGGCCGCATCGAAGTTTCGGAATATGTCAAGGTCTGCCTCACTCTGAACAGTCTTTTCCAGGACGGGGCCCTTTTTCTCTTCAAAATGCAGCGGGATTCCTGCTGCGCGGATTGGTGTAAGAATGTCGCTGAACATGATAATGGCGTCCATTTGAAATCGCCGCAAAGGTTGCATTGAGATTTCAAATGCATGGTCAGGATTTTCCATTACTTCGATGAAAGATTTTCCGCGACGGATCTCATTGTACTCAGGAAGGTAGCGTCCTGCCTGACGCATGTACCAGAAAGGAATGCGATCGATTTGTTCGCCTCGCATAGCCCGGAGCAAAAGTGGTATTTTATTGTTCAATGTTTACTCCTGATAGTTCGTATCCCACGCCATGTCTTGTTATAAAGTGAACGGGTTCTGCCGGGTCTTCTTCAAAAATTTTTCTGAACTTCACAATGAAGTTATCAATGGAACGTGTCGTGGGAAGATCTGCGCCCCAAACATTTTCCAATAAGAAATCACGCTTAACCGGTCGCCCTCTGCTTTGAACCAGGAACTGGAGCATCTTGATTTCTTTGTCATTGAATCGAACTGTGGTTTCGCCGGGCGCGGTTGCGCAGGCAGAAGCAAGATCCAGTTCATATCTGCCGATTTTTACGCGCTGTTTGCGCCCCAGGCGAATGTGCAATCGAGCAATGAGTTCTTCAAGCTCAAAGGGTTTGGTCATGTAATCGTCTGCTCCCGAAGCAAACGCTTCGAGCTTATCTTCGATTCGACCGCGCGCAGTGAGAAATATAACCGGGAACTCAAGGCCGATTTGGCGCAGCCTCTTGCACAGCTCAATGCCATCAAATGCGCCCGGAGTCGTTATGTCTAAAATTCCCAGAGAATAATTGCTGCGTTCAGTCTGGAGCGATTCGAAGGCAAGGTCTGCCTGGGGAAAATCCGCTACAAGAAATCCCTCCGCCTCCACATTCAGTTTGATTCCTTTGCGCAAGGACGGTTCGTCTTCGACGAGCAAGATTCTTCGTCTATTGGGCACGACGCAATCTCACAATAAATTCAGAATTCTTCGCCGGATTGATTTGAACTGTACCGCCGTTCCCCTGGACAATTTGTCTGACCAGGTACAATCCAAGACCCGTGCCGCGCCCTTGAGCATTTCGCAGGCGATAGAATGGTGCGAAAACATTTTCATGCTCTGCCTGGGGGATTCCGTCCCCAGAATCGTGAACACGTATCAGTATGTGTCGTGGCTCGGTTTCAACTCCAATTCGAATCAAGGGTGATCCCCCGCTGTAGGCCAGCGCATTCTGTAATAGAGCGTCGAGGATACGTTCGAGCAGGCTGTCGGGAATCTGAGCAATTGCGGAGTCCGGCAGGTCCAACTCGATCTTTGCCCTGGCTCTGGCAATGCTCGAAGCCGATCGCTGCACGTGGGCTTTAATTTCTCTTACAACATCCGAAGTCTGGTTTCTTTCGAAACGCTGCAGGCGCCCAACCTGACCCGCTAAAAGCAGGTTCTCGATCTGCGATGTCAGGCGCTTCAGGTTCTCAATTCCATCTTCTAGCAGTTCTTTCTTCTCTGAATCCCTGAGTTTTCGTTTGAGCAAAGTTTGCAACGTCAATAGCGCGCCCGCGACAGGGGTCTTGAGT
>JAEUSB010000030.1 GCA_016788865.1 Leptospirales bacterium
CCCATTTTCGTTTGCCGGGCCTAAACGGGAAGTGCAGCTACCGATCCGAATCCAGGATTTGCCGGCAGTGGATGTGGTTGTAATTTCCCACAACCACTACGATCATCTGGACGTAGATGCAATCTCAGAGATCATTCGCAGATTCAATCCACTCTTCGTTGTTCCCCTGGAGAACGCCGCGCTCCTCAAATCAAGAGGAGCAACGCGAATCCTGGAGATGGATTGGTGGCAACACGCAGAAGGCGAGGGGCTGCGGTTTCATTGTTTGCCCGCTCGTCACTTTTCAAATCGCGGACTGACAGATAGAAACCAAATGCTCTGGGCCAGTTTTGTGATTGAAAACGGAAACTTTAAAACCTATTTTGCTGGAGATACAGGATACGCGGACCACTTCAAGACAATAGGGGAGCAGTTTTCTCAAATTGACCTGGCGCTGATTCCAATCGGCGCTTACATGCCGCGCTGGTTCATGCAGGAGGTGCACATGGATCCTGAGGAAGCCATCCAGGCGTACCTTGATTTGTCTGCGCGGGAGTTTCTCGGAATTCATTGGGGGACTTTTGTTTTAACCGAAGAACCTCTGCAGGAACCGAAACAGCGCGTGATGGAAATTATTCAACGACGACAGCTTGATCAGAGAAAGTTTCATGTGCTTCCGATTGGTGGAAAGGTTACTTTCAAGTAGAGTAGCATTTCGCCCGTCATTCCATATCGCATTTGCGGAGCTGTGAACGCAGGCGAACTATCCTGATCGGAATAGATCCTGGCATTCGTGCTAATCCACCCACACCAGCTTCGGTTGGCCTTCACTCAAGGCGTCGCACAATTTCTTGCAACCATTCCGACTCCTCGGGTTCCTATCGGTTGAATGTCAGACAAAATTGTGTTTCAAAAATCGGTTGGGTTTCACGAAGCCCTGAAGTCTCGGGTGCAAGCCTACTTTGTCGAAAAGAACCTGCATTCGCGGGGAAACTGGCAGATGTATCTCAAGACATCGCTGATCTTTCTCTGGGTTCTTGCTTCCTACACGGCTCTCGTGTTCTTTGCCGACTCCTGGTGGTCCGCTCTGCCGCTTACACTGTCCCTTGCAATTGCAATTTCGGCGGTTGGATTTAACGTTCAGCATGATGGAGCGCATCAGGCGTTTTCAGAGAGTAAGTCGATCAATTGGCTCATGGCGTTCACGCTGGATCTAATTGGTGCAAGCAACGTATTGTGGCGGCAAAAGCACAATATTCTGCATCATACGTACACAAACATCAACGGCGTCGATGAAGATGTATTTGATGGTTCGCTTTTCAGGTTAACTCCGGACCAGCCCCTCAGAAAACTTCACCGCTTTCAACATTTCTATACGTATGCGTTATACGCCTTCCTGTCGTTGAAGTGGATGTTTTTTGATGACTATAAAAAATTGATCGATGTCAAGCGTGGCAAAGATGAACACTTTGCAATTTCCGCGCGCGACATTGCACTTTTGATCGCTACCAAGTCTTTCCATCTTTCGTATTCGATCATCCTGCCGCTATTCTTTCATCCGCTGTGGATTGTGCTCGTAGTCAATCTGGTGTTTCACTTTGTCCTGGGATTTACTCTTTCCGTTACGTTTCAAATGGCTCATGCAGTGGGTGACGTGCATTTCCCAAGGCCTGTGACAAATAGCGGCGTCATAGAAAACGAATGGGCCATTCATCAGGTGGAAACCACGGCAAACTTTGCAATGGGAAATCCAATCGTTAGATGGTATGCAGGCGGGTTAAACTTCCAGATCGAACACCACCTGTTTCCGAGAATCAGCCACATTCACTATAAGTCATTGAGCCCAATCGTGCAGAAAACCTGCGCCGAGTTTGGAGTACACTACCATGCGTATCCAAATCTATTGAGCGCGTTTTTGGCACATTACCGATGGCTCAGGCAAATGGGTCGCCCTCAGCTGGCATGAAAGCGCGGCCCGATGGGGGCCGCCGAAGGGATCGCCGCGGGTATTTTCCCGTGCTCGCCGCCAAAAGGCCTTTTTCGCGCTTGAAATGCTGCTGCGCGGGCTCAGGACACCTCATGAGCAATTCTACTTTTTCGGTCTCTCCGGTTGGTGAGATTCAATCATCGCTTAAGAACCTGACTGACGCCCTAAGGCAGGGTTCAGAAGGCGCGCCCGAAGCGTGGATCACTATTAAGCCTGCGTTTGCGAGAGCAATGCACAGGCTCGAACCCGGCGATGACGTAGTTGTTTTAACCTGGTTTCATCTGTCGGATCGCACAGTCCTCGAAGTTCATCCGCGAAACGATACATCAATCCCGCTCACCGGAGTCTTTGCAACGCGATCTCCCGATAGACCCAATCCAATTGGCCTGCACAGAGTGCGTGTGCTTGAGATATCCGAAAACAGGTTGCGTGTTGCACCAATTGAGGCGATCGATGGAACGCCAGTGATCGATATAAAACCCGTCCTTGATGCGATCAACGATTCTTGAGGCTTTTCGCCTGCGTGGAACTCAGCTTCCGTTCGCCCCTGGAGTCTACGGATCTCTATTTGGCAGACCATTAGAGCTACCGGTGTTGCCGCGTAAAGCTGTCTCGCTGCAGCAGCCGAAGACGTTAGTGAGCGTTTAGCTTTGCGAAAACTCGAGTGCAAATAGCCAGAATTTCCGGCTGAGGCTTCTACTTCTTCTTGGGAACTTGCTTGGCCGCAATCGCAGCGTTCTTTTGACCCTGCGCCGCTGCATTCTTCGCGTTCTTCTGCGAAGCCTGTTTGCTTTTTGATTTTGGATTTTTATCGCCCATGGGGCCTCCTGACTCATCGGTCCGGGGCTTGCTGGGCCGCGCCGTAGCTACAATCAGATAAGCTCACGACCTTCCGCTATTGTAAACAACAAAACCGATTACGTGCAAAGGTTATTGTCGAAGTCGATGGCGCAAATCGATCCGTGGCCAATCGCCGCGAAACTATCCAAATACTCGCAATCAGTCGGAAGTGAGCATAAACGGATAACTGACCATTACACTCCCACCGTCGCGAGGTTTCGGGAACTTCCAGCGCAGAACGGCTGTCGCCACACAATTGGCAACCGATCTATCCTTTAACGTGGTCGATTGAACAACCGACTTAGCAACCGTCCCAGTACCCGTGATGGCGAACTGGACCACGAGCCGCCCCCGCAGATTAGGGTCGCGAGTCAATCCCTGCGTGTAACAGGCGCTCACTTCATTGGAATGAGCTCTGACTATTCGCCTGATTATATCCGGGTCCATCTTGCCTTGAATTCTTAGTTCCGCTTCCGGGCCTTCCGGTGAGGCCTGTAACGTAGTGTGAAACAGCAACAGAAAAAGCAGTGTCGATATCGTCTTCAATTTCATTCCTCGCCTAGCTTCTGACTCAGCGCTGATTCAAAACAGCCTCAAACATTTCAGGCATCAAGTCCAGGTAAGCTTTTTGCCCGCTGATTCTCCACATGGAAATATTTCCTTCATAGATTGCAAGCGCCTTGCGGGCCAGATCCGTTTTGTCAATGGTTGTCGGCAGATGTCCCAACCGAACAGCCTGTTTGAGATAATCAACAAGCAGCTTCTCCCACATTGTCGACACAGACTTTAGCTGAGCCTGGAATTCAATATCCCCCTCTGGCATTTGAAGTGCGAATCGCAGGAAAGGGCAGCCAAAAAATTCCTGCTTCTTGATCTGACGTTTCTTTGCAAGCACCCAGGCTCGAAAGAGACGGACAGGTTCCGGGTATTGCTCCATCAGCGTCTTGAGATCCTGCATGCTCTCCATTTCTTTCTGTCTCAGATAGAGCAGACCGAGTTCTTTCTTTGACTCAAACGTGTCGTAAAAGCTGCGCGGTACGACGCTGGCGGCTTCCATTACATCGCGCACGGCCGTAACGGCGTATCCGTGTCTCGAGAACAGCTCATTTGCCTTGGATTGCAGACGATCCCGGACTCCAATTCTGTTGCGCGCTCTTTTTTTTGCCGTGCTCTGTACCACATTGACAGAATACATAACGCTATGTATGTTGTCAATCGGAACGGATTCCGATCCGGGAGGCAAGGATGCACGAAAATTTCACGGTAAAGAAAATACTGGCGCGGGGCTTGTTGAGTGGGCTGTTTTTCACAGCTCTCTGGTCCACATGGGCCTATTATGCGAATCTCTCCCACGGCGCCGCTGCAGCGCAAAAAGCCGCAATCACGCAGGGCAGTTTTACAATCATTAACGCTGCCGTGTTTACAATCGTAATGGAGTATATGTTCTCCGTGGGAAAGACGGTGCTCATGCGATTGCTGCTCGCGTTCTTGCTACCAAACGGAATTGTTGCTGTGATCTTGACCTCGTTGCACTATTATCGCGGAACGCCAAACGTTCTTGCGACCGTTTCGCCTTCACTTATAATTGTGGCCGCGCTCTCGCTGATTTATGTTCTGGTGATTGGACCGCGTAAAATGGCGCAGCCCCGGTCAGGTCTCGCCACGACGGACTGACTACCAGGACACAGAACGCCGCCTTGAGCCCGGGCAGGATACTCCCGTGGCTGGCAATATGAATTACGGTAAGAAAATTCACGCACGGCCTAATCCTTTTTCATCCGTTTCCGATCTATTCTTTGGGCTTTTCAATGAGAATATTCCGAACCTCCGCCGTCCTTTGCTGTGTTCTTGCCGTTGCCCTTGCACTGTCTGCTCGCAGTCCGGATGATACGGAGCTTACGCCCGAAGACAGACGGCGAATCATTCAGGAGCAGGAGCGTCGATGGAATCTGAATCCTGAAGACTTGCCCATGCGCACCATCGACGTGTTACGGAATGACACGGAATTGCAAGTCCTGGACACAGAGAGTTTCACTATCTTGCCGGGTCAGACAACCGAGCTTGTATTGAAGTCAGGGACCCGCATCACAATTCCTAAAGGATCTTTCAAGGTGCCTGCCGGTGGCGATGTGCGCGCAGAGGTCGTCGAGCTTCGTAAGCCACGTGATTTCGCCTTTGCTGGCATTCCCACAAACATCACGGTCAACGGCGCTCCTGCAATTCTAGAATCGGCGGGAATGGTTCGCCTAAGATTTCTGTGGAACACTACGGAAGCTATCCTCAATTCATCTGCTCGACTGCGCCTTGAGATGGAACCCACTGCATACGGGTCGTTTAACGTCTATCGCAGAGAAGGGTCAGGCGAGTGGGAACTGAAGGGCAAGGCAGAAGAACGGCAGCCCAATCCTGATTGCCAGGCGCCGTCAGGATCAGAATGCCCGGCGCTCAGTACCCTCATCTTTGACCAGATCGATCGTTCGGGTTGGTGGAATTTTGACGAACCAAAAACAGAATTTACCTGCATCACGGGAACATTGAGTCGCCCTTCCGCAGACCTCCGCGCTGTAGGTGTGTATCGCAATTGGAGCTCCATGGGAATGGTGGATTCCGCCCAATCAAATCGATTCAAGATCAACGTTATGCGGAATGAGCACTCGAAGGTTATTGCCGTCGAAGGAAAAGACAAGAACGTCTGGCTTGGAACGCTTCCCGCCTTTGTCACTCAGGATAAGATTACTCATACAAAATACAATAATGGCAAGGATTGTCAGGAGATTGGTGAGGTGGAAATGAAGCCCGTCTCTCGCAAGATACTTCAGGATAAGGAAAGCTTTCTGAAGGCGATTCAATGGGAAGGGCAATGATCCTCTCATTCGGGAACAATTCTAGAATCGTCCTTTTAGTTCCCGGTAGAAATCGCGACTGACGGGCAGGCTGGCATTTGCCGATATTTGCAGCTCGTGTTTTCCTGCGGGCGTGGTGCGGAGCGCCATGGCGTAGTCCATGTTTACTGCATAGGAACGATGAATGCGCACAAAGTTTCGCGGAAGGACGAGCATCAGTGCTTCCATGGTCTTACGATGACTGTGCTCGGTGCCGTCTTTCTTGTGAATCTGGATATAGTTGTCCGCAGCCTGAAAATAGACGATATCCTTGAGCGGGACGAGTTCCGTCCTTTCATCTACTCTGTTGCGCACGGCCACGCAGGTCATGGCCCTGCCGGGGCCTGGGATACCCGTTTCAAGTCGTTGCAATGCCTTTTGCAAACGTTCCTCGCGTACGGGCTTGGGTACAAAGTCAAGTACGCCGTATTCGAATACCTCTATGGCCCTGTCCGTGTTTGCTGAAACGATGATGGTTTGAAAGGATGCAGACACTGCCATTCTGAGCAGTTGAATTCCATCCTGACCGTCGAGATCGAGGTCAAGCAGTAGCAAATCCACCGGGTTGTCGAGCAGGTAGCATTCCGAAGCGGTGAGGCCTGATTCAATCCGGACGGATTCTACTCTGGTTCCCAGGATTTCGCGGATTTTGCGTTCAAGCCCTCTCGCCGTTACCGCCTCATCTTCCACGATCAGGATGCGCATTGGTGCAGGATCACTTAAAAAAATCAAATCACGCAAGTCAAAAAATCCGCATTTCACCCCGCGGATTCGGCGGTTCACCCCGGCGCGTTGAAGCCGGCTATCGTCCCGCTAAAAAGTTTAACTTTTTTAGTATTTCTACCCCCGCGGACGGCGCTTTGCCCCAGAAGAATTGAACAGGCTCATGCTCTGTGTCAATATTCAAGTCAGAGGGGTGAACCAAAATGAAAATCCTAGCATCGATTCTGCTTCTGGCCCTGGCGGCCAGTCTCGCTATCTCCTGCAGGCGTGAGGAACCGTACGACTACGACGAGAGTACATACCCGTTCTGGGTGATGATGCTGACGACGTACTCGTACAGATCTTCGTCCGGGGACACAATTCTGATTCAGGACCGGCTCGATGGCAGCGTAGAGATGACCAGGCGGCGCAGCTACGGCGGCTTGGTGTATCGGGTGCTGGTGCAAAAGTGTCCGCTCGGATACACTTTCAGCACACAAACAAAGCTCTGCACAAAAGGGGATACCGTGACGTTTCAATACTGCAGTGTTGCGAGCAATGCATGCAACGCTTCCAATGGCACTCTAACCAATCTGGGGACCTCTGAGGCGTATCAAGGATGCAATTCGAACAATCTACTCGCCCTTACCTGGCAGGTGATTTCCGAGAATGTGCTAATAGACATGATGCATCATCCGGACCGAGATAGTGTGTTTCCAGATCTCATGAACAACTATTACTGGGCGAACAACACGTCGAATACCACTACGGCCAACGTGTATCGGCGGACAGATCTGAAAGAGGCTCGATCGAAAACCGAGCGGCATGGCGTTGTTTGCCAGTTTTCCGGTGAGTTCTATTGAATCGAAAACGGAAAAACTGATTGAAAGCAGACCTGTGTTCTCAGTTTAACCTGATTGTGATGCACGCCAAATGTGTACGCCGGGGATTGCGGTATATCTGGGTTCTTCTGTTTGCAATCCCCCCGTTTGCATCCAACATGTCTGCGCGCTCGGTCATCGAGCTCAAGGATGGTCGGCGGAATATCCCAGGAACTGAGATGGAGGTTCTAGAGGATAGGGCGGGGACTCTCACTCTGAGCGATGTTACCGGAGAGAGTTTTGATAAGCAATTTGTTCTCTCCAGCCGAGAGGTTCCCAATTTTGGATTTACCACGTCTGTGTACTGGCTTCGTTTTCGCCTTCGAGGCGTAGATTCGCAGCCCTGGCTACTGCAAATCAAGTATGCTCCCCTCGACGATATCATTGTCTATAAACGTCTTGGGAAAGGTGCCTGGGAGAGTTCAACGTCAGGCGACATGCACCCCTTTTCACAACGAGAGATCAAACACAGGACGTTCCTGTTTCATTTGACCATCCCCGATGATGAAGTGATGGATGTATATATTCGCTGCCGGACGCAGGGAAGCATGATAATACCGGTGGAAGTAATGCGGCCTTCCATGTTCCACTCTGTAGACCACGAGGAACAAATCGCACTGGGCCTTTACTACGGGATCCTCCTGGTGCTTACAATCAACAGTCTCATTTTGTTCTTCATTGTTCGGGAAAGGGCGTATCTCTTTTATATGCTCTATATCACGGGGTATGGCTTGTTCCAATTGAACTTGAACGGTCTTTCGTTTGAGTACCTGTGGCCAGGGTTGCCAGCATGGAACAACCACGTGTTGCCTGTTTCTATTGCCTGGGCATTCTTCTGGGGGATTCTGTTTGCAATGGAAATCATGGATACACGAAAGAATACTCCGCGACTTCACACTTATCTCAAGATTCTTACGATCCCTTACATTGGTTTGATTTTGATTTCTCTTTTCCCGGACCTCGTTAGCTATTATGTGCGTATCAACATTGGCGCCGCGGAGATCATAATATTCTCTCTTTCTGTGTTTCCAGTCGGAGTGCGCGTTTGGTTGAAGGGATACCGTCCTGCAAGGTACTTTGTAATAGCCTGGGCTGCTTTCCTTCTGGGCATGGTGTTTTATGCTCTCAAAGCCTTTGGAATAATTCCTTCTAACGCTTTCACGGAAAATGGAATGCAGTTTGGATCTGCGGTTGAAATGAGCCTGCTATCCCTGGGTCTTGCAGATCGGATCAATCTGATCAACGAACAAAAAGAAGCAGCTACAAGGCGCGAGCAAGAAGCGCTGCTCAGTGTGGCGCGGCATCAGTTTGAGCTACTGAAGAAGACTATCCAGCCGCACTTCCTGCTGAATTCCCTGAGCGCCACCGAAGCCTGGCTGAAA
>JAEUSB010000046.1 GCA_016788865.1 Leptospirales bacterium
TTTTCCAGTATGCAACAGCCCTGTCGTAGTCTGCGCCCTTTGGTCCAAAGTCGCGATTTTTTAGGTATTCAAATGTAACTTCATCCGGGGCAATCAGACCGGCCCGCGCGCCGGCTTCAATGCTCATGTTGCAAATGGTCATTCTGCCTTCCATTGAAAGACGTCGAATAGCCTCACCGGCGTACTCGATCACGGAACCCTGACCACCTGTGGTACCAATCTTCCCAATGATATAGAGCACGATGTCTTTAGGAGTAATCCCTTTGCCCAATTCACCGTTTACCTGAATGAGCATGTTCTTTGATTTTGGATGAACGAGAGTCTGCGTTGCGAGTACATGCTCGACTTCGCTCGTTCCGATCCCAAACGCCAGCGCGCCAAAAGCGCCGTGCGTGCTCGTATGCGAATCTCCGCAAACGATTGTGGTTCCTGGAAGTGTAATTCCCATTTCAGGACCAATGATATGGACAATTCCCTGATCTGGATTTCCTAAGTCGAACAGGCGGATTCCCCAATCTTTGCAATTCTTCGCCAGGGTTTCCATCTGGATACGTGATAACTCGCCTGCGGCACCGTAGTCACGAGAACGGGTGGAAACGTTATGATCCATGGTTGCGAATGTGAGGTCCGGTCTGCGAACTTTGCGACCGGAATTGCGAATGCCCTCAAAGGCTTGAGGAGACGTGACTTCGTGGACCAGATGCCGGTCGATATAAATGAGCGCCGATTCTTCATCCTCATGGACGATATGCGATTGGCGGATCTTGTCGTATAGTGTGCGCGGGTTCATGCTTTTATCCAGATTCTGTTGGAATCTCCATTCATAAAGGGAATTTCATGGGGAGATGCAAAGTTTTTTGCGACCTGCTCCTGGATTAAGGATGGACATAGACCTTCCCCGAACCCGTTTAAGATTATGCTGAAGGCCAAATTCCTCCTCATACTTACAATGGCGGCATTGCTCACATGCCAGAAATCCGAGTCGCGGCTTTCCAGGATCACGTTCGCGCGCGGTGAGATTTTTCTAATCCGTGGGGGCAGCAGTCCGGTTCCCATCGAGGCAGGTGCCATCCTTCAGCATAAGGATACGCTCCGCACCGGAAAAGATTCCTACGCCGAAGTGATGGTCCAGAATGTGGGCCTGTTTCGACTCTCGGAAAACTCCGAGTTGAACATGGAAGAGCTACAGGCCAATGATAAGACAATCATCCGCCTCGATAAAGGTAAGGCTGGCTTCTTCCTGTTAAAACTAATTCCCAACCAGCAGGTTGGTATCAAGTTACCCACGGCTGTGGCAGGAGTCCGGGGAACCAGGTTCCTGGCTTCCGCCGATGGAGCGTCCAAGGTCGCCCTCTTCGGTGGCGCCGTTCAGGTTGAAAACGAGCAAAAGCAATCTGTTGTCCTGGACAAACCGGGTGAAGTGAAACTGAAGAAAGGCGACACACTCGACAGCAGTAGCCTCAAACCACTGAGTGCAGAATCAATTGCAGAGATGAAGAAACTAGAGGAATTGTTGCCACTCGATCTTCAAAAGGTCCCAACTGACGCTGCAAGCACTCCTGAATTTCGGATGCCATCCGGTTCTGATTTGAAGAAACCCTGATGGCCAAACGATCCGGAACACAGCTGCTGAAGAAGTACAATAACGCGCTCTATCCTTCCGGGATTTTGCTCGTCGTGTTCCTGGGTCTTTCCATTGCGTTCTTCTTGATTTCTTCTGAAAGTGTATCGCGTCAGGTGCGCGAAGCTTTCCATCTAACTGTGAGCTTTGAGGCTGATGCCATTAACAAAAGCGTTCGCGCGCACTCCGCGGCCCTGAAGCGCACAGGGCCGATTATCCACGCCTTTCTTGCCCGCGGCATGATTGGAGATATCAGTGAGGCTATGCAAACGGAATCTTTTTCGCGAGAGTTTCCGGGGTTTGTCGCTATCGACTACCTGGATGCGCAGGGAAAGTTGACGATTCGCGCGTACCCGGAGGCATCCAATCTCGACACGTTAGCGGCCCTTGAAGGAGCAGACCTTTCATGGCAAGACGTGCAGGATGCGATCCCGGCTGCTCGAGCCTCCAATGGTCCGGTTGCGGTGGGTAAAATTCGTGGCTCCGGGGATTTCTTTCTACTGTGCGCAATCAAATCCAAACGTCAAGTCGCCGGGTATACCCTTACACAGTTTAGTCTTGCAAGAATGATCCGTGAACTATTCCAGGAACGTGCTGTCTACAGCCTCGATCCAATGACGAGCGGTTCCACAGGTTATTTCGAAGTAGTGACCATCGAAATCGCCGGCACAAAAAAGCATCTCTACTTTCCAATGCCAGAGGATTTTGAGGGATCGGCGGCCAAGAGCATGCCGTATCTCATATTGCTCGGTGGTGGGATTATCTCCGTCCTGCTGTTTCTGGTATTTCGATCCCTGACAAGCGCACGAAACAGAGCACTTGAGCTTGCCGAGAAGATGACGGAAGACCTGCGCAAAGCGACAACAGCTGCTGTTGCGGCAAATCAGGCCAAGTCAGAGTTTCTGGCAAGCATGAGCCATGAAATTAGAAATCCTATTAACGTCATTATTGGGATGAGCGAGATACTTGCCGGAATGAGTCTGGCAGAACAACAAAAGAAATACCTGGATACGCTGCAAAATGCAGGCGAACATCTGCTCGGACTGATCAATGATATTCTGGATCTTTCACGAATAGAATCCGGCCAGCTGGAGCTCGAAACAATTCCTTTTGACCTGGCCGGCGCTTTCGATCAGGCATTTGAATTGTATAAATTCCGGGCAATGGAAAAGAAGATTGGCTTTGTCCAGGAAATCGATCCGGCGCTTCCGAAGAACGTACTCGGTGATCCGGTTCGACTAAAACAGATCCTCGTAAATCTCCTGGGCAATGCGTTCAAGTTTACCCGTGAAGGGCAGATCACTATCTCTGCGAAACTCATTTCCTTAGACGATGGCCTTGCGACCATTGAAGCCAGCGTGCGCGATACCGGGATCGGCATTCCCGCAAGCAAACAGGCAGCGATTTTCGACAAGTTTACGCAAGTGGACGCAAGTACCACGCGACGGTTTGGTGGCACCGGACTCGGCCTTGCAATCTGTAAGCGCCTGACGGAACTCATGGGGGGCCGAATTCATGTGGAAAGCGAGGAAGGTCAGGGCTCGCGCTTCATCTTTACAACGTCCTTTAAACTCGCCCCGGGCGAGCCAGGGCAAAGCCAGCCCCAGGGAACGAGGGCCGCCGTTTCCAACGAGGCGCCAGCAGACAAACTGCGAATCTTACTCGCTGAAGATTCTCCGGATAACAGGAGCGTTCTGTCTGTGTTTTTGCGCGACCTGCCGCATGAACTTGCCGTCGCGGAGAACGGTGCAGAAGCGCTGGATCAATTCAAGCAACAACGATTCGATCTTGTGCTAATGGACAATCAAATGCCAGTAATGGACGGACTCACGGCCGTTCGAGAAATCAGGAGCTGGGAAAGAGCCAACGGAAGAAAGCCCACTACGATTCTGGCACTGACTGCTGACTCGATGAAAAGCGATATTGAAAACTCGCTCGCGGCGGGCTGTGACGGTCACCTGACCAAGCCGGTGCGGAAAGCTGTCCTACTTGAAGCGGTCAGAAAGCACACGAACGTTACTTCCCCTGGTACTGGCCATCCTTGAACATCCCCTCCTGAACCGTTCCATCCTTGAACCGGAGTACGCCCTTCCCGTTGAATTTCCCATCACGAAACTCGCCCTCATAGACAGTGCCTGAAGAAAATGTGTACTTTCCGTTTCCGTGTGGATTGCCATTCTTAAACTCACCAATGTATCGGGTCCCGGTTTTGGTGCTCAGGTCTCCCTTTCCCGCATAACGTCCCTTTTCCCAACCACCGGTGTAGGTAAGCGTCGAATCTTCCAGCTTCCCCTCTCCCTGAAATAATCCTTCTTTGAAACCGCCCTTGTACTTTCTACCATCCGTTCCGTTGAATTCCCCATCGCCGTCAAATAGACCAGAAACGAATCCTCCGGAGTAGGTAGCGCCATCCTTCCATTTGAAATTCCCGGTCCCTGTCGGTTGACCCAGCGTACAGGAACCATCGTACGAGTTCCCATTTGCAAAACGAATCTTGCATGCGCCCTCGGGCAGACCATTTTTCCAGGACCCTTCTACTTCCGTTCCGTCTGCAAAACGAGCGACGCCCGGGCCTGCTGCTCGACCCTGCGCGAATTCTCCCTTGAAGGAACTCGTAGCACCCTTGAACGTTCCAGGTCCATGCGCTTTTCCATCACGAAACGATCCTTCGAAAGTTCCACGGCCAACCCAGATCGCTTTGCCGGGACCATTCAACCGGCCATTTATGAAATTACCGTCAAAAACATCACCGTTTGCAAAACGAAGAACACCCTTACCGGATATCCTGCCCTGCGCCCATTGACCTACGTAATTTGCGCGCCCTGGCCAAACGCGTTTGCCAAATCCGTGCTGCTTCCCGGAAACAAAGTTTCCTTCAAAGGTACCGCCGTCTGCGTACCGAATAGATCCCTGACCTTCTGGCATTCCCTTCTTAAAAGTGGCTATCAGCCGATTGCCGTCAGGAAACAATCGCGTCCCGGCACCGTTCACGCATTCGCCTTGAACGCATCCCGGCTCTTCGGCAAGAGCCGGCCCGGCCAGAAACAAACCAATGAAAACCAGGAGCAGAATCTGCATTCCGTGCGAGGTTCCTGAGCCGGGTCAAAAAGTCAAGACTCCAAGATATTCAGAGAGTCTTTCGCAAGGCCTCGCCAAAGTCCAGATAGAAAGTGGCCCCCTGCCCCGGCCCGGCCGATTCGCTCCAAATATGCCCGTTGTGAAGCTCCATGATACGCCGCGCGATCACCAATCCCATTCCGGCCCCCTCCGAGGAAGGATCGAGCTTCTCGAACAGGCCGAATATCCGTTCTGAATAGCCCGGTTCAAATCCTGCCCCGTTGTCTCTAATGAAGATGAGACTACCTTGCGTCCCCAGTTCGATCAAAGGATGCGGGTGAACGGCAGAAAATTTTGCCGCATTCAATAAGACGATGCGAAAAGCCTCTCACCTCAAGTTTTGAAACGGCTGAGCGAAGTTTCAAGGTGCCTGGCCATTCCGTTTAACGTCTCTGCAAGGTCTGCGATTCGCGTGGCTTCTGCCGCTCCTTCCATAATCGCCTGAGAAACGCCAGCAACGTTGCGTGCTACCTCAGTGGATACTGTTGCCGCTGAAGTTGCATTTCGCGATACGTCCGCGGCCGCAATGGATTGCTCCTCTACAAACGATGCTACCGCGCTGTTGACCTCGTTAACCTTGTGGATTACCTGCGTTATTGAATCAATGGCGCTTACCGTTTCCTGGGTTGACCGTTGAATGGTCTCAATCCTTGAACGAATTTCTTCTGACGAATCACCCGTCTGTCCTGCCAGCTCCTTCACCTGTGCTGCCACGACCGCAAATCGCATCCCGGCCTGACCGGCATCCGCCGCCTCAATTGCCGCATTGAGTGATAACAAGTTTGTCTGATCGGCAATATCAACAATAGAGTCGATCACCTTTCCAATCTGTTGGGCGTTTTGACCGAGTTCTTGAACAATCGAATTTGCCGCGCCGGTTCGAGAACTCGCTTCACTGGCAACAATCGCGGCATCACCCGAACGACGTGCCACTTCACGGACAGATATTGACATTTGTTCAATGGAGCTTGAAACAACTTCAATGTTCTGGTTCAACTGCGTAGATGCAGCCGCAATCGACTGTGTTTGGACCGACATCTCCTCAGTCCCCGACGACAGCGTATGGCTAGCCTCGGAAAGTTTTTCTGCGACGCCTCTGGTTGCTGTCACGCTACTGGCTACTTCGCGAACGATTTCAGCGGTGCTTTCGAGAAACTTATCGAGGGCTCTGGCAAGTCTACCGAGTTCATCTTTGCTGTTGAGGGCTACGCGACGCGTCAGGTCCCCGTTTCCCTCTGCAACATCCTCGACCCTGGAAATAATGAGGTGAAGTGGACCAAGGATGCTACGGGCAATGAGTAAGGTCAATCCTACTCCCACCAACAAGGTCAGGAGGGAAATTGCAATTACGGACTTAACCATGATATCCACCTGGTTATCATTGATCTTACTCTGCTCTGTTGCGATGTGATCGTACCCTTCCGCTTTCTTATCCATCTGATCGTATAGCACCTTCACTTTCTCGCGCGCAGCTTCAAAGGCGTCTCTGGCCTTTGCCTGATCAAAATCCCGATCGGCTTTGATCCGCGCGTAATTGCTTTCAATCGCATCTTTGTAGTCGAGCCCCGCGGTTTTAATGCGATCGAGCGCGATGCGGTCTTCGGGAGTAGTCAATGCAACCATATCAGCCAGCGTCGTTTCGAATTCCTTGTACTGCTTTGTCCAGGCATCGTATTGCTCGGCTAATTTCTCCGTGCCAACTGCGAGCCTGAGGTCCGTAGTTAGTTTCCGCATGTTACCGAGATTGCCTGCTGCATGTCCGCATTTATACGCAAGGTTTCTGTAAGTGCCCTGGACTTTTCCCGCTTCCACGATTGTCCGCACCTGGAATAACATAAATCCGATCATCGCGAGAAGCAGGAAGGCCACGATTGCGGGAATAGAATAGAGCCGGCCGCTGATTGAAAATCGACTTACCATACAATGTTTCCCTCCGGAATTGGAGTCTGGTTTTACACAAGAAGGGAGTAAGGGTCAAACCAAAAACTCGCGCGTCTTTTAGCCGATTGCTAGTGGATATTCTCTCGAACCAACGCGCTCCTTATCATTTGTGCATAGACTTCCTCAAAATCATGAACCATGCTATTCAAGCCCTCCTGGAGGAGTAGCTCTCGTTGCCTCGGATTGAGCCGCGTTAAGGGATAGAGCCCGGTAGCGACAATAACGAGATAGTTGAGCAATTCCATCGCCTCCGCTTCACCGGGACTTGAGAAGAATCGCCTGATGAAGGGAATGAACGATTCAGTGCTGGCACGGACCATGGCAAACTTGCTTTCGAGCAGGATTGTATCGGAACAGTTTTTCTCAAGGATGGTTCCGGCAATTGATAGTAGCGTCAGCATGGCTTTCTGGTTCACAATGCCACTTGTCCATTGCTGAACAAATGCTTCAGTCGAGTCATCTTCAGGCCCCGGTGGCGGCATTCTCATCAGGCTCTCCCCGAAAGACCTGATTTCCTCCGCCAGCAACTTGAGAAATATCTCCTCCTTTGATTGGAAGTACTTGTATAGATTTGCCCTTCCAAAGCTTAACCGGGAGCTGATGTCCGAAAATGAAACCGCTTCAAAACCATTCTTCAGCAGCAGGGACCGGGCAGCCGCAAGGACCTCCCGAATGCGCGCCTCCTTCTGCTCCGCAGTCCGAGCCCGCTCCCATTCGTGTTCTGTCTTCGTGCCTTTCATTCTACCTCAAACCATTTTTAAATAATTGACGACTCGTCACTTACTTTTCATACTGCCTACAGACTAAGTGACACTACGTCACTTATCGGAGGAAAGATGAGTTACCAGAAGAAAGAGGTCAAATCCAGGTATTTTCCTGATTTTGAGCAAGATTTACCATCCGTTAAAGGGCGCAATGTTGTGATTACGGGAACGACTTCAGGCACGGGGAACGTGGCAGCCCGCGTGGCGGCCAGGCTCGGAGCGAAAGTTCTCCTGCTGAACCGCAAATCAGAGCGCGCGACAAAGTCACTTGCGGAATTGAAGCAGAGCTACCCTCAAGCCGAAATCATCGCTATCGAGTGCGATCTGCAATCTTTTGGCGCGGTCCGCAAAGCGGCCGACGAAATAAGGCGTCTCTGTCCCGAGGGCGTCCACGTCCTTGCTAACAATGCCGGTGTGATGGCACTGAAAGATGAAGCAACTGCTGACGGTTTTGACGTTCAAATGCAAACCAATCATCTGTCTCACTTCTTACTCACAAAAGAGCTCATGCCTCTCCTCGAGAAAGCAGCGCAGACGTCAGGCGAAGCAAGAGTCGTAAACCATTCAAGCATTGCACGGATGAATCCAAAGAAGAATCTCCTCCCGGAATACCTTGAAAAGAAGGGAGGCAAACTCGGCGGTGATGGTGCGAATATCTTCTTTGGGGGAGCGAGATGGGTGCGCTACGGCCAGACCAAACTCGCCAACGCGGCGTTCACCGCTGCATTGCACCAGAAGTTGCAGGCCAAAGGATCAAAGGTAAAATCGCTCCTGGCGCATCCTGGGCTTTCGAACACCGGCCTGCAGGTGACTACAGTTCAAGATGGCGGTATGGGAAATTTCTTCACGAACATGTTCATGAACCTGGGTCAGAGTCAGGAAGACGGAGCCATGGGACTCATCAGTTGCATGTTCAAGCGTGAAGTTCAGTCTGGTGAGTTCTTTGGACCCGGTAGTGGACCCTATGCGCTCAAAGGAAAGGCTATCTCAATGAAGCTGGAGCCCTTCTATGATAACGAGCCCACGCGAAATCTCCTCTGGCAGAAGAGCTGCGAAGCAATCGGGGAAGATTTCAAGATCTGAATTCGCGGCGACATCAATTCGCCCGGACTACATGGCTTAACGTCAATCGATGTAGTCTTTCAGCTTCTTGCTCCGGGACGGATGACGCAGACGACGCAAAGCTTTTGCTTCAATCTGCCGAATCCGTTCCCGTGTTACCTGGAATACGTATCCTACTTCTTCCAGAGTATGCGAATATCCATCATCGAGACCAAAACGCATACGGAGAACTTTCTGTTCACGCGCCGGCAATGTGTTCAAGACGCTCTTGATTTGCTCTGTAAGCAGTTTGTGCGCCGTGCTATTAATGGGCGATTCCACTTCCATATCCGGGATAAAATCCCCGAGCTCTGAGTCTTCTTCTGAGCCCACCGGAACTTCAAGGGAGATAGGCTCGCGCGCCACGTTCTTAACTGCTTTGACTTTCTGGACCGGCCAACCAAGACGTTCTGCAATTTCTTCGTTTGTAGGTTCGCGACCTGTTTCTTGCAAGAACAGACGTGTTTCGCGCACAACCTTGTTGATCTGTTCGATCATATGGATTGGAATACGAATCGTGCGCGCCTGATCAGAAATAGCGCGAGTGATAGCCTGACGAATCCACCACGTAGCGTACGTGGAGAATTTGTAGCCCTTCTTGTACTCGAACTTGTCGACAGCTTTAATCAGACCAATGTTTCCTTCCTGGATCAAATCAAAGAAGTGCATACCGCGGTTTGCATAACGTTTGGCAATGGAAACAACCAGACGCAGGTTTGCTTTGATCAGTTCTTTTTTGGCCTGCGCGATTTCGCGTTCCCCGCGATTTAACGACTCACCCCAACGCAAAATGTCCGCAACGGATGAACCAGCTTCCTGTTCCATACGGCGCAGTTTACGTTCATTGTTACGAATATCTTTTATGATTTCCCGAATTTCATCGATGGGAGTATTCATCTCCTTCTCGATCATATCCAGGCTTTCGTTCTTTTCTATGAAGCGGTTGTAGGCCTTGATTTCCTTGATATCTTTGCCGTAGCGAGCACGTATGCCAAGGAAGTGGCGCTGGATCTCTTTGATCCGGAAAACCATGGACTTGATCTTCTGAGAAATTCTCTGAATTTCTTTTTGAGAGACTCCGACTTTGCGAACTGCATTGAGCAAGATTGCCTTGGATTCGTCGGCCTTGACGCGATACTCGCGCCATTTCTTTGAGCCCTCAACGTATTTCTTAAGTTTGTTCTGCGCTTCCTGCAGCTTCTTTTCCTCAGAAACAATTGTCTCCATCTCTGTGAAGAAGATCTTCTCCAGCTTCTCGAGTTCTGAGCTGGACATATAGTAGGCTTTGTTTGCTCGAACTACATCGGTGATTTTGATTTTGCGTGAACGAATCTTTGGCAGAAGCTTCATGAAGTTCGCGCGCAAGAGTGAGGATTCGAGAATCGTTTCTTCGATTATGTTCTCGCCGTTTTCAATGCGGCGAGCCAGGAATACTTCTTTGTCTCCGGAAATGAGCGATACGCGTCCGATCTCTTTCAGGTAGAGTCGAATTGGATCATCGCTTGAATTGGCTGGCTGATCCTTTTTCTTCCTGGCCTTTGCCGGGGGTTCTTTCTTTACAATCTCTTCTGAGGGACGACTTGAGTATTCCTCAACGACTTCAATACCCATTTGATTGAGGAGGGTAAATACGTCTTCGATCCGTTCCGAGTTTACGATCTTCTCTGGCAGGTATTCATTGATCTCGTCATAAGTGATCTCCCCGTTGGCCTTGCCAATGGAGATGATTTTCTGTATTTCCGGTAAGTCTTCCATGGACATGGCTGATTAAACCTCTTCGCCCGATACGGGGGCAGTTTTCGGGGCGGCGTACCCCATTTTCTTTGCCTTTAAGGACTGTAATTCTAAGATAATCACCATCTGATCATTTCGCAAGGCCTGCTGTAAGATAGGATCGGCGCCAGAAAGCCTTGAATCGAGGGCAGCGAGCTGCTTTTCGAGGACGAGTTCACGATGCCCGTCGAGCTCGGCCCGGATTGTGGCCTCAACTTGATCGGCTGCTATTTCCGGGGCGTTCATATGGAGTCCGTTAAATATAGAGATGACTTCATCCGGCAATTGTTCACCAAATACATTGGCCGGCGTCCAACGATTGCCAGAAAGTGCGCGTGCTTCCATATACCGGTACATGATTTCTGATGACTCATCCTGGAATTCAAACGATTGAAGCTCATCACGCATGTTGCTCAGCGCTTCCGAATGTGAAATGAACAGAGTAACAATCCGCCGCTCCCTGGCAGCAATCGGGTCGACTTTTGTCCGGGCAGCTGGCGCAGGGCGGACTACCTTCACACTGGAACGGTTTCCGGGCGCATCCGTCCTGAGTCCGATCAAAGACGCACCTTCTTGCGCCAGAATCTGGTTCAGGGGTGCCGGCAGTTCCCGGGTCAGGTCTTCGAGCCGCTTAAGCCCGTCCCGTTTTAGATCCGCTTCCGCGTCCGTGCGCTTTCTTTCGTATTCAGTCCGGACACCTTCTGCAAACTTAAGCAGACCTTCTGCGCCAGCTCCGGCTACGGGAATTGTTGCCTGACCAGGAAACATTGTTTCTACAATAAGATAACGTTCTACAGAAATGGACATACCCAGCATGGCCAGGATTGTCGCCGGATCCGTTCGGTTGGATAGATCGAATGCGTCCATCCCCTCTGGAAGGAGCAGCACCCGTCCTCGCAATTTCCCTTTTTCAAGAAGCAATCGCGAAGCCTTGAGAGCTGCAGCCCGGCCGGCTTTATCCCCGTCCATCATACAGACGATTGTATCTGCATATTTCTCGATCAGTTTCAGTTGATTTTCAGTAAATGCTGTCCCAAGCGGAGCCACAGCCCGACCGAGCCCTGCCCGGGCCAATCCAAGTACATCGAGATAGCCTTCAACCAGAATGGCTTCCCGTGAACTTCTGATCTCACGCAGGGATTGAAATAGTCCATACAGAGTTTCATGCTTATGAAAAACTTTTGAATCCTGGGAGTTTACGTATTTTGCGCGATCGTCCTGTCCCGGCAATGCGCGTCCGCCAAATCCGCAGAGTCGCCCCGACGCGTCGCGAATAGGAAACATCAATCGACCGCGAAAGAAATCGTATGGCCGGCCTTCTCTATCATCTTCTTTGACGCGAAGAATTCCCATTTCTTTAAGCAGATCCTCGCGGCCGCGAATCCCATTCTGATCAAGACCAGGGACAACGAACTGCCAGGCTTCGGGTGATGAGCCCAGCTCAAATGCGTCGGCAATCTCCGGAGTAATGGAGCGACTGTTCATGTATGCCAGCATGCGATCATCTGTCTTCAGATGCGATCTGTAGAGGCGTAAAACCTGCTCATTTAGATCGTAGTATTTCTTTAGTGGATCTTCGCGCGTGTGGGCTGCGCGTTCAATTCCCGCATAACGCGCAAGATCGTCCATCGCCTGGATGAATGTGAGGCCTTCGCGCTCCATTACAAACGTGAACAAATCCCCGTCCTTGCCGCAGCCAAAACAGTGATAACGTCCCGTATCCGGTCTTACGTTAAATGATGGAGACTTTTCGCCATGAAAAGGACAGAGACCAACGTAGCCCTTCCCGCTTTTCTTTAATTTAACAAACCGACCAATGTACGATTCTATAGGGATTGCGGCTAAAATACGTTCTTTCAGGTCGCTCAAAAAACGACCTCAGCCACCAAGCAGGCTTTTTACTATTTTGTTTACCGTAGTTCCGTCTACGCTCTGGCCTTTGAACGCAGCCATGACCTTGCCCATTACTTTACCCAGATCCTGGGGACCCTGGGGCTTCACTTCTGCGATGATCTCCTGCGCTTTCTTGCGGATCACGTCTTCAGAAACGTTAGCCGGCAAATATGTCTCAAGGACGGCGATTTCCGCTGCCTCTTTAGCTGCAAGCTCCGGACGATCACCCTTTTCAAATTGTTCTTTTGCATCATTGCGCTTCTTGATTGCAGTGCGCATGATTTTCATGACGATTTCATCTTCCAGGGCTTGCGCACCGGTTTTTGTCATCTCATACTGAAGATCACTCTTGAGCATTCGGAGGGTGCCCAGGCGGACCTCCTCCTTCTTTCTCATGGCGTCTTTGATATCTTCGCCAATTTTTTCTTGTAAAGACGGCATCAGGCCTTGTCTTTACGAAGCATCAAGATGCGTTTCTTTTCCCGTTTGCGAACGGCAGCATCATGCTTGCGCTTACGTCTTTCGGAAGGTTTTTCAAAGTACTCGCGGCGTTTGATTTCTGATTGAATTCCCGCGTTGACACATTCTCTTTTGAATCTTTTCAGGGCCGATTCGATTGATTCGCCCTCTTTTACAACAACACCGATCATATACTAGAAACGAAGCTCCATTTTACTCTCCTGAAATTTGCTAAAAAAGCAAGATTTTTGGCTGCATTCGGCACGTCTATAAGGAATTGCAAACGGGCCCGGTCATCGACGCCTGTACTCGGTCTGGCTCAGAATATCAATGACAAGCCACGGGCTCCATACAAGCCTGGAACAAGTGTTCTCCTGGATAACTCGTAGCCTGGACCCGGGTCGTCTGGCCCTCGCCTTATCCACAGTTTTACTCACACTTCTACTCACACCTACGCTTGAAGCATCGCCTGTGCGCCTGGAGCCCGGCGTCCCATTGCCTGTGCCAGATCTGGAAGTCTTCCTGGATCACACGGGGGAATTGGCCTTTGATCAGGTTCAGACCGCCACCTTTACAAGGGTCTCAGGAAATAGCTACGTCGAGGGCTTCTCCGGAGGGACCCTCTGGGTTCGATTCGAGACCGAAAACACCGGGCATCCCGCGGACTGGCTCCTGGTTCAGGGCTATGCTGCCGTTCAAAACATGGAGCTGTTTGGTAAGGGCCAGACGGGACTCCGCACAGGCATGGCCGTACCCGTATCCGAACGAGCGCTGAAAGAGCGACAGCTCATCCTCCCGCTCAAGTGTGAGGGGAAGCAAACATGGTATTTGCGGGTATGGGGTGAGACAGCACTTCGCGTGCGCCTGCATGTGATGGACCGAACGGCTTTCGAGCAGTTTGATCGAGCCGGAATCCTTACCCTGGCCATTTACGCGGGAAGCTGTCTCGGGTTAACGGTCTTCGCCTGGGTAGCAGCCCTTCTCGATCGAAACGCTGGCTTCATGCTCTTTGGCCTCAGCCTGTTTTTTGGGATTGTTCTGGTCCTCTGCCAGTGGGGATTCGTGGGTTTCTACCTTGTTCCGCAAAACCCGCAGCTTGCAATTATACTCAATGCAGCCGGTCCCGGACTCTTTGCCCTGTTTACGATTGAGTTTACCCGCAAATTCCTTTCTGCAAGAACCGTTTCAAGAATCTACAACCGTGTGCTAATGGGCATCAGCGCCCTGGGCCTGTGCATGGCCCTCTATTCGATTTTCAAGCCTGGCTTGATCACCATGCTAAACAATTTCTTGATCGTACTCTTGCTTTTGAGCCTCACAATGTTGACCGTGCTGGCTATCCGCCATGGAGTAAAATCCGCTCGCTACTTTTTTGCAGGTAGTATGTTCTATATCACGAGCGCTATTCCCTATTTCCTTCGAGTCTTTGGGATAGTCCAGGGTGGATTCTGGAGCGACTACGGAACGTTATTCGGTGGATTCGTATACGCATTGGTACTTGCCGGTGGTCTAATTGATAGACTCCGTTCGCTAGCCGGCGAACGCGCTTCACTTGAAACCGTGGCGCGTGAACGCGCGGAATTTTTTGCAATGATGAGTCATGAGATTCGCACACCCATGAACGGCGTAATCTGGATGACAGATTTGCTAAATTCAGGATCACTCACACCGTCGCAGCAACCAATCGTCAATGCGCTCGCAGAGAGCGCGCGAAGCCTGCTCCGGATCATCAATGACTTTCTGGATTTTTCAAGACTGCAGTCCGTTGCCTTCAAGGTAGAGGCAACCTCGTTTGACATCCGGCAGTTGTTGAATGGCGTGAGAGATGCTCTGGCATCGCTGGCGGAAAATCGCGGCATAACAATCGAAACCGTGGTCGATCCTTCGTTGCCCGAGAGGCTTTCCGGAGATGAGCTTCGTCTCAGGCAGATTCTGTTGAATCTTGGCAGCAATGGTTTGAAATTCACTGACAAAGGCAAGATTACAATTTCTCTGGATCTACTGGCGGCGGACGATGAAAGAATGCAGGTAGAGTTCAGTGTGCGCGACACCGGCCGCGGAATTCCACAAGACAGGATCGGGGATCTATTTAAACCATTTGTGCGATTGCACCCCGAATCAATGGCAGTGGGCACCGGCCTTGGCCTTGCTATTGCCAACAAGCTCGTGGAGCACATGGGGGGAAAGATCGAAGTTGAGAGCGAAGTGGATGTAGGTTCTGTATTTCGATTTGGTATCTGGCTGCACTGGTCCAATGAACTACCAGTCGAGAAAGTCACATCAACAGAAGTCTACGAATTTCGGGTTCTGGTGGCCGAAGACAATGAGATCAATCGCATGGTCGCACAAACGCTATTCCAGTCTCTTGGAATGTCGGTCGAGCTTGTGGAGAACGGACGCGAAGCCCTCGACAAACTGGAGAAAGAAACCTACGACCTGGTCTTCCTCGATCTGCAGATGCCGGTTATGGACGGTGAAACGGCAGCAGCACACATTCGTAGGCTTTACAAAGGGCTATATATCGTGGCCCTGACCGCAAACGCAGAGACATCGATCGTCGCTGACGGTCTCGCAGATGAACTTCTATTGAAGCCACTCACTGTCGATGCTGCACGACAGGTGCTCGAGACCTTTCGCGAAACGCGAAAGAATTAATTTTCTCAAGTAAACCCAATATCTGTACGAAAATCGCTTCAGGGAACGCAGGATTCTGCCGTACCACAATAAGACATAATGCGGCGAATGTCGCATAACAAAACGGGGAGTTACATGAAACTACAGGACAACGAATTCAAAAAGCAGCTCGAACAGTACATCCAGTTCCGGGGAATTGATATCATTCTTCATCTTAAAGACGGCACAGTCATCGAGCTCGACAAGAACCGCAAAATCGACGGCGACATAGTGATTCGCCATACCCGCGAAGGGAAAAAGGAAGGAATTCACCTGGAAGACATTGTTAAGGCCGACTTCTACGCAGCCTGATCGTGTTACGGGCGCCTAACGCGCACCACGAAGGTTAGTAAAGTAAAATCCAGCAATGAAGGCGGGGCGAATCAAAGCCCGCCCTTGCCCACTCATCATCGAAAACCAAACTACGCGTCGATTAGCCCCAGGCTCATGTTCTTTTGTTGATCAATATCAGCAATGAACTGCCTGGCCTGCTCTGACCATTCCGATTCAGAATCCAGTTCAAGATATGCTTCAAAATATGCGCGCGCCGGATCTCCGTGGCCAAGCTTGAGGTACAGGATTGCAAGATTGAAATGCGATTCAGGAAAATCTGGATCAAGGCGAATCGATTCCTGGAAATAGCGAATGGCCGGAGCATACTTGCCCTGTTTGAAATATGCATTTGCAGTATTATAGACGGCTTCTACGCAATCGGGATTCTTCTTTGCAGCCTCTTCGTAAAACGCAAGGGCCCGATTCCAACGCCCCTCATCAAAAGCGAGGTTTCCGCGTTCAATTAGCGCGCCAGGATGCCCTGGTTGGATTTTCAGTATCTCGGCAAGAACGCGCAGCAAACGTTTCTTATCATCCGTGGCCAGGGCTTCTGCGTATGCCTCTTCTAAGACCTTGATGCGATCCTCGGGAGGGGTCTTCTTCTTGAGCTCAACGACCCGAGGCCCTTCTTCCCCCTGTGGCTTAGCGGGTATCAGTGCAAGCTGGCCGAGTTCCGGATCGGCGTACATGGCACCATCGACTCGAAAGCAAACACCAAAATCAGTGGAAGCAAGCGCCATGGTGGGCATGAGATCGGGATGCCGCACCATCCGCCTGATTCTGCTCAGCGGGATACGGCGATTTCTGCAGTCCCAGATGAATTGGATGCGTCTGAGGTCGGAAAACGCCAGTTCTGCCTCCCCCGGTAAAAGACCGGTCCGGCGCCAATAGTCAATGTGGTAGCGGGGAATTGACAGTTTTACGGCTGCAACGGAAACGCGCATAATCCTCTTACAGCAATTCTCTTCATTGCTTGCCGGGTTTTCCAGTCTTTTTTCTTATGTCTCATGGCTGAAAGCTCGGAAAGCGCACCCCCCTCCGAACAGGCTAAAGGCCTCGATTTTGCGCACCTGCATCTGCATACTACCTACAGCCTCCTCGACGGCGCCATAAGAATTCCCGATCTCATGAAACATTGCAAGGAGAACGGAATGTCCTCTGTTGCAATGACCGATCACGGCAACATGTTTGGGGCCATTGAGTTCTACAAAGAGGCAACCAAACAGGGAATCAAACCCATCATTGGAAACGAAGTCTACGTTGCGCCTGGAAGTCGAATGGAAAAGCGCCAGCTCGAAAAACTGGCGGATGGAAACAATTACCACCTGATTCTCCTGGCCCAGAACGCTGTGGGCTATCAGAACCTGATTCGCCTCACAAGTCGTTCCTATACAGAAGGATTTTACAAAAAGCCGCGCATCGACTATGACCTTCTTGAGCAACATTCCGATGGCTTGATCTGCCTTACAGCATGCCTGGGCGGAGAAGTTCAAAACAAGATACTTAACGGCAAAGAAGTAGAAGCCAGAAACCTGGCCGGGCGACTCAAAGAGATTTTTGGACCGGATCGCTTTTATCTGGAAATTCAGAATCACGGGATGCCGGAAGAGCGCACCGCAGCCCTTGGCAATATTGAAATTGCGCGCAAGAATGGTATCAAGATGGCGCTCACGAACGATAGCCATTTTCTAAAGCGCGACGATCACGCAGCGCAGGACATTCTACTCAGGATCAACCAGAAAAAAACAATCGAAGATCCTACGTTCTTCTCTTTTACGCCTGACTTTCATGTTAAGACGCCACAGGAAATGTGGGGACTGTTCCCGGAAATTCCTGAGGCATTCCACAATACTCTGCGCATTGCAGAGATGGTGGATCTGAACTTCAAGTTTGGAAATCCACTCCTGCCCAGGTTCGATGTTCCGGGGGGATTCACTCTCGACAGCTTTCTGCATCATCTGGCCCTTGAAGGTCTAAAGAAGCGGTACGGGACCATTACGCCCCCGGTCCAGGAACGATTTGATTTTGAATTCAACGTAATTCAAAAGATGGACTTTGCCGGTTACTTCCTCATCGTTCAGGACTTCATCAACTATGCAAAGCGCAGCGACATTCCCGTAGGACCGGGTCGCGGTTCGGCCGCCGGAAGCATTATTTCGTACGCACTTGGAATTACTGACCTTGATCCAATTCGATTTGGACTCCTCTTTGAACGATTCCTGAATCCTGATCGGAAGGAAATGCCGGATATCGACGTGGATTTCTGCGTTGAGCGTCGGGAAGAAGTCATCGCCTATGTACGCCAGAAATACGGACAGGATCGCGTGGGCCAGATCATCACGTATGGAACCATGTCTGCCCGGGCCTGCCTGAAAGACGTGGCCCGCGTTCTGAATATCCCTTTCGCTGAATCAAATGAAATGTCAAAGATGTTTCCGGAAGCCCTGGGAATCACGATCGAAGAAGCGCTCAAGCAATCCAAGGAACTCCGTGCCTACTCCGAGAAAGGAGAAATCCAGAAGCGTCTTTTTACAGCAGCCCTTCGCCTCGAAGACAACGTTCGTCACACGGGCGTTCATGCTGCAGGCGTTGTAATTGCACCAGCTCCGCTTGAGGAAATCGTTCCACTTGCAACCGTTGCATCCAAAGATGAAAACTCAGACGGCGGTCGCGTACTTGTAACCCAGTATGATATGTCAGCGCTCGCCGACGTTGGGCTTGTCAAAATGGACTTCCTCGGGCTTCGGAACCTGACTGTACTTCACCGCACCGTTCAAGAAGTAGAGCGCCGCACTGGCAAGAGAATCGATCTGCTCAATCTTCCCATGGATGATGCGGCAACCTTCAAGCTTTTGCAAAAAGCAGATCTGAAGGGTGTATTCCAGCTCGAAACCTCACCTGGAATGCGCGATTTTTGTATTCGTATCAAGCCCAATCGCTTTGAGGACTTGATCGACCTCATTGCTCTTTATCGACCCGGCCCACTTCAGTCCGGGATGGCAGAATCATACATCAAGCGTAGACGCGGACAGGAAAAGGTCACGTTCCCGCATGCGGATTTGCGAGAAGTTCTGGGTGATACGTTCGGGGTTATGATCTACCAGGAACAGGTCATGCTTATCTCGCGCAAGATTGGCGGGTTCACGCCGGGCGAGTCGGATGCGCTACGCAAAGCCATGGGCAAGAAGATCCACGAAAAGATGCAGGAGATGAAGGCCAAGTTTGTGCAGGGATCCGTGAAGGCCGGACACAAAGAGAAGTTTGCCGTGGATCTATTTGATCAGATGGCAGAGTTTGCATCCTACGGTTTTAACAAATCGCATTCTGCGGCGTACGCGCTCATCGTATATCAGACCGCGTACATGAAAGCGAACTATCCCACGGATACTATGCGCTCGCTTCTCGAGAGCAAGGTTGGAAAAACAGAAGAACTTGTTCCATATTTGAATTCATGCCATGAATCTGGAATTGTAATCCAGGGCCCGGATGTGAATGCGTCCGAACTTTCTTTCTCTTATGTGGAAGAAGGAAAGATTCGATTTGGCCTGGGGGCAATTAAGAACGTGGGTGAGCTGGCGGCAAAGTCCGTTATGGAAGAGCGCAAGTCCGGGCCCTACAAAGGACTCCTCGATTTTCTGGAGCGCGTGGACTTGAGGCTGTGCAATCGCAGGACTGTGGAAGCTCTGATTCTCTCCGGCGCCTTTGATTCATTTGGTCACAAACGCAAAGCACTGATGGGTTCACTTGATCTAGCTTACCAGCAGGCACAGAAATCCCAGGAAGACCGTTTCTCGGGTCAAGTCTCGCTGTTTGGTGAGTCCAGTTCTCAGGAAGACGTGATTCCAAAGGGAGATCATGTAACTGAATTCGATGAAATGACCCTGCTGCGCAATGAGCGCGAAATGCTTGGTTGTTACTTAACTTCGCATCCGCTGGCCAGGTTTGATCGAGTCCTTACAAAGATGGGCGTGCGCACAATCGAAATGCTGCAGCGAATGAATGCCAATGATCGCGTGGAATTGGCCGGCGTCGTTGGAGATATATCCAAGCGAATTACAAAGACAGGCAAGGAAATGTGGAATGTTCGAATCGAAGATCGCACCGGTTCCATTGACAGCGTGATCTTTTCCACGATCATTGATCAGTCGCGACACATCTTGCAAAAAGACACGCCTCTGCTCTTCAAGGGTCGCATCGAAAAGGACGATGAAAAGCCAATGCCCAGGCTCCGCATCGAAACCATTCGAGAAATCACTGCAGAATCAATCGAAGAGAAACTCGAGAAATCCCTTCACGTGAAGATGGATTCGCTTCCGCCTTCAGAAGCGGAACTTATGCTGCGTCAAATCCACACGATTCTAAAATGCAATCGGGGAAATCTGAGCGTTTACTTTCACATTGCTTCTTCCCAGAACCCAGAATCAAGAAAGGTTATCAAGGCGCACGATAGCTTCAGCGTTGAGATGAACAAGGGGATGCTTGAGCAGCTCAAAAAAATCAACTGTGTCGAGGCAGTCTTTCTTTCTGTTGGAAATCAGCTCCGCCCGGTATGATATATCTATCCTCAGCTAACAATCCACGGCGCAGGGCCTTGGCTCCTGTTTCGGGTATCATTCTTCGCATTCTCGTCATTCTGACTCTGGCGTTCGTGTCCTCAAATTGCCTGACTATGATCCATACGAAGGCAATCAAAGATTATGCGAATGCGCGCCGGGAGTTCGACACCGAAATTGTAAAGGGACATGTCGGTATGGCGAAGGGTGTCGTCCGACAAGACGGATCCACGGTCGTGGCTGTATTTCCGCAAACACTTCAAGGTCCCGGAAGACTCTTGCGCCTTGAGGGCAAGGATGGTGCACTGCGCTTAAGCGAGGTTAGTGCGTCGATTGAAGGGACTCCAGCATTGATTCTGCGCCAGAATGTTTGCTGTATGGAAGATGCAGCTTTGCGCGCGGTGATTTTCGCACAACCCGGAGATGTCAAGACAGCAGACGCTATTGTTCGAGAGGCGTTTCAGATCAAGGATGCGCCCTCCGCAAACGCGCTCGGAGTGATTGATTTTACAAACGTCTATACTGTTTCCGCCTATTTGATCCTCTCTGAAAACGGGACAATCAAGTCAGTCAGCGCCCTACCGCCCGGGGACTATGACCCTGCTATGAGTGGGATTGATTGGAATGTGAGGAGTCGTCCGGGTTATGTTCTAATGCATTTGTGGTACGGGGTGACCGTTCCGCTCGATATTGTGACCTCTCCCTTCCAGCTAGTGGCCATCCTGCTCTTGCCACCGGGAGCTCGGTAAATTGGAGACCGGCACACCGCATTGAAACCGCTAGATCGACTAACGTCAGTCAGTGAGTGTCGGAGCCGTCGCCCGAAATCACAAAGGAGAAGCCGTCTGAGTGATCCCCTTCAAGGTTGAGCTCATAGTGGCCGCGGTTGAGATGTTCAAACGCGACGTTCCGCTCTTCTACTGGAAGGGTTCTTGAGGCAACGATCCTGCCCTCTTTGCGAAGACTTGCGCGGACGACACCTGAACACTTGATTCGAACAGCGATCATGACATCGTCATCAGACTCGCGAATAATCTGATACTCAAAATCCCCACGGCGCTGTTGAACGTGAACCACGGGCCTTCTCTCAAGCGTGGCGGAGCGAAGGGGCTCTGCTGCTGCCTCTTCAACGAAGTAGGATGTGCTGTCCACGAGAGCGAGCAGCTTATCTGCAAGGCCAAGCTTAATAACGCAGGACGGTTGCTTCTCACCTTTGAGGACTTTCTCAGTAATATTCAACAGAACTTCTGGAACAGCCAGGAGCGGACCATCCATTAACTTCTCAGCCAACGACGTCTGCGGCTGCTCGGGACGCACAAGCGATTCCGCAACTAACAACTCCTCGATAAAGAAGAGGTCGGCATCCGGCCCGGTGATGCGATCATACAGGCCATCCGGGTCATTTAGAAAATCATGGATGGAGTTCATGTTTCATACTCTTTGACGGAGTTTATGTGCATTGCATTATAACCGGGCTCGATTTTTTTCAGTTCTTTGAGTTTTTCAAACGCGCGCATAACAGTGACGCTGACGCTGCCCTCGGGCATTGCCATCAAAGCCGCGATCTCCCTGTAGGGCATTCGGACTACAAAGTGCCCCTTCTCTTTGCGACCCAGCAGGCGCCCTCGCTGCGTTAACTTCTTCTCAATGGCCCGGTCAAGTTTTTCGACTTCAAAGGATCTATCCGGCCAGCCGCCGGCCCCCAGGATCCGCTCCCGCTTAGCCCGGAGGTCCAGGATGGCGACATACAGGGAGGTGATTTTGTCCTCGTTGGCCAGGTTGGCTAGCTCGCGCTCAGAGAGGGTGTCCTTCAATGCCGCCAGGCGACCGGTGACCTGCGCTTCAGTCAGGCCTGATCGAGAGACGATATGCAACAGTTCCTCGGGGCCCATTTCCAGATAGTACAGGAAGGTCAGCTTGACCAGGGTTCTCGATTCAACCGGGAGCATGCCGAGCCAGCTATGCACCAGGGGGTCACTTTCGCGCGGAGGCTGGGCCGCGATCTGATCTGGAAGCAGGGTTGAATCCTGCCTGCGAAAGCGAGTGAGGCGAAGCCAGTCGATAACGAGGTTGCGCAGGACGGAATAGAACCACGTCCGAAACGTGGATTTCCCTTGAAAAGATTTGAATCGATTCCCGCCCCTCAAATGCTCAAGGGCATAGAGGTAAAAGTCTGAAGCCGAGTCTTCATCCAGGTGAAATACACGAATGGGAAAGTTATAGATATCCGCCGAGTATGCCCGAAAGAACTCCGCGATCGCTTCCGGCTCCCCCTGGCCGCAGCGCTGCACCAGAGAAAGGATTGCCCTGGGATCGGGCGCTGGTCTGCTGGACTCGTCCTTCACAAATACAACGGTTTCACATTCATGACCTGGTTTCGACTCCATTTTTCCTTTTTTGTCACGCTTCTTGCGGTTTTATTCGCCCCCTTTGCCATGGGCCTTATCGCGGAAGAGCCCACGCAGTTCAACTGGCCAATCAATCGTGGCTTCCCGGAGCTTCGGGGACTAACGTCCACTTTCGGCGAATCCCGCGAAGATCACTTTCACAACGGGGTAGATATAGCCGGGTTAAACGACGAGATAAAGCCCATTGCGCCAGGCACATTCCTCTTTACGCGCAATGCGGAGGACGACCCTTTCGCACCCCTGATTGGACCCGGAAATTTTGTCATAGTGGATCACGGCAAGGGCTGGTGGTCGGGCTACTACCATCTCGCAAAGTCAGGCAAGGCGCGCAGCGGCCCTGTGGACGCCAATACAGTAATCGGATACTCCGGAAATACGGGCCACAGCGTAGGGGCGCACCTGCACTTCTTCATCTCTAAGGACTACGGGAAAACCATGGTCAATCCATTGATCGTCTTGCCAGGCACAGTTGATCAGAACCCTCCTGAAATCGGGGCGCTTACAATTGTCACCCCAACAACAAAGACCAGTGTGCCACCGGGCAAGGTCAGCCGCGTTCGCCTCAGCCAGGCATTTCCGGTTTACATCACGGTCACAGACCCCGGGCTAGAACGCAATACCAACCGAGGAGTATACGAATTGCGCTGGAAATTGAATTCCGCACCGGAAGAGGTGCGTACCTTCCAGAAGCTGGTTGTGCATGACGGCGAATGGAAGTTAGACGGCAAGGCATTTGATGATGTATTTGGATTGGGCCTGTATTCGCTGGGCAAATTAGGTTTTCAGAATGGCACAAATACTCTGCGCGTTGTAGCAGTTGATCAAGCAGGAAACAAATCAGAAACAGAGTTTCAGCTAGACGTTCAGAGGATGTACTGAGCCGGGCGAGCGATCCGGCCTCTACCGATTCGCGTTACTCGCCGGTGCCGCAACCTTCTGCACGCGATCTCCCGAAAAAATTGCCGATGGAGACAGCCCCCTTTCAGTAGCAGCTCGCGACACGTAAAACGACGTTTCTTCAACTCGAAGCTTTCCGACCACATGGCCGGCTCGTTCGACTTCGAGCCAGTCGCCTTTGTTCAATCCGTCACTCTTACCTGCATTCAGATAGATTGAAGTACCACTTACGCGCACCACCTGACCTGCAGCCGGTAGCAAATTTGCAATTCTCGAGGCGGCCCGTGCGCAGATACGATGCAAAGCATCCTCGCCATCCTCGGTAGTCTCAAATCGATCGAGGATTCTTCCACCTCGTCTATCGTAGACTTCGAATTTTACGCGCGCACCTTTCTCTCTCAGACTGAAACTCCCCGCGACAATCGCAGAAACAGTCTCGTCTTTATCATTTAGAAACCGCATCGCTTCCGGGCTGTACGGGACCGGGCCCTGGATTCCCTCAACGCGACGAATCGTTTCAAATAATTTCTTCCGGAACGTCTCTGGAGCCGGGACAACTTTCACAGTCAGATGATCCCGCAATGCCATAGAGAGAACCTCTCCGGCATCTGGAATCCGTGGAAAGGGGTTTTCAGACTTAAAATCAAACACCAGTATGCGATGTGGCGTCCGGATCACGTTGGCCCGGGAACCGTTATTGGAAATTGTTAGGAGATTTTCCCGCATTGCGAGGTCGCGATTTTTCTGTCTGAGTGCCTCATCGATTCGAAATTGCACGGAGGGACTGTTGTCCATTTCGCGGAGGCGCAGCAAGCCAGCCAGATAGCCTTCGTAGTTCCCCTCGCGCGTGGCCTTTTCAATCTCAATATTCAAGGTCTCTTTGCCAGGCATAAAGACAAGCGCGCGCCTGGCGTGAAAATCCCTGAGGTCGGTTCGCCCGGCTCGGGTGGCAAACTGCATTAGGTTTAAATGAAACTTCCCAACTTTGCGACGCGCTTCCAGGCCACCCGTGCTCTCATTTGCGGCCAGGAACTGCTCATAACGGTATCTGATAAGCGAATCTTCTGGAGCCAGGCGCAGCGCTTGCTGAAAGCCGTATAGAGCTTCGGCAGGTTGCTTGCCGCCGCTCAAAACAGCACTCAGGTATTGCCATTGTGCATTTTGCGGTTCTTGCTCTATCAGTGAACGCACGCGCGAAAGTGTTTCGCCAGTGGTGCCCGAATACATCTCAAGAAGGATCAGGTTCTTTTGCGCTGGAACATTGTCTTCGGAAATGTCAAGCGCTGTGCGATAGGATCGTTTTCCGATCTCGACAAGCCGCTTGCGCTCAACAGGATCCTTTTCCGTAAGAAGTCGACGAAATGCAATATCCCCTTCAGCAAGATGGACCTCTGGATTCTCCGGATCGATTCGGCGCGCCCTGGCAATGTAACCGGCCGCTTTCTGCGTTCTGCTGCGATCCGTTTCAAGCACTGCAAGCGAGAGCAAGCTCGGAAGATGCAGGGGATTTTTCTTCAAAGCCCGCTCAAAATACCCGGCTGCCAGGTCTTTGCGCCCCATGCGCCAGTGCAGGTCACCACGTGCATGAAGTGCATTTTCATTGGAGGGATCTCGCGCTTCCGCTTTCTTAAGCACTACGTCCGCAGCCGAAAGGTTGCCGCTGATGGTTAAGACTCTTGCGTTTCCAATCAATGCACGCGTGTTCTCTGCTTCCTGCGTAAGCACTCGCTCATAGCTCTGACGAGCTCGCGCAAGATCGCCTAATTGCAGGCTGAGATCCCCATCGGCCAATGCCGCCTCTCTATACGAAGGATTGATTTCAAGGGCCCGCCGGAAATAGAAACGCGCATTCTCCCGATCTCCGCGAGACAGTGCTGCGACACCGTCTTGATACAGCTTAGACGCGCTTTCGGATGGCAGCTCCGTTACCGAGACCAGCAATGCCAGGACTAAAAGTCTACTCAGCACGCGGTGGTACAAAGTATCCTCCCTCGGCTGAGCCAGTCATCCCCTGATGCGCCACGTCGACGCGAAGCTCAATGTAGCGGTCCGCCAGATCTGGCGTAAGATTCGAATGATACGTAAGTATATAACGTTCGTCGCGCCTTGCACGAATCCGGGAATAAAGATCTCGAATGGCTGTATCATCGTAGGCCCGGATGTACTCTCCGCCGGTTGCTGCGGCCAGCGATTTGTACGTTTCCGTATTATCGTTGGACTGACCCATTTCAAATGAAATGATATGAATTGGAATTCCCTGAGCCCGGGCGAAAAACTCGATTCGCTCGGATGGATATTGAAGAAAAGGCTGCTTTTCAGCCCCTGAAACCAGCACAATTACAGCCCTCGGCCCCATTGCAGTCACCAGTCTCGATAGGCTTTCGACGATACCTTTGCCGACGTCCGGTCGCTCGACAACTTCCCCGTCCGTGATCGACTTAATGATTTCACGACGTTGGAGTCCTTCGTAAACGGAGCGTACTGTCTCACCGACTCGGATGACTGCAATTCGATCTGAAATTCGAATGGGAGCAAGAATCCGACCCAGAAGCGAACCCAGGATTTCCTTTTGTTCGGGCTCCGCAAGAGTTGCATCGTTCTCTTTGACAAACATCAAATTGACACGGCTTTGATAGTTGTCCATGCTGTTGGTGCTTGTACCCCGGATGAACCTGTCGTTCTCATATATTTTTATTTCATTGCGGGTAAGGCCCGGCATTTGCGAACCAAGGCGATTTCGCATCTGAACAAAGATTGCTACATCCGGAAAGGAACTGGTATCGACGCGCTCCACGCGACAGTCAAGGTTACTGATACGGAGGGCCTCCGGCATAAAAACGTGAATGCGCCCGGAACCAAACTCCGCTACATACAACACGCCATTGGCATCCGTGCGCGCGGAAAAAGGTCTCGTCCAGCTCAATGCCTGATCGTCTTTTGTCCGCACCTCAAGCTTGTTCCAGCTTTTCTCAACAAGGTCGTAGAATAAAACACCGGACTCTTCGTCTGCGACGATTAGCCGTTTCTCAGCAAATGAGACACCGCGGGGCTTTGACATCAAATTTGATTCAATCTGGTCCTGATAATTCCCGTCTTCATCAAACACAAGGATTCGAGAAGAATTACGATCCGCAATGTACAGCAAGCCCTGGTCCAGGGCAATCCCTGCTGGAAAACTCAGCGCAGCTTCATCCGCTTGAAACGTTAAGAGGTATTTACCAGTCAGATCAAACTTCTGGACTCGCTTGTTGCCACTGTCGGTTACAAAAATCGCAGTTGAACTCACAACCACGCCTGCCGGTCCACGGAATTGTCCCGGGCCACTCCCCGTCCCGCCAAATGTAAACAGCTCGGATCCGGCAAGGTCCATGACGCGAATTCTGTCATCACTGTAGTCTGCGATGTAGATAGTTTCGCCGGCTAACGTCATACTTACAGGGCCTTTGAAACGATCGAACAATCGTCCCCGGATCTGGCGGAATGCTGTTGTGCCTGGATTGGCAACTATCAGGTTTGCACTGCCGGAAAAGAGGAAGTACAGATTGCTTGCGGAGTCAACGGCCGTGTCAACCGGACGCTCTGCACCCATCTCGGGGAAGTCCAACTTCCCAAACGAGCGATAGTGAATATAGGGACCTACATTCTTAAATCCATTCAACTTGAAACGCAGGAGGTCGCTTCGCATGCGAATGAGCGGATATGCTCCCTCAGAGACGCGATCGAGAAACTCCCATTGCTCAAGTGCACTATTCCATTCACCGGAGTAATAGTTGGCGTCCCCCAGGTATCTGCGCGCCAGATGAAAGTATGAAACCTTGTTTAGCGATTTGTAAAAGAACTCCCGGGCCGCAGCATACTGGCCAGCGTTGTAGAATGTAATCCCCCGCCGGAACGAATCACGCGCCTCTTCTTCCTTGATCCGCAGAGACGGTAAATTCTGCGAAAAAGCCGGGGAAAACAGCAGAAAGGCAATAACCAGATACTGCACCTTAGGCGACATAATACAGACCCAGCGTCCACGGTTGAACGCAGTCAGCAATACTTTTTTAGGGGGTTCCGAAGGCCTTGGGCGGCAGCCCGAGCTGCTCCCGAAGGCGTTGATTCTCGTTGAAGAGATCGATCAATTCTTTGTCCGTGTAGTTCCGAAGACGCTCCATGGCCAGTATCACCTTCTCCCGCTCAATCCCCTCTTTGCGACTGAACTCAAGCGCCGTTTCTGTGGCCGAGACCTGCTCTTTCATCTGGTAAAGCTCCTGGTCCCGAAATTGGCTGAGCCGCTCGTAGGCTGCCAGGGTCGTCTTCAGTTCGAGCATCTCATTGTCTTTGAGATGCATGGTCTTCTCCATAGCCTCCATCACGCTGTGTTCAAACCGCTTCTGCGACCGCTCAAACTCGAGCAATGCCTCATAGGCTTTAGACGATTCCTGCGCTGTCTTGAGCTCCGTTCGAGTCAGATTGAGCATCTTGTCGAAGAGTCGCGATTGTTCACGAACGTCCTCTGAGAGTCTGAATACTACCTGGCGGTAGTATTCAATCCGAAGCACCAGCTCGAGAATGAGCTTGAGGTGACCGGGCCTCACCGAGTCATCGAGGACCAGGAGATTCATGCTGTGACGATCCGGCCGGTAATCCTGATAGTCTGTCTGCGAAAGGATGAGAATTCGTGGGAAATCACGCAGATGGGGCGTGGATTCGATAAGGTTGCGCATGGCAGCAAGGCCACCCCGCTCGCCCTGAATCAAGAAAACATGCAAGAACTCCGGCTCTGGCTGAACCGTTGAAAGGGCCGATGGGGCGATTTCTACCAGTTCGAAAGAGATCGAATCCTGTTTGCGGAAATCGAGCGGAAACCTGCGCCCTTCAGATACGTGCCAGATTTTCTGCGATTTCATTCGGGTCACTGTCTTTCATTTTTGAAACTTGAAAACAATTTATTTCAAATGGCTCCGGAATTCCCGGAGAAACGCGCCAGACGCTTCCGGATGGCCAGATTCACCGCCTGGATCAGCTTTTGCACAGGGCGGAATACAGGCGCCAATTTAGAGAATAGCCAGGCGATGCGATCGAGTTGCCGTTGCACGATGGGCGGCCTCAGCTTCCGGAGAGCCTTGCGAAAACGCTGTTTGAAGCCTTCCGTCCTTGAGGCCATTACATACATTCCCATCAAGGCCACCGCAATATTGGGAGCCCAGCCACCGGCCACGGCACTGACCTTTCCGGACTCCGCGAAGTTCGTCCCTACGGCCACCAGTCCAAAATAGCCCAGACAAACCGAAAGCGCGAGTCCAAAGCTCATTCCGCGGCCCGAACGCTTGACCACGAGCCCCAGCGGGAAGGAAATGAAAAAGAAGATCATGCAGGCCACGGATTTTGCGATCCGCGTCTGGATCTCCAGTCTGAACTTTCGCTCAGAGACCGCAGCATTCTCAATGAAGAATCGCAACTGAAACGTCAGGGTGATTGCATTCTGCCATTGTTCGGGAGTCGGCCCGCCAGGTTTTCCAACATTCCCACCGTTCATCATCATCCAGGTCATATTCTGGTTGAGCATTAGTTTCATCTGATCCATGGCCGGAAGCTTGATGGTAAATCCCTGGCCCGCGGCCGCCGCTTTCGCAGCATCCCCTTGCTGCATTAGCGGCCCTACGATTTGCATGGGATCGATTTCTGTTCCGCCCTCTTCGAGCTTTCGCAGAAAATCAAATAGTTCGAAGAAGGTGTAGTTTTCAGGACGGACGTTCAATTGACCGAGCGATCGCGGCGGCGGCGGAATCACATAGTCCATGCTTCCGTTTGTAAAATCTGTTGTCTGAACCCGGGAGAGATCCTGGGAGATTTCGATAATGAAACCTTTGTTCAGGCGCAAGAGAGCCTCTTTTGAACTCTCCTCAACCGGTGCTTGCTGCGGTTTCATTGGCAATTGCGACGGGTCGATTCCAGGCGGCAGGTCCGTGACCTGCGGCTCTTCTTCTTTGGGCTCCGGGATCTTCTCGCGCTCAATAAGCTGCCCACTCTCTGCATGTACAATCTGCGTTATGAACCCGTCTCCAATTGGAATGAGCATATTGCGAACCTGGATTCGCTCGGACGATTGCTCATCGACGCTGTTTAACCATTCACGGATGTGAACTTCTTTGAGGATTTCATTTTCGCGCTGGCCGGCATAAATGTCCTGCCCCTTTAGACTGACCCCGTCCATCTTTGCGTTTCCCAGAAAACGGCCCGTCTTTACGAGCGTCAGACTGTGGTAGGACTTCAGCCAGTTTTCAAAATCCTCTCTGGCCTTGGCGCTCACCGGCCCATAGTACAGATTCATGAAGGCGACGATGCACGTTGTCAGGAAACCGGCGAACAAGAAGACAGCGTAAATCCTGGGGAAACTGACCCCCGCAGAACGCATTGCTACAATTTCTGAATCACCTGACAGCCTTCCGGCTGCGAGAATTCCGCCAAACAAGCAGGCAATTGGAATAGCCTGCGTGATTTTCTCTGAGATTAGATTAAAGAGGTAATAGAGGACTTTGTAGATTGGGATTCCCTTACCCAGCAGCTCCACGACTATGTCTTTCAAAACGATCGACATAAAAAGCGTGGTTAGAATAAGCAAACATACCAGAAATGGTACGAGAATCTCGAGGAATATATAGCGATCGAGAATGCGCGGTTTTAATTTGCCGAGCTTTCGAATTGCGAAGCCGGGAAAGTTACGCAGACTGGTTGAATTCATGAAACGCAACAAGAGACTCCATTGAAAGCCGTTATCATCCAAACAGCGTTCCTGGGTGACGCTATACTGACTACACCGATGTTCGCCGCATTCAAGCGTTTTTTTAAAGACGCAGAACTCACAGCAGTCCTCCGCCCGGATGGGGCGCAATTATTGGCAGGATTGCCGTCGCTCAACGAAATTATTCCCTACGATAAAAAGAAAAAGCACCGCGGGATCTCCGGCATTCGTCGCCTTGCCTCGGAACTCCGCGATCGTCAGTTTGATGTGCTTCTGTCACCGCATGGATCACATCGTACGAGTTTTGTTTCAATGTTTTCAAAGATTCCTGAACGATATGGATTCAAGGATGCAGGATTCGCGCGTCTGGCTTACAATCATCGATTGGAAAGACGCGGGGAGCTTCCAGAAATCAAGAGGCTATTGCACTTCCTGAGCGATTCCGTCTGTCCTGGCGCATCCGACTTCTCAACGCAACTCTCGTTGATTGAGGATGCGGCTTCATTACAGGAAGCGGATGCCCTGCTCAGGAAGCACGAGGCTTTGCGGCCTATTCTACTTGCGCCATCGTCGATTTGGCCAACCAAACGCTGGACTCCATACGGTTTCGCGGAACTCGCAGCCAAACTGGTTCGGAAGTACAAAACAAAGGTACTGCTTGTGGGTGCTCCCGGTGATCGTCCGGTTTGCGATTCTGTGCAATCGTTCTTAAAAGAGTTTCAGCCGCATTTCATTCAAGAGAAGGTTGTTACAATTGCTGGCGATACGAGCCTTCGCGGTTTCTACAGCCTCGTCAAGAAAGCACGGATTCTAATCTCAAATGATTCAGCACCGGTGCATTACGCATGCGCAGCAGGAACTCCAGTAGTTGCCATTTTTGGTCCAACTGTGCCTGCATTGGGATACGCCCCAATAACAAAGAATTCACGCATTGCGGAACTGGATCTTGCCTGCAGACCCTGCGGAACGCACGGTGGACTGGTTTGCCCACTGGGTCATTTCAGATGTATGAAAGAGCTCAGTGCTGATTCAATTATGGAGCAAGTTCAGGCGCTCTTGCCCTGAGTCGCAAGAGTCTTTCAAGCCAGGTATCGGTCCGGGGTCACAGGACGATTTGCAAGCCGGAACTTTCCTGATTCAGGCGATTTGAATCGCACTCCTCAAAAAACCAGAAAGTCGCCCGGATCAATCACCTTCCCTTTCATCCGGATCTCATAGTGCAGATGCGGACCGCTTGAAGCGCCCGTGCTGCCGGAGTATCCAAGCAATTGACCCGCCCGAATCTCCTCGCCATTCTTGACAGACACGGATCTCAAATGACCGTATAACGTCTCATAGCCCGACGAATGCAAAAGTATGACATGATTTCCGTATCCGTACGGTGATTGAACTGCGGATTTTACAACACCGTCCGCAGAGGCTATCACAGGTGTGCCTGAGTTTGCTCGTAGATCCACTCCTGGATGGAACTCCCGACTGCCAAACACTCCAAAGACGGACCCACGGGTACCGTAGCCTGAATTCAAGAAAAGGGTCTCGAGCTTTAGAGGCCAGGCATGCGGGATCTCACGGAAGAAGCCGGAGTATACGCCCGCGTAGTCAGAATTGGAACGAAGTGTACTCAATATGCGATGAACCGGCTTTTGCGGAACCGACGGTTCATCGCTATCATAGAATCGTCTAAACCCGGCCGGCTCATCCTGGAAGATTGTGTGCATCTCCCGCTGGCGCGATTCAAGTATTGCAAGCAACCGTATGTTCTCTTTCACGTCCAGGAATAGAGCTCTGCGCTTTGGATCACTGATCGACTCGTCCCCGGAGGCTGCTTCGTTTTCAAACAGGCTGAACAGGACAAGTAGCGTCAGCGATATAACACCGAGACCCACGGCGTGGCCAATGTAACGAGAAAACTGAGGTAAGCGAATGCGAATAACGTGATCTGATCTAACGGTAGACGGTCGGGCTCGCTGTGAGGACACCATTTTTGTAATTGGATTCCACGTAGGGCCGCCCGTCCGGATAGAAGCTCCGGAGTTGCCCGTCGAGCGCCCCGCGAGCATAGTTCTCTTCTCTAAGTAAAGTGCCATCGGGGTAGTAATACAGCCATCGGCCAACGACAGTGTCTTTTTGATACTGTCCGCGCAAAAGCACACGGCCATTCGGGTGGTATCGTGTCACAGGCCCCTCATAATATCCAGCCTTAAATCCACCCTCTTCTTCCAGCCTTCCATCCGGATAGTAGCGCCGATAGACGCCATTTTCGTTTCCATAGTCGTGCGTGACCAGAAAGATGAAGTCCCGCTTGGGCTCCTGCGCGTAGGTCATGCTCAAATAGAGGCGCCCCTTATCGTCATAGAAGTTCCAGACACCGTCGCGCCAGTCCTTGATGAACTCGCCCTGCGACAGGGTCTTCCCGCGCGGCGAAAAGTACGCCCATCGTCCGGTGCGCTCGCCCAGCGAACCAATTGGCCCCCTGGAATACGGAGCGCCGTCCGCGTAGTAGGTAATTGCTTCGCCGGCCGTCTTAACCGACCAGAGGCCGGATCTTCTGTCCCGTTCAGCCTCGGGCGGAATGCCGGCAGGCCTGGGCGGTTCTTTGAGCCGCTGGCAGGAAAGGACTGCAAGCAAGCAAGCGGCAAGAATTCGCATCAGCGAACCCGGAACTCTTTATCCCTCAGCGTAGTGCCCGATTCATCGAGGACTTCAACGTGATACTGACCTGGATCCAGCGGACCCTTAAAATAGACATAATTTGCAGTGCGAGGTGGCTTCTGCCCGAGGACAGCCTGCTCTTCAGCCTGGCCTCCGTCCACACGATCGACCTTAACCTTTAGATACGTTGCTTTGAGTTTCTCTTCCGGCCATTGAAACCGAATGTGTACGTCATGCCCGGCGCTGAGAGAGGGTTCTTCCCCTGCCAGGTCTTCCACGTTCTCTGCCGTAATTTCCTGAGATGAGACCGCGAGCATATACTTGGGCCCAAACAGCCAGCCGCCCGCGTAATACACGCCGAACCCCAGGACAACGACAAGAAGCCCGCCCGCAATTAACCTGGCTTTACCACCGGCGCCACCACCAGAAGTTCCTCCGCCATCTGTGTAATCTTCCAGGCGAATATCACTGGAAATATTATAGATGGAATCTCTTCGGGATTTCTTCAGCTCCATGCGAGAGTGCTCCTTGTGCCCAGATTCTGATGACTGGATGCCGGGGGAAACGCTTTTTATGTCCTCTCTTGCGGAGTCCCTCTGCGGTGGACCCGCATCGGGCCTGGATGAAGGTGTCATCTCTTCCGACCGATTCACCGTCCGCGTTGTTTCAGATTCCACCTTGCCCGGGTCCTGAACGTTTCCCTCACCACCGCCCGATCCCGGCCGATCGCCCGACACCGGATTACCTGCGAATTCGGCACCACGCATTTCCCGGACGAATTCCTGCATGTTGGAGCGAGCGGGCGGTGATCCCATTGACTCATCGAGGCGCTTCCGCGCTGCCTCACCCAGCTTATCCTTTTTCGATGCCACGCAGCACTTCCTCCGTTAGCGCCAGGTACTCCTGCGCTACTCGATTGCTCGGTTCGTATTCGAATACCGTCTGTTTCATCAGAAAGGCTTCTTCCACAGCCACGAGTCTTGATATCTTGGTCTCAAAGATAGAAATATATTCCTGAATGGGCTCCATCATAGCATGCGTAATTGCAGTGCGCGGATTGTACATTGTAAGTACTCCACCGAGCGTCTTGAGTTTGGTGTTATACCTGGTCTGCACTGCCTTCAAGGTCGAAGAGAGTGCTGCAAGACCATCTAGCGAAAACTTTGCCGTTTGCAACGGAACAATTACATGGGTCGATGCCACAAACGCATTTACGGTAATCATGCCCAGATTAGGCGGGCAGTCAATAATTACAAAGTCATGAGGCAATGGCTGCATTGTCATGGATTCTGAAAGCCGGAAGAAACCATCAATGGCGCCGGAAATTAGACTATCGATTTCTGCCAGGTGAATTGTGGCCGGAACAATGTCGAGATTTGCGTTTCGTGTCCCATGCACGAGCTGGGCTAATGGACGTTTCTCTTTTAGTGCCGCGTAGACTGTCCTCTCAAGCGGTATTTCCGATTCCAGAAAGATGGAGCTGGCGTTAGCCTGCACGTCAATGTCGATGAGCAGGACCTTGCTTTTTCGCGAAAGAGCGTCAGCCAGATGCACGGCCGTAGTTGTCTTGCCTACACCACCTTTGGAATTTGCGACTGCGATGGCTGCTTTCATGGCCGTTCCACCGCCACAGGATCAACACCGAACATTGCCTTCCATTTTGAATCGACAAGCTTGATTGTCGCATTGTCCATCAAGTTCTCCTCAGGCCAGGCGCGATCGTATCCATCTGCTGAGTTCTTGGAAGTTGCGTCCAGAATTGCAACCGTCCCCGCAGTCTTGTTTGCAACAAGTTTTAGATCGCGGAGCACGTCCGTGTTTCCAAACAATTTCCAGAGCACAAGGGATGCATTCGTGGGCGAATCCTTTGCGTCAATCAGAAGCAGGATTGTACACGGGAGCTCTGCCTCCATGTCAAGGCGCAGAGTATCAGCAATGCGATCCGGCAGTTTGCCCGTGCTCCCTTTGTCAATGGAGAGAATCAAAACCGGATTTCGCAGATCTCTCGCAAACAGGTGTGAGTTTACAACCTTGATCCCGGCAGATTCAAGTTTGGATTTCCATGAGGCTATTATCTCTTCCCGCCGGGAGGATGCCGCATAACGGATTGGTGTGGAAGGGCTCTTTTCTTCAGGCGTTTTTGTCGTAACATCGATTCCAAGCTTGCCGCCAAATAGCGGACGAATTCCACTGTGATCGAGTTGATCAAGGACACCTTCTGTGATCATTAAATCTGTTTCCAGATCAAGTCTGTCCAGAATGTAGCCAAGCAACGCCGACTGATTTGAATGAAGATCCACATTTGCATCCACTACAATGAGCATCTTTGAGAAGCTCATCTGCGAGAATCCCCAGAGATGACTCATGAGTTTCCGTCCCTGAAAGGGAAAGGTCTTCTCCATTGCAAGGACAGCGCAATTATGAAAGCACCCATCCCAGGGAAGCATCTGGTCTTTCACTTCCGGTGCAATAAAAGATAACATAGGAAGAAACAGACGCTCTACAGCGCGCGCCAGATAGCAATCTTCTTGCGGACTTCTGCCTACAACGGTTGCAGGAAAGATGGCACCTTTGCGCATAGTGATCGCAGTAATATGAAAACGCGGAAACGGTTCTACGGGAGTGTAGTAACCCGTATGGTCTCCAAATGGGCCTTCCTGTGCAAAGTCATCGGGATCTACATACCCTTCGAGAATGATCTCTGCATCCGCTGGCACTTCAAGATCGTTGGTTTTGCATTTTACGACGGGCACCCCGCTTCCGCGCACAAACCCGGCCATGAGCAGCTCGTACAATCCCGGCGGCAGCGGCGCGATTGCTGAAAATGGAATCGAAGGATCTCCGCCAAATACAACGGCTACCGGCATCCTTTGTTTGGCCTTGCGATACTGTCCAAAGAAATGTGATCCATCCTTGTGGATTTGCCAGTGCATGATGGCAGTCTTCTTATCCAGGATTTGAATTCTATACAGACCAAGATTCCTGGTGCCCCCATCGAGCGAACGCGTGAGCGTCATGCCGAACGTTATGAATCGTCCGCCATCGAGCGGCCAGGACTTGAGGATTGGGAGTGCGTCGAGATCTATCTGATCCCCCGTCCACACAATCTCCTGACAGACAGCCTTTCCAAAGCGCTTTCTCCTTGGAGGAAATTTAAGTATTCGGTTTGCCTGGCCGGCAAGGGCAGCTAACGCACCGAGGCTTGCAGGAGGCTTCAGTTGCAATAGTTTCATCAACTCTCGCAACTCCGATGCGATTTCTACCAGCATCCCCGAACTTGCTTTGGTTCGGTTGCGGTTAAGCGAAAGCTCAAGACGCCTATCAGATCCGTAGGCATTGATCAATACAGGGAGTTCGCTGCCTTCAACGTTTTCAAACAAAAGCGCCTTTCCTCCACCTGGAGAACGAATCTGGCGGAAGTAGATTTCTGAGATTTCCAGATCGCGCGAAACAGGAGTTTGAATTCGAACCAGTTCTCCTTCCGCCTCAAGTACCTTGATAAATTCCTGGAGATTACGGTAGTATTTGCTCATTTGCTTTTCTGACTATTTGCGCGCCAGCACGCCGGAAAACTGCAACACGGCCCTTGCTTGCTTCTGGTCCTGTTCCTCAAGCGAGATATGACACCGTTGATCGTCCATTGCCTGGAGAACCATTTTGTGAGAGCCGGAGGCGATGGTCGCTAGATCCGCTTCAAATCGTGCGGAATCAAGACCCAGGTTGAAGTCAGGAAAAGCGTCCGGCAAGCGCTTGAATGGCGCTCGGAGTTTTGAGATCAATTTCTGTTTCAATGATTGTCGTCTTGTCCGCAGCGCGCTGACTTCCAATCCCTTCCCTTTGCAATTGATCTGAAGCTTTATTTGGGCGTCCTCGGGCCAGTCCACGTAACCATGCGTGCCGATTCCTTTCCAGCGCCCGCTGAAATAGTCAGTAAAACCGGATGCATCCTTAAAGTGACGAAATATAGTTTCACTCATTTACGATTCTTCCATACAAGATACGCTGCAGCTCCCAGAAAGCCCAGTGTGGGCGTCCAGGCAGCCACAGACGGCCAGATTACGCCGTTGTTACCCATGCTGGACATAAGTCCGGCACCCAGGTAGTAAATCAAGATTGTAATAACAGAAAGAAGAAGCGCCCGAACCAGAGGACCGGCGGATCTGTGACTTCCTCCGGCGCCCGCAACTGATGCAATCACGGCCACAATAAAACAGAAGAATGGAAAAGCAATGAGTGAATGAAACTGAACTTCATATGTCGTCACGGTGAACCCGAGACTCGTCTTCTTTCTGATTTCACGAAAGAGCTCAAATACATTCAGCTCCGAAGGGTCGCGCAAAGGATTTTCAAAGAAGTCGTACTCATCCGGAAACTTTTCAGTCAATTCATCGTACGATTGAATCGATTCAATACCGATGTCAGGTCTGAATTTAATCTCCCTTACTTTCTTAAACAACCAGGAATCAGTTTCAGGTGAGTACTGTCCGGAATTTGCCTGAATCATGCGAATCGGTTTGCCATTTGTAATCTGAATGTAGTTGAACCCGCCTTTGATCGCCTTCTCCTTTCGGTCCAGATAATAGATGAAATAGTAACCCTCGCGCCCGCGAAGATTCCGCTGCCATACCAGATCTTTTACGGTTGCAGTATCTTTCTTAAAGATTGCCTGTTCTTCTGCAGCCAACCGGTTCGACGGTGTTACAACAAAATTCTGAAACAAGAATAGTGTGATGACAAGTCCGCCCGCAAAAATCCAGATGGGTGCAACGGCCCGATAGAACGACACGCCCGCAGAAAAGATCGCCACGAGTTCCCGAGAAACGGAGAACTGTGAAACCACAAAGCAAACCGAGAACATCACAGCCATTGGCAAAACAAACGCAACAACGGAAGGGACAGAGTATAGAAGATACAAATAGATGTGATACCTGGGCGCACGCGTCACAACTTTCACTGTGTCCAGTGCCTGGAACGTCAGCCACATCATTGCAAGACCCGTCAGGGCAAACGCAAACGACTTCAGGAATTCGAAGAATAGATATCGGTCGAGAATCGAGAAACGGCTAAACATCAGGTGCGAGCAAAGAGGTTCGTTGGATCAAAAAGAATGGCATCGAGTGGAAAGCCAAGCAGCCATGCTGTTGTTGCCATGGCAATTCCCGCGAGAATGGGAACTTCCAGGTTGTCATCCAGAAAGCCATTCAAGCGGTTATTGGAAAAGAATTCTGTTACGGCGGCAAAGATTCCGCCCGCAATTAGAATGGTAACTAGCTTCCACCATGATTCACCTACGAGCGAGTATGCGGCCAAACGGACTGCATTGGGAAAATGCATGCTGATCAGCCATGTATGCAGTGCGGAAAACGAAAACGCGGCAAGAAAACCAACCAGGAAGAATCCGAGCATTCCTTCCAGGGACTTTGAATTCCAGAAACGAATCCTTCCAAAGCGGCCACCAATGTATGCGGCTGCTGGATCACCGAGCATCAAGAAAGTGCAGGCGCAACCCGCAATGATGTCCTGTGTAAAAGTAAAAAGCAGCAGTGTTGCCGTTAGATAGGGGACCGTGGCATTCATCCGACCCTTTTCTTGCTCCTTTAACAAAGGACCTGCAAAGTGGATGAACAATTCGTTGATCCCATCGTACCGAAAACGCAACAAATCTACGACGATAAGCCCCACGAGCATGACAATATTCAGCGAAAGACCAACGATCCTGGTCGCGTGAATATAGCCGGTATCAAGCAAGAGGATTGGATCAAAATAGAAGAATGCCGGGACCAGGAGACCAAGCATATGCCAGAGCTTTCTTTTGAAGTTAAACGAGAATTGGACCGCTCTCGGCTGCACGCTGATCCATTTCATTCGCGCCAGTGTACCGTCACCCCTGCATTCTTCCAGAACAATTCAAGCTTGACAGAGTCTCTTCGCACATACAGTATTTCTCATTGTGAAGCTGCGCGCCGTTCATCTGATTCGCCACGTCGAACGCGTCGAGCGTGACCTGGAAGAATTACGTCGCCTGGAGCAGAGCCTCAAGGAGGATCGTGGGTATGCGGTACGCCTGCGGGACTCCCTGATCGACGAGACTATGCGCCTTGAGCAAATCAAGAGTCGCATTATGTCCCAGGTTGTCAAGGCTCCAGTGGACCTGCCAGCTGAGGATCCGGTCGAACGGCAGCTCGCAGCCATCGAGGCCGGCACGCGCAAGGCTGAACTCGTCATCCCGGCCCAGGCCGGTCGTTCCGAGAAGCCAATCGAAGAGAAGCGGCCCGCCCGCGTTCGTGAAGAAAAGAAAGCGGCAGCAGAAAGCGGAAAGAAACGCTCCGCTTTCGATTTCAAGTACGACTGATACATCCAATTGCACCGGTGATCCCAAAGGGAGAGAGGGCACAGCTCTCGATGTTGCGATCTCAAACTGTTGAGGATTCTAGTTGCCGCCCAGGGTGCCAGGGCGAAAGCATGCAATGCCTCAATTTTCGCGTTTAGCTTTTGTTCTCACATTGTTCCCACTGGCTCTTGCGTCGACTGCATGCAAGAATGACTGGCAAACCCTTTCTGAATTCGACGGGGGCAAAGTAACCCGCGGTGAACTTCGGAGTGCCTTCAAACTCATGGACGGTCAGCCCGCGCTCGAAATGCAAGACCGGGTTCTAACTGACCTGTCCCTTCTCAAGATTACAGCCCTCGAAGCCAGCAAGGAAGGGCTCGATAAGGGCGATGAGTTTCAAAAGCGCATGCAGGTATTTGAAAAGCTTGCCTATATGGGTGCGCTCGAACAGGAGCTGATTGCCCAGAGCAAAAAGAAGAAATTCAAACTGATGGAACTGCAGTTTGCATATTTGCAGGAACCTACCAAACCTCAAAAGCGCAAAGAGGAAGCGGAAGATCTGGCCAAGAAGTTGAATGCAGCTTCTGATTCAGACGTGCAGAAAATCATATTGCAAAAGACAGAAAACAAACGCTACGGCATCCTGGGTGGTTTTGTTGACCCACTCTGCGTTTCATGTACACCAAACCCATACTCCTTCATCACTGACGCAGCCGCCAAAGCCGATGGGAAGTTTGTAGTAGTAGATGATCCAAACGGTTTCTGGATTGTTCGTCGCATCAATGAGAAAGAATATGCGGGAGACGATTTGCGTTCCGTCTTCGAAGCATACTGGAAGAAGACAATGCGAATCGCTCGCGCAACTCTCCCCACTATGCCAGACAATCAAGAGCGCAAAGAGTTCGAAAGCGCTCTCCTTGGCGAGGCGCAGATTGAACAGATGGCCAAACAACAATCCGAGCAGCTCGCAAAACGCGAATCACAGGGCCTTCTACAGAAGCGAATCGAAGAAAGAAAGACAAAACTTGGATACGAAGCCCTTCCCGGCATGCGTGCTTACTTCGAGTCCAAAGATCCAAAGGCAACCCCAGGGCCAGATGCAGGCTTCAAGCTCAATGGAAAAACGGTTCTACTCAGCGAGCTCATGGTTGGGCTGCCGGAAGATCTATCCCCGGACAAGCGCCCTATTATTCAGCAAGTGCTCCTTCCATATGAAGTGCTAAAGGACGACGAGCTGAAAAAGGATACTCTGGATTCCGACCAGTACACATTCTTGAAGGACTGGAATCGCAATAACCAGTTGGCCATCCTCTTCCTCGGGAAGCAGAAGATCCCGGAAGTTACCGAGCAGGAAATCATGGATCGCTTCAAGCTACGCCAGTTTGACGAATTTAAGAATCAATCGCTGGGCCAGGTGCGCGATCGTTTGAAAGCCGAAATCGAATCCGGCAACCGTCAGGCGCTCTTGAAAAAGACTCAGGATGAACTCTCCAAGAAATACAATCTCAAGATGTTCAAAGACAAACTCAAAGGCGGCGAACTGTAATCGTTGCCCGTCCAGGAAACCCCACATGAAATCTATCCTCTGGATTTGCTGCTACTGGCAGATCCGGAGGAATCCGTGGTCCGCTCATACCTCTCTCGCAGTCTCTGTTTTACGTTAAATATTGAGAACAAGATAGTTGGCGGGTATCTCCTTTTGCCCACTCGACCCGGAACTATGGAACTGGTCAATATTGCCGTGTATGAAGAATACCAGCGACGCGGCTACGCCAGGCAACTTGTCTCGCATTCTATTGCAGAGGCAAAGACAAGAGGGGCTAAGACAATTGAAGTGGGAACGGCGGATTCGAGTTTTGGACCACTGGCACTTTACCGTGGAGCCGGATTTCGCCTAACGGGTGTGGATCGCGATTTTTTTGTCCGTCATTATAGCGAACCTGTCCTGGACAATGGAATTCAGTGCCGTGATATGTTGCGCCTGACGCTCGATCTAGACTAGACTAAAGATCCTTTAGTTCGTCGAGCACGATTGTTGGAGTGAGGATCTGTGGCAATATCCTGGGTTCTTTGCCGGGGCCTGGATACAAGACATACAGCGGTACGCTGTTTCGACCAAACTCTGCAAGCGCATTCGTGATCTCTGGACTCTCAACCGTCCAATCTGCTCGAAAAAGCGCCACTCGTTTTGCTTTGAATGCATCCATTACTTCCGTTTTGTCAAGGGCAACACGCTCGTTAACCTTGCAAGACAGACACCAGTCCGCGGTGAAGTCTACAAAGACGGGGCCTTTGAGTCGTGCCGCTTCAAGCGTCTCAGTCTTATACGGCAACCACGCCCCGTACGAAATCTCAATCTTTGATTGCGCAATGGAGTAGCGGCCTGCAACAAATCCTGACGCGATCAGGACCAGAAGGGCTAACAGACGCAAACGAATCCCACCGGCCAATCCATACAAAAAAGCCGCCCCGCCAGCGAGCCAGAGCGCTACAAACAGCCAGGCAAGCGACGAGCGATCTGCGGCTCCCGCAAAGATCCACACAATCCAGAAGACAGCGGCCACCATGCATAGCCCCAGGAATTGTTTGAGTCGAATCATCCAGACACCTGGTCTCGGAAGAAATCGGACTGCTCCGGGAACCAGGCTTACGAGCAGGAAAGGGAAAGCAAGCCCCAGGCCAAGCGATGTGAAAACCAAAAGCCCACTAAGAGGCCCTTCTGCCAGAGCAAACGCTATGGCTGGCCCCATGAAAGGCGCGCTGCATGGTGAGGCCACGAACACGGCGAGGACTCCCGAGAAGAATGCCTGCCCTCCACCCGATGCGGTTGACTGCGATCCGGCAACGCGCTGAAGCCAGTAACCCCACTCAAAAACCCCGAAAAGATTCAAAGCAAGTATGAGAAATGCAATTGCAGTGAACGCGAGGAAGACAGGCGATTGAAGCTGAAAGCCCCAGCCCAGTGCATGACCCTGCGCCCGGAGAATTGCCAGCACAGAGAAGAGTAACCAGAACGAAACCAGTATCCCCAGAAGGTAGATTAACCCATGACTGCGCTTTTGTCCGCCTTCGAGAACGTGCAGTATCTTGATCGACAATACCGGAAGAACGCAGGGCATCAAGTTCAGCAGCAGACCGCCAGCGAATGCAAATAGGAGGTTTAGTGCCACGTAATGCTACCCATTAGAGAGCAAGCCCGCATTTTCGATTCCAGGCGCTCCATTGAAAATTATAAATCCAGTCGAGTACAGATGGTTCTTTCGCATTCAGCTTCAACAATCGCCCAAGTGCCTGGTCTCCTTCATGAAACGCAGACTTTGTAAGATCGTCTCTATCTTTTGTTGCACTCCCCGCCGAATCCTTACGCAGGAATTCTGCTTCCAGCCGATCATATTCTTCGCGGATCATTTTGTGAATCCGCGGATAGTCGCGCAGAGCTCGCCTGTGGAGCAATTCGTGTCTCCACCAGAGCGATCCATCGGGTGACGCTGCAGGATTTCCGGCCAATGAATCGAGATTTTCGCCGCCAAAATAGACTGGCTTAAAGAGGGACAGACACGGCGCTGCGCTGCCAGTCAGCCAGACCGTGTGCTTTCCATCCGACCTGAGTTCTGCAACCATGGAACCGGTTGTCTGACTGGGCGTCACGGGACCCTTTGCATGCAGACAGACCGAGCCCATGCTGGATTTGGTAGGAGAAAATTTGGGACCATCATGCGCGCCGTGACTTCGAAGAATTTGCATTGCTCCCTTTGCACCCAGCTTCGAGCTTCGCTCCACACCGCCTTCGGTAACTTTCCGGCGCACCGTACACATGCCCATGTAAGTGAAAAAACGATCCGAAAATGCTTCGCGAAAACTCAACTCCCCGCCTCGCGTCAGGCGCCCTGCCTTCTCAGCAAACTCGCGCAGCCCTTTTGACGAATCGTCAAAATCAGTTTCGAGAGTAAGCCCGTTTGAAATAGAACGATAGTCGGTCACTCGTTTCAATGCCCAATGCCGCTCGACGGTTTCTAATACGATTGCTATCTTTGGATCCGCAATCAGAAATGTGTTGTGATAATAGAAGTTCTTATCGTAGTAACCGCTAAGCGCGTCCTGACCATACGCTTCGAGGTGATCCGTAATGCACTTTGCAGCGGCAGCCGCAGTGTCCGCCCTTTCAAGGGCTATGCGAAGTAGATCCATTCCCAGGAGGCCATTGTTCTTTTTTGCAAAAGGAACTCTGGTAAAGACTGCTTCATTTCCAATCGCAACCCCTTTCTCATTCACTCCCATTTCTGCGCCCCACATCCAGAAAGGCTTTGAGAGAATGACTTCGAACGTACGTTTTGCCTGGGGGATTTCAATATACGTTGTCTTTAGAGTTTTTTCCGAATGTTCGCTGGCTTTAAACCGGACAATCGCCTGGGCTTCATTTGGTTCGCGATCCGAATTCTTGGCCAGAATGGTGTTTCCTGAGGTAACGGAAGGAAGGGCGACAAAAGTATCACACATGGACATATCCCGCAGTATGGCTGGAAATTTACACGCAGGATTTTTGGTTTCCGTCTCCCCCACTCAGGGGTTTCTGACGGAATGTCCCTGCGCATACTAAAATCTGCGGCTGATTACCTGCTCGTGTACAAGCCAGCCGGTTTGCCATTCCATGAGGACAGCGAACAACCGGGGGTCATGCAGTTGCTCCGGGCAATGGAAGAAGCCGGACAAATCCCTGAGGGTGAAAGGATCTTTCCGGTCCACAGGCTCGACACCATGACTTCTGGAATCCTGGTATTTGCCAGGGGGCGTAAGGCTGCCAATCAGCTCGGAAACGAATTTCGATTCAGCCGGGTTGAAAAGATCTATGCCGCCATTTCCGACAGAGCTCCTACGCGGGTGATGGGAACAATTTCTGGCGATATGGAAAAATCGCGCGATGGATCCTGGAAGCTGCTGCGCACAACAACATCGCCGGCCATAACGCACTTTCTGAGCTATCCGTACAAGCATGGTCGCAACCTGCGGCTCTTTCTACTGCGACCAAGAACCGGAAAGACGCATCAAATTCGCGTGGCACTCAAGTCAATCGGCTCACCAGTCCTGGGTGATGGACGATACGGTGGCTATGCAGCAGCACGCAGCGAGCAACGCGGCTATCTGCATGCGCTTGGCATTCGATTCACCATTGGAGAGAAAGTAGTTTCCTGGGTGGACGCACCCTCCGAAGGCGAAGAATTTCTGTCCTCTGAGTTTCGAATGGCTCTAGGTAGCGCCGGTAACATATTCGAAATCAAATGGCCTGGACTAAAACCCAAATGGAAAGAGTTTGAAGAGCGAGATGCAGCCCGCAAGGAGGCGGAGAAGCCGGGCAAACGCGGAAGCAAGCGACGCAGTCCACTTTCCAGCGACGCTCCGCCCAGGCGGAAGAAGAAGCGTCCGCCCAAACGCCGCGGAAACGAAGACACCCTCAAGCCTCGTGGCGCCTAATGCTAACTTCGGAATCGACCGAAGTACTGGTATGGGGCATAGCCAGAAACGTATCCGCCACGCCTGCCTCATTGCTGCCTGCTTGATTGGTGTATCCGCTGAGATCCCACGACCCTACGATCCGGACGGACAGGTGCGGCTCTTCCAGGGTATCCTCGACATAAAGCCCGAACGCTATCGAGCCCACCTCATTGAGCCCTTTGAGGGCGAGCGCATGTATGAACCGCGGGCTGCGACCAACCAGCTCTCTGACATTCGGTTTCTTGAAAAGACTCCGACGATTGACGCGTTCAACGCCGAGGTCGATTTGCTCAGAAGTCGTAACATTGACGCAAGCTCAAAGAAGTCGCTGTTCTTGAACTTTGGGTTTCAATTCCCCGGACGCGATCATTTCTGGCTGCGACCGGCGGAACCGGTTGGTATTGTTGGCCAACCCTTTCGAATTAGTCTATGGGTATATAGTAAACGTTATTTGCATAACCTGACGCTGCTGTTCGAGAACTCAAACGGAAAAGAAGTCCGCCTGTCGGCCGGAAGACTTGATTGGGATGGCTGGCGGCGAATTGATCTTCAGGCCCCGGCAAATCTGAGCGATCGCGGCCGGAGACTGGAACGCCGGCACACAGCCAAATTCACTGGTTTCCTGATCGACTCCAGTCCGCTCGAGGAATCAGGGACAGTTTGCATCATGATCGATAACCTTGTTGTGATCTCGGACATGACGGACTTGATGTTTCCCGGTTCTGAAATTCCTGACTCCTGGACCAATGATAGACGCAGGCAAATCCGCAAATAAGGCTGGCTAGATTCGCCGGAAGGCGCCTGGATGGATCATGCCATCGTCCTCCCCTGCCTTTCAATTTTCACACAGCACGCTCCCTGAGCTACCTTGCGAAATTCTGATTCTGGGCATTCTCCAGGATCCTTTAAAGGAAGAATTACTGCACGATTCCCGGCTCGCAATGCTGGAGTCATTGAGTCCTGGGGCTACGGAAATTTTGACGCAGGAAAAGTTCGATGCCTCACGCGATAAAGTTATCCTGCTGAGAAACCCCTCCGGCACAAAAGCTCCGACACGAATTCTTGTCACGGGCCTGGGTCGTTCAGCCAAGCTTCGCCCGACGGGTCTGACGGCAGCACTTAAGATCGCCTTTGATAAGGCATTTGGAATTGCAGCCGTGCGCTCAATTGCGCTTTCCTTGCCGCCGCTCGAACTCACTACAGACTCCGCAATCCTTGCCGCAGTAGACGCCGCTCATGACGCAGGCTATGCTTCGCTTGAGGCTAAGAAACCCGGCCGGTCCGTCGAACAGATCCACCTGGTCGTTGGCGGTGTCCTGGATGAAAAACCTCAGGTTTTAAAGGAGTCCATTGCAATCGCTGTGGCTCGCGGCAAGGCCCGTGACCTCACAAATATGCCACCTAACGTCAAACGGACTATGACATTGAGCAATCGCGCGCAGGAGCTGGCCGGGCTACCGCACATTTCCGTTGACATTATTTCTGACACCGAATGGATCAAGAAGAACATGCCATGCTTCTATACTGTTGCAATGGGTTCTGTGGCCACGGATCCACCAAGGTTCATCCGCGTTCACTACAGGCCGCCTGGAGCCAAACGTAAGATTATCCTGGTTGGGAAGAGTGTCATCTTTGATACTGGCGGATATCAGGTCAAAACTGACGATTATATGAACACCATGAAGGCGGACATGACGGGCGGATCCACGGTTCTCGCTGCCATCGAAGCATTCGCGACTCTTGGCATTCAGGGAATTGAGCTGGCGGCATATCTGGCCGCCACACCCAATATGATCGATGCTTACGCCATGCTACCGGACTCTATCGTCGACACAACGTGCGGAAAGAAAGTAGAGATTCGCCATACGGACGCGGAAGGTCGGCTAACGTTGATTGATGCTGTAGCAAAGGCGTGCGAGGAATCTCCGGATCTAATTGTAACAATTGCAACCCTGACAGGCTCCGCGGCCCGAGCCGTGGGCGAAGCAATTGCGCTAATGGGCAATAACGATCCACTCCGCGATCGTCTTCGCGATGCGGCAAGACTGGGCGGTGATCCGGTTCAAACACTGGATATCTGGGATGAAGACTTTGAAGATATCAAAAGCAAACTGGACGGTGCGGACATTATTAACACAAGTCAGAACAAGAATCGTGGCGCGCAATCCGCGTGCGCTTTTGTAATGAGCGGTCTGACAAAGGACATTCCCTTGCTCCACCTGGACATTGCCGGTGCGGACATGACAAAAGACGAAAAGGCAACCGGCATTGGTGTCAAAGCGATATTGAAATTCTTGATTTCGGAAAGCCAGTCTGCATGAACTGGTTCGATCTAGTATTTCCGGAACGGAAGGAGCTTCCGTACTCAGTCTATCTGGAAAAACTGGATGAACAGATTCGCTTTGCGCTTCCTTTTGCCGGATTCCTTGGTTTTTTCGCCTGGATTCCGTATCTTGTAATTGATCCTCTGCTCCATCCGGAAGTGGCCGGCAAACTAATTCCTCTCAGGATTGGCCTGACTGTGTGCGGGCTAATCGTCATCTGCGCGGCCCACGTGCGGATTCTCCGATCATTTGCGATGCCCTCTTACTACTTGATAGCAAACTACTTGCTTCAGGCAACGCCAGTCATTACCAATCTTTCCGGAAATGACCCCGAATACCTGACTGGCTATCAGCTGGCCCTGCTCGTTGTTTGTGTATTCCCGCTGCGATTCTCGCACGGACTTCTTTGCATTGCTTCGTCCATGGTCACGTTTCATCTCCTCGCTGCACTTCTTGATCCGTCATTCTTTACCGGTAAGTACTACTCCTGGGGAAACCTCGCGATTTCTTTCTTTGTTTCCGCTCTTATAATGTATATTAACGAGAGAAACCGTCTTCAATCGGAAGTCCGCAAGCGCAAGCTTGAAGAAACACGCCTTACTCTGAAACGTCGCACAGAACAGATTGAGAACGACATGAGCATTGCGCGACTCGTTCAAAGCAATCTGCTTCCCGCCACATTTCCGAATACACCGCACATCGAGATGGCAGGATTTTATCAGAGCATGGAGTTGATAGGTGGAGACTTCTATGACATCCACCAGCTCGACGAGCATCGTCACCTTCTCTTCATTGCCGATGCGTCCGGACACGGTGTTTCCGCAGCACTCGTGGCGGGAATGGCAAAACTTTCCTTCTATCACGCGATGGAGGCCGGCTGCCAGAGGCCAGATGAGCTTTTGAAATTCATGAACCGTGAAATTAAGAAGTTCCTGCGCACAGAGCATTTCCTTACCGGATACGCATTGCTTGTGGATACAAACGAGCGCGTCATCGAGTATTGCAATGCCGGCCATCGCCCGGCGCTGTGCATCGACTCCGATGGCTACGTGCGCGAGCTGGACACTCCTGGAACGATTCTTGGCGTTGTGGACGAAGCGGGATACGAGCTGAGCGTGGGTCACATTGAGAATATAGAATTCTTCATGCTCTACACGGATGGAATTGTCGAAGCACGAAACCGAAAGGGAGAAGAGTTTGGTCCCGGGCGTCTGGTCCAGGCTTTACTCAATTATCGCAAGGAAGCAATCACGCGGATTCCAACACTCATCTTTTCAGATCTTCGCGCATTCTCGGACGGAATTGTCCCCGGGGACGATCTTACCCTCCTATTGGCCCGGCTCAGGTAATATCACTCCCGCTCTTCACGCTCATCAAACCAGAAGCATTCGCCCTTAAAGTAGCCGTCTGGATATTTCTCAATGTATTTCCAGATGCCACCCTCGATTTGAAGCACATTGGTGTAGCCAAGAGATTTTAAATACGGTACGGCCTTCTCGCAGCGGATGCCACCGGTACAAAAGCTCACGATCGGCATGTCCTTTGCCAGTTCAAGCTTCTCCATTGCTTCAGGTAACTCCTTGAAGGCATGGAGCCCGGGATCAATAGCTCCAACAAAAGTACCGATTTCTATCTCGTACCTGTTGCGAACGTCAAGCATTGCCATTTTCTCGCCGGCTAATAGACGTGCATGCAGTTCCTCCGCGCTCATGTAGGTTTCATGGGATTTTGCCATGTCCACCGGAACTCCGAGCTTGATGATTTCAGGTTTGATTTTGCGCGCCAACTTTCTGAATGGTTGGGCGGACAACTCCATTCGCTTCATTTCTTGCGGCAATGGGCTGAAGGCAGGGACGTTTTTACTAAGTGCTTCAAGATACTTGTCGAGGGACTCAGAGTCGCCCCAGAGGTTAATATTCCATCCTTCCGAAGCGACCAGCACCGTACCAAGGAGACCCAGCTCATTGGCCGGTTGGTAGAATGCGTCTGCATAGATTGCCGGATCTTCTGTACGCTGAAACCGGTAGAAGCTAAGAATTTCTCGGGCCATCAGTTGGCGTCGGCGTCGATCTTTTCCAATTTTTCCGCATCCGTGAGATCCGGATTGGGTAACTTTTCAAATACGGCGGCAATCAGGCGATAAAAAGGCGCACTGTAGACCCTGGCAGACTCGCCAAATCGTTTAACGTCTCCAGCAATCAGAGTTCCAAAGTCGGAATCGTTCATTTCGTAGGAAACCTGCGACCCGGCTTCCCAGAGACGATCTCCTGTTTTACAATCGTATAGCCCTGTTGTCATGGCGAAATTCAAATCTCCGCCATCCTGCTTCAGACTCGACAGTCGATGCAGCAGCACCCCATTGAGCTTCTTCTCCGCCTTGCAAACATTCAGTATGTTTCCCGGCTTTGCCGAATAAACGATAAACTCTGAGTGATGAATCAGATGTTCTCGCGTCCGGAAGATCAGCATTCGATCGCGGATTGCCTGATCGGCCGTGGGGACGGAATTCTGGTCCACCAGGACTGCCACGCGTTTGACGTATTTTAACTCGTTGGTCTCTAGACCGGGCTTCTTATAAACGCTCTTAACTGCGCTGGCACAATCGATCGTCAGCGCCAGCAGGCCAAACAAGATCAGTAAAACTAAGCGACTCGAGAACTTTCTCATGTTGATTTCCCTAACCTGTACCAACCTTTTTCCACCAGAAATTCAATGAGTGCTGGAAGAAAGGTAAGCGATACTGCCAATGTTGCCGCAAGACCAATGCAAGCCACAAAACCCATCGAGCGAACACCGGGATGGACTGCAATCAAGAGCGCGCCCCACCCCGCAAACGTTGTCAGATTCGATGCCATGATCGGAGGGCCAATACGACCAAGGGCCTGCACAGCGGATCCAAGCTCCAAAGAGCGAAAGAGCATGAAGATGCCACTGTTAATTCCGTATCCAATGATGATTGGAAAGACAATGATGTTGAAGTAATTTAGCTTTACGTTCCCTATTACCATGAGACCGCACATGGCGAGCATTCCAGTTATCAAAGGCACCAGGGCAATCAGGCACGACTTGATATTGCGGAAACTCACAAGCAGAAGAAACATCACCAGGACGGAAGTACCGATGACGATCCACCGCGATTCACGCTGAATAATGTAGGTAAACTCAGCCACAAGCATGGTTGAACCGGTTGCACGTGCAACCCTGGTTGTCTTCTGAACATCTTCCAGTGACTTAAAGGGCCGCGATTTCAAAATCTCCTGATTGACCATATCAAAGAATCCAAGACTCTTTAGACTCTTTTCGTCTATGCGATTCAGTATTTCGATGACTCCATTGATCTCGCGCTCGCTTAGATCCATGCCCTGAACGCGCTTCTTCACGTCACTTCCGGGAAATCGCTTCCTGAGTTTTCTTTCCCAGTTGGGAATCTCATAAGCAATGCGCTGGATTGTAAGCCGACCAATGACCGGATAGTGCATTTCACCGACAAGATTGTCGAGCCGCGCCAGATCCTGCGCAAAATACATCCGATCTACCTCCGGATAGATGAAGGTCAACCAGCCCTTTATGGGGGACGATTCCACATTCTGAAACTGATCGCGCATCTTCGGGGGAAGGTCATACAACGTGAACGGTCTTTCGCGCGTTATTTGCAGGTACTGGCCGTAGTATTGCTTGAACTCAGGCGGTATCAATGCCGCGGGAACATTCGTCTGGGCCGCGAAATTCTGAATGAGGGTTGCATTGCGCATCTGTTGCACGGCGGGTGGAACAAACGAAAACGGAGAAACAATCTGAGCAACGGTCCCCTGCAAGCGCTCATCGGGCGGATCAAGATATTCGTAAAGCGATGCAGCCTCGTCAATTGTATCGGTGGCGACCGCCAGCGGGTCCCCCGCAATATCATAGCGAAGGTCCATTTCCTCGCGCAAATACTCCGATGGGATATCCGACGACAACATGTTGCGCGAATCGTGGTCGAAGGCTATTCCGCGCGCGAGTATGCCGAATACCACGGTCAGGATCAGACTCCCAATCACTACAAGCCTGGAAACCCGAGCCACGTTGAACTTCGGTGTGTACGCATCAGGCTCCGGTGAGCCCTTACCCAATGATTTCACGAAGCCCGGAAACCACTTCTCAAACATCACAATCTGAAGCGGCGTTAGAATAAACATCGAAAGCATTGTAACGACAATGCCGTAAGCCGAGATTGCACCGAATTCAGAGAAGCCTTTGAATTCCGACAGAATCAAAGCGACAAAAGCGGCGGCGACGGTAGCAGCAGAAAAGAGAGCTGCGGGTCCTGTGCGAAGCACAGTCGTCTTAATGGCCTCCATTGTATCTTCCGATTGCCAGTACTCCTGCTTGAAGCGAAATACGAAATGAATTCCAAAGTCGATGCCAAATCCTGCGAGAATCCCGCCAAAGATGGCAGTGATGAGATTCAGTTTTCCGATTACAAAGTACGTAAGACCATACGTGAGTACAATCGCATATACAAGCGAAACCAGAAGCGCCAGAATTAACCGGAAGCGCCGGATAAAGAATCCTAGAACGGCAGCAATTCCAGCCAGCGAAAGCAAGAGCGTCGGCCTCAGTGAATTATCAATAGAGTCGTATTGATCCACGTAAGTGGGATAGAGCCCCGTAAATCCCACCTCGATTCCGCGATCCCGAAACTTCATGGCTTCTATGTGCGCGGAAATCTCGGCCATCAATTGGCGGCTGCTGTCAATTTCATTCATTGAGAATGCGGGCTTCACAAGCAACACCATCATCCGCCGATCAGGCGACACGTAGTAATCGTCGATAATCTCCTTCTTTCCAACTTTAGTGTACTTCGAAATAATATCCGACAGATCAAGCCTTACCTGACCCTGACCGAGGTCAATGAAGAAGGGATCAGCCCGCTTTTGAAGATCGTCACGCTTCAGAGAGACACGTCGAATAGCCTCGCTCAGATCGTCCGTCTTCCAGAAGAACAGAAACTTTCTTTTGATAAAATCCAGTGAATATTTGTACTGCACAAAGCGTACTTTTGGATCCTTTTTCAGTTCTGCGGCAATTTCGTCAGATGCCTTCTTGAGAACTTCTGCCCGGACAAGATCGTCTTTTCTAGTCTTCGCGTACTCAAGGTTCGCTTTTTTTACAAGTTCTTTGGCGCCAGCATCGTCACCAGATCGCTTCAACTGCCGTGCCTGTTCTACCAATTTGTCGCCTTCATTCCGATCAACGTTCTTGAGAGTAATGATGAGAAAGCCTGTGCCTCCCACCATGGTAGTAATCTTCTTTGCGTCCTGCACGTGCGGCAGGTTTTCCGGAAGAAGATCGAGCTGATTGGAGTTGATGCTCAGTTTTGATGCGCCAAAGGCACCCACCAGGAAAATTGCAAGCGCGACAAGAGCGCTTGCGGTTGTATGACTGAGGTAGAAATCGTAAAAGCGAACTACATATTTGGACATGGTCGGCTATCTTCCAGCCGCTTTCTTCACTTGAGCAACAGCATTGTCCATCACAGACAACAGGCCGGGTACCCCCTTCTCTTTTAGAGTCGGTTGGACTTGTCCCACTTTGTTTGACTGCATGCTCGATGTGTTCTTGTCATTCAGGAAGTCAGTAATCACATAATTTTCGCCAACTTTGGTCAAGATCCAGGAAAACGTTAATCTTTCCGAGCCAGAATAGACCACGGAGGATTGGACGCGCGCTTGATCACCGTTGATTACTGGCGGCTCATATGTAAGATCAATGTCCTTGAAGTATTTGTGAATGAGTGGAAATGCTTTGTAACGCGTATACTCGCGAATCTGTTTTGCGAACTTCTCTTTCTGGGCGGGTGTGGCAGTCTTTGCATAGTCACCCATCAGAAACTCCGCCATCTGCGTGGAACCGATGCTTTCAAGGGCACGGTCCTCAAGTGCAATTCGGTCGGCGAGGGTCTTTGCTTTGTCGCTGTACCTGACGTTTCCAATCAGACGCTTGATGGGGGCAAGGACCTTTTGTTCCGCCTCCTCCTGCGCATGGACGGAAATGGCAAATAGGCAAATTGTTATCGCAAGGAACTTCTTCATGTTTCTCCCTCTGGCTGTACCTGTTTTGATTGGACGATTCAGCAGAGAATCTAGCTCTTATTTTTGCAGCGGAAAGGCTGTGGCAATCAAATTACGTGAAAGGGACAATTCTATCTTTTCGCAACGAATAAATATCTTAGCGGAACTTCGTATCCCTCCACGGTCCTGCTCCCGCTCTCATGATAAAACTCACGCATGGGCGGCAGGTCGGCGAAAGCCGTGCGTTGCTGCTCATCTCGAGCGTCCCATTCGTCTACCGTCCGGTTCATTCCAAAACCAGAGCGTTTGAGCATGTTCAGGACAGCCGTGGGTCCTGGCACCATCCAGATGCCACCCTGGCCCGCATACTTTCCGGCAGGAACAATCACTCGATCATCCAGATTTGCTCCGAGAGTTTCCAGAACCACAATTCCACCCGGAGCGAGCGAATCGCGCAAGGCATCAAGCAGCTCATAGGGATTGCGTTGGTGATAGATCACGCCCATGCAAAATATTACGTCAAACGCTTCCTTGTGCTCCAACAGCGACTGATAGCCAACTTTGCGGAACTGAATTCGCGCCTCGTCCAGATCTCGTGTAATGAAACGAAATTGCTGTTCGAATGCGGCGGCCGGATCCAGGCCGAGAGCGAAACTTGCCCCCGCCTCGAGGGCGCGAAACAGATAGTAACCGTTGTTGCACCCTACGTCGCAAACCCGCTTCCCCTGAATCCCTCCGAATAGATCCGCCGCAGCCAGGGCTCGTTTCCATTTCAGGCTGCTGTCCCACTGGCCGTCGATTCGAACCCCGTGGATTTCAAATGGCCCTTTTCGCCACGGACCAAGCGCCATGGCTTCTTCTTTGATCCGGGAAACTTGCTGGGCGTCCGAAATCGGTTCCCCGATCCGAACGCAATCGCCATAGCTGTTACTCTTGTTTGCTCTTGAGTCCAAGACCACCGAGCGTCTCTTTCAAGTCTGCCATGTTCAATGGCAATACCACGCGGGTACTCGATTTCGCAAGACCCTCCATCTGACGCAGATACTCCTGGATCAAACTCAGGCGCATGGCTTCGGCTCCACCGGGCTGGCCGACAGCCTCTGCAATCTTCTTAAGGCCGGTGGCAGTTGCAATGGCCAGTGCCTTGATCTCTGATGCTTCACCTTCAGCCTGGTTCACGGTCTTCTGCTTTTCACCCTCAGACTTATTGATGAGCTCCTGCTTCATGCCTTCCGACTTGTTGATACGTGAAGTCTTTTCGCCCTCTGAGCGGGCAATGGTCGCACGCTTGTCACGCTCGGCAGTCATTTGCTTTTCCATACTTTGTAAGATGGATTTGGGCGGCGTAATGTTCTGAATCTCGTAACGAAGAATGTTGATACCCCATGGTTCAGCAGCATCATCTACGATCTTAACAATCTTGGCGTTCAGGGTTTCGCGCTCTTCAAATGTCTTATCGAGCTCAAGATGTCCGAGTGCTGCCCGCATTGCAGTCTGTGCGAGCTGAATGAGCGCATAACGGTAATTGGAAACATTGTAGGCAGCGCGGTACGGATCTTCTACCTTCATATAGATGACACCGTCAACCTGTATCTGCACGTTATCTCCGGTAATACAGACCTGAACAGGAACGTCGATGGCCTCTTCCTTTAGCGTAAGCTTATACGTGATCCGATCGAGAAATGGAATCAGCGAATGAAAGCCAGAGCCCAGCGCCTTGTGAAACTTCCCAAGTCTCTCTACCAGGTACACTTCCTGAGCCGGCACAATGCGAATGGAAAGTGCAAACTTAATGAATACATAGATTCCAAAGATGATGAATATGATCATTCCTACCGTTTCCATCTCAACCTCCCTGTCCTTGATTGCCGGACGTTGAGCCCGGAGCGGCTTTGGTCATTAGTTCCGAGAACCCGGCCATGAATCCCTGGATATTTGCAAGTCCAACGGGAACCACAGAGGTTTGCGCCTCTGCTATAACCTGACCAAACTGTTTGATGTACTCTTCCACAATGCGCATCTGCACGGCCCGCGCACCGGATGGATGCTGCATTGCAGAAGCCACCTCGCGGAGCGCTGTTGCGGTAGCTTCCGCCACGAGTTCAATGCGTTTTGCATTCCCTTCCGCTTCGTTGATTTGCCGCTGTTTTTGTCCCTCGGAGATGTTGATTGCTTCCGCCTTTTCTCCTTCCGAAAGATTGATGAGAGCGGCGCGTTCCCCTTCTGAATGTGCAATGTCCGCACGCTTGTCCCGCTCTGCCGTCATCTGCTTTTCCATTGTCTGGAGAATGGTTTTTGGAGGGATGATGTTCTTGATTTCATAACGGGTGATCTTGACACCCCAGGGGGCACTGGCATGATCAATAGCCCGCACAATTGCATCGTTGATACGAACGCGTTCTACGAAAGTGCGATCGAGCTCAAGCTTGCCGATCTCTGAACGCATGCTCGTTTGGGCGAGCTGGATAGAGGCAAATTTGTAATCCTGAATTCCGTAACTGGCGAGCTTGGGATCAAGAACGCGCATGTAGAGAATTCCATCCACCTCAACCTGAACATTATCTTTGGTGATACAAATCTGGGGTGCGACGTCGATGACTTCTTCCATAATAACGTGCTTGTACGCCACCCGCTCGATGATCGGAACTAGAATATGCCATCCTGGAGATAGTACGCCGGCAAAATTACCAAGCCTTTCTTTAATATATGCATGTTGCTGCGGCACAATAATGAGGGTGAGCCGCATAAAGAACAAAAAGATTATCAGGCCAACTGCCAATGAAAAGATCATAGGTCCTCCGGGGAATCTCGTCAGTAAGCTGCTGACGATTCATTGTCAATGACTTTTGGCCTGCTTTTCAGATGGAAAAAAAGACCTAGGAATCTACCCGCTCTACAGTGAGCGTCATCTGATCCCGCTTCACAATGCGAACGCGTTTGCCTACTTCAATGCTTTGACCGGCAACTGCTTTCCAGGAACTCTGATGCACGTGAACTCGGCCCGGGTTTTCAGGTTCAATTGCTTCAACGACTTCTACAACCTTGCCGACCATCACATCGTCTTCGCTTAGCGCTTCTTTCTTCTCAAGAGCTGGAAAGTATTTGTAAACCTGCCCACGGAAAAGGAGGAACAAACCAAGTGAAATCAAGATCCAGGCAAAGATTTGAGTTACGATATCCTGCAGCCAACCGCAGGCAATGAGAATGCCTGTGACCACAGCGCCCAACCCCAGGAACAGGGAGACGAGGCCGGGAACCAGTATTTCTAACAAGGCGAGCGCAACGCCGCCGACAACCCAAATGATCCAGTGCATTATCGCTTACGCAAGTAAGCAGGTATCTCTAGATTATTCAAATCTATTTTTCCCGGATTTCCGTACTGGCGAACCACCTCTTCGGTCTCGTCCGGCTCTGCCTGGGTTTGAGGTAGATAGTCGTCAGCCGGGCTTTGCCTTCTGGCAGGTTGGGCGGAGGGAAAATAAGGCTTCCGTCCCTGTTCCGGTTTTGCCACCTCGGGGCTTCCAGGGAAAAGAGGCTTCTTGCCTGGAGCTGCGGCGCGCCGAAATCCCGTTGCAATTACTGTAACTCGGATCTTTTCGCGGAGAGCAGGATCGATTGTCATTCCTATGATGATGTTCGCGGCTGGATCCACCTTCTGGGTGATGAGCTCACTTACGTCTTTCCATTCTTTCATGGCCATGTCTTCGCCACCGCAGACATTGATCAGCACACCTGTCGCCCCTTCCACGCTTTGCTCCTCGAGTAGCGCATTGTTAATGGCCTGGTGAACCGCATCGGACACTCGATTGTCACCCATTCCTTCCCCGGCTCCCATAATGGCATCGCCGGTTTCCTTCATCACAGCCTGGACGTCGGCAAAATCCACGTTGATTAGCCCGGCTTCGTTCACAAGGTCAGAAATTCCGCGCACAGCTCCAAGCAGAACATCATCCACAATACGAAACGCAACGTCGACCGGGGTATTCTGTTCGATCACTTTGAAGATCGAATCATTCTTTATTGTAATGAGCGTATCCACTTTATCGCGCAGACTCGAAAGCCCTTTCATTGCAAATTCCCGCCGGCGCTTCCCTTCCACTTCAAACGGCACAGTAACAACAGCGACTGTGAGAGCCTTCAGTTCACGCGCCACCTCAGCAATCACCGGGGCCGCACCCGTCCCTGTGCCACCTCCCATGCCAGCCGTTATGAAAACCATATCGGCACCTTTCAATGCCTGTAAAATGCGATCTCTATCTTCCTGCGCTGCTCGCGTGCCAATTTCCGGATCGCCACCGGCTCCCATGCCGCGCGTAGTTTTTTGTCCAATCGCGATTCGGATCTCCGCCCGCGACTTCTTGAGGACCTGTTCATCTGTGTTGATGACAATGAAGTCCACGCCGCGAAGATTTGCGTCAATCATGCGATTCACGGCATTCATTCCGCCGCCGCCAACGCCCACTACTTTGATCAGTGCCGGTGATGTTTTTTCTTCTACTAACTGCATCATGTTCAAACCCTCGAATAGTTAAAAAATATTACAAATTCTCAGAAACCCAATTCTTGAATTTCTGCACCCATCCAGAACCCGTGCCCGAAGAGGACGAACGCCCGGGCTCGCGCTTTTCCGTGGCCGCAGCGGAAAGCAGGAGGCCAACGGCAGTTGCAAATTCAGGCCCCTCAACGCGCTCTGAAAAACCACCTGGCGTCTGGGGCAGACCCTTGCGAGCAGCAAGGGCAAATACTTCTTCGGCCAGACCAACCGCACCTTCTACGCGACTACCGCCACCGGTGAGCACAATCCCACCCGCCAGCGATGACTTCTTACCGGAGCGCTTCAATTCCTGATCGACAAGCTCAAAGATCTCTCGCATCCGCGGTTCAATAATCGCTGCAATCTCCTGCCGCAATACCCAGCGCGGTGGTCTGCCAGCCAGCGCCGGCAGCTCAATCTTCTCGATTGGATCAACCGATGCTACTTGCGCGGAGCCGGAATTCTTCTTGATGCTCTCCGCCGTTTCCATTGGAATCTTTAGCCCTATGGAGAGGTCCTGAGTGACATGCGTGCCCCCCAACGGGACCACACTGGAAAACTGAACGCCGCCTTCCACAAACATGATAATATCGGTGCTTCCGCTACCTATGTCCAGAACAGCTACACCGAGGTCCTTCTCCCCGGACGTGAGCACAGCCTCAGCCGAGGCAAGCGACGACATAACCAGATTCAAAATGCGAATTCCGGCACCGTTCACTGCTTTCTTTAAGTTGGTCACGGCCGTCCTTCCTGCTGTGACGATGTGAACCTCAGCCTCCAGACGAACACCCGTCATTCCGATGGGATCGCGAATTCCGCTCTGGTCATCGACAATGAATTCTCGAGAAAGTACGTGTAATATGTCCTGATCTGCAGGTATGCGAATGTTTTGTGCGCCTTCAATCACGCGAAGCACGTCACTTTCCATTACGACTCTGTCACGATTTGTAACGGCTACCACGCCGCGCGAATTCTCCCCGCGCAAATGCTTCCCGGTAACATTGACGACTGCGTCCTCGACAACCAGACCGCTCATCAGCTCGGCTTCCCTGGCAGCTTCCTGGATCGACTGCACGGTTCCTTCAATGTTCACAATAGCCCCGTTTCTAACACCACGCGACGGAGCAACGCCAACGCCGTTCACCTGAACCTCGTTTTCATCGCCGCGGCGCCCCATCAGCACGCGAACGTAGCTGGATCCAATGTCAATTGCTGAGAATTCTCTCATGATTGCGGCTGGTAGAGCGCGTTCTTGCCGCGAAGATCTATCCGGCCTTTCTGGCGCCCCTCCTTTTCAAAATATGCAAGCGATGCCGTTATTCGCTCAACAGTGCCAATGGTCAGATCTGGCACATCCATTTGTATGGGTGGTCTGATCATAAACAACGTGTAATAGCCCTTTCGCACCAGGATTTCTGAGATTCGCTTCTCAAGATCCGGAGTTTGTTCGCGAATGCTTCTGAGTGAAAGCAAGGTTTCGCTCAGACCCTCACCCGATGCATTGTTACCCTGAATCCGAAAAGCCCCCGAGATAATCGGCGAAGCGGTGCAACGTCCATCGTAATGCAGAATTCTTCCGGACTCATCTACATCGATCATGCTTCCGTCAAGACGAAGCACTGCGGAACACAGTCGTTCGTGAACACGAATAATAATCTCACCGTTTTCGTCCTGCATCACCACCGACTGAATCGCAGGGATAGAGAGCAATTTGTTCCGTGCAGTAAAGAGATCGCCGCGTGTCATCGGCGCCTCTGGCTTTAGCCCCGACGCTTCGAGAACTTCAGCGGAGGTCAGGTAGGAATTCCCCGTTACTCGAATTTGCTTGACATTTGTGTAGCTCTTTCCGTAGTAGATGGCAATGCCTGCACCGGCCACAACGAGCAGCACGGAAGAAAGAATTAGAAAGACAAAGAGGTTACGTCGCTCTGACGCAGGCTCCACCATGAGCGATGGAATATATTATGTCTCATTGCCGTGCAACTAAAAATTGAAATCTCAAGCCTGTCCCAGAGCTTTCAGCGCATTTCTACCCAAATAAGAGACATCGCCTGCACCCTGAAAGAGTACAATGTCGTTTGGACCCGCGCTTTTGAGCAACAACGGTAACTCCGGATCTGAGGTCATTCGAGCTCTACCGCCCATCAAGCTCACAAGCCACTCGGAATCGACGCCAGGAATCGGCACCTCCCCGGCGGAATAGAGCGGCAGGAGCCAACATTCGTCTGCAATCGAAAGCACCCGGGCAAAGCCCGGGCCGTGCTCCTGAGTCCGAGTGAAGCGATGTGGCTGAAACACGATCCTAATCCGCTTGCCCGGATTTCGGATCTGCAAGGCACGGAGAACTGCTGCAATTTCAGAAGGATGATGACCATAATCATCGTAAATGAGGGCACCATTCGTCGTTCCGATTAGCTCCATCCGGCGTTCGACGCCAGGAAAGGTGGACACCGCCTCGAGCGCGATCTGCGGATCAAAAACCAGAGAACCGCGGCGGCGCAGGGTATCAAAGAGTGCAAACAACCCCAGAGCGTTTGACGCAAAGTGCCGCCCGGGCAATGCCACGGAAAGCTCACCGAGTTGCTCTCCGTGATAGCTAACCTTGAGTCGATCGGTTTCGCCGATAAAGGTGCCCATGTAGTCTGCAATCGCCGCGCTTGTTGAATATGTGGTGCCGGGCAAATGTCGAAGAACTTCATCTTCTGCATTTACGACCGCTATTTCACCTTCTGTAGCAAAGCGCCGAAACGCATCGTGCAACGTTTGCTCATCGCCGTAATGATCCAGGTGATCTCGATCGACGTTAAGCGCCAATCGCACGTTTGCTCCACTGCGCAGAAACGATCCATCCGACTCATCGGTCTCAAACACGGCAACGTCCTTGCCCCGCCGCATACCCTGGGCCAGGTATTTTGGTCGGCCTCCGGCAAAAATGGTTGGATCCATTCCAATCTGAAGAAGCACCCAACCGGCAATGGAGGTTGTAGATGTTTTGCCATGTGTTCCAGCAATTCCGATTCGAACCGGGTGATCGGACAGTATCTCTCGCAAGAAATCCATGCGATGATATATCTTTAGCGACCCGGACTCACTTCGCATCCGCGCGGCCATGAGCTCCGGATGATCAGCGGGAATTGCTGAGCTGAAAACGACGGCATCCACGCTGGCTATTCGACGCGGATCAATGTCCGTAAACACTGTCAGGCCCGGTTGATTTTGCCCCCGGGGGTCGCAGCCCTGAACTTCGTGACCGGATGCAGAAGCCAGGTGCGCGAGCGGAAGCATTCCTGATCCGCCGATTCCAATGAAGTAAACTTTCATGTGGCTTCTATAGCTTCCGCAATCCGCGCCGCTGCGTTGTCGTGGAAGAGCTTTCTGGAGGCTTCTGCCATTTTGCCAGCGGCCGTTTTGTCACCGAGCAATTCTTGCAAAATCGCCGCCAGGCGGTCCGGACTGCTATCACGCTGATCGATTACTTGCGCGGCGCCAGCGTGTTCGCAGATTCGAGCATTCGCCAGTTGGTGTCCGTCCTTTGAACTTGCAAGGGGGACGAGCACCATGGGCAAACCAAAAAGCATGGCTTCGGTTAGAATGCCAGCACCTGAACGGGAAACGAGTACGTGTGCCTGCCGGTACAGTTCCTGGATGTTCGCGTGAAAGCCAAACAGCGTTACGTTTGACCGTTCGCCAATCTTTGCCCGAACACTTTCGAGATTATTCTCACCACACTGCAAGAACCAGGTGTATTTTTCAGTCCAGGCATGGTCCAGAAACAGCCCCACCATCATTTCATTCAGTTGTCTGGCACCCTGACTGCCACCAAGAATGAGGATAGATTTTGACTTGTCGGCCCATGAATGGCCGGCCGCCGCGGAACGTAGCTTAGCCCTGACAGGATTTCCGACGACGGAGACCCTGGGCAGGTTCACAACCGGAAAGGTTGCAAATATCTGCGCGGCAAATCGAGCGAAGAACCGTGTCACCTGTCCTGGGATTGCGTTCTGTTCGCAGAGGAATATCTTTTTGCGAAGTACAAGTGCGGCCAGCAACGCGGGAATGGTTGGATAGCCTCCGAGTCCCAGCACAGCATCTGCGTCTCGCACGGGACCAATCGCATCGAGGAAAGCCCTCATCAACCGAAATGGATACGGAATGAGCGTTGAAAGTCCGGATGGAAACGGAGGTGCTCCGTATGAATACACCTTGAACGTGGCCGATTTCAAATCGGGATAGCTTTCATTCTTGATCAGAGTGAGAAACTCTACCTCATGCTTTCGCCGGCGTAGCTCCTCGGCCATAGCACAACCAGGCGAAATATGACCACCCGTACCCCCTGCAACGACGAGAACTTTCATTCAGCCTCACTCTGGCCGCATGCATTGAGTAACAGCCCGGCCATACAAAAACTTGCAACAAGCGAGGAACCTCCATAGCTAAAGAATGGAAGACTCACCCCGGTTGTAGGAACAAGACCGGTAACCACAGCCACATTCAGAAGACTCTGGACGATTAGCATCACAAGACAGCCCGCCCCCAGCATGAAATAGAAGGGCTGATTGACGCGAACAAGCAATCGAACGCTGCGCCAGATAAATAGCACGTACAAGAGAAAAAGGAGGGCCACTCCAATCACACCGAAATCCTCTGCAAACAGCGCGAGAATAAAGTCAGTGTGCCCGAATGTCAAATAACGGTGCGCGAAACCCGTTCCGATGTCCGTACCCGAGATATTCCCTTCGTGAAAAGCCCTGAATGCGGTAACCAACTGGTAGCCACCTTCATGCCTGTGCGAGTACGGATCGAGCCAGACCCAGAATCGTTCCATTCTATAGTTCACAAGAAAGATGCCCAGGAGCAGCAAGGGAATCGACGATACTCCCACAAGCACAAGTCGAAGCATTGGGAAGCCAGACAGATAGATCATAATCGCAAGTACCGTCAGTGTGCAAATCGTCGTTCCATATTGAGGGCCAATGAGAATCAATAGGAGCACGCCGCCCATTAAGCTGAAGGGAAGAATCAGACGCCGGAAGTCCACTTCCCCTGAGTTGAGGTTTACTTTTCCAAGGATATGAGCGGCATAGATCAGAAGTGAAATCTTCGCAAATTCTGACGGCTGAAAGCGCACAGGACCAATGGCAAGCCATCTGTGAAAGCTCTCCGTCCTGGAAGAAACCTTCTGACCCAGACCCGGGACAAAGACCAGAAGGAGGCTCAAGGTGGTGAGCGCCAAAAACAATAGCGCATAACGTCTGAGAAAATCAAGCCGAATATAGGCACATACAAATAGCCCCAGTATACCCGGGACGGACCACAGCAGCTGTTTCGTAAAATAGTAATCCGGATCACCCTGGTCAATTCGCGCCTGGAGAGAGGACGCCGGATTGAGCGCAAAGAGCCCCATGCCTGCAATACAGAGAATAACACCAAACAAGAACAGATCCCGGCGACGCTCAAGAATCTCCAGAATAAAACTATAGTCATTTTTCATTGTGAGAACATCTGCGTACAAAGCTTGCGAAAGTGATCACCCCTCTCCTCGTATGAATTGTACTGATCATACGACGCGCAAGCAGGACCAAGGTACACGACCCCGCCCTCCCTACAATACTCGACCGCTGCATTGAATGCGGCTGACAAATTTTCGTAAATTCGGCCTGTTCCTGTATCCCTGGCAATCTTTTGGGCCGCAGCGCCAAACGCCAGAATCTCCGCGCCAAAGGCGGATAAGGGGGCATAACTCAGCCCCTTATCGTATCCGCCAGCAAGCAATGCCACTCGCTTCCCCTGGAAAGCGGTCAGGCCGGAACAAACGGCTTGCACAGTGGTGGCTTTCGAATCGTTGATGAATTGAATTCCCCTGAAATCACCAACGATTTCCATTCTATGTGGCAGTCCTCTAAACGCACCAATCAATTCCAGGAGACGAGTCGAATCGACAGGTTTCTCTGCCCGGGTTGCAAGATCATCAATAGCAGCCAATGCACATTCCAGATTTGCTATGTTGTGTGATCCAGGCAAACGAAACACTGCGCGATCGCCCAGCAATTGCCCGCGAAAGTAGATCTTGTCGCCCTGGACGGCGCGCAACGACTCAAGAGCTATGCGACGCGCGCTTGTTTTTGATGCCTCAAGGATTGGACCCGGTGCAATGAATAAATCCTCTGATGTCTGCCTGTTCGTGATCTTTAACTTTGCTTCCAGGTATTCCTTCAGCGATGCATACCTGTCGAGATGATCCTGATTCACGTTTAAGATAAACGCAACGTGAGCGCGAAGAAACTGCGCGGGCTCAAGCTGAAAGGAAGAACACTCCACCACAAGAAGCGATGTCTGCTCTGACTCTGGCAAGAGCACAAGCGAAGAAAGAGGAATTCCAAAGTTTCCGCAGGCAATAGCCGTCATACCCGCCGCTTCCGCAAGGGATTGCACCAGCGCCGTTGTAGTTGACTTTCCATCCGTTCCCGTTATGGCGCAGATCATTGGCGACTTCTTCCAGTGTTGCTCGATCAGGGCAGATGCCAGATCGTTTTCTCCATAGACGGGAATTCCTCGCAGACGAGCTTCACCGAATAACGGTAATGTCAGCGGAACTCCCGGTGCTGTGACCACGAAGTCAGGCCTATGCTCCAGAACCTCAATCCCGTCCGCAGGACGAACGTCCATTAGCCTCTCAGCCAGGCTCGGTTCTTTTGCCAGGATCGATTGGAACGGTAACTTGCGTTCCGCGTCTGAGTCAGAGAGAATGACCGTCGCTCCCAGGCGCAGGAAGAGCTCAGCTGCTGCGGCTCCGGATTTTCCGGCACCGCCAGGTACCAGGATGCGTTTACCAGAAATCTCAATCACTGAATGCGCAAACTCGAAAGGGAAATGAGAGCAAGAATTACGCCGACTAGCCAGAATCGAATCACAACGCGTGTTTCGGGCCAACCTGAAAGCTCAAAGTGATGATGCAATGGCGACATCTTAAATATTCGCTTCCCCGTTGCTTTGAAACTGGCCACTTGAAGGATTACAGAGACTGCTTCTGCGACAAAAACGCCACCCATGAGGGCCAGCAGGATTTCTTTTTTTAGGAGGATAGCTGCCATCCCGATGGACCCACCGAGCGCAAGCGATCCAGTATCACCCATGAAGACCATTGCGGGTGCTGCGTTGTACCAGAGAAATCCAACACCGGCCCCTGTCAGGGCCGCTAGAAAAACAGAAATTTCATGCGCCCCATCGGCGGCCGGCACGTTCAGATAATTTGCAACCTTAGGTGTTCCCGTAATGTAAGCAAGCACACCAAGCGTTACGGCCACAATTGCAACGTTTCCAATTGCAAGGCCGTCAAGACCATCGGTAAGATTTACTGCATGTGCCGAACCCACGACCACGACCATCCAGAAAGGAAGTGCAAACCAGGGCGTCAGATCAATTACCTGCCCTTTCACAAAAGGAAGGAACAAGCCAGTCTTTGCATACTCGATCTTGCGAAGCACACTGGGCTCAGGCATCAGGAAGTTGTAACAGAGACAGAAGAACAAAGCAACGATGAGGGTGAGCACCATCTTCATCCGCGCATTCATCCCACCTTTCTTCTTCAAGACGACTTTTGAATAGTCGTCCATAAAACCAATCATGCCCAATGCGAGAGTACAGACAAGCATCAACACGAATCCTGTGTTCCGCAGATTGCCGAACAACAGGCAAGAAATCGTCAGACTGAGCAGGATCATGATACCGCCCATTGTGGGTGTACCGGCCTTGTTAAGGTGCGATTGAGGGCCATCACTGCGCACACGTTCCCCAAATTTCAATTGCTTCAAATAGGAGATGATCAAGGGCCCAAAAATAAAGCAAAAGGCCATGGAGCCCAGGCCTGCGAGTACCGCGCGGAAACTAACGTATCCAAATAGCCGAAAGAACCCAGGCATATGACCGGAAGAGTACAAATATTCAAACATCGTTTTCCGCCTGGCTTACAAATCCATTTAACTTCAGTGCATCGCTCACAAGATCCATTCTTGCGCGTCGGGAACCCTTCACGAGAATCCCATCAAACTCAAATGGATTAAGTCCTTCGAGTAACTTCGAGGGCTCACTTGCAAGGATCGTTTTTCCCTCTTTGGAATGGGCCCGATATCCATCGAGCAAAATCTGAGCATCACTTGTTCCAGAGGCAAATACAGCCGAAAATCCCATTTGTGCCGCAGCCTTGCCAACGGAACGGTGTGCATCCGGGCCGATGGCGCCGAGTTCAGCCATTTCACCGGCGCAGAGCGCAAGCCTGCCCTGCGGTAGGATCTCCCGCATCGCCCTGATCGCGGCCACGAACGAAGCCTCGTTTGCATTGTACGAATCATCGATAAGCAGTATCTCGTTATTCCCCCGCTGCATGCGAAACACTTCGAAGCGCCGCCGCGCCTGCGGCCTTGCAAAGGCCGCTGCTCTGGCGAGATCCTCTGCAGGTACGCCGGCGGCCTCAAGCAATAGAATTGCACCCAATAGATTCTCAGCCATGACTCGACTGAAATAGTTGGGATTATTTATCACTTTCCCGTTGAAATCAAATTCAATCCCCGACGATTGAACCTTCACATCTTCACATTTGAAAAGTTTCAATCTGAGCGAATGCTCTTTCGCAACCTTTACGGCAATCTCTGTGCATGGACTATCGGCGTGATACAGGAGCAGGCCACCGCCCTGCATCCCTGTCACAATTTCCAGTTCCGCGCGAGCAATATCTTCAATAGAAGAAAAGAACTCCGCGTGCTCCAGGGCCACCGAGGTGACGATAGCATGATGCGGCCGCGCAATTTTGGAAAGTGCTGCAAGCTCGCCCGTATGATTCATTCCCATTTCCAGAATCACCATTTGCGCGTTGACTGGAATGTTTGTAAGCGTCAGGGGCAGACCAATATGGTTGTTGAGATTTCCAGACGTGGCGTAGCTATTCTTGAAAACACGCTTTGCAATTCCTGCAAGCATATCCTTGGTCGAGGTCTTGCCATTAGAACCGGCGACTCCAAGGACAGGACATTTCAGCGTATCCCTTGCATGGGACGCCATTCGGGACAGCCCCTGCAACGTGTCATCCACCAGCCAGAGGTTCACATCTTTCGGAAGAGATTCCACCAACTCTGCCGCTCTCGAACGACTGGCAATGATGGAGGTAGCACCCTTCTCGCATGCTGCTGCTGCGTAGGCATGCCCGTCAAAAGAGTCACCGGAAAGACAAACGAATACATTTCCCGGAGCAAGCGTGCGCGAGTCGGTTGAGACACCCACTGACTCCTTACCTGCACCTCGGGTGCGATTGCCCAGGACTGATTCAATTTCTGCGACAGACCAGACTCTCACTTTCCACCACGCTCAATGGCAGCTAACGCCAATTTTACTTCTTCTACGTCTGAAAACACTTCTGTGCGATCCGCCAGTATCTGGACGGTTTCATGCCCCTTGCCTGCAACGACCACAATGCACTTTTCTGACCTTCTCCCTGATTCCTCAAGACCTCGTCTGATCGCAGCTCGTCTATCAGCGACCTCAAGTACCTCACCTTTTACGTCACGCACCCCGGCGCGCATCTGTCGTCGAATTTCCTGTGGGTCTTCTTTACGCGGATTGTCATCTGATATGATGAATAGATCAGATTCGCGCGCTCCTATCTCCCCCATCAAGGGACGTTTTCCCGGATCACGGTTTCCTCCACATCCACAAATCGTGATCACAAACTCAGCTCTGTTTCTAGCTTCCTTGAGCAAAACAAGCAGTGCATCAGGAGTGTGGGCATAGTCGACAACGGCTATAGAGTCCGCATGCCTGCTAATTGACTTGAGCGCGATCGGCTCAAAGCGTCCAGGCACACTGGGCAGATCTGAAAGTCCTTTTGCAAACTCCTGGGCCTCGGACTTAGAAAAGGCCGCGGCTTCAAGTGCGATGCGCAGGTTGATCCGCTGAAAACTGGCAGGGAAGTTTTCATGAATTGCCGAGCCTGCATCCTCTCCAATCGGGCGCGTGAGAATGACAGTTTCAGGATCGAGCGAACGCGCGTATGCGACCATTTTGGACGGATACCCTTCGCTATCGAGAGAATCGTCATACACGATGAGTCGCCCCTGATTGGCTGCGGTAGATGCGAATAGCAATTTCTTTGCTTCGAAATAGTTTTCCATTGTTCCATGAAAATCAAGATGATCGCGTGTGAAATTTGTAAACGCAGCGGCAACAAAGCGCGTGCCCTGCAGGCGACCGAGTGCCAGAGCTTCCGAAGAAACTTCCATCACTACACGCTCAACGCCAGCCCGCATCATGTCTGCAAACAAGGATTGCAATTGATACGATCGCGGCGTAGTATAGCCGGTCTTAACCTGGATTTCTCCGGCGGGAGTCATGTAACGCACGCCCAGAGTCCCAATTAGCCCGGAGCGAATTTGCGCCTGCTTCCAGATGTGGTAGATCATCCAGCTAACGGAGGTTTTTCCATTGGTGCCCGTCACCCCAACTACAGATAGCCGCTCTGATGGCCTGCCATGGAGCGCCGCTGCAACGTCGCCCATAAACTCAGGCACGCTGCGGGCCCGTATCCAGCCGCGCGAAGCAAAGGTTGAAGCAGACTCGTCTGGTCCGAGAACCAGGATCGATCCATTCTCAAATGCATGGTTTGCAAATGGTCTGCCCTGCGCGGTCAGACAGAAGAGTACACCATGACCCGCCTCGCGAGAATCGTCTGTAATTCCGTGGAATTCGAAATCGGCGCTGGTTTCGATTAGCCTGGGATCGGGTTTAGTGAAGATTTCACTCAGTTTCACAATCGTTAAGGAAGGTTGGTTCTAGTGGTGCCGGAATCAGCTGCCTCATTGTCACCATGCAATCTGAGCCTGACAATGCGATTGTTCTCGGAAAAGGGCAAGCCCTCTGTCGGAATCACAAGATCCTTCCCTGTAAGCCTGCCCAGGGCCTCCTTCAGGGCCATGTTCTTCTTGAGCAGTTGCTCTTTCCGGAGACCGGCCATATGAATATCACGGCGCAGCAGAGCCGCTGAAACCAGGTTTCTGGTGTAAAGATGTATCAGACCGAATGGAATCAGCAGACTCAAAAATACGAGGAGAAGACCCCCAATCCCACTTCTCAGGCCCTGCATGACCTATTCATTATCGGTCTGTATCCGGAAGTTTCTCTATTACTCTCAGTTTCGCGCTGCGCGAAGCCGGATTTCTCGCGATTTCTTCGGCGGAGGGAAGGATGGGCTTAGGGGTCAGTATCTTGAACCTTTCCCGCCCGAGGGCCCGGAAACCATGTTTCACGCATCTATCTTCTAATGAATGAAAGGATATGATAGCAAGACGGCCATGGGGTGCCAGGACCTCGGCGAGGTGTGGGATAGAACTTTCAATTTCTTCGAGCTCCCGATTCACGGCAATCCGCAAGGCCTGGAAGACTCGAGTTGCGGGATGAATCCCCGCTTTACCCTTTCCGGGCACGGCATCGAGAATGAGCTTAGCCAGTTGCCGGGCGGAATGGACCGGCCTTTTCTCGAATATAACGCGAGCAATTCGACCAGCGAATCGCTCCTCCCCGTACTCCTGGAAGATTAGCTTCAGCTCCCGTTCCGTCTTGCGATTCAAAATATCGGCCGCGGTAAGGGGTAGATCTGGATCGAGGCGCATATCAAGTGATTCGTCCTGGTAGGAGAATCCCCTGCCCGCCCCCTTGAAGTGAAACATTGAAACGCCAAGGTCCAGCAGAATGAAGTCCGCATGACGCCCCCCCAGGGCTTCCGGCGCGAGACGATATGGCTTCCGGTGTAACTCAATCCAGCTAAAGTCTTCCGATCGGGCCCGAATGCGTTCGAGCATCTCCGGATCACGGTCCAGCCCGAGGATTTTGGCCCCGGGAAATTGTGCGTGAAAAAGCGCACTGTGCCCGGCTTCACCGAGGGTTCCATCCACAATAATCGCCGGGGACTGCGGGACAAAGGCAAGGATTTCGCCTGGCATTACTGATGTATGGGTTGTTTCCAGGCGCGCTCTTTTGCGGACAGGCCGCACTTTGGATTGACACAGGATTTGCACGCGTGGCTTTTTATACAATGAAAAAGGGCACCCTGGTATTCAACCCGAACAGCGGCAAAGGCAAGGCGAAGGAGCGGGCACAAGACTTTGCGGGTGCCTGGAAGCGCGAGTTTGGAAACGATCTCACGCTTCGCCCGACTAAATCACTTGCAGACATTCGCGTCGCCGCAGTTGAAACGGTAAAAGATCCGGATAACGTGCCCATTTTCATGGGAGGAGACGGAACCCTGTCCGAAAGTGTTCAAGGCCTGGCAGAACACTTTGATTTCAAACCTCTCGATCGTCCCGTTGGTCTTCTGCCGGGCGGAACCGGGAACAGTTTCCTTCGAGATTTCCTGATTACCGACTACGAAACCGCGCGCGACAGTCTCATTAGCGCCCTGCGTTCGAAATCTGTTCAAAACTCTGATTTGGCCGTAATCAAATACCAGGGATTGAAAATGGACCGCGAAGAGCAGCCGGGGGCTACCGTTCGACGCATAACGTTCAATATCTTTGGAGTCGGTTTGATTGCAGACATCACAGAACTTGCAGTTCAAATGCGCTGGATGGGTGCGGCCAACTACACAGTTGCAAGCCTCTGGAAGTTGCTTTTCCATAAGCCGTACAGCTTTGAAATCACAATCGATGGCAAGCGCACGGACGTTAGCTGCAATATGATCACAATTCATAATTCACAATATACAGGTGGGTCCATGCACATTGCCCCTGCTGTCCGCGTGAACGACGGGCAGTTATTCTACCTTGTCCCCATGTTCAGAAGCAGACCCACTCTATTCAAAAAGTTTCCGACTATTTTCAAAGGCTCACACCTGGACTCCGAGGAAATCCTGACCGGATTCGTTAAGAACATTGGAATCAGACATGCGGCCCCTGTTTGGATGAACGTGGACGGTGAACTGGAACGCGGTTGGAATCCGGATTTGTCTATTCAGCCGAACTTCTGGAAAATCTACCTGAGCCAGGAAAGGCTCCTCGCCTCTCACTAGATGTCTGGCGTCCCTGCGGCCCTGCACCGAATGAAAACCGGAGAAGTCATTTGAGCATACTGAGAAACGTGCTTGCCGTTCTACTTGGAGCAATTGGCGGAAGCATCGTGAATATGGGACTGATCATAGCGGGCAACTCTGTGATTCCCGCGCCTGCTGGCGTCGACCCGGCGAACATGGAAAGCCTGAAAGCATCCATGCATTTATTTGGTCCCGAGCATTTTGTGTTTCCGTTCCTGGCACACGCTCTTGGTACATTTGCCGGTGCGGCCATTGCCAGTCTTGTTGCGTCCAGTCACAAAATCACGTTTGCAATGGCTGTTGGAGTTCTGTTTCTGCTCGGCGGGATCACGAATACATTCATGCTTCCGGCGCCTATCTGGTTCGTCGTATTGGATCTTATAGCTGCATACCTGCCAACGGCCTATGCTGCCGGTAAAATCCTCGGCGGATCCAGGTAAATCGAGTCAGGTTCGGACTGGATGATCTAAATGACGCGCCTGTACTGCGTAAGGTCCTGATTCCAGACGGGAACGCCGCAGAATTTGTCCCCTTCCGGACAAAACGGACGAACACCCGCTTCCTTTCGAATTCTACAGGGCGCGTAAATCCAACGTCCGATAGCCGGATGGACGTCGCGCACCTGGGAAAGCTCATCAACCGATGCCTGAAAGATCTCTTCCTGTGCGTTATAGCATGTGCGAATCTTCCATTTGTGATGCAGATTCAAAAGATCACCTGATTCATAGAATCGAATCGGAAATGCATTGGGTAGAAGATAAACGGCTTCTTCCTCACTGCCGCCTGCATCCACGAACCGATTGATCTTCTCAAAGAGTGTAATCATCGCCTTCTGGTATTTTTCAGCGGATGGCATGTGCTCGCGAATGAGTGCAGGTGTAATATAATCAGGCTGTCCCGTGAAATGCTTCATCAGGATGGGCCTGGCCCCGGGCACAAGACGGTGTCTCTGATCCTGCGAGTCAGCCGTATGCGAAATCTTCTTCTGAAATGCATAGTGCACGTTTAGCAGACTACGAGTGACGCGCGAGAGAGTTGTTTCATTGAGCGCACTTGACAAATGCGAATTGCGCGCTGGATTCATAACAAGATCAATTGCAGCCTCGTCCGAAACAAGATCGCGCGATACACCTAGCACGGCACGAACAGAAGCTGCCAGCACTGCAACCGCATTGTTTTCAAACGAGACGAGCCTCGATGTTCTGTTCCCCAGATCCTGATCAAACTCGCGGATAAAATCACGCGAAACGCTTTCTGGATTGGAAGCCGAATCAAAGAACGCCTTGAAAAAGCGGTACTCTGTCGTGTCTTCCAGTGGAATTGGATCCGGAATTTCCGCAGCAAACAGCGGGTCCGCGGCAATCGCCGCTTCCATCATTGTCTCGACAAGATTCCGCGCCTCTTCAGGAACATCGCAGGCCAGGCAAAGTCGTCTGTACCGGTGCAATGTGAGTCCGTTGATCGTATGGTAAAAGTACGTGTGCATTCCAACTGGAAGAATGTAGCGCGCCGCTTCCATTGACTTCTTGTGCGTGTTCTTTTTCCAGACTTCATGTTTTGATTTTCTGGCCGGAAAAATTTTGTAGAACTCGGCTTCTGCTGGAGCATCCAGTTCCACGAGCAGTTCGCGGTACACACCGACTGCAAACGTAATTGCATCGAGATAGAATGCCAGCTCGCGCTCGCGTCCGGGGGCGCGAAGCGAAGAAGGAACGTAGAATCGATCCGATTTAACTTCAACGTAGCGCTGGCTGACCTGCTCCGAATTGTAAAACGGATGCGAATGCAGGAAGCTCCAGACAAGGTGCCGGCTCACATTATCAATGGCGAAGACGAAGTTCACGTGCTGGCGCGTGGTAAGATGTCCCGCCTGCAGGGTTGACTTTGCAATACGATCGCGGATGGCCCGTGCTTCCGGAGTTCGCGACACATCCTCCGGTGAAATGATTCCCTTCCCGGAGTAGCAGGTTCGCGCCGTGGCAATGCTCAGATCAAAAGGGACGTCTGTAACATCGACTAGTTTGACAGCAGGGGCGCTTCCTGGAAGTGTATCCATGACTGGCATGCCAGGCCAGCCTTACCTTATGTCTCCCGAAAGCAAGTACAATGCAGTCCAGATCTCCGGGATCGGTTGTTACGTGCCCGAGCGCAGAACCACCAACGAACACTGGGAGAAACTGGCCCAGACCAGCTCAGACTGGATTCTGAAGAACGTCGGCATCCGCGAAAGGAGCCGAATTGGGGCCAATGAAACGACTGCAGACATGGGAGCAATCGCTTCAAAAGCCGCGCTTTCAATGGCTGGCATTTCGGCGGATCAGGTTGAGTGGATTCTCTGCGGAACAAATTCGCAAGACGATCTTTGGCCTTCGACCGCTTCTAAAATACAGGAAAAGATTGGCGCAACCAAAGCGGCAAGCATGGACCTTCAAGCAGGCTGCTCCGGATGGGTGTTTGGAATGCGCCAGGCACAGGGTCTATTGTTGTCCGGCGAGGCTTCCTGCGTACTTGTAGTTGGAAGCGATGCGCTTTCCAGGTTTTTGAATTATTACGATCGAGACAACCTCCTCTTTGGCGACGGGGCTGGCGCCGCCGTTCTGACTCTGAGCAAAGAATCGAAACGCCTGGGCCGTATGCTCTTTAGCACAGGAACGGTTCCCTCACGCGCGCTAGCACTTGAGACGATCTATACGGAATCACAGAATGCAATGGAGTTTTATCTGGAAGGTCGCGACATGAGCACTGCGAATCGACCCAAACCTTCAATGGATGGTCGCCTATCGTTGAAGCTGGCCCTTACAAAATGCAAAGAAAGCATGTCAAACGTTCTGGCTCAGGCAAAAAAGATTGGCATTGAAAAGTCAGATATCGCCTACTATGTTCCACATCAGACAAACATGCTCATACTGAAAGCTCTGGCTGAGTTTATCGAGTTCCCAATGGAAAAGGTGGAAGTCATTGTTGACAGATACGGCGGGATTAGCACTGCCTCGATTCCAACCGCTCTAAGCGAGATGAACGCGGCCGGAAAGCTAAAGCGGGGCGATTTGATTTTGTCGAGTGTCTACGGAGCCGGCTTCACGCATGGCGCAATGCTCTATGAATGGGGCCACTGAGTTCCTCTTCGTGAAGACGGACGGCTAATCGTTGTTTAGATACTTTAACAATTCCCGGGAATAAACTTTTGGACCCGGCCGATCGCGCACAATGCGCCATAGCTTTGCTGCGGCTTCCATCCGGTTAGAAATTCCGCGATTCTCGGGATCCGCATTGAAGTCGCGAACGAATGTATTCCAGCGATAGATGTGATCGACCTTTGTCCCTGGCCTGTCCTTTCCGCTCTCGATAGCTTTCTGAACCTTAGTATAAATGTTCACCAGGTCCTGAACCCGAAGTTTTGAGTTCTGCTGTGCATTTGCATCGCGCACTGCCTCGGCCATTTCCTTGGTAAATTTGAAATTGGATTTCTCAAAGTAATTCGAAAAGAACTGGCGCGCCTGATCGTTAAACCGAAAGCCATCAATGATACGAGTCTTCAGGTCGATTGAATCATTTCCACCTCGCCGGATACTCCCTGGTTTCGATCTTGGTTTTGCCCTGGGTTTTGGGACCTGCTTTTGCTTTTTGGATCCCTTCGGGCTACGCAAGAAAGCAAGCACTGCTTCCTCCATATCAGCCTTGGTGCCGCGACCCAGGTCGTATTTCTTGCAAATGGCGGAAAGCTCCTCGCGATACCAGTAGTGCGAAGCAAACTCGCTGGCTTTCATCCCTGGATTAAAAGGAGGTCGTTTCATATTCCTGCATCTGCCCTTGCCGCTTCATACGTCTTCAGATCCTTAGCGGAAAAGCAAATAATTCGTATCTCCTGAAAACTTTCGATTCTGCGAGCGATCTCCACTAACGCAATGCGCGAAGCCTCTTCGATTGGATAACCGTAAATGCCGGTGCTAATCGATGGGAACGAAATCGTGCGAATCTGGTTATCCATTGCCAGCTGCAACGAATTACGATAGCAGGAGGCCAGCAAATCTGCCTCGCCACGCTTGCCACCCGAGTAAATGGGACCAACCGTATGGATTACAAATCGAGCCTTCAAATTATAGCCACCAGTAAGGCGTGCCTGACCCGTGGGACAACCACCGATCTTCCTGCACTCTTCCAGTAGTCGCGGGCCTGCAGCTCTGTGGATGGCGCCATCCACACCACCACCGCCGAGAAGACTCTCGTTTGCCGCATTTACGATTGCGTCCGTATCCTGATGCGTGATGTCAGCGTGGACCAATCGCAATTTTCCGTTCACTGATTCTATCTATCGTAGAGTGGAAAACTGGTCCACAATTTTGCTTGCCTGAACCACCGCTTCCGGGGAGGCTCGGAGGAGCTGGCAATGGTTTCAAACGTCTACCAGGAACTATTCGAACGCTGGCCGAATCCCCTGCTCGTCTGCTTCCGGAACAGCATTGCCTATGCGAATCAGGCATTGCTCCGGTTGAGTTCTTACTCAGGGAAAGAACTCCTCAACCAACCTGTTGCCCTACTCCTCCCGGAAATGTCGCAGAAGCCTGCGTCGGAGACGATCGCTCGGCTCAAGTCTGGCCGCACCATCCCCGTTGAGGTGCGTCGAGGGACATTGCCAGATTCGATGCACGAGGTTCTGATCATTCAGGATATCGCGGAGCAAAAATTAGCCGAGCAAGGACTGCGGCGAAGCAAGACCCTCCTTGAATCCCTGGTAACGCATACTCCGGCTGCAGTTGCAATGTTCGATCGCGACTTGCGCTACATTGCATTCAGCGATCGCTGGCTCACCGATTACAACCTGGGCAAGCGTGATCTTACGGGACTTCATCATTACGATGTTTTTCCAGAGATACGAAACTTACCGGAATGGATTGAAATTCATAAACGCTGCCTGGCGGGAGCGACAGCAAGCAGCGAGGATGAAATGTTTCCGCGCCAGGACGGCGGAACCGACTGGATCAAATGGGAAGTTAAGCCCTGGTTTGATGAGCACAATGAAATCGGTGGAATCATAATGATGACGGAGGTGACCACTGCCCGCAAACGCGCGGAGGAGATGCTTCGCCTTTCGGAAGAAAGATTCAGCCAGGCTTTTAGCGCAAGCCCGGTGGCACTTGCGATTTCGAGACTTCAGGATGGTCTGATCGTTGATGTAAACGAGACCTTTATCAAACTATTCGAATTCGAACGTTCGGAGGTGATTGGGCGCACCTCCACTGAGCTTGGCCTCTTCGGATCGGCGGGCCGGGCCGCGTTAACCGATCAGGTCCGGTTGCAGGACAACAAACAATTCGAAATGATCGGATTCAGGAAATCCGGCAAGCCAATTGAGATGCTGGTTTCCACGCAAATCATCACGCTCGAAGGCGAGGAGCACCTGTTATCAACCGGAATTGATATTTCAGAACGGAAAGAGGCCGAGCGAGCACGCCTCACTGCCGAGGCGGAACTCAGAAAAAAGAATGAGGAGCTGGAACGATTTGCTGCGACAGTTTCCCATGATCTTCGAAGCCCCTTGATAACTATTCAATCCTTCACGGAGTTTGTGCGCGCCAGCATCAATGAAAGGGATCCAGAAAAATGCCTGCAGGAACTGCAATACATTGAGAAGGCAGCGAGCAAAATGGATGCCTTGCTCACCGAACTTGGAAGCCTGGCACGACTGGGAAGGCAGGAGACCGCTCACACGATTTGTGATCTGGATTCAATCGTTGCCGACGCGATTGACCTCACCGCAGGCAGGACTACTGCGGCACAAATGCGTATCAATCGAAGTGTAATTCCGTTTAACGTCAAATGCGAAAGGAGACGTCTGGTTGAAGTCTTCCAGAATCTCTTTGACAACGCGGCCAAGTTTGCCGCAAAGGCAAACCCTGAACTCACCATAACAGCAGAAAGACAAGAAAACGAAGTCGTTGTTCTGGTGAAAGACAACGGACTGGGAATTGCGCCAGCTTTTATCAACAAAGTATTTGAGCTTTTCGAGAAGTTGAACCACGATAAAGAGGGTTCCGGGATGGGCCTAGCCCTGGCCCAGAGAATTATCGAGTTACACGGTGGTCGGATCTGGTGTCATTCAGATGGATTGCAGAAGGGGACAACTTTTTTTTGCGCCCTTCCGATCGCGGAGCAACGCTAACTGGCCGTAGCCAGGGATAGACGATCACGTACCTGGGCTGCGAGATCCAGCGAATGCAGGCGAGCCTCCGAGTCGTAGATATGTGTCGTTATCATGAGCTCATCCATTTGCGTCGCATCGATAAACTCTTGAATCCCTTTCCTGATTGTGTCCACGGTTCCAACGTAGGCGTGCGTCAGAAAGCGTTGGGCCGCCGCCTTCTCGCCGATTGACCAGAATGCATCAATGTCGTCTATCGGTGCCGGCCATTGAGCGGGAGTGCCGCGCTGAAGCATGACTACGGCTTGCTGGAG
>JAEUSB010000089.1 GCA_016788865.1 Leptospirales bacterium
TTTTCATTCCTTTGCTTTTCACGGACCCCGAGACCAGGATCCTCTATTTTGGCTTCGCGTTAACCGTTATCTACTCGCTTCTGGTTTCACTGTTCTTCTCGCTGACCATCTTGCCAGCTTTGATACTGGCGCTCTTGAAGAACGCGAAGGAGGAAGAAGCCGAACTGCCATGGCCGTTTCGCAGACTTGGTGCTCGCTTGAGGGGTATACCCAGTGAACTGGATCGCAATACGCGAAAAGTTACCGGCTTGAGAGATTACTTTTCCGTCGCGAGAATTACTGAAAGTTACAAGTTTCTTGTGCAGCGAGTATTTGGCCAGCCCAGGCTGATGCTTCTTGGCGCTGCCGGACTCCTTGCTGCATTTCCATTTGTGTTCTGGAGTCTGCCAAAGGAATACGTGAATCCTGTCGAATCGAACGATCTTGAGGCAAGTATTGACCTGGATTCCGGGGTTCATCTCCAGCATACACAGGAGATTGTACGCACTATCGAGGACAGAATTCGCAATCACAAGGCGGTGCAGCAAGTTTCTTCTAAGATTGAGAAGTCGCATGCAACGCTGGCCATTAAGATTCACAAGGGATCGGCTGATGTTGAAGGTGTCATTGCGGATCTGAGAGCTTTAACCGACCAGGAGAAAGAGGCGTTTGTCTACTACGCCCAATCGGGAGAAGGAACCGGGGCGCGGGAATTGGATGTTGAGTTCTTCGGTGATGATACCCGGGCCCTTAAGAAGATTGCGCAAGAAACGGCCGGTACCATTCAATCCAGCATCAGAGGTGTAGACCAGGTAGTCCTTAGATTTCGTGAAGGCAAGAAGGACTTTTTGGTTTATCCTTTGAAAGGACAAGCTCGGGATGAACCGTGTCTCTGCGTCAGAGGTTGGTTCAACGCTGCGCCAGCTGCTTTCGGGAACCATTATTACCAAGTACTATGATCAGGACCGCGAAGTTGATGTCAGACTTCGAGCGCCAGTGGAAAGCCTGGATTCTCTTGAGAAGGTTGCTCAGTTGCAATTGCCGCTCGATGGCCGGGCGATTCCACTCAGTTCGGTTAGCCGATTCATGGATGGGGAAGGTGAAACACGAATGTGGCGCAAGAACAAACGTCGAAGTGTTGCCATCACGATCAAGATTCAAGGACGATCGGTTGAAGACGTGGCTACTGATGTTGCGCAATTACTCAATCAGTCAAACTGGCCTCCGGACGTTATATATTCGTTTGGTGATGAGTTTGAACGAAATAAGACCAGCCAGCGCCAGATGATATACGCTATTGGACTTTCCCTGGTTGTGATCTACCTGCTTCTGGCGGCGCTCTTTGAGTCGTTGATCGAACCTCTGATCATCATGATCACGGTTCCGCTAACGATAGCCGCCGTCGCTGCCTTCCTGGGAATAACACGCATGACAGTCAGTATGAGCGTGTACATCGGGCTCATAATGCTCGGTGGAATTGTCGTTAACAACTCGATATTACTCGTTAGTTCAATCAATCGCACCTTGCTTCCGGGACAGTCGGTAGAAGAGATACGGCAGGCAATACTCCATGCAGCAGCAATTCGCCTGCGACCGATCCTGATGACGACCATAGTAACCGTGCTGGGCATGCTTCCAATGGTTGTGGACTTTACCGAGGGGTCAGGACTCTGGCGTCCACTGGCAATTACAGTGTCAGTAGGACTCTCTCTGTCCATCTTTGTAACTCTATTTCTTGTTCCGTACGCAGCATTCATCTATTCTTCAAGGTTAAATAGAAGTAGGGAAACCATATGAAACGGATTAGCAACAATCAGGATGAGGTGGAAGTTTACTCAGATTCGGGGATTACGGCGGAGAATCCCGCGGCCCTTTATGAAAACGTGATGTTTCCGCATCCACCGCAAACGCTATACGAAGCGTTGCAGCAATGGTCGCATCGTCACAAACGTAAGCTCTATGCCCTGTTGCTTTTGACCATTGTCAGCTCATTGTTTGTGGGTCTGCGTTCGAGTACGCCCGATTCTCCGGAGAAACTGATGCGTCAGTATTTTGGCAGGTTCAATGGCCATGCCGACGACTGGCAGTATTCAATAGAGGGATTTCATTTTACCAGGGCACACCTTGACGCGTTGTTTCCGGTCATAGCCCGATTCACCCTCGGGCATCGCGGCGCGCTTGAAACTTTGCGGGACAAATCGACCCGGGAATTATTTGCCCGGGATCAGTTCGAAACCGATCTCCTGGTTTATGCAGCGATGCAGGAAGGAATTCTGGATCAGGCGGATGCAAAGAGCGTTCTTGAGAATTCTATGCGGCATGCTATCGCAGACTATTATGTGCAAAAGAAATTAGAGTCCGGCAATGCCGACTATCGTGGAAGCGTTGGAGACGCGGAGGCCCTTGCCTACTACGAGAAGAATCAAGAATTGTACGCGAAGAACGGTGTGGCTAAAGCCCCGGCCATTGAAATGATTAGAACCATTTTATCATCCCTGAAAAGGGAGACCCACCGCCAGCAAATGCGCGTAGACAGGGCAAAACTGATCCAGGTCTTACAGGAAAGATTTGGCCCCAGATTTCGAGAAGGAAAGGAGTAGCAAATGAACTACCAGATCTATCTAGAGCAGACACGGGACCTTCTGGGTTCCCCTTCAGAATATTTTCGCAGTTGGGACCGAGCCAACTCGTTTCGTTTCATGCTGCGAACGGCATTGCTGTTGCTTGCCGTTTCAACTGCCTTGCTATTCTTTGCTGCTCTTGCGAACCTCAGTGTACTGCGCGAAGCGGGACTTGCCATGGAACGGGCTCTGCCTGGATTTCAGTCCGGGGGATTTGCCAAAACGGTGCCATGGAATCGGATCTTCTTTGCCGTTTTCTGGCTTAACGCAATGTTGCTGGTCGGCTTCTCTCGCCACCTGACAGTAATGCTCCTGGGCGAAAAGGATCGCGCTCTGGCTACCACGCAGGCCATAACCTTCGCGGGATTCTTGCCCGGGATTGTGATGCTAACGATAAGCGGTTTGATCGCAACATTTTTCCCTGTGGTCCCAGGCGCCGTGCAGTCAGGCGGTGTTCGGTTCTCGATCTGGGTAAGTCTGATGGCTGTTCTTTTGACTTTTGTCTTTGACGCGCGGATTTGCATTTCCGGCTTTAAGGCTGTTTATGCGCAGAATACCGGTCGGGCTGTGCTTACATGGCTTTCGCCAATTCTGATTTTGGGTTTTGCCTGTTTTGTTCTGTATGGTCTTTTCATCCTGCTGCTGATCGTCGTCCGCTAGATGCGGCGAGGTTCGTAGGATTGTGATTGTGAGGGATCCTCTCACGACTGGTCGGTGTAGCAAGGGAAGGTGTTGCGAGTCTTGCCGCCCGGCCCGCGCACTATTCCGAACCCGTTCGCGACAAGACCCACCGCAGATTTATCCGGGCGGGCAGGTTGCGGTGTGTCGAGCGCAACAGCGCGACCCAAGCGTCCGCAACGGCGGAGCGCAGGGCGATGCACGCAACTGCCCGACCGGCAACAAACTCGCGCGGGGCCGCCAGAAGCGAATTACTTAGAAATCAAAACATTCACTTCCACTTTTGCAGAAGCAATAGTCCCCGAGATTCCCTCCGGAGAGCAGGTGAACTCCAGGTTATCCTTTGCCAGATATCGTTCTACAATGAGTTTCCCATTGGCCACTGTGGCATTGTAGCTTGCATCAATTTCAGCGGTGCGCCCGATTTGCAGAAACGTATACGTTCCCGGGTTTGAGGAATTTGCAACAATCCGAACGTTTCCGTTGTTTCTGAAGTCTCCATCCTGTGAAGCCTGATACGAGTAACTCTTTTTCAGCTCCACGCTGCATTTTTGTGATCCGCTCCCAAGTTCAATTCTCGAAGCGGTGGTCGGGGAAGGAGGTGTAATATTTTCTGCTTCCGTTCCGGCGAATGGTTTTAACCCGGAAAGAAAGCCTGCTTTGGAAGGCGCGCCCTCAAAGGTCTCAACCACTGACGAATCTGTGATAGTCCCCCCTGGGGACGTTAAGCGGCACAAACTTCTTGTTTAGAAAATCCGCCACATCCTGCTTTGAAAGGGTCTCCGAGTCCAGATAGACGCAGGCACCGCATGTGGCGGGATTGCTGATTAGAGCAAATACGTTGAGCTTCCGGGATTTTGCCTGAGCGATTGCCTGATCGTATGACGTGGTCCATTTTACCAGGTTGCTGGTGGATGCGCGATTGCTAAAAGGTGTTCCTGCTTTCTGGATTGTCAGCGTCTTTTCGATTGTAATTGGAAGATAGCAAAGCGCTGGATCGTCCTTGCAGATCTGGACCTTGATCTGTACGGGAACCTTTGTGGTGGTTCCGGTTTTCACTTTGGCCAGATCCATTACAGTCAGAGAAAATGTTCCGGCACCGCGCAGTACCATTTCATCTCCCTCTTGTTTTCCCGGTGGGCGCTTTGTTTCGCGCAGTTGAAAGCCTGATTGTGCTGGCACGGAAATCTGAGTGAGGATTGCGTTTCCTTTGGGCGTAGCGTGCGAGAGGTAGATGTGATAGTTTGCAGGAACCGTAAGCATGACATCGAAGGCCGCCGTCCCGCCAGGGGGAACAATAATGTTCTCTTTATATTTGATCTGAATTTGTTTTGCAGGGTGCTCGGCTGCAAGCAATGAGATACTTGCTCCAAGAATCAGGCCAGTTAGCAATCGGGCTAAGCTTCTTTTCATTGCAGTATTACTCGTTAGCTGGAAACTCTGTAAAGCATTTTCCCCGACAGATTTTGTGCTGAAAAGTTACAGGCCCCTTTCATCAATGCCGCAGGGCGGAGTTACAAATCTGAAAACGTCATCTGTCAATCGTATGGATCTGATCCGCAGAATTCTGAAAGTTTGGATTTTTTTGGCTCTTTGCGGTTTTGCGCTCGTAGATTTCGCACTTTTTTCAGTCGACAACGTCATCTCGAAGTATCTTAAATTTTCGGTCATTGTCGCCTGCGCATTGCTCGCGTATCTAATACGCGAAAACCTGCATGATCTCCGGGACAGACGTACAATCCAGATCGCGGCCACGCTAACAGTCGTGGCAGATTTCTTAATAGGAATCATGGATCAGTTCCTTTTCGGGATTGGTGTCTTTATCCTGGTGCACAGCGTCTATATCTTCCGGCACCTGCGCGGCTTTGTAAGTCTCAAGCGTGAACTTCTGATTGCGGTTCCCGTACTGATCGTCAGCTGTATTATCCTGTATCTTGCAGCGCCAACAACGCAGAAGGCAGGAATCCTGGTTCCCTCCATTGTCTATGCGTTCTTCCTGGCCACCTCGCTGTATGCAGGTCTTGGGGTAAAGATCCGGAATTTCTTTCCAGGCGAGGATCAGGGTGAGATTTTAACCGGAATCATTTTGTTCTTTATAACGGACATCATGGTAGCGTTGAATGCAGGCCTCGAGGGCGAGGCAAAGCAATGGACGTCGATTGGAATCTGGCTCTTCTACCTTCCATCGCAGTACTTTCTTGCAATGAGCGGATACAGAAGAAACCCCATCGTCTAGGAACTCAGGCCTCGCCTCCATATCCCCGATTCAAGCTATACAGCCACCTATTGCGCTTAACGCTACAGTCCCGCGAATGAGTGACCTCGGCGGTTTTTGGTGCAGTTCGCCCCATTTTCAGGAAAAAACCTCGCGCGAATGAGAAAAGTCTCGGAGGAAGGCGTAGATATTCTGAAAGCAAAATGATAAAGGAGAAAAGTTGTGTTACTTAGACTTTTCCTGATCTTCAGTCTGGTTTCGCCTCTGATGGCGCAATCGACGCACAAATTTCTGGCGCGCGGAGTGATCGCTCCGGCCATCGTCAAACCCGCTGACATACAAGAGGACAACCATGCGTATCCTCTTGTTGGCGCATTGCTCACATCACCGTCCGTACTCGTCATTCCTGATGGGGATGATACATACAAATGTGCAAAGAGCTATAAACCCAAACTCTCGTTTGGGCCTAAGAAAGAGGGTTCGAGCGGTTCAGAAGGCTCAAGCAAACCAGGCTGCGGTTCTGTGCCGCTGGCACTGGAATTGGAATACAGATTCAACGATGCTTTGCGCCTGGCGTATTCGCGCTTCAATCTTCCGAGTTCCAACTATTCCAGTGGATTCATTTCTCCGATTACAGGATCCGGTCTAACCGGTATCGAGAGATCGGGCGTGGACTACCATCTTCATCAAACTCGCACCAAATACGGCGCCATGTACGCCCATCCCGTGACGGACTCGATTCGGCTGGGAGCTGGCGTTTCAGCCGTGAAGGAATTTTTTCACTACGAGATTTCGCAATATTCGTCCGGTACCGCGCTTGTTTCGCCTCGCGGCTTATTGCTTACAGACTTCATTACCGGCGGACAGCGCGACAGGATATTGAGCGGCTCAGCGCCCGGCCTTCTTATAGAGGCAAACGTCAGCAAGAAGGTCATGCTCTATGCAAACTACGAGCGATTTGTATTAAAGGGCTCTTCCGCTGAGAGCACCCTGGGCGGGGGCCTTGGATATGTTTCAAACGGAACAACTGCCGTGGGCGTTATTCTGATAGGCGGTTTGGACTCAGTTAATCAGAAGCTCGAACACAGCGGGCACGAAACAACGCTGGGAGTCCGTTTGGGTGAAACCAATGGTTTTCACTTTGCACTGACGGAGCGGAAATTTGTGCGAAACATCACGGAGTATACAACCATGAATACATCCACGGCGCTTCTTCGGGGCATCTCCGGAGCCTTGACTGATTCTTTGAATCTTTCGAATGTTTATCGCTGGCATCGTTATGTGCAAACGGAGAAATACTTCCAGATGAAACTGGAAATGGGTACAAGCTTCTAAGCGTGGCTATTTTTCCAACTGTATGGTCGCAATCAAAGGATAGTGATCCGATGCTTGCGACTCTATAGTTCGCGTCTTCTTGCAGGTGACTCCCCGCGAAAGAAAAATGTAATCCAGGGTAATCGCTTTTGGGATTAGCAGCCGCGGGAGTTTTGCAGCAACCTTTTCTCTGGCATCACCGGCTACCGGAAACGTATCGCGGTTGAACTCAAAGAATCCAGAGTCGGCGTCATCCCAATCGTCCATGAGGTCATATTCCCCACCGTAGTAGCGGAGCATGTTGAAATCGCCCAGAATGACCGTGGGTCTGGTGGGTTTTCCAATAAACTTCAATAGATCTGCAATCTCGCGTTTGCGCAATTCCATTCTACCTCGATTAGCCGCCCACGACGTATCGCCCCCTTCCGTAAACGGCGTCAGGTGCAGAGTCACAAAATCCGTGGGTTTCTCCAGTGCGATTGTGCAGCGGAATGCCAGTCTTGAATATCCAAGTGGGGCTTCGTTGCAGGCAATGATTGGATATGCACTCAAAATCGAGAGGACCCATCGCCCGCTTCCATAATTGACATACGGCGAGCTATGTGCAGCGCGAAGTCCCAGCTGACTTGCTACAATATCTGCGAAGTTGGTTTTCCCGCTGACGAGCACTTCTTGCAGGGCTATGACCCTGGCCTCGCTGTCCTTCAGGGCCTGGCTAACCGGGGTGGCTCCTGCGTTGGAGAAGTAATGTACGTTGTACGTTGCCACGGTGTGAGTTGAACCGCTACAGGTTGAAACGAGTAGTAGAAGGGCCACCACCAGGTAGCCTCGTACCTTTTGCAGATCAGATGCGGTGAAAACTGTTCTGGCGGCTGAACGATTTTTCATCAACAGCGTCAGATCAATTGGGAAGATTACCGTGGCTATGCAAAAGACACCAATGTGCTGTCTGGCTGCTGATTTTCACGGTGCGTTAACACAGAAAAGAGGTAGTTTCAAATGATCAAGAAAATTGGTGTCCTTTTACTGGGACTCTGTCTCTGCAATCTGCCTGTTATGGGGCAGTCCGTTCAGACAATCGGTACCCTGTCCGCAAAGATCGCGAACAATGCTGTAAACGGTTACGAAAAAACAGGTATTCTCCAGGATGCAAAGGATCCGGTAACTTCGGCCGGCGATTGGGGTTACAACTCGTGGCGAATAACAAGAGTTGGTGGATCCATTAAGTTCTTTGTGCCCGCGGACAAGCTTCAAAAGGACAAAGATGTCTTCCTTCGTCTGACCTACGCCGGTTGGGGCGATGCCACTAAGATCAACCTTACCATGAACGGTGAGACTGTTATCACGGCGCGGCCGGTGGCAGGTCATGCATGGGGAAATCCGGACGTGGGCGTCTTTGACATATCACGTCTGGCAAAGAGCGCAAACGGCGTATCTGTGATCGAGCTTACACTTACCGATGATTCACCCATGGTTTTGTTCTTCCAATCGATGGCGATTGAAGTCTTGTAGATGAACCTGACCGAGTATGGCCTGCGGGCCGTACTCCAACCCTGCTTCTTGGCCTGCGAATTCTCCGCGAATCGCTCCACAGAATTCGCTTCCCTCAACCTGGTTTGATTCCGGGCACCAGGCCAACTCTGGATTCTTCCCGGCAAAAATTCTCACAATTCTACTTGACCGTGGATCTCTATCCTTTTAATTAACCATAAGGTTAATTAACCATATGGTTCAGCAAGGCACAGATAAGCTCAGCATCACATTTCACGCCCTGGCAGATCCAACGAGGCGGGCCATTCTGGCCAACCTGTCGCGGGGAGAGGCTACGGTGAACGAGCTGGCCAGGCCATTTGACATGAGTCTGCCGGCCATTTCAAAGCACCTAAAGGTGCTCGAGCGCGCGGGGCTAATCGTCCGCGGGCGAGAGGCGCAATGGCGACCCTGCAAGCTTAAGGCTACACCCCTGAAAGAGGCCTCCGGTTGGATTGAAGAATATCGCCGGTTCTGGGAAGAGCGCCTCGATCGTCTGGACGATTACCTCAGGAAGCTGCAGGGCAAAGACCGGCCAGAGGACGAGTCGGCACCTTAGAGACCGCAAATGGATTTTGAATGAACCTGGAGATTCAGGAGGAAGAAAATGAGTACTGCAGATCGCGAAATTTCCGCTCGGCGCTTGCTTGATGCGCCGTGTGAGCTTGTATTTGATGTTTGGACGGATCCACAACACGTGGCAGTATGGTGGGGACCTAACGGCTTTACCAACACTGTCCACGAAATGGACGTAAGGGCCGGTGGCAACTGGCGATTCACGATGCATGGTCCTGACGGGATCGATTATCCCAACGAGGTCCACTACATCGAAGTAAAACGACCGGAGCGAATGGTCTACACGCATGGCGCAGGAGCCAATGATCCAGATGCATTCCGCGTAACGGTAACGTTCGAAGCCGTCGGCAACAAGACCATGCTCGCTTTCCAGATCCTCTTCAACACTGCCGAACAGAGGAATCAAGTCGTGGATAAATTCGGAGCCGTCGAAGGCCTGAACCAGAATCTGGATCGCTTTGAGTCATTCTTGCGAAAGGGTCGATTGGCGAATATGGCGGAAGCCCAGCGCATTTCGTAATGAAATCGCAACACATCCGCAATGCAAAGCAGAGAGGGGTAAGACTATGAAACAGGAAGCAAATGACGTAAAGAATCCAAAGCGCGTTGTAATCGAACGCATCTTCGACGCGCCAATAGAGCTCGTTTGGCGTGCCTGGACTGTTCCGGAGAACCTCATGCTATGGTGGGGGCCAAGGGATTTTACGGCGCCTGCCGCGAAAATTGATCTCAAGGTAGGCGGTAGGTATCATTTTTGTATGCAAGCACCGGACGGTCAAAAACTCTGGAGCACCGGTACGTATCGCGAGATTGTCCCAAACGAACGTCTGGTCTGGACGGATTCGTTCTCAGATGAACAGGGGAACGTGGTATCAGCGCAGGAATACGGGATGCCTGCTGATATTCCCATAGAAATGAAAGTGACTGTGATTCTTGAAGCCCTTGGATCAAAAACCAGGATGACACTCATCCATGAAGGCCTGCCGGAAGGTGAGTTGCACGATGCAACGGTGATCGGTTGGAATGAATCCATCGACAAGCTGGCCAAAAGTTTGAAGTAGTTGTAAAACATGAGCGCCGGTCATGGCTGCAGCGCTCTTCTTGTTTAGAAAAAATATTTTGGGAATTTGTACTTAGATGGCAGAACGTAGTGAAAATACAAAGCGCTGGTTGGCGCTGATGGTCCTTTGTCTGGGAGACCTCATGATCGTGCTCGACAATACAATCGTGAACGTGGCACTCCCATCGATTCGCCAGGATCTCGGATTTACCGAGACCTCGCTTGTGTGGGTCGTGAATGCTTACATGCTTACCTTTGGCGGGTTTCTGCTTCTTGGCGGCAGACTCGGGGATCTTTTTGGCCACAGGCGATTGTTCCTGATAGGAATTGCATGGTTTACAATTGCGTCCTTATTCTGCGGAATCGCGCAATCTCAAACCGTACTGGTGATCGCACGCGCAGCGCAGGGACTTGGCGGCGCTGTTGTTTCTGCTGTCGCACTCTCGCTCATCATGAATTTGTTTACTGATCCGGCGGATCGCGCGAAGGCCATGGGTTTCTTTGGTTTTGTAATGGCCGGAGGCGGAAGCATAGGTGTCCTGCTCGGCGGCGTCCTAACCGGGACCTTCAGCTGGCACTGGGTATTCCTCGTGAATTTGCCCCTTGGTGTTCTGGTCTTCATCCTGTGCCTGCTTCTGCTTCCCGGCGGTCGCGATGAAGGCACACATGCGCGTCTCGACGTTGGTGGTGCCATTACGATTACGGCCTCTTTGATGCTGGCTGTCTATGGAATCGTCGGCGGCAACGAAGCGGGGTGGAGTTCTCCTCGCACCGTACTCCTGCTAATCGCTGCATGGGTTCTATTTATTACATTCCTGTGGATTGAAGGGCGCGTTCACTCGCCGCTCGTGCCGCTAAACCTCTTCAAATTGCGCAACGTTTCGACGGCAAACATGATTGGTGTACTCTGGGCTGCCGCAATGTTCACGTGGTTTTTTATTTCTGCGCTCTACATGCAGATCGTTCTTGGATACGGACCCATGCAGGTCGGTCTGGCATTTCTTCCGGCGAACCTGATCATGGGCGCCTTCTCCCTTGGACTTTCTGCAAAGATTGTAATGCGATTTGGTATTCGCGGGCCACTGGCGCTTGGAATGCTACTGGTTGCAATTGGCCTGGCCTGCTTTGCGCGCGCACCCGTTGACGGTAACTTCTGGTTGGATGTGATTCCGGGGATGACCATACTTGGGTTTGGGATCGGGCTTGCGTTTAATCCGGTGCTTCTTGCGGCCATGAGCGATGTGGATCCAGCTGAATCGGGGCTTGCTTCTGGAGTCGTGAACACTGCGTTTATGATGGGTGGAGCACTTGGACTGGCAATCCTGGCAAGCCTGGCAGCATTCCGAACCGATCAATTGCTTGCTGTAAAAGTCCCCGAGATGATGGCGCTTAACGGCGGATATCAATTTGCATTCATGGTGGGATCTGGTTTTGCCTTCACTGCTGCCTTGCTGGCATTCTTTCGGCTGCGAGCCGGCCGGATGTCCACTGAGGTTGTTCAGCACGCCGCCTAGTTGCCTTTGACAATGTTCAATTTACAATAGGAGTTCAAAAATGAAAATTGCTGTGATTGTGATAAGATCACTTATGGGAGCTCTGCTCCTGTTTGGATCCGTTGCATACTTTCTGAAATTGTTTCCCACACCGGAATTAACCGGGGGGACCAAGATATTCATGGCCGGCATGGACGCAGTTGTCTATCTCATGCCGCTCGTCAAGGCCACGGAATTGGCCTGCGGTCTGGCTCTGCTGGTCGGTAGATTTGTGCCGCTGGCAACAGTCGTTCTCGCACCGGTAGTGTTAAACATAGTGCTCTATCATGCATTCCTGGATCCCGCGACAATTGGAGCCGGCGTCTTTTTGCTGGTTGGCGGATTGTTCCTGGCCTATGCGCACCGCAGTCATTTCAAATCGCTGCTTGCTATGAAGGCAACGCTGGGCTGATCATTTCGGAGAACGATTCCTGGGCTTGTCGCGATTCTGGGCAAACTACTCCGTGTGGGCTTGTTCCTGCCATTGCGAGTTCACGTGGAGCTCCGTCCTGATGCTTGCACCTCTGGAGAAGCTGTCCTTAGAATGGCGAATCACTGGAGCAATACCAGCGTTATTCGCCATTCATAAAAGATGACCCGGATGCAAAGATCACCGGGGAGAAAGGAAGTCGGCGTACCTGGTCAGCGGATGGCCGGTAAGCTGGCCTGTTCTGGAGCCAGTGTCAGCAGTACCAGTTGCGGTCTGCAGAAAATTCGGACACGCGGTGCTACGTGGCCTTCCATGCCGAGACCCCTTGAGACCACCACGGTAAGATCTTCCACCTGATGCATTCCGCCGGCTCCAATCTTGCGCGGTACATGACTCAGGGTCATGATTGGACCGAATCCCGGGATGACAATCTGGCCGCCGTGTGTATGCCCCGCCAACAATAGATCAATGTTACGATTCCTGGCCAGGAACATTGCATCGGGATAGTGAGAGAGCAGAATCGTATAGGGGCTTGATGTCTTGCTGTGTAAGAATTTGAGCAGATTATCATTTCGAAAATCCGGGAGCCCAAGCCCGATCAGTCCCAGCCGTTGACCATTGATCTGGAGTTCTTCCTGCTTGCCATCCATGACCTTAAATCCCGTTTTTTGCTCAAATTCGTTTAGGTCCAGCAGCCCATCGACATTGCCGGTTACAAAGTAGTCTCTGCCAGAATTCAGACTCTTAAGCCAGGCATAAACTTCCGGAATCAAATCTTTATGATTCAGAACATCTCCCGTAAAGACCACCAGATCCGGTTTGAAGGCCAGCAGGGCTTCTCTTACGTCGAGATGCATGGGGCCAATTCCGTCTGTTTGCAGATCGGAGAGATGAGCGATGCGAACTTGTTTCTGAATGGCCCTATGTTGCGTCGTGAAATAGCTTACTTCAAGATTTCGGGGCTCGTAGACTTCGGCGTAGTACTTGATGCCGAGCAGTGGAAGTGCAAGTAGCAAGAGCGCATATCGTTTCACTCGAAACGCTATCACAACGATCGTGGCAGGTAATACAACGCTGCCGACGGTCCAGAGAAAGTGGGCACGCAGGAATGTGGATATGCCGGGTACGGCCGAGATTATGAGAATCAACACAAAATAGAAAGCCAGGGCTTTCAATATCAGGAAGAATCGAGCTCGTCTGTCCAGATTGCTTCCTTTGCGGCGGACGAGCCAGAAAACAAAGAGTGGGAGCGTGACTGCGATGATTAGATCCAGGACCAGGTTTGTGGGACTAAAGTGATTCCAGTAGAAATTCATGTGGTTGGTCGCGGCAAAAAAAAGCCCGCTTTCGCGGGCCTTTCTATCTAAGATCTGCTAATCTGATTCCGGAATCAGGCTTTTGGACCGTGTGCTGAGAAATCAAACTCAGAACCGCCGGAGAGATACTTCTTAAAGTTCTCTACAAACATTCCAGCGAGCTTCTTGCGCTGTGCATCGTAAGCTGCGCGGTCTGACCATGTTTCCCACGGATGAAGAACTTTCTTGTCTACATCTCCCAGACGATTTGGAATCGCAAGGTTCATAACATCATCATGAACGTAGTCGCCATGATCAAGGTTGCCGTTAAAGATTCCATCAATGATAGAACGCGTCAGCTTGATCTTCATGCGACTTCCAACACCGTGAGGGCCACCGGACCAACCAGTGTTGATCAGCCAGGCCTTTACGTTGTGCTTCTTCATCTTCTCGCCCAGTAGGCTAGCGTACCTGGTTGGATGCAATACCATGAAGGCTGCGCCAAAGCACGCCGAGAAGGTGGCAGAAGGTTCTGTAACACCACGCTCGGTTCCGGCGACTTTTGCCGTGTAACCGGACAGGAAGTGATACATGGCTTGTTCAGCCGTTAGCCGGGCAACCGGAGGAAGGACGCCGAACGCATCGCAGGTCAGGAAAATGATATTTTCCGGATGCGGGCCCATAAGCGACTCAACCCGATTCTTTATATGGAAGATAGGGTAACTTACACGAGTGTTTTCAGTCTTCTTTGCAGACGAATAATCGACCCGGTTTTGGTCCAGGAGGACAACGTTCTCAAGCAGAGCATCGCGTTTGATAGCCCCATAGATGTCTGGTTCATCATCTGGATTCAGGTTGATCACTTTTGCGTAGCAACCGCCTTCCAGGTTCCAGATTCCTTCATCGTCCCAGCCGTGTTCGTCATCGCCAATCAGCGGGCGCTTTGGATCCGTAGAAAGGGTAGTCTTCCCTGTTCCGGACAGGCCAAAGAAGAGGGCGCTATCTCCGCGCTCTTTCCCAACGTTAGCCGAGCAGTGCATGGTCAGAATTCCCTGCAGTGGCTTGTAATAGTTCATTACAGAGAAGATTCCCTTCTTCATTTCTCCGCCGTATTCTGTGCCACCAATGATTGCAATGCGCTTGGCAAGGTGGAACATTACGAACACTTCTGAATTCAGTCCATGCTTTTTGAAATCGGCGTTTGAGAACCCGGATGCATTGTAGATTGTGAAATCCGGTGCAAAGGACTCGAGATCCTGGGTAGTTGGACGGATGAACATGTTTGTGCAGAAGTGGTGCTGCCAGGCGCGCTCGGATACGACACGCAGTTTCAACTGGGTGGTCTTTCTGGCACCGGCGAAACCATCAAATACGTAGAGGGACTTGCCGTCGAGGTGACCGACTACCTTTTCGAATAGTTCATTGAAGATTTCTTCTGAAACGGGCTGGTTTACCTTGCCCCAATCCACATTCTTTTCGCAGGAGGGTTCGCGGACAATGTATTTGTCCTTGGGTGATCTGCCCGTGAATTCGCCCGTGTCGACCGTCATGGCCCCCTGGCTTGTTACTGTGGTTTCTGAACGGCGCTGCTCGTGCTCAAAAATTTCATCATAGCTTAAATTGCGAAATATTTCCTTGGGGCTCTTGATCCCCGCGATTTGAATCATCGTTTTCATGGCTTTCCTTTGCCCGATTGGGCTTCACAACAGAAAGGGGATAGTTTTTTTTAGAGTCAATCTAAAACTGGGGCCTGAGCCCTCCAAAAAATGTCAGGAAAATGTAGAAAATGAGAGAATCGGAAGCAATTCTAAGCGATAAAGTTGTGGTCACGGCAGCCCTGACCGGCGTGGCAGCGACCAGAAAACAATGCCCGGCCATACCCTACACACCGGCTGAGATCGGTGAAGAGGCCAAACGGGCCTATGAAGCGGGAGCTTCAATTGTACACATTCATGCCAGGGAGGACGACGGATCGCCGAGTCACCGGGTGGAAGTCTACGGCGCCATAATGCAAGAGGTGCGGAAGCGCTCTCCGGTGATTATCAACTTTTCCACGGGCGCCGTCGAGATTCCCAGAGAGGAAAGAATTCGCCACATCACGGATCTAAGGCCTGAGATTGGAGCGCTCAACATGGGCTCCATGAATTATGCAAAATACAACAGCCAGAAGAAATCGTTCGTCTTTAACTGGGTCTTTGAGAACTCATTTGAGACAATTGAGTTCTTTCTCAAGCATATGATGGAGTCGGGCGTTAAACCCGAACTCGAATGCTTCGATACAGGCCATTGCTGGAACATTCGACCATTCATTGATATGGGGCTTATGAAGGGTAAGCTTCAGTTTTCATTTATCCTGGGAGTGCTCGGTGGGATTCCAGCAACTGCTAAGAATCTGGCAAACATGGTCGAGCAGATCCCGCCCGGCTCGGACTGGGAAGTGATCGGCATCAGTCACGTGCAGTGGCTACTGATCGCTGCATCTCTGTCTCTCGGAGGGAACATCCGCGTGGGCCTTGAAGACAACTTCTATGTGGCACCGGGGGTGATGGCAAAATCCAATGGTGATCTGGTTGAGAAGGCTGTTCGCATGGCTCGCGATACAGGTCGGGAGCCCGCCACAGTGGAAGAGGCGCGCAAGATTCTTGGACTTAATGCACCTTAGCGTTGAGGCCTTGAAACGGAGCCGCCGCGCGCTCCTGCTGCAACTGTTGTTGCTGACGGGGCTTGCTGCATCCAATAGTGCCCAAGCCGAAAGTGTCACCCCCATCCAGATCGCGCTCTTCGAGCCGTTCCAGCTGGCTGACAAAGAGACATCCGTTGTGGGATTCAGGTTCAATCTGTTCTACGGACACAATAAAAACGTCGTTGGGCTTGATACGGGCCTCGTCAACGTTGCAAGCGATGCAAGTGGTGGCCTGGGTGTGGGGCTAGTTAACGTTGCGGACGATCACGCGGGAATCCAGGCAGGATTCTTTAACGGCGCCGGAAAAAACCTTGTGGGCGCTCAGCTCGGTGTGATCAACTATTCGCGGCATCCCTACGGGTTTCAAATCGGCGCAATCAACGTAGTGGATGAAGGTTACATGCCCATGATGGGCATCTTCACGAACTGGTCTGACAGGCCGTACCTTGGTCAGTTCACAATTGGCTTCAATCAGGCAAGGCATGCTCCTTTTCAGCTTGCGGGAATCCTGAATAACTCAAGGGACAGCGGGTTTCAGCTGGCAGCGGGGTTGAATTTTTCCGACGATGGACTTCTACAAGTTTCCGGTCTCGCCAACAAGGCAGCTAAGAGCGGGCTTCAGATTTCCGCCGGTATCAATCAGGGCGACAGCGTGGGCTTGTTGCAAATCGGCGGCCTGGCCAATCTTTCGGAGAAAGCCCCGGCTCAGATTGCGTTCGTTGGAAATTCCAGCGATGACACCTCATTGCAATTCGCGTTAGGCGGCAATCGTGCTAAGGCCGCATCGGCTCAGGTTTCGGGCCTCCTGAACTGGACAGAGGATAGTCGCTTTCAATTCACAGGGTTGATCAATCTGGGCGTCTGTCAAAGCGAATGTAAAAGTTCTGCGCAGGCGGCGGTCCTTGGCAACTATGCAAAGCACGGTTGGGTGCAGATTGGACTTGCAAACGTCGCAGGCCAGGGTGCAAGACAGTTTGGCGGAATCAACCTCGCAGAAAAGATTTCAGGAAGCCAGGTCGGAATTTTGAATCGCTCGATCGAGACGGAAGGATTCATGATTGGTCTTGTAAACGAGAGCCATGACTTGACCGGTTTTCAAATCGGCTTACTCAATATAGCAAAGAACGCGTATTTTCCAATTCTTCCATTTTACAATTCAAACTATGAGAAGCGCGAGATTCGAAAATCCAGCGGCTTTGCCACAGCCAGTTGGAGTCCTGTTCAACTGAGCCTGTATTCGCCCGGCCAGGTATTCACCTACGAAACTCCCATCAAGGGTGTTCGATTGAATCTACTCTACGGCAAAAATGAAAATGTAAGCGGTCTCGATCTTGGCCTCTATAACCGTGCGCAGAATGTGACTGGCCTGGAAGCTGGCGTGTTCAATCACATCGAAGGTGCATACGCAGGACTGCAATTTGGTGGGATGAATCTTGTTTCGGATGCGTTCGGCGGAGTTCAGCTTGGAATCGGGAGTTACAATGGTTCGTCGCTGAGAGGCTTATCCCTGGGTGGAATTGTTCTCACGCAGGGCGATGTCACCGGTATGCAGATTGGATTCCTGGGAAATGGAGCGGCAGCCATTTCCCTTCCGCAAATTAGTCTGGGAGTCAACGGAGCCGCGTCGGTCCCGGCTCAGGTTGGAGGGCTTGGTAACTATTCTGGATCATCCGTTCCAGGTCCCCAGATTGCCGGTGGTGTGAACATGACGGAAGGCTCGGCCACCATGCAGGTGGCCGGTCTCATGAATCTAGCGTCAGAGGATGTGTACCCTTTTCAGATCGCCGGGATATTCAATAGATCTGGTTTTGTTCCCTTGCAGATTTCCGGAGTCGGCAATCAGGCAACGGAAGAGGCGTATTTTCAATTTGCCGGGGCTTTCAACGTAGTTTCAAGAGAGCTTCGCACTGCTCCATTTGCCCGTGGGCTGGATCCTTACGTTCAGGTGTCTTCTTTCTTCAATTTATCGAGAGGGACATACCTTCAGGTTTCCGCATTCAACATTGATTCCGGCAAGAACTACGCGCAAATTGGGACAATTAACTTTGCGAACGACGGGGTCTTTCAAGCCGGTGGGGTGAATATCAATCTCAAGATGGTCGGCGTGCAGGCAGGCTTTGTCAATGTGGGGCAGGGTCGTGGCCTACAGTTTGGTGTGGTGAACCTTGCTGACGACTACCGCGGCATCTCAGTGGCGGCCTGGAATCTGTCTGACAGATATGACGGAGTAGAAGTGGGCCTCTTCAACTATACAAAGCGGTTGAACGGAATCCAGGTTGGGATTCTGAACATTCATGAGAACGGTAGTCTCCCTATTATGGTCGGCTTGAATTTTGGCTCGGAAGGAAACCAATAAAACAAAAAAGGCGGCCTTGCGACCGCCTTTTCCCAATCTGAAAGAGATTTGATTAAGCTACAGTGTTCTTGCGTTTGCGGCTTTCAGCAATCGCATAGACACCGAGCGCCAGGATTGCCAGAGCTGCTGTTGAACCAATCATCAGAGGGGTTTTTCCACCAGCCATTGCAACCATTGAAGCAAGCTTTGTTGCTTTCTGGGATTTCTTTGCATAAAGAGTAATCCCGGTAATTTCAACATTCGCAGCCACTGCGGAGACAGCTTTCTCGCGCTCGTCAGAAGCCCCGTCCCAACGGAACAGAATGGTTTGACCAACTTCGCTGAGAGTGATCTTGCCACGTGCTTTGATAATTCCCGCTTCCTTGGCTTGAATGTTCACTTTGCCGATTGTCTTTCCGTTCAGATCAAGGATCAGAACATGGAAGGAAGTAGTCTTCGCTGGCAGAGTTCCAGTGATGTTGAAATCCAACGCTATGCGGAAACGACCGGTCTGGCAATTTGCTGCATCCATGGAAAGGTCATAGTCGCCCAGAGAAACTGACTTCGTGTGTTCGTCTGACTTGCCCTTTTCGTCTTTGTCGTCCGATTTACCGGAGGATTTACCTTTGTCGTCGCCCTTGCCATTGTTAGATTTAACTTTTTCAACGCCCTGGAACGTTGGTGAGCCCTGGCAAATTTCGCTTACCGGAAGGTAAGGGTCATCAGATGTTTCTGCTTCGTCAGCGGTCTCGCCTGGCCATACTTCAGCTGGAGTAGCTGGCGCAGCAGGGGTAGCTGCAGGTGCTGCAGGAGAGGTTGATGGAGTCGAAGGTGCAACCGATGTAGATGGCGACGTTTCTGCTGGTGTTGTTGCAGGAGACGCTGCCGGTGTCGTCGTTGTTGTTGAACCGGTTGTCGGAGCAGTTGAATCACTTGTCGCAGTCGACGTTGACGGAGACGTAGAGTCAGTCGACGTCGTCGGAGTTGTGGAAGCAGCAGGCGGATTTACGATGGATTCAACATCGCTTTCACCCACAGCCACATTGGCAAGTGTAGAATCCACTGTCCCTGTTGAGGATTCTTGTGAAGTATCGGTAACAGTTGCATCGCCTGCTGTTGCCGTTTCCGACGAAGCGCTGGCATCACCCATGCTTAGAGGGAAAAGTAGCATTCCCTTCTTTTTGCCACCGCTACAGCTGACGAGTGCAATCATGAGCATCAGCACTAGTTTGGTTTTCATTTTAGTAACTCCTGACATGCTGCTCCGTCTTTTGATTCCCAATCCGTAGCGTTCATGTCTATTCCTATTGACGACAGCTAATTCCCTTTGGACAGCAAAAAGCGATCATTTTTTCAGCAGTAAGCCTTCTTTTCCGGAAAAAAGTGCAGAAAGTAAGTGTTTGCCCGCAGCGCTTTACGTCAATTAGCCTCAATTGCAGTGCGCTTCTATATCCTGGTACCTAGGAACGTCCATTAGCCCGCCATTGACCCCGGACTACGTGGTAATGCGTACTATTCATTGCGTGTAATTCACGGGCAGATCGAAAACGCAAGAATACCAGGAGATTGAGAATAGTTCTCAGTGTTGTGCAATTACAAACGTTCCAACTACAATCATTGCGGCCCCGAGAATTGTAGTGAGATCAACGGTCTCTTTTAGGAAAAGGGCCGCAAGGCCTATGGTAATTGCAAGGCTCAGCTTGTCTATGGCAGCCACATGGGATACATTTCCAGTTTCCATTGCTTTAAAATAGAAAACCCAGGACAGACCTGTTGTTAGACCGGAGGCAACAAGGAATAGCAGGCTGCTTCGTGAAATTTCTCCCACATCTCTGATCTGCCCGCGCGCAATTACAATGCCCCAGGCCAGAAATAGAATCACGATGGTGCGGATAGCAGTGGCAATATTTCCGCCAACTTCTCTCAGGCCCAGTTTGGCAAGGATTGCTGTCAGCGCCGCGAAGAAAGCAGAGAGCAGCGCGTAGTATTTCCACATGCGCGGTGTCAGGCAGCGCGTTTCAGGGTTTTGAAAAGGCGCAGAGCTTCGTCGTAGCGACCACAAAACAGGTACGCCATTCCAAGCTCCATGACGTCTTCAGACGTACCGCTCTTCTTCTTCTCCAGGAGCTTGATTGTCTCGGTGTATTTCATTCTGATTTCTTCAAATCGCTCTTCGGTTGGTCGATACGCGTGACCGGAAACCCGTTCAAATAGTACAATAAGGATTCGTTCTGCCTCGCGGAACATTCCGAGCTTGATCATGGACAGTGCTACCTTCTGAATCACCACATCGTCTTTTACCAGCGCCTGATACTCTTTGAAATGGGCCAGCGCCTCCTTGTGTAGGTCTGCGTGGTGTGCCGTGGATATGATTACTTCCGCCAGCCGATCCTTGAAGGCAGGGAATTTTACAAATTTCTTGAGGACGGGGTAAGCAAGCGCGTAGGAGCCCGTGGCCCTGGCACATTCCAGGAAACGATCCACCATCAGACGAGTATGATATTCTTTCTGAAGCAGCCAGGCGCCGAGTGTCTCAGCTGCGCCCTTGAGATTGCCCCTGTAATAATACCCCATTCCGCGAACGAGCGCGGAGAACAGGTCGCCCGATGGCTCACCGGCTCGTCCGTCAACTTCGAGCTCCGCAAGCAATCGTAGATCGCGCAGATCTGCATTCGCCGATTCAAGATACTCCGGGTGGCTGAGGATACCCTCAAAATCGCCGGCAGCATACATATCCCAGGCGTGAAGCACGGATTCCAGGGCAGTGATCGTTTTCATCTTGCTCATACTATTTTAGAGATTCGGTCAGGTAGCAAGATTCAATAAGGGCTTTTAGACGCTCAGGAGATCCGAAAACCCCCGGAAAGAGGGCGGTCATCCAGCTCGCTCGTAACAAAAGAAACCTGCGACCAGGAGGGTCCCCGCTTCAGCTCTGCTTCCAGCGATGCCATCTGGTCGGACGTACCCCGGGCCAGGCATTCGACACTGCCGTCGGCCAGGTTGCGGACAAACCCGGTGACGCCGAGCTTCCTGGCTTCCCCGAGGACGAACTGACGAAAGCCCACTCCCTGGACTTTGCCTTCTACTATGAACCGTTTTTGTTCCATGGCCGGCGTCGAACTTCCATATTGATCGGCCTGCAGTCAAAAAGAATTGGTTGGTTGTCCCGGCCAGGCAGGTCCCTTTGGTCCATGCACAGACTGTCTGTAAACCTGGACCATATTGCCACGCTCCGGCAGGTTCGCGGCACGCAGTATCCCGATTTACTCGAGGCAGCTCGCCTGGTGCAGGTCGCCGGCGCCGACGGGATTACGCTTCATCTGCGGGGGGATCGCCGCCACATTCAGCCAGCGGACGTCACCCTCATACGCGCGTTCGAGTTGCCTTTGACCCTTGAGATCGCCTGTTCAGCAGAGAATTTGAAATACTGTGCCTCCATTCGTCCGCATGCTGTAACTTTCGTTCCGGAACGTAAGGAGGAACTGTCCACAGAGGGAGGGCTGAATCTGGGCGCACCCGGATTGAAAGAATTTGTAAACGAGGCCGTTTTATCGCTCAAAGATGCCGGCGTCATTTGTTGTTTGTTTCTGGAGCCTGATCCCGAGACGATCAGAGCCGCACATGCAATGGGAGTGAGGATGATAGAACTGCACACCGGGACCTATGCGGAGGCAACGCCCGCGCAGATTGCAGGCGAACTTGAGCGTATTCAGAAAGCTTCCGCTCTGGGGTCGAGTCTCGGAATCCAGATGAACGCGGGCCACGGGCTGACGGTCGCAAATGTGGTACCCTTCGCTGCGGATAAGAATCTCTTTGAATTTTCCATTGGCCATTCCATAGTCTGCAGGTCGGTCTTTGTAGGGCTCAAGGCAGCAGTTCAGGAGATGAAACAGGCGATTGGGTGAGGCCCGGTAACGTGGCGTAGCATTCTCGCAGAGACATCTATGGAATTCTTGAACATCCTCATCGACCGCGTGGACAAAACCAACGTGTTTAACGTTATGCGTGGTCGCATGCCCTCGAGGGAAAGCCATCTTCAGGCAGTCGTCGACGAGGACTTGATTCAGGAGTATCTCGGTGAGATTGATCGGCTGAATCGCATTGCCGCCGGAATGCAAAATGAAGACTCCAACGGGATTTTCGATTTAACTGTAAGCATCCGGCGACTCGGTGAATCGTTTTTCCTCCAATTTTTTCCTGAACCGGTTCAAGATCTGCTTCGGGCTGAACGCGGTTTCTTATTTTTGCATGTCGATTCCAAACTCAGACGTATCCCCTGGGATCTACTACATGACGGAAGCTGTTTCCTGTCTGACAAGTTCTACATTGGAAAGAATATTTCCGGGCACTGGCGCGAAACCCAGCACGTGGAGCGCGAGAACCTTCGCGTACTCATCGTCTGCGATCCCACGGAGGATCTGGCCTGGGCTCGAAAAGAAGGTGAGGGGCTATTTGACGCGCTGAGTGGTCAGGTTGGCCCGGATAAACTTGACATTCAATTTTTGTCTGGCAAGTCGATCACCAAACTTTCGCTGTTGGACGCAATGAAGGACAGAGACGTGATCCATTATGCAGGACACATCCGTTCCTCGCGGGATCCCCGTGAAAGTGGTTGGCTGCTCTCGGAAGAACGGGTGCTTCGCACACGTGAAATTGAAAAGGCGGGATTCTCTCCCGACTTGCTCTTTGCGAACGGTTGTTCTGTTCAGAATGAAGACGAGAATGATTCGGTTGATGTGGCCTCGGCGTTTCTCCGTGCCGGTATCTCGAATTTCATTGGTACAAACTGGGAAATCAAGGATAGCCGGCATACGCTTGACTTTGCTGTGAACTTCTATCGCTCGATTTTTGAAGAAAAGTCAATCGGCGAATCGCTGTTTGATGCAAGACAAACCGCCAGGCGCAGCTATCCACCGGCTGATCTGACCTGGGCTAACTACGTGCTCCACGGCAATCCAATGGCGCGCATCTATCGCAACGCAGAGCGTCGCACGTTTCATAGTTCTGTAAACATACTCAATGTCAGGCGAATCCTTGAAGAGTATCCTGCGCCCATTGCCGGTGAATACGCCAGGTTTCAAGAGCTACAGAATGGACCTGCATCCGATCGCGCCAATATGGAGATGTTGAATTCCCTCATTGAAACATATGAGAGTACCATCTACATCACGGCCAGTATCGTCTTTGCTGGCGCAATTAGCCAGGGCTTTCGCGCCGAAGTTCCTGAAAACAATCAGGGGCTGGATGCATGGGTGGAAAAGATCTATACCTGCCTCTCCAACATGAAGGCTCTGAAGATGGAACCACCGGTACCCGGCTTGCCGGAAAGTCTGACCATGCATCGTGAAAACATTGAAAAGCTCCTGGGATGGAGAAACGGCTTCAGGGCCGGAGAAATTGGCCCGGAAGATGCTTCATCCTACGTGATTACATTTCAATATCTGTTCGAAAATCTACTCGCAGATCTGAATTTCCTGAGACGAATTCTTCTATTGTACGCACCACCTGACGGCGCCCCGGCCCGGGTTCTCCAGGGAGTTGCGCGCGGGGAGAACTTCCGGATACTTCCTCATGAGAACGTATCTGACCTTACAGACCTCGAGGCCAGCGCTGGCCGGGTGCTCTGTTTTAGCAGTATGCGCCGAGCTTTGTTCTCACTCGATTCGTTTCTGAAATATGATTCAGAGACGGGTCTATTGAAGTACAACCTTGAATTTTCATGACCGGGCCCGGAGAAAACGCCTGTCAGCGCCGCGGTGTCTCCTGCGGTGCCTGTTGCGGCATCTATAACCTTACCCTTGGCGAAGACGATCGCTCCAGGCTGATCCGCGATCGCACGGCCGAATTTGCAAATGTCGACCTGACGCAGGCCGGCAGCTTTGCAAGCTATCGTCAAGCAAGAGAAGCCGTGGAAGCCGGAATCCCGCGGTTCAATGCAGAAACCTACGTCTGCCCATTCTTTGGAATTCCGCGCGGGCGAGACTCAGCGGGCTGCATGGTTCACCCCTCTATTACGGGAAATCCGCATTCCCAGAATTTTTCGTTCTATGGCGCATCTATCTGTCAGACCTATGACTGCCCGAACAAAGAGCGTGATGTGAACCTGGTCTATTCGGACTATTGCAGCCGTTTTCCCGAGTATGCCCGCCTCATGGCAGACACGCGATTCTTCAATCTCCTGATTTCCTTGCCAGGTTTTCTGCAGACTCTGGCGGCTGCCCTGGACGGCGATCCTGCCGAGCGCGCAGACTGGCTTTCGAGGTTAGACGCGCTGGCGAACGCGCGCCTGCTTGCACCGGAATCGCAGGCTGTTGCATCGTTTGAATTCAGGCGATTCACAAATGACGAAGAAGAATTGTTGGATGTTTTTGGCCACCTGAACCAGTTTGACCGGGTGCGTATGCTGGATACATTTCGGAGCCTGGGTTGATCTGGTCTATTCATCCCGTTAATCCTGAAAAGAGAATTATTTCCTGGATTGTCGAGGCATTGACTCAAGGCAAAGTCCTCATCCTGCCCACCGATACGGTCTACGCTTTCGCCTGCGCGTCCGATTCTCCGCGTGCCATTGAGCAAATATACAGTCTGAAGAATCTTGCAGAGAATAAACCACTGAGCTTGCTCTGTACGGATCTGGCCATGGCCAGCAAGTATGCCCAGGGGATTTCAAATTCTGTGTTCCGCTTCATGAAAGCTTCGACCCCCGGTCCTTTTACCTTCCTGTTTAAGGCCAATCGGAACATGGATCGTCGCGCCACGGGCAAACGCAAAGAGGTCGGAATCCGTATTGTAGATCATGTGCTGATCCAGGAAGTCGTTGGGCAGCTTGAGATTCCGCTCCTGTCGACAAGCGTTCCGTATGAGGATTTCTTTATCGATCCTGAGATTCTCGACTCAACCTACGGCAAAAGAGTCCATGCTGTCGTGGATGGCGGTGTGCGCGAAAATACCGGTTCAACCATTCTCAATTGCGTGGAAGGAGAAATAACGGTTGAACGCCGTGGCGCGGGTGCAGAAATTCTTGCGCGACTCGGGCTGGATGAATTTATTTCACAGGAATAGCGCCTTCGCGCAACTAAACATACTTAGAGGAAGTCATGTCCGGACATTCTAGATGGGCCAATATCAAGCACAGAAAAGAAGGCGCAGACAAGAAGCGTGGTGCTGCATTTACCAAGATATCTAAAGAGCTCATGGTTGCTGCCCGACTGGGTGGCTCAGATCCGGCCTCTAACGCACGGCTTCGTATTGCGGTTTCAAAAGCGCGTGCGGCCAACATGCCCAGGGATAACATTGAAAGGGCCGTGAAAAAAGGTGCTGGTGAGCTGGAAGGGATTACGTACGAGGAAGTGTTGTACGAGATCTTTGCGCCTGGCGGCGTAGGCATCCTTGTGGAAGCACTGACAGACAAGAAATCCAGAACAACGCCAGAAATCAAAAGCATGCTGAACAAGTACGGTGCAAACCTGGCGGCAGAGGGCGCTGTTTCTCGAAACTTTGAAAGGAAAGGGGTTATCATCCTCGAGCGGAACGGCCAGAAAGAGGATGAATGGATGGAATTTGCCCTGGAAGCCGGCGCAGATGACTTCATTCCGCAAGACGAATATTTTGAGCTGCGGTCCAGGCCGGAAGATTACGCACTCTTGCAGGAGAAGCTGGCAGAAAAAGGGGCACAGGCACTGGAATCCGGAATCAAATTCGTTCCCCTGGCTGGAACTGAAATGAAAATGGGAGAGGGTGAGCAGCTGGATAAAATTCAGAAATTTCTGGATGCGCTGGAAGATCACGACGACGTGCAGTTGGTCTCGAGCAATCTGGTTTGATGCGCATCCTGGCCTTTGATCCTGGCTACGCCATCACAGGCTGGGGAATCGTTGAAGATCCGCCGTTGCGCGCCATTGCATTTGGTGCCATCACTACGCCGGCAGCGGAAAAGCCCGAGCGTCGATTGTTCAAAATTTTGGAAGCTTCAAGGGGACTGATTCGCGAACACAAACCAGAAGCCGTGGTTGTTGAAACTCTATTCGTGAATAAGAATGCAAAGACTGCCGGTGGCGTCTATGAAGCACGCGGCGTGATTCTTGCGGCGATTGGCGAAAGCCAGCTTGAACTCATTTCGCTGGGCCCTGGAACCATAAAGAAAGCCGTCACGGGAAATGGACAGGCCAAGAAGAACGCAGTTCATACCATGGTGCAGAAGCTCCTTGGAATTTCTCATGCAATTCGCCCTGACGACACGGCAGACGCGCTTGCGGGGGCCATCGCCGGGCTATTTGCAGCTAAACGCAATCTCGTTCAGAAGAGAATCCGGAGTGTGCTCAAATGATTTCCGGAATTCAAGGGACCGTGGCCCGCTTCGGTGCATCGTCTGTATTCATACTGGCCGGCGGTCTTGAGTACGAGGTTCTGGTGCCGCTTAACGTCTTTGATTTGTTGGAGCGGCAGAAACCTGGAACAGAAGTTCGTCTCTACATTCACCACCACTTTTCCCAGGAAGACCAGCGCCTGTACGGTTTTATTGAGCCGGAGCAGCGCGAGGTGTTTCGCGCGTTGATTCAATTGCAGGGAATGGGGCCGGCGCTTGTGCTTTCTGTTTTGAGTCACTACGACGGAGCAACGCTATTGCAACTGTGCGAATCGGGTAATGTGGATGCGCTCAAGCAAATCCCGCGCGTCGGTGACAAAACCGCAAGGCGCATGGTTTTTGAAATCACTGGAAAGAAGGATCGCTTCAAGAAGCTGCTTTCGGGCAAGCAGAAGGTCAGTGCGCGCGAATCGGATCAGGACCTGGCCCGGGAAGCCCTGGTCCAACTTGGCTACCGTGAGCAGCAGGTAAATGAAGCGTTCAAAAAACTCGATCCAAAGCCCACAACGGCGGCTGATTGGATTACGCAGACTCTCCGGAACTTATAAGGAAAACTATTCCCTCCGCCGACCTGCCGGGCGAGGTCCGCTCTGCGATTCCGGGCAGGTGCGCTGGCGCTTGCTGCAAATCCGGCACGGAGCACCGGAGTGAACGTTATGTAGGTCGAACTCAAAATAGGTCAGCTTTCAGGGTTTTTGGCTTGAACGAACAAGAGAGATCGCTCTAACTGAGCTAAAGAGGGTCTTATGCTAAGAGAGATCAATGCTTCATGGTCCAATAATACCGCAAGTCATCAGGTTTCAAAGAGCGCCTTCACGCGCGAGAATATGCCGCCTCCGGTTCATCTGATGAGTGAGTTGGATTCCAACCGTCAGTCCGACACAGACCACAGAAACTCCGGCGCCGATACAACGCCGCAGTCGGCGCTTTCGAACATCAAAGTTAACGTTCTGGCCTGAAGTAAGGTTTCAGAGCTCGTTTCAGGAAGCTGATGGCGTCTGCCTCAGCTTTGCTTCTGAGTTTTTCACTGCGTTCTTTCCCAAGCTTTTCCCTATTTCTCGCCTCGTAGACTTCTGATCGGCGCAGTAAGACGCGCGTGGAAGGATAACGGTCAAAGAATGCCGTGGGTTTCTCTGCCAGACGAAGCAGATCCTGGTATAACGTTAGATTAGCAGGATGAGCATAGGTGGCCAGAGGGGCGGAAGTCGAGAGGAGGGTTGATAGATCTTTCAGATCTGGGAGGTCGTTCAGGTAGGCCACCGGGTCTTCGAGGCGCTCGGCGTTCTCAATGAGCGCGCCCTCCGGATTCAAATGGATCACGCGAACACCGCTTCTGGGAATCGAATCCTCAAACCAGCTGCGGTACAGGTCCAGGACATAATCTGAACTCGTAAGTCCACCTTCAACGGCAGGAACTCTGCGTATTTCGCGTTTGCGAAAGACTGCCTGATTGATGCTTTCGAGCGACGTAGTGCGCTTGAGCAGTGTGAGCCACTTTTCATTGTGATGGGTGCCCGTAGAATGGATTTCCCCTCCTGTGTAAGCCATGTCCAGTCCCAATAGAAAGATTGGATCGCAACCTAGAAAGCGCAGCAGTTCGAACCCCGTTGTGGCCACGGAACCACCGGATTGCAGATCTCCAACAGGACCGTGCAATGTCTCCACGTAGTCCGTTCCCGGCGTTGCTTCGCGGCCAAATGTGCCATCATGGTGCGTATTGTATTTGGCCGTGGTTGAAAATGCAACTCCTCGAGGATTTGTATTCCGAAACACCAGTGGATTGGCGACTATGTCAGCGAAGAGTATCATCGAGGAAAGGTCCGCACCAAGAAAATGAAACAACGTATGCTTCTGTGCGTCGAGTGTGCAGAGTGCATGGGGTTTGATACCCATTCCAAGCATCGCCTTTACGGAGGTATCACACGCAAGAACAAACGCCTTGTTATGCGCTGCCTCAAGCAAATGACGGCTCCGTCTGAGTGATGGTCCGGCCCCGACGAGCATTCCCGGTTGGCCGCGCAGACAATCCTTCCAGGCAATTACGCCCTCGCGCTCATTTGATTGAACCTCAGGTGATAGATGTCGCGAATTGATAAGAATATGCTTCAGCCAGGTCTTTTCAAATTCAAAACGCGTCAGCAAGTCCGACATCTTCGCGCGCAATATGTTTCGAGTTTGCTTTTCAATTTCCTGATAGAAGAGCGGCTCGAGTCGCACGGAAGGAGCATGCATGGCTCGCCGTACTCCGCGGAATCTTTCGGCGGGGATGGACTCAAGATAGATCCGCAAATACTCAAGCATGCCCGGACCGGCGAACAGATGTGATCCTGGCCGATCCAGGAAATCCAGCAGTGGCCCCGCAATCAATGCACTTGCAAGCTCGAAACGATGATCCACTGCAATACAAACTTGATCGGGCTTTAGAACCCGGGTAACTTCAGCCAGGAGTTCCAGGTTGCCAATGCCTGGAATGAGAATGATCTCGCGCCCGGTCCATCGCTCGGCGTCAGCAGGGAGGAGTCGCCGGGCTTCTTCGCGCGGATGACTGGAGCTCAGCGCCCGACCACGCTCATCGAGGATCAGCAGCCCTTTGTCGCTATTTTCGAGCCGGAAATGGCCCGGATTTGCGGTGGAAAAAATTTGCAGATACGGTTTTCTTTTTAGAATGGACTGCAGGCTTTGCTCGCGATTTCTTTCCATCTGCGTTCCAGAATGGTAAGGATTGTAAATCCAGCCCCGTTTGCGAGCGATTTCACGCAGTATGCTGAAACGATTCTTCATTCTTAGTGACTTGAATTAATGGAATTTCTAAAAAAGATCCGTCTGGTCGGCTTCAAATCATTTGCCGATGAAACTATCATTGAATGCGGTCCCGGGATCACGGCCGTGGTTGGGCCAAACGGTTGTGGGAAATCCAACATCCTCGACGCCGTGCGCTGGGTCCTCGGCGAGCGGTCGCCCAAAGGGCTTCGCGCCAAGAGCATGGAAGATGTCATTTTCCTTGGTTCCGAAACCAGAAACTCCGGCGGTTTTGCGGAGGTTGAGATATACTTTAACAATACCAATCGCCTGCTTTCGCTGGATCAGGATGAAGTTTCCATAGGTCGTCGCGTTTTCGTAAGCTCAGGAAGCGAGTATCTCTTAAATGGCCGCCGGGTTCCCAGAAAGGAAATTGAAAAGGTCCTCATGGATACAGGGATCGGCAAGACCGCTTACTCCATTATGGAGCAGGGCAGGATGTCAGAGATTCTAAAGGCTTCGCCGGAAGACAGGCGCATTCTGTTTGATGAAGCTGCAGGGGTGTCGCGATTCAAAGCAGAGCGCGAAGAAACCCTTGAGCGTCTTAAAGCAACGGAGCAGAATCTGCTTCGACTGGATGATATTCTAAAGGGAAAGCGCGAGGAGATTGACCATCTCGAGAAGCAGGCAAAGAAAACGCGTCAATACCTGAAGCTCAAAGAGCACCTGGACAAGAGCGATAAGAAACTACGGTATATTCAGTATCGTGACCTGGCAGAACGGAAGAATGCAGGTGTTTCAAAGCTCGGTGATCTTACAAAAAAACGCGACGAGCTCATGGCCGCCATTGCCGAACGAGAGAAGAAATCTGAAGATCTGGCAAACCTCACAGAAAACGAATCCGAGGAAATGCATCGTCTGGACCGGGATTACCATCAGGCTATTGCCCGCCTGGAATCTCTTAACCGCGACAAAGAACGTGTGGCTGGCGAGGTTGCCGGCCGGGATCAGAAAATGCAGACGCTCGTAGGGCGGAAGCAGGCAGAAGAAAAGAATCGTACATCAATTGAAAAGAAATACGAGACCTCTACGCAGCTTGAGTTGAACCTCGGTGCGGAAATTGAAGCTTTGAAGGACGCTGCCCTTCGTTTGGAAGAAGTCATCTCGAAGCGCGAAACTCAGATCCGCAAATACGTCGAACAGGAAGAAGCCAACCAGAACGAACTTCGCAAGAGCGAAGCCGAGCAGGAGCACCTGGTTTCGGAAATGCGGCGCGTAACAGACGAGCTTGTCCAGGAACTCGAAGCCAAGCAAAAGGATATTGTCAGTCATGAAGCGGCGCGCAAGAAACTGAACGATGCTTTTGCAAAAGAAGCAGACACTACAATCGAACGCCTGGCTGCCCTGGAGCAGAAGTTAAAAGCATCGGATACAAATGGTGCAAAAGAAATTTTAAGTAAGCTCAAGATCGCCGAGCTTCGGAAGTTATTCGACGAAGCCGACGAACTCGATGCAAAGCTGCGTGGCGTTTTGTTTGGAAAGACCGGCTTGCTGACTCGGAAAGAGCAGCTGGATGTTTCTATGGAACAGATCCGGAAACGCCGCGATCAATTGCAGAAAGAAAATGCCGGACTATTTGAGAAACGCAAGCAAGATCTCTCGCAAAATGAGAAAGACAAGAATCGAAAAATTGAAATCGAGCTGGAAATCCGTTCCGCAGAAGAACGCCTAAAATCTTCGTCGCAGGGACTTGAAAGCATTCGCACACAGCTTGAAGAGATTAAGGAGCGGATCACCTATTTGGCCCAGGAAGTCAATGAGGCCAAAAGCGCCCTCGATCGGCTGAAGGAAGAGGAAAAGGAAGTCGCGAAAGAAATTGCCCAGCTGCGTAAGTCCAGTGACTCGCAGAAGAATGAAATGGAAGGAATGCGCGGGAAGATTGAACGCAAGCATAAAGAGATCAACGATCTAAAAGAAAAATACCGCCGCGACCGTGAGCAACTCGACCGTGTTCTTCCGGCCATTGGTGAACAGGAACGTCTGGTAGAGCATATTGGCGATGATATTCGCGAACTGGTTGAGAATCTCTACAATGACTTCCAGACAGATATTCAAGAGATTGAAAACGAGTTTGCCGGCGACGCTTCAAAGTTCAAGGAACAGGAAGCAGAATTCCGCAGGATCCGCCAGGAAATTCAGTCGCTTGGTCAGTTCAATGCACTGGCAATCGAAGAGTTGGGACGGGCCACTGAAGCACACGATCTACTCATGGACCAACGGAAAGATATCGAGGCTGCGCGGAAGAATATTCTTGAAGTGCTCCATGAAACGGACGCACGCTCGCGCGAGATATTTCTGGATAACTTTCTTAGAATTCAGAATAATTTTCAGGAAGTATTTCAATCGCTCTTCGGCGGTGGAAAGGCAAGCCTGAGCCTGACTAATCCGGAAGATCCGCTTCAGGGCGGTGTGGAGATCATGGTTCAGCCTCCAGGTAAGAAAAACTCAAGTATCACGCTGCTTTCTGGTGGGGAGCAAAACATGACGGCAATTGCGCTGATGTTTGCAACCTATCTGGTACGTCCGTCGCCGTTTTGCTTTCTTGATGAGATCGACGCACCGCTCGATGAAAACAACGTGCTGCGTTTCCTGCGCATGCTCGGAACGTTTGTCAATCGCTCGCAATTCCTAGTCATCACCCACTGCAAGCAAACGATGGCTCGCGCCAGCAACATCTTTGGTGTTACGCAGGAAGAAGCGGGAGTGAGTCGAATTGTATCGGTTCAATTAACGGAGGCTGCGCGGAGCGGCTAATGCGTTTCTGCGGCTACGTCTTCATCAGTCTGTTGCTGGCGGGAAGTTCGCTTTTGGCTCAGACCGAGCACTTCAATTCAAAGTCAGAAGCGCGCCTCATTTTCCTGCCTTTTGATAACGAGGCCAGAGATCCGTCCCTGGAGTATTTGAGCCGTGGAATACCTGAGACCATGGTTTCCAGTTTCTCTGACATTGGTTTTGTGGATGAGAAGATTCTTAAAACCCTGGTGATCAGACCTGAAGGGCAGCCCGGGCAGGGGATCTCACGCGATTCAGGCTTGCGTCGGGCGTTTCTTGATCTGGGCGTTGCCAACCTGACAGAAGAACTCTATACGCTGCGAAACAAAGGGGACCTGGTTGGGATCGCTCGGCGATTGAACGCCCGTTACCTGATCCTGGGATCTTTTAGCGCCGGTGAAGCGGATAACTCAGGGGATAGGCCGGCTAACGTTCGAGCTGTCTTCTTTGACGCGCGAACCGGACGCCGTAGCGAAGAAAAATTAACCGGTACGACGCGAACCCTGTACGAAGCTTTGCCGGAGCTTGCTGGCCGTTTGAAAAAGAACGTGGTCAAGCCAGTGCAATTCCCCATTCAATTTGAAAGTACGGAAGAAGGTGGAATGGTCTTCCTGGATGATCAGTATCTGGGTCGGACGCCATTTACATGGAACCTGCCGGCGGGAAACTACCGGATGCGTTTTGAGCAGGATGGCAAGAAACGTATCGATCAAATTCTGGAAATTTCCGGCCCGCGTACAGTGCGCCTTGAGTCAAAGCCGCTTCAGGAATATGGGGCACTCAAAGTCGATTCAGAACCGTCTGGTGCGGAGGTGTTCCTCGATGTGACGAAAATCGGAGTTACACCTCTGGTGCGAAATGATCTTCCGACTGGTGCTCATCGTGTACGCGTATCGCTAAAAGGACACGTGGATCGGTTCGCGGGTGTGGAAATAACAAGCAGGCCCACTGAATTGGCTCTCATTCTTACTCCGGGTGATACAAAGAAGGTTTTTCGCGATCCAGACTATGTTGTGCTCGATTGGAATTATCATGACCTTTCGTTCTATTCATTTGTGAATGCAATGGCATTCTACGGTGGATGGATCTACTTTCAGGTTCAGGCAAACCGCATTCACAATTCGATTCGTCCCATGGTTACAACAATTGGTATTACTGAATTCCTGGCCCCGCGCGATAGTGCGCTTGCTTTATACCAGAGCCAGCTACTCGAAGAGAATCGGGTCAAAGTGCATGCCCAGGTGAGAAACGCAAAAGCAAGTGGAATCGCAGGCGGGCTAATGCTGGTGCTAACGGGTGCCTTTATGTGGCGCGGGATGGCACTGGATGCGCGCGAAACAGGCGAACTCGGGATGCGGCCTATCTTCTTTTCAGGGACGGAGTATCGTGGAAGCATAAATCCAGGTCAGCGCTGGGACCTGGGCCTGAGTATGCGGTTTTAGTCCCCAAAAAATCCTGAAGGCATCCAAAATTCTTTTTTGCGATCACGGCTTCCTTACGAGCCTTGCAATGCAATCGTGTAACAGTCGCGGATCAAACGGCTTGGTGATGTAATCGGTCATGCCGGAGAGTCTGGCCAATTCGCGCTCTTCCGCCAGGGCCGCCGCTGTGAGAGCGACGATGGGAACCCGCGCCCTTTCGTTTCCCATTGCACGAATGGCGCGAGTCGCTTCAAATCCGTCTACTTCCGGCATCTGGAGATCCATCAGGATCAAGTCATAGCTATTGGCGGCAACTTTCTCAATGCCCTCGCGGCCATTGCACGCAACATCCACAACGGCGCCCCATTTTGACAGGAAGCGACGGGCGAGAATTACATTGGGTTCATAGTCCTCAACGAGCAAAATCCTCGCATTCTTCAGGTCGCCTAACGGCGCCGACTGGATAGTATTAAGCTCGGGGCCGTCGTAGTGTCCAAACTCGAGAGTGAAGCTGAAGTCAGAACCTTTCCCTACCGTGCTATTTATCGAAATCGTGCTGCCCATCAATTCAAGCAGTCGCTTGGTGATGGCAAGGCCAAGGCCTGTGCCCCCATATCTTCGCGTTGTATCACTGGCTGCTTGCGCAAATGCTTCGAAAATAATCTCTTGCTTATCTTCGGGAATTCCAATTCCGGTGTCGCGAACTGAAAATTGAACTGAAACCCATTTCGCCGATTCGGTGCCGGGCGTAAGTCGGGCTGACAGGCAAACGTTCCCGGATTCCGTAAATTTCACCGCATTTGAGACCAGGTTCATGAGCACCTGTGATAGGCGGGTGGAATCTCCCATGACCGTAGCGGGGAGATTGCCTTCCATTTCAAGTTCGAGCTTCAGTCCTTTTTGTTCGGCGCGGGGCCGAAGCGATGCTGCCAGGCTATCGAGCAGACCTCGGAGCGGGAAGGGTGAGTTTTCAACCGATACTTTACCTGCTTCGATCTTGTTAAAGTCCAGTATGTCATTGAGCAGGATCAGCAGATTGTCCGCAGCAAATCTGAGGAGCCGCAAGTTTTCCAACTGGTCCGGTCTAGGATTGTCCTCAAGAAGCAAGTGGGTCATTCCCACCACTGAGTTCAACGGGGTTCGGATTTCGTGCGACATGGTCGAGAGGAAATCCGTTCGTGAGCGTGAAGCCCTTTCCGCCACGTCGCGAGCTGCAATGAGCCCGCTTTCAGAGCGCATGAGCTGTTCATTGATGGCGCGCGCGGCTTCGCGTTCAGCCTCGTATGTGCGTCTGAGCATACCAATAATAACCGCAAGCATGAGGAAGCCAATCGCAGAAGTAAAAATGAGATCGGCCCGGCGTGCCCCGTCGCTTGGATACGGGACAACAAGGTCCGGGCGCAGGGCTTCAAGGATGATCATTCCGAAAAATGCAGCCCCGACCACAAGGGCGCAAAAGATCGCATAACGTCCTTCAACGACGGCCACAAGGATTACAACTCCGATGAGGAACATGATCGGGGGGGATCCTTCAAGCCCACCGGAAAGAAACCACATAAAGCACAGGCCCACGACGCCCATAAAGAGACTGGGCGCAAACACGTGCTTGAAAAGGCCGCGAAACCTGGACAGGTAATATGCAACCATGTAGAAGACAGCCGTGCCCGCGGTCACAAGACAGAGCATTGTATTCAACCCCGTTGAATAGGCAAAGAATGCGCCGCCGCTGAAGCCTGCCGCGCCAACAATGAGGAAGGAGTTAAAGATTCTATGATTGAGGGATGATTGGTCGGGAGCGCCGGCCGTCCTGTAGAATAGTTTGCGCAGCATTCAGGTGCCGCTAGAGTTTACGCGTCTTTCCGCGGGCGCGGCTGCGCCGCTCTGGATGCAGCGTGAGCGCGTAGACCTGCTTTTCAAGCTCCGCCGTTAACTCCTTGGCGGCCTTCTTCTCATCACCCGTGGGGAACTCTGAAGGTGGTATAGGCTTCCCTATGTTATACGTAATCTTTGTCTGAAATATTCTTCCTGAAAGAATGTTTTGTGGGGTAAAGAATCCAAAGGAACCGGTAATGCCGCTGGGTATAATAGGAACTCTTGCGCGAATGGCCAGCTTTGCGGCGAGCGCTTTGAATGGTCCCATGACACCTGTTTCCGTTCTAGTCCCTTCCGGATAAAGGGATACGAGCTCTCCCTGCTCGATGAGGCCCACCATATAATCTTCAAGCTCGCGATAGTACTCGACTGCATCCCGAGCGGTCTCCCCGCGATAGTTGCGGATGATGGGTCTGCCTCCCCACTCGTGCATCTGGGATTTGACCGCGTCAGCGTAGAAACTCAGGATCTTTTCAAGCAGGGGTTTCCAGAGCATGGGCCCCGGGAGCAGATTGAGGAGGGATCCTTCCTTGAAGAGGAAATTCTTAATGTCAGCATCCGGTTCAAAGAGTTCTGCTTTCCCAAAATACACGATTCTGCGCGGGCTATTGATCGCCTGTACCGGCACATCAATCAAATCCGTGTGATTTGAAACAATGAGCCCGCCACCGTCGCGCGGAATGAACTCAGAACCCGTAACTTCAATCTTGAAGATACGCTCCATGATTCCGCGCAAGACCGCTCTGGCCGGATCCAGCGGGATGGTAAACATTCTGAACACCTGATTGCCGTTATCTTCCATATTTACGCGGTGCCACCCTGCATGCCAGCGTGTCAGGAAAAGATCAATCGAATTTTCATATTTCGCTTTCAGGGGAGATCGGCGGGCGACGAGGTGTCTCAGGATGAAACGGGCCATTTTTTTCTGTCTACTTTTGGCGGGTTGCGGGGATTTCTCGCTGGAATACGTCGTCAATAAGCCGGTCATCACGCCCGAGCACTTTCTGAGCGGCCAGCGCAGCGGCACCAGGGTGATAACCGATCGTGATGGGTATGTGCGCGGAGCCTACCCCGTCACGATGCAGTGCGAATTAGCGGGTGCTCTGGCGGGCAGATGCATCGAAGAGATCATTGAGCCGGACAACAAAAAGAGATCAGAGACCTACCAGTATACCTTTAAGTACCACGATCTCAAACCGACCGAAATCACACGAACAAACGGCACCGAGCAGCTCGAAGGTGTTGTCAGCGGTTCGATTATCTGGATGAAAGGTCAGGGGAAGGTGCCAGGCTCAGACAAGACTGCAAAGGTTGAAACACGGATACATATGTTGCCGCTTTCTGAGGAAACGTTCTACCAGGTAGACCAATTCCGGCAGTTTGGTTTTGCGGCCGGCCAGGTCACAACGATCTGGAAACGTGCCAACCGCTGATGCAATGTCTGACTTCTTTCGCATCGGAGTTGAATTCGCGCGCGCTACGGATCTTGCGGCGCGCAATGTAATCGTTTGGTCCGGAAAGGCCCGCAAGAACGAGGCGGATCAAGTGGCCGTTGAAAGCATGCGGCAATGCATTGCAGAATTGCCGTACGCCTCCCACGTGCTGATAGGCGAAGGCGAAAAGGATCAGGCCCCAATGCTTTACGCGGGAGAGCGGTTTGGCAGTCCTGGTCAGACCGAGCTGGACCTGGTTGTAGATCCTCTCGAATGCACCACTAACTTCGCACATGGACTGCACGATTCGCTTTCCGTTTTGCTTGCAGTACCTCCAGGCACGATTCCGGCCATTCCTGGGACATACATGACCCAGATGCTATTGCCTGATTCGCCGGCCGCATCATTCTTCAGGCAACAGGAAGTGGGCCCGTTGCTCGATACAAACATCAAAGAAATCTTGCGAACCGTTGCCCGTGAGAACGGAGTTGATGTAGGATCGCTGAACGTTGTGATCCAGGACAGGCCGAGGCATAAGGAAATCATTGAAGGAGCCCGCTCGGCAGGAGCAGGTGTAGCGCTTATTGATTCCGGGAGCGTTTCTGCCGCGGCCGAGATATTGATGCGCAAGGGTGGACGGTGGAGTTTGCTTTTTGGAACATACGGCGCGCCCGAAGGATTGATTCTTGCCTTTATGGCAAAGATGACCGGTGGATTTTTCGCAGGAAGAATTGCGCCACACGATCCTCTTTTTGAACACCAGACAAGAATCCTGGGCCTTGAAGACCGGGCTCTGTCGGCAGAAGAGTGGGTTAAGGGTGACGGCTGTCTTATTATGACGTGCATCCACTCCTCTACGTACCTGAGGGGAGTAGAGGTGCGCGCAGGACATACGTTCACGGAATCACTGCTCTGGACCAGGAGTGGCGTTCATCGACTATCGCATAAGAATGGAGAGCTTTGTGAATCCACAAAGTTGATGTCGCTGTAGTGTCCTTTCGGGAAAAAATCGATTCTCGTTTTGGCAAGGGAGTTTTTCTTTTTGCCGCACGCTCTTTCAATTCCCTGGCAGGACTTGTCTTTGCACTTTTCGCGGGCAGGTTCCTGACTGTCGAGGATCACGGCGTCTTTGCAGCTGTGCTCGCACGAATGGTAATCGCCCAGGCTATCCTTGAGGTTGGTCTGCAGTATTCCCTGGTCCGCTACCTGGCACCGGCGATTCGGGCAGGCGAATCCGGCGAAGTTCAAAGCATCGTTCGAGCGTCGCTCTGGCTGAAGGGAGTAACATTTGCGATTCTTGGTGGTCTGGTCATGCTGCTGGCCATTCTGCTTTCGCTCTTCACCATGCCCGGCCCGGTGCTTGAGCTTCTCCCCGAATATGGTTCACCAATCCTGCTCTGGATGATTTTCCTGGGCGGCGGGGCCATGTCGTTTGTATCCTACCAGGAAGCGGTGCTTGTTGCTCATGGTTCATACCTTCGCCTTGCCCTCTGGATTCCGCTGACCGGAATACTGCGCCTAACGTTCCTTGCCCTGGCCTACGTGGCGGGAACCGCACAATCCCCGGAGCATATCGTATTCGCATACTCGCTCGGCCCGGTGCTCTCGGTAGTTTGTTTTTTTTTTGTTTTTCCTGCTTCCTTTTTCACACAGCTCCCAGGTGCGACAGACTGGCGTGGGCATCTTCGTAAGCTGATATCCTACAATTCATTCATCGTAGTTGCGTCGTTCTTTTCCATATTTTCCGACTGGATGGAAGTACTGATGCTTTCAGAAGCCAGAGACACGGGGATTTACAACGCGGCGCGAATGCCGCTGCAGGGTTTCCTGATCCTCCTCTCCACCATGCAGTCGATGTTTCTACCATGGTTTTCCGGACTCGTGAATCTCGAAGAGTACCGCGTTGTATTTTCTAGAA